>SFTH01000043.1 GCA_004563405.1 bacterium
GGCAGAAGCAGCTTCACACCGTTCTTTTTGGCCTTCTCGATCATCTCCAGCGCGTAGTCCAGCTTATCCGGCTCGCACAGGCTCTTGCCGATGGAGCCGCCCTGCGCCTTGGCAAAGGTATAGGCCATGCCGCCGCCGATGATGACGGTGTCGGCCTTGTCCAGCAGGTTGTTGATCACGGCGATCTTGTCGCTGACCTTGGCGCCGCCCAGCACCGCCACGAAGGGGCGCTTGGGATCGTCCAGCGCCTTGCCCATCACCGCCAGCTCCTTGGCCACAAGGAAGCCGGACACGGCGGGCAGATAGGCCGCCACGCCTGCGGTGGAGGCGTGAGCCCGGTGAACGGTGCCGAAGGCGTCGGACACATACAGCTCCGCCATATCCGCCAGCTCCCTGGCGAAGCCGGGGTCGTTCTTCTCCTCGCGGATGTCGAAGCGCAGGTTCTCCAGCAGCATGATCTGGCCGGGCTTCAGAGCGGCGGCCTTGGCCTTGGCGTCCTCGCCTACGATGTCCTTGGCGAAGATGACCTCCTGCCCCAGCAGCTGGCTGAGCCGCTGCGCCACAGGCGCCAGCGTCAGCTTGGCCTTCCACTCGCCCTTGGGCTTGCCCAGATGGGAGCAGGCGATAACCGCCGCGCCGTTATCCAGCAGATAGCGGATGGTGGGCAGAGCGGCCACGATGCGCTTGTCGCTGGTGATGGCGCCCGTCTCCTTGTCCTGGGGTACGTTGAAGTCGCAGCGCAGCAGCACCTTCTTGCCCCGAACGTCTACGTCCTGTACAGTCTTTTTATTGTAATTCATGAGATACACTCCTCTCGCGTGAGATCATATATTTGCCATCTCGCCGGTACCGGCAAGACCGGGAAATCCATTCTGCCGCAGCGCCTCATAGGTGAGGATCGCCACGGAATTGCTCAGGTTCAGGCTGCGGGCGTCGCGGCGCATGGGCAGCCGCAGGCACCGGTCGTAGTGCGCCATGCGGAAGTCCTCGGGAAGCCCCGCCGTCTCCTTGCCGAAGAACAGCCAGCAGTCCGGCGAGAACCGCGCCTGCGTGTAGTCCTGCGGCGCCTTGGTGGTGGCCAGCCACAGGTCGTCCAGCGCCTCCGGATGGCGGGCGAACAGGTCGTCCAGCCCGTCGTAGTCCTGCACCTGCACCAGATGCCAGTAGTCCAGACCGGCGCGCTTCACCGCCCGGTCGGATATGTCGAAGCCCAGAGGCCGCACCAGATGCAGACGGCTGCCGGTGGCGGCGCAGGTGCGGGCGATGTTGCCGCAGTTCTGCGGTATCTCCGGCTCTACCAGAACGATATGCAGCATGGGTGTGCCTCCTTACATGGTGAGTACCGGCTTGTATTGTAATGCAACGGGAATGGAAATGCAACTATAAAAAAGGGAAAATGGGCAATATTTCTCCGAAATATTCAAAATAGCTTCTCTTTGACCGGCTAAAGGCGGCGCGGGACGCCGCCGGGAGCCGCCGGAAAAATTATTGCCGAAAAAAACAGGAAAAATACTGGATTTTCCCGCAAGACCTGTTATAATAGGGGCAGAGAACAACGAAGGAAAGGGGTGAGCGCCCATGGGCTGCCTCCGCAACGACAAGGGAAATACCGTCCGTGACCGCGCCCGCCATCCGGGTGTTGTGCCGTCTTTGCCGCAGGGCGCGCTGTAAGGCGCCGCTGTCGGCGGGACGGCATTTTTGTTTTCTTTTTAACAAACAGATACCCTCTGTTTGCAATACATCGTACCTTATAAAATATGGATAGAAAGCGAGAGTGCGCACCATGATTTCTCACGGCAAGGATATGAAGATCTTCACCGGCAACGCTAACCCCGCGCTGGCACAGGAGATCTGCAAGCTCATCGGCATCAAGCTGGGCGAGGCGGAGGTCAAGAGCTTCGCCGACGGCGAGGCGTCCGTCTCCCTGTACGAGACAGTCCGCGGCAGCGACGTGTTCCTCATCAATTCCACCTGCAAGCCCGTCAACGACAGCCTGATGGAGCTGCTGATCATGATCGACGCCTGCAAGCGCGCCAGCGCAGGCCGCGTCACCGCCGTGATCCCCTACTTCGGCTACGCCCGCCAGGATCGCAAGGCCAAGAGCCGCGACCCCATCTCCGCCAAGCTGGTGGCCAACATGCTCACCGCCTCCGGCGCTGACCGCGTGCTGACCATGGATCTCCACGCCAGCCAGATCCAGGGCTTCTTCGATATCCCCGTGGACAACCTGCTGGGCAATCCCGTGTTCGTGGACTACTACGCCAAGAAGTTCGGCGAGAAGTGCGAGGACATGGTGGTGGTGTCCCCCGACGTGGGCAGCGTGGCGCGCGCCCGCACCTTCGCCCAGAAGCTGCACATGGGTCTGGCCATCGTGGACAAGCGCCGCCAGAAGGCCAACCAGTGCGAGGTCATGAACGTCATTGGCGACGTGGAGGGCAAGGACTGCATCCTCTTTGACGATATGATCGACACCGCCGGCTCCATCTGCAACGCGGCCAAGGCCATCGTGGAGGTGGGCGGCGCCAACAGCGTATACGCCTGCGCCAGCCACGGCGTGCTGTCCGGCCCCGCGCTGGAGCGTCTGAACAACAGCGTCATCAAGGAGGTCGCCCTCCTGAACACCATCCCCGAGACTATGGGCGACGGCTGCAGCAAGATCAAGTACATCTCCGTGGCGCCCATGTTTGCCGAGGCCATCGAGCGCATCTATCAGGAGATCTCCATCGCCAAGCTGTTCAACTAAATACTTTCCAAAAGGAAACAGCTGTGCTATAATAGAGGGACTGCGTATGCAGTCCCTCATTTTATTACAAGTTATTACAAGGAGGCGAGCGCCTTGTTTTTTAATCGGAACGGCGGCAGCGGCGGCGTGGAGTGGCTGCTGGTGGGGCTGGGCAATCCCGGCACCAAGTACGAATCCACCCGCCACAATATGGGCTGGCTGGCGCTGGACAGCCTGATGGAAAAGGAAAAATTCACCCTCAACAAGCTGCGCTTCAAGGCGTGGACAGGTATGCTGGACTACAAGGGGCATAAAATACTGGTGATGAAGCCCCAGACCTACATGAACCTGTCCGGCGAGTCCGTGGGCGAGGCAGCGCGATTCTATAAGGTGCCCGCCGACCATGTGCTGGTCATCTCTGACGACGTGTCCCTGCCCGTGGGCAAGCTGCGCATCCGCAAAAGCGGCTCCGCCGGCGGCCACAACGGGCTGAAGAACATCATCCAGCACCTGGGCACCGACGCTTTTCCCCGCATCAAGGTGGGCGTTGGCATGCCCGAGCATCCCGACCACGAGATGATCGACTGGGTCATCGGCAAGCCCCAGGGCGAGGAGGCCAAGACCCTTCGCGCCGCGCTGGACAGGGCTGCGGAGGCGGCGCTGTGCATCGTTGACGAGGGCGCGGATAGGGCGATGAACAAATTCAACTAAACACCGGCGGCGGGATCTTTTCCGCCCTGCCTGCGTCAGACCTCCTCGACGTACACAGAGTACGCCGTCGTCGGCCTGCCATCGGCAGGACGAAAAATCTCTCCGCCGGGGCGGCATCTTTTCCGCCCTGCCTGCGTCAGACCCGGTACGCCGTCGATAAACGTCTGTAGGGGACGGCGTCCTCGACGTCCCGCAGGGAACGCCGCCGATAAACGTCCGTAGGGTACGACGTCCCGTCAGCGCAGCGGCGCTGCTATCTTGTAGGGCGGGGCCCGCGTGCCCCGCCGGAAAACATGCATATCGTGCGGTGGGACACATGGATCCCGCCCTACAGAGCGGGTGCGGTGATGCGCCCGTATCTATAAGAAAGGAGGACACGCCTGTGAACGGCCTGTTGGAAAAGCTGCTGACCCTGCCGGAGCTGCGGGAGCTGGCGGCGGAAGTGCATAAGACGCGCTGCTGCGCCGCCGTTACCGGGCTGTCCCCCGTA
>SFTH01000004.1 GCA_004563405.1 bacterium
AACTCGCCATCCACAAGTGGATGCACTTCCTTCTTTTCCCTTTCTTCTCCTGCATGAAGCCCTATTGCCTTGCTGCAATGGGGCTTCTTTGACAGGCTGCGGGCCCAATCCGAAGGGATTGGGCCCGTGGCTTTTGCCGGCTTGCAGGGATTTGCGTGGGTGGAAGCTGCGACGCGCCAGATTGGAGCGATAAAAAAGGGGACGGGGCGGCAGGAATTTTTGGGGAGCTGTCGAAAAACTAAAAAATGCGAAATCCGCTCTGCGGCGGAACCCGCCGGAGCGATGAATACCAATCAGAAAGGATGAATGCTCATGGGAGAACATTTGCCCCTGTCCGTGCGCGTGCCCATTGAGGCGGATAACCCCAGTATCCGTCGTCGCGAGGAGAAGTGCATCTATTGCGGCGATTGCAAGGAGGTGTGCACGCTGGCCATCGGCGTGCACGGCAGCTACACCCTGGAGGAGACCGGAGGACGGGCGATCTGCATCAACTGCGGGCAGTGCGCGAACGTCTGTCCCACGGAGTGCATCACGGAGGTCTATGAGTATCCCGAGGTCCGCCGGGCAGTTGCGGACCCAGACAAGGTGGTTGTGGTGAGCACCTCGCCCTCCGTTCGCGCCGCGCTGGGCGAAGCCTTCGGCATGCCCAAGGGCGCGTTCGTGCAGGGCAAGATGGTGGCGCTGCTGCGCGCGCTGGGCGCGGACTATGTGCTGGACACGAATTTCTCTGCGGATCTGACCATACTGGAGGAGGCCAGCGAGCTGATCGAGCGCGTCACCAAAGGTACGAAGCCCCTGCCGCAGTTCACCAGCTGCTGCCCCGCGTGGGTGCGCTTTGCGGAGACCTACTATCCCGAGCTGCTGGAGAACATTTCCAGCGCCAAGAGCCCCATCGGCATGCAGGGCCCGACCATCAAGACCTACTTTGCGGAGAAGATGGACATCGACCCGCGGCGCATCGTCAACGTGGCGCTCACGCCCTGCACGGCCAAGAAGTTTGAAATCCGCCGCGAGGAGATGAACGCGGCCTCGAAGAAGCTGGGCATTCCCGGAATGCGGGACATGGACCATGTGATCACCACGCGGGAGCTCGCCCTCTGGGCAAAGGAGGCGGGCGTGGACTTCGCGGCGCTGGAGGACAGCGAATACGACCGTCTGATGGGCGAGGGCTCCGGTGCGGGCGTGATCTTCGGCAACACGGGCGGCGTGATGGAGGCGGCGGTGCGCACCGCGTACGCCTACATCACGGGCGAGAATCCGCCGGAGGCGCTGATGGATCTTCAGCCCCTGCGCGGCTTCGAGGGCGTGCGGGAGGCCAGCGTGGACATTCGCGGCCTTCAGCTCAACGTCGCGGTGGTTCACGGCACGGAGAACGCACGCAGGCTGATCGAGCGCATGCGCAGCGGCGGAAAGCAGTATCACTTCATCGAAGTGATGACCTGCCCCCACGGCTGCATCGGCGGCGGCGGCCAGCCCCGGGATCTGCTCGAGGACGCGAATGTGACGCGACGCGCGCGCATCGCCAGTCTCTACCGGCGGGACGCGGGAATGGCGCAGCGCCTGAGCCACGAGAACCGCGAGGTTCAGCAGCTCTATGCGCAGTTCTATGGAAAACCCCTCAGCCCCCTGGCGGAGCAGATGCTCCACACCAGCTATACCGACCGCAGCGGCGATCTGAAGAGGGGCTGAGGAGGCGCTCTGAAGGGGCGTGCCCGGATCTTTAAGCGATGAACCCGGAGGCGGTACCTTCGGACTGGCGAAAGCGGGAAGCCGCCCATGCGACAGCACCAACTGCTGTGCATGGGCGGCTTTCATGGTACAATCAAGGGGCTCTGACTTTGGTTCAAATGAAAGCGCCCTCCGCCCGACAGATGTTGCGTCTGCCGGGCGGAGGGCCGGGGATTTACAGGAACTGGTTGAACTCCACCTTCTCCCGGTTGGGGCCGATGATGGTGAAGAACTTCACGCCCCGCTCGAAGAAGGGCAGGAAGTTGATTTCGGTGTCCTGGGTCTCGTAGCCGCAGGCCTGGGCGTCGCGCCAGGCAGCCTCGATGTCGTTTACGTTGAGGGCCACATGGTCGATGGCACCGTTGCACTGGGCGGTCTCCGGGGCGGTGTAGGTCTCGATGACGAGTGTGCCCAGCTGCATGAAAGCAACTTCACCGTTCTCCCAGATGGTTTCAAAACCGAGGCCGTGGTAGAAGTCCATCGTCTTGCGGATGTCCAGGGTGGGGATGCCGAGATGCTGTATGCCGGTGACGTTTTTCCTGAAGTTTTCCCTGAGATTCATTGAGTACCCTCCTCGCGCAATCTGGCCCGCGGGCCGTTTTGTTATATTATAACATGCATGTGCACATTTGCAAGGGCGGACTTGCTTTTTTCATCCACCTATACTATAATGGCATTAACCCAAAAACAAACCAAGGAAGAAGAAGAATGAAAACGACGCTGGTTTTTCTGGCTGCGGGTTTCGGAAGCCGCTTCGGCGGCGGCGTGAAGCAGATTGAGCCCGTGGGCCCCAACGGTGAAGTACTGATGGATTATGCGGTGTACGACGCCCTGCGCGCGGGCTTTGACCGCGTGGTGTTTATCATCCGCAGAGATATTGAGGCTGAGTTCCGCAGCGGCGTCGGCCGCCGCGTGGAAGAGAAGTGCGACGTGGAATATGTCTATCAGGAGCTTGGCGACCTTCCGGCGCCCTTTGTCGTGCCGGAGGGGCGCAAAAAGCCCTGGGGGACCGGCCAGGCCCTGCTGGCCTGCCGGAACGTGCTGAACGGTCCCTTCTGCGTGCTGAACGCGGACGATTACTATGGCGCGGAGGCCTTTCAACTGATTCATGATTCCATCTCGAAGCCGCAGGCAGGCGGCACGGGACTGGACTTGTGCATGGCGGGCTATGTGTTGGGCAACACGCTCTCAGACAACGGCGGCGTGACCCGCGGCCTCTGCCGGGTGAGCGGCGCGGGCATGCTGGAGGAGATCTGCGAGACCCGCGGCATCGTGAAGCTGGACGGCGCGCCCTGGGCGCCCGGCGAGGGCGGCATGCGGTCGCTGGATGCGTCCCTGTCCGTGTCGATGAACATCTGGGGCCTCCCGGCGGCGTTCATCGACTATCTGGCGGAGGGCTTCGTGCCCTTCCTGGAGCGCATGGGAGAGAACGCGTTGAGCGCGGAATACCTGCTTCCCAACGCCGTTGGGGAGATGATACGCGCCGGGCGCGGCAGCGTCCGGGTGCTGCCCACCCAGGAACACTGGTTCGGCATGACCTATGCCGAGGACCGGCTGCTCGCGCAGCAGAGGATACGGGAACTGATCGCCGGAGGGCGCTATCCCGAGCGGCTCTGACGGATGCAGGGCGTGGCGACTCTGCCCGGAAGGGGGAGCGCGCAGGCGGCGCGGGGAGAGATGCACGCAGGGTCGGCGGCGCAGGAATGTGCCGCCGGCCCTTTTTTTGCGGGAAACGGTGGATGCACGCGGGTAAAACTGAATCATGGCCGGCGACAAAGATGCAGAATGGGGCCAAATGGATTCAAACTTAACAGGATATGCAATAATTAACGTTGGAAAAGCCGATTTTCTATTGCCATAACGCCGGATTTATTGTATAATATGATAGAATCGCATGGAATGCTAATTTTCATCCGATCCAGAGAAATGGGAGGGAAGAAAAATGAAAAAGACTTTGGCTATTCTGGTTGCTCTGGTCATGCTGGTCTCCTGCGCGTCTGCAATGGCGGAGCTGACCTTTACCACCGGCGGTACTTCCGGCACCTATTACGCCTTCGGCGGCGTGCTGGCCCAGTACATCAGCGACAACACCGACGTTCAGGTGACTGCAGTGGCCGGCGAGGGCTCCGCGGCGAACATCGACATGCTGGACATGGGCTTTGCGCAGCTGGGCTTCGTGCAGAGCGACGTTGCATACTATGCCTACAACGGCATCCGCTTCGAGCAGTATGAAGGCGCTCCCATCACCTCCTTCAAGGCGCTGGCCGCCCTGTACAACGAGACCGTGCAGCTGGTCACCTGCAATCCGGAGATCAAGAGCATGGACGATCTGCGCGGCAAGAACGTCTCCATCGGCGCAGCCGGTTCCGGCGTGTACTTCAACGCCATGGACTTCCTGGCGGCCTACGACATGACCGAAGAGGACATCAATCCCCAGTACCTCTCCTTCGCGGATTCCGCCGAAGCGCTGAAGGACGGCAAGATTGACGCCGCTTTCGTCGTCGCCGGCGCTCCCACCACCGCCGTCGTCGACCTGTGCGCGACCAAGGGCGCCTACCTGGTTGGCTGCGATGCTGAGCACGTTGCGAAGCTGAAGGAGCTCAACGGCGCTTACACCGAGTGCGTCATCCCCGCCGGCACCTATCAGGGCATTGACGAGGATGTGACCACCGTGGCGGTCAAGGCCATCGTCATCGCCAACGCGGACGTGTCCGATGAGGATGCTTACACCATCGTTTCCACCATCTTCGAGAACACCGAAGCCATCGCAGCCGCCCATGCCAAGGGCCTGGAGCTGGATCTGGAGTACGCGGCGGAGTGCGGCCTGCCCTATGCTGCTGGCGCTGCCAAGTACTTCGCCGAGAAGGGCATCACGGTTGCCGAATAAGGAACGCTGATCGCGCGTCCAAAGCGCGGAGACAGAACGGGGGGACTACGGCGAAGGGTTTCGCCATAGTCCCCCGTCATGTATCGGTCGCATATTTGAAAACTTTAGCGGAATCTTTCCGGCATTGGGAGGCAAAAATATGAAGCGAGATCCTGAAAAGGACCCGAAGATCGTCGATCCTGTTCCCGGCGCGGCGGATGCGGATGTGGGATCGGCTGCGGACGTCGACGAGATCATGCGCAAGTACGACCGCGAGTCGAACACGCGCGTGTGGGAGGGCGTTCCGAAGATCATCGTCAGTTGCATAACGGTGGCGTTTTCGCTGTTCTGCATCTATGTGACCCTGTTTGCAAACTTCATGGAGCAGATTCGCCTGTCCTCCTTCCTGGGGCTGGTGGTGCTCATCGGCTTTTTGACCTATCCGGCCAAGAAGGGCAAAGTGCGGGTCAATTACATGCCCTGGTATGACATCGTGCTGATGGTGCTGGGCGCGGGCGCGTTCCTGTTCTACACCTTCAACGCCCAGACCGTGGTGAAGCTGAACATGCGCGTCACCAAGGATATGCTCTACATTGTAATCGGCGCCGTCGGCATGCTGGTGCTGGCGGAGCTCTGCCGCCGCAGCGTGGGCCTGCCCATTCTGTGCGTGGCGGGCGCGTTCATGATCTACACGCTGATCAACCTGTGGAGCAAGGGCGGCATTCCGCTGGTGGTCTACAAGCTGTTCTACGGCGACAGCGGCGTGCTCTCCACACCGATCAACGTCTGTTCCAAGTACATCGTTGTGTTCATCATCTTCGGTGCGTTCCTGGAGCGCACCGGCATCTCCGACTTCTTCATCAGCCTGGCGAACAGCCTCTGCGGCCGCTTCGCGGGCGGCCCGGCGAAGGTCGCGGTCGTGTCCTCGGCGCTGTGCGGCATGGTGTCCGGCTCCTCCGTGGGCAACACCGTCACCACCGGCTCCGTCACCATCCCGATGATGAAGCAGACCGGCTATCGCGCGGAGTTCGCGGGTGCGGTTGAGGCCTCCGCCTCCACCGGCGGCCAGATCAT
The DNA here is from genome assembly GCA_004563405.1 of bacterium. Classification (GTDB taxonomy): domain Bacteria; phylum Bacillota; class Clostridia; order Christensenellales; family Aristaeellaceae; genus SFTH01. Next base: position 5,669 of record SFTH01000004.1, read on the forward strand.
GCCCCCCATCATGGGCGCTGCGGCCTTCCTGATGGCGGAGTATGTGGGCGTGCCCTACTCCAACATCATCGTGCGCGCCATCCTGCCGGCGGTGCTGTACTTCCTGGGCATCTTCATTGCGGTGCATCTGGAGGCGAAGAAGCTGGGCCTGAAGGGCATCCCGAAGGAGATGCTGCCCCGCATGCGCCAGCTGATCAAGGACACCTATCTGCTGCTGCCCCTGATCATCCTGGTCTACCTGGTCTGCAGCAACACCAAGACCATGCAGTTCTCCGCGGCCATCGCCATCCTGGCGGCCATCGCGGTGGGCTTCCTCAACAACCTTCTCAAGCATCTGCGCGCAAAGAAGGCGGGCGAGCAGCTCGAGCACGGCACGCTCGCGGCGACCTTCGGCGCGGAGGGTGGCTTCAGCGTCAGGAGCATCTTTGATTCCTTCGAGGCGGGCGGACGCGGCGTGATCACCGTGGCTGTGGCCTGCGGCATTGCGGGCGTCATCGCCGGTTGCCTGACCATCACGGGACTTGCGTCCAAGCTGATCAACGTCATCGTCGGCATCTCCGGTTCCTCGTCGCTGCTAGCGCTGGTGCTGACCATGCTGTGCTGCATCGTGCTGGGCATGGGCGTTCCCACCACCGCGAACTACTGCATCATGGCCTCCACCTGCGCGCCGATCCTGATTCAGATGGGCATTCCCACCATCGCGGCGCACTTCTTCGTGTTCTACTTCGGCATCGTGGCGGACATCACGCCGCCGGTTTGCGAAGGGCAACCCGATGAAGACGGGCATCACGGCCACGCGGCTGGCGATTGCGGCGTTCATCATTCCCTTCGTGTTCGCCTACAGCCCGTCGATCCTGTTTATCGGCGACGTGGTCTGGTACGATGTGGTGCTGATTGCGCTGACGGCCGTCATCGGCATGGTCGGCGTGGCCGCCGGACTGAGCGGCTATCTGGTCAAGCCCATGAACGTGGTCGAGCGCGTGCTGACCATCGCCGGCGGCCTGTGCCTGATCGTCCCCGGTACCATGACGGACGTGATCGGCCTCGCGCTGATCGCCCTTGGCGTGGTGCTCCAGATCGCGCTGAGCAAGAAGCAGACCGCCTGAGCGCATCCACCGGAAAATGCGCGTTCGCGCGGCAAAGTCCACCCCGAACATCGGGGTGGACTTGATTTTTACATTGGAATCCTGTATCATTACATTGAAAAGATAGGCGGAGGATTCCATATGTCCGATTTTGATCAGAGCAGAATACGCAATTTTTGCATCATCGCCCACATCGACCACGGCAAATCCACGCTGGCGGACCGCATCCTGGAAAAGACGGGTGCGATGCAGCTGCGCGAGATGACCGATCAGGTGCTGGATTCCATGGAGCTGGAGCGGGAGCGCGGCATCACCATCAAGTCGAAGGCCGTGCGCATGAACTATACCGCGAAGGATGGGAAGACCTACGAACTGAACCTGATCGACACCCCCGGCCATGTGGACTTCAACTACGAGGTCTCCCGTGCGCTGGCCGCCTGCGAGGGCGCGATTCTGGTGGTGGATGCCTCTCAGGGCATCGAGGCCCAGACGCTGGCCAACGTGTATCTGGCGCTGGAGCACGATCTGGAGATCCTGCCCGTCATCAACAAGATCGACCTGCCCAGCGCCCAGCCCGAGGTGGTGAAGCAGGAGATCGAGGACGAGATCGGCTTGGACACTGAGGGCTGTCCGCTGATCTCCGCCAAGCAGGGCATTGGCATCGAGGACGTGCTGGAGGCGGTGATCGATAAGATCCCCGCGCCGCAGGACGACGTGGACGGGCCGCTCCAGGCGCTGATCTTCGACTCCTACTATGACAACTATCGCGGCGCGATCTCCTCGGTGCGGCTCAAGAGCGGAAGGGTGAAGGTGGGCGACCGCATCCGCATGATGGCCGGCAAGTGCGAGTTCGAAGTCACAGAGGTGGGCGCGTACCGCCCGCTGGGCTACGCCCCGAAGGACGAGCTGCGCGCAGGAGAGGTGGGCTACATCGCCGCGTCCATCAAGGACATTGCGGACGTGCACGTGGGCGACACCATCACGCTGGCGGACAACCCGGCGGCGGAGCCGCTGCCGGGCTACAAGCCGGTGCTGCCGATGGTGTACTGCGGCATCTATCCTGCCGACGGCGCGGACTATGAATCCCTGCGCGACGCGCTGGAGAAGCTGCGCCTGAACGACGCGGCGCTGTCCTACGAGCCGGAGACCAGCGTGGCGCTGGGCTACGGCTTCCGCTGCGGCTTTCTGGGCCTGTTGCACATGGAGATCATCCAGCAGCGGCTGGAGCGGGAGTTCGACCTCGATCTGGTGACCACCGCGCCCAGCGTCGTCTACAAGGTGAACAAGACCGACGGCAGTCAGGTGATGATCGACAACCCCACGAACCTTCCGCCGGTGCAGGAGATTGAATCCATGGAGGAGCCCTTCGTGGACGCGTCCGTCATCACGCCCCAGGACTACGTGGGGGCGATCATGGAGCTGTGCCAGGACAAGCGCGGCATCTTCCGGGACATGAAATACATTGAGGGCGGCCGCGTGCTGCTCAGCTACGACATGCCCCTCAATGAGGTCATCTATGACTTCTTCGACCAGCTCAAGAGCCGCACCCGGGGCTATGCCTCCTTCGACTACGAGCTGAAGGGCTACGTCAAGAGCGACCTGGTGAAGCTGGACATGCTGCTCAACGGCGACCAGTGCGACGCACTGTCCATCATCGTGCACCGCGACCGGGCCTATCCGAGGGGGCGCTCCATCGCGGAGAAGCTCAAGGAAGCCATTCCGCGGCAGATGTTTGAAATTCCGATTCAGGCGGCCATCGGCGGAAAGGTCATCGCCCGCGAGACGGTGAAGGCCCTGCGCAAGGACGTGCTGGCCAAGTGCTACGGCGGCGACATCACCCGCAAGAAGAAGCTGCTGGAGAAGCAGAAGGAAGGCAAGAAGCGCATGCGCCAGGTGGGCACCGTGTCCGTGCCCAGCGAGGCGTTCATGGCGGTTCTGAAGATGGATTGAGGTGGATACGATGGAAGATCGCTTCGTGGTCAGAACCACGCTGCGCAAGGAGGACGCCCGGGCGCTGGCCCGACAACAGCTGAGCGTTCAGCTGCTGTTTTTGCGCATCTGTTCGGCGGTGCTGCTGGTGTTCCTCGTGCTGCTGTGGATCAGCAACTTTGCGGAGAAGCTCGTCTTCACGGCCGTGACCGCAGTGGTGCTGCTGGGCACCTTTACGCTCGACCGCATCGTGGGCGCGGGCTTTTACAAGAGCGCCAACCGTGCGCTGGGCGAGCTGACCTACGCCTTCGGCGAGGAGAAAATCCACATCTCCTGCGCGAGTCAGAACAGCGACGTGCCCTACTCGGCCTTCATGCGCCTGGTGGAGACGAGGCGGCACTACTTCCTCTTCCTTCAGGCGCGCGCTGCCTACATCCTCCCCAAGGCGGATTTCGTCGCGGGAGACGCGGACGCGTTTTCCGCGTTCATCGCGGAAAAGACCGGCCTGCCGGTGAAGCGGCAGCGCTTCTGATCCGGGGAGGCGAAGATGAAACCGCTGGCGATCTACATTCACGTTCCCTTCTGCGCCCGGAAGTGCGCGTACTGCGATTTCGCGTCCTTCGCGGGGCGAGAGGCGCAGTGGGACGCCTATTTTTCCGCCTTGGGCGACGAGATGGACGCGTGGGCGGCGCCGCTGCGCGCCTATGAGGCGCGCAGCGTCTTTTTCGGGGGCGGAACGCCCTCGCTGGTGCCGGGTGCGTACATCGCGGATGCGCTGGACCGGCTGCGGAGCCTGCTTCCCCTCTCCGGGGACTGCGAGATCACGCTGGAGGCCAACCCCGGCACGCTGACGGCGGAAAAGCTGGAGCTCTACCGCCGCGCGGGCGTGAACCGGCTGTCCATCGGCGTGCAGAGCTTTGACGCCGCGCTGCTGCGGAATCTGGGCCGGATTCACACGCCGGAGGAGGCCGCGCAGGCGGTGCTGCTCTGCCGGGAGGCCGGGTTTGAAAACATCAGCCTCGATCTGATGTACGGCCTGCCGGGGCAGGGCATGGGGCAGTGGGCGGCGACGCTGGAGCGCGCGGTCGCGCTGCCGGTTTCCCACATCTCCGCCTACAGCCTGATCGTCGAGGAGGGCACGGAGATGTTTGAGCGTGTGCGCAGCGGCCGGGCGCGGGTGCCGGACGACGATCTGGTGAACGAGATGCAGCGCATGGCGGTGGGCCGCCTGGGAGAGGCGGGCTTTGTGCGCTATGAGATTTCAAATTTCGCCCGCGCGGGCCGCGCCTGTCGCCACAACCTGACCTACTGGCGGGGAGGGGAGTATCTGGGCCTGGGCAGCGCCGCCCATTCGCTGATGGACAACGCGCGCTTCGCCAACCCGCCGGAGCTGGAGCGCTATCTGGCCGGAGAGCGCATGCTGAACCGCACGGAGCGCAGCCGCGCCGACCGCCGGGAGGAGGCGCTGATGCTGGAGACCCGCACGCTGGCGGGGCTGAACCTGGAGCGGTGGAAGCGAGAATTCGGCGACGCGCTGGAGGAGACCCGGGCGCGGGAGATTCGCAAACTGAAGGAATACGGCCTGATCGAGATTGCAAACGGCTTTCTGCGGCTCACGCCCGCGGGGCTGGAGCTTCAGGACAGCGTGGTGCTGGAACTGATGGACGATTGACGGAGGAGAGAGACATGGCGACGGACACTTCCCTGGCGCTGCGCAACGCGCTGATCTACCAGGTGTACATTCGCAACCACACGGAGGAGGGCAGCTTTCGGGCGCTGGAGGCGGATTTGCCCCGCATCCGGGCGCTGGGGACGGACATCATTCACCTGCTGCCCATTCATCCGGTGGGCGTGGAGGGCAAGAAGGGGAGCCTCGGCTGCCCCTATGCAAACCGGGACTACCGCAGCGTGAACCCGGATTACGGTACGATGGAGGACTTCCGGCATCTGGTGGACGAAATGCACGCGCAGGGCATGAAGTGCATCATCGACGTGGTGTACAACCACACTTCGCCGGATTCCACCCTGCGCCGGGAGCACCCGGAGTTCTTCTACCGCACGCCGGAGGGCGGCTTCGGCAACCGCTTCGGCGACTGGTCGGACGTGATCGACCTGAATTATGATGTGCGCGGGCTCTGGGACTATCAGATTGAGACGCTGAAGATGTGGGCGGAGATCGTGGACGGCTTCCGCTGCGACGTGGCTTCGCTGGTGCCGGTGGACTTCTGGTGCGCAGCCCGCGAGGCCTGCGCGGAGGTGAAGCCGGGGCTGATCTGGCTGGCTGAGACCGTGCACACCAGCTTCAACCGCGCCGCGCGCCGGGCGGGCATGAACATCTGCACCGACTCCGAGGCCTACGCGGCCTTCGATTTGGAGTACGACTACGACATCCGGGAGAAGCTGGACGACTACTGGGCGGGCGTGCGACCGCTGCACGAGTGGGTGGACGCGCTGAACGCCCAGGAGGCGGTCTATCCCATGAATTATATCAAGCTCCGCTGCCTGGAGAATCACGATCAGCCGCGCATCGCTGATCGCATCTCCGATCCGTTGGCGCTGGAAAACTGGCACGCGCTGCTGTTCTTCCAGAAGGGTGCGACGTTGATCTATGCCGGGGAGGAGCGCTGCGACGCGAACCAGCCCAGCCTGTTCGACCGGGATCCGGTGAACTGGACGGGCCGGGATCTGAGCGGAGAGCTCGCCCACCTGGCGAAGCTCAAGAAGGCGTATTTTCCTGAGAACGGCTGGTTCAGCGCCGGGGCGAACGACGAACGGCACACCGTGCTCGCGCGCTTCGGAAGCGCGCAGACGGAGCTGGCGGGCGCGTTCAGCCTGAAGGGCACACCGGCGGAGTTCCGCCTGGATGTTCCCGACGGGCGCTACGAGGAGCTGATTTCCGGGAAGCGCGTGGAGCTGCAAGGCGGCACATTCCGAACCGACGGCCACCCGTGCATCCTCCGGCTGCGGGGATGAGGGAGGTTCCCGGGCCGGTGGGCGCGCTCGCGCCGCTAAGGGTTCAATTTGAATCTGTCCGTACAAGTAGAGAGGGCCTGTCGCCTGGAATTTCAGGCGGCAGGCCCTCTCTCGGGCTGTGCAGTATGGCGTTGCGCTTCAGGGCTTATTCCCGCTCCGGCGCGTCGCGGAGGATGAAATGGCGGTGCTTGCCCCTGGATCTGGAGCCGTATTCGATGGCTCCGGCGGGGCAGCCCGCGATGCAGGCCATGCAATGGATGCAGTTGCCCTGCCAGGCGGGCAGGCCCTCCCGCAGGACGATGTTGTTCACGGGACAGGTCCGGGCGCAGCGACCGCAGCCGGTGCAACCCTCAAGGCTGCGGAACGCGCTGTCGCGCACGCAGAGGGCGTAGAACAGGGGGTTGATGGGGCCGCTCTCCAGCCGGCCGACGAGGGAGGGCTTTCGATCGAGAAAGCCTTCCCCGGCGCGGATGCTCTCCGCCAGAGACGCGATGCACGGCAGGGCGCGGTCAATGATCTCCCGGCACTGGGCCGCATCGGGCGTGGAGAACATGGCCAGGTAGTTCTCCGGCATCAGAACCGGCGCAAGTCCGCGGAAGCGCAGGCCCTTCTCCGCGCAGAGCCTGCGGGCGTAGGCCGCGGCATTTCCGCAGCCCGTTCCGCAGCTGAGCACGAAGTAGGCGTCGGAATTGCCCTCGAAGCGGGCGCGGCGGATCCAGTCTTCGACGATGCGGGGCAGCCGCCAGGCGTAGGTGGGCGATACGAACACCAGGGGACGCTCGGAGCAGAACGTACCGGCCTCGCGCTCCCGGAGGAGGCGGTTGAGAAAGACGCGGTCGTCGCCGGTAATCCGGGCGAGTTGCTCCGCCACGAGCTGGCTGTTGCCCGTTCCACTGAAGTAAAAGATCATGTGTATTCCTCCCAAAGAGCGCATCCATGCGGGCGGCGAACCCGCGTTCGCAGCGCAGAGCGGCGCGTCGGCACAGTGTGCAGATCCTGCTTTGCGCCGGAAGCGTGGGGCGTGCAGCGCTCAGCCCGCGTCCGAGCCGATCGCTTCCTCCGCCGCGGTGGGCGTTTCCGGATGGACGGGCGCCTCCAGCCGGGCAGGCTGCATCAGCACGGCGACCAGCCAGAAGGCGGCGACGCAGAGGACGGCCAGCACGGCGGCCAGTACGGCGCGCAGTATGCGCGCAGGCAAGCGGCTGGGGCGGGAGATGGAGGCGGCGTCCGCCTGGAAGGTGCGGAACACGCTGCCGATCTCCGGCGCCTGGGAACTGGGCAGGGCGAGCTGCGCCCGCACCGCCCGGGCGATCAGCAGATCGGCGCGCCTTCGGTCGCCGCCGGAGAGCCTGCGCCGTGCGCGGGCCTCAAAGCGACGCAGCAGCGCCTGCGCGCGGGATCGTTCGCAGCCGGTCAGGCGCGCGATGCGCCGCAGGGACAGGCCGCAGCCGTAGCGCAGGGCCAGCATGCGCTGCATTTCGAGGGGCTCCTGGGTGATGAGCTGCGCCACGGGGGAGCCTTCCCCTTCCGGGGCGGAGAGGCCGTCCCAGTCGAATTCGGCCCCGCCACCCTCGCTCTGTGCGAGCCGCAGCGCGGCGCGGATGACTGCGCTGCACAGGCTCTCCCGGAAGCCGTGGCGGTTGGCCGAGGCGTCGCCATTGGTCCAGCAGTCCAGCATGGCGTATTGCAGGCAGTATTCCGCCTGGTCGCAATTGCCGGTGACGGCGTGGGCCAGGTTGAAGAGCCTGTGGTAGATGGGGCGGATCCGGCTGAAGTACAGCTGGAAGTCCTCTGCGTCCGTGCGCGTCATTTCAGCCTCCAATGCCGAGCTGCGCGATCCGGTCGGTCAGGGGACGCACGCGCTCGTAGATGTCCCGGTAGATGGGGTAGACCTCCGTGTAGGTCTTTTGCCAGGCGGGGTTGACCGTGTGGGAGGAGCGGGCCTTGACCACGGAGGCTGCGGCCTCATAGCTGGAGAACAGCCCCACGCCCACGCCCGCGAGGATCGCCGCGCCCAGGGAGGTGCACTCGCCGGGGGCCTTGTGCACCCGGGTGTTCATGCCGAAGACGGCAGCCAGGACGTCCGGCCAGAGGCCGCTGCGCGCGCCGCCGCCCGCCAGCATCATGGAGGTGATGGGCGTGCCGTATTCGGAGATGATCTGCACGCAGCTGTTCAGGGCGAAGGCGATGCCCTCGTAGATGGCTCGGGCGATGTGGCGCTGGTCGTGGTAGAGGGAGAAGCCCATCAGCACGCCCCGGGTGTTGGGATCCCAGTAGGGCGTGCGGGAACCCATGAGGGTGGGCAGAAAGAGCACGCCCTCCGCGCCGGGGGCGACCTGCCGGGCCATGTTTTCCACCCGGGAGATGTCCAGCGGGGCCTCGCGGCTGCCCATCACGTTGTGCAGCATCCAGTCGAAGGCCGCCGCGCCGGTCTGCACGGTGCCGGTGACGTGGCAGGCCCGTCCGTCCGCATCCAGATAGTTGAAGATGCGCGCCTTGGGATCCAGCACCGGATGGTCCTGAATCTGGGAGACCCAGGCGCTGGAGCCGATGTAGGTGTAGGCGCTGCCGGGATCCGCCAGCCCCGCGCCCCGGGCGGTGCAGCAGCCGTCGCCGCCGCCGATGGCCACGGGCGTTCCGGTGATCAGCCCGGTGCGGTAGTAGACGCTGCGGGTGGTGCGGCCGCGCACGTCGTGGCCCGCGAGGATGCGGGGCATGCGCTCCGCGTCGATGTGGAGCTCCTTCAGCAGGTCGGACGCCCAGCGCTTGTTGTTGATGTCCAGCGCCGTGGTGAGGGAGGCGTCGGAGTAATCGGTAAAGCCCGGGCGGCCTGTCAGCTGGGCGTAGATGTAATCCTTGATGTTCATGAACCAGCGCGCCCGGCGGTACACCTCCGGCAGATTCTCCTTGAACCAGAGGATCTTCGGCAGGGTGTAGTGGGTATCCAGGCGGTTGCCGGTGAGAGTGTAGAAGTGGTACTTGTTGATGACGCGGCCGATCTCCTCCACCTGCGCGCCGGTGCGGCTGTCGGAGTGGATGATGTTCGGGTGCAGGACGTGCCCCTCCTCGTCCACGGGGATGCAGCCGTTCATGGTGCCGCTCAGGCCCACGCAGGCGATGCGCTGGGCGCTGACCTGCTGAAGCAGCTCCCGGATGCCATCAAACACTGCGGAGAGGATGCGGTCGGGATCCTGTTCGGCCCAGTTCGGGCGTGGGTAGAGGGTGGGGTAATCCCGCCGCACGGCGAAGAGGGCGTCGCCCCCGGCGTTGAATACGGAAACCTTGCAGCCGGTGGTGCCCGCGTCGCAGGTCAATATCAGATCTTTTTCCATGGTACACTCCTTCACTTGCGCGCCTGGCGCTTGAGTACCTCGCCCGTGGCTGCGCCCACCAGAGAGACGAAGGCGCAGAGGAACACGGGGGCGACCTCCGGCGCGTAGCCCCAGACGATGCGGTTTGCCACAAACTCCATGGCCGGAGGCGCAATCCAGGCGACGTAATTCAAAAGGCCCTTTCGCGTGGCGACGCAGGCCGAGACGCCTCCGATTGCCGGCAGCAGTATCCACAGGCACAGGATGTGCACGAAGCGCCCGCCCAGTATGCTCAGCGCGGCCAGGAGCGACAGCGCCAGCATGGCGGCGAACTGAATCAGCCAAATCCACAGCCACATGAGGCGTTTCCCTTTTTGCATTGCCCGTCTCCTCATCGTCGTCTTTTCTTTCAGATCATTATAGCATTAAGATGCGGAAACTGACAACAGTAGGCGAGAAAAAAACGAATGGATGATGCTAATAGAAGTATATAATTCCTTCGAGCTGTTCATCCTGAGGGTTGAATTCGATAAACTATCCTTAACTTAGAATGAGGGAGCGGATCGCATATGCCTTATCAGGAACTGGGCAAGCGCGTCAGGCAGCAGCGCATGCTGGCGCAGATGACGCAGGAAAAGCTGGCGGAGAAGGCGGGCATCAGCCTCTCGTTTCTGGGGCACATCGAGCGGGGCACGCGCAAGGCGAGTCTGGATACGCTGGTAAAGCTGTGCAACGCGCTGAAGGTTTCGCCCCGGGTGCTCCTGCAGGACTCCCTGCAGGACGATCTGCTGGGGGACAACGTGGGGATTTCCGAGTCGCAGAAGAAGCTTCTGCGGGAGATTTCCAATTGCATCATCGAGTATGGCGAATACAGCTCCGGAGCTCCCGAGGACAAGTAAAATTTTCGTCCGGGCGCGCGGGAAGCGTTGAAAAATTTACGAACCGGATGCTATTCTGACCTGGTTGGCCAGCGACAGGGCGTAGAATTCCAACGAATTCTGCGCCCTGTCTTTTTGTGGCCGGCGACATTTTCAACGCGCGAAGGAGTTGGTATTCATGTCTCAAGATGAAAGCCGGTATCTGGGGGAGGAGCGCATCCCCAGGCTGCTGGCGCAATACGCGGTTCCGTGCATACTCTCGCTCATCATTTCCTGTCTGTACAACATCGTGGATCAGATCTTTGTGGGCAACGGCGTGGGCTATCTGGGCAACGCGGCCACGGGCATCATCTTTCCCATCACGGTGATCGGATGGGGCGCATCGCTGCTCTTTGGCGACGGTGCGGCGGCGTATCTGAGCGTTGCACTGGGCAAGGGCGACACGCAGAGGATACATTCAAGCGTCGGAAACGCGACGCTCCTTGCGTTTCTGTCGGGCGTGGTGATTGCCCTGGCCGGCTATGCAGGCGGCGACGCGCTGCTGACTGCGCTCGGGGCGACGCAGGAGACGCTGAAGCTGGCCCGGGACTACGGCTACATCATCTTCGCAATGATGCCGCTGGCCCTGGCGCAGAACTGCCTGGCGTCGGTCATCCGCGCGGACGGAAGTCCCCGCTATGCGATGTTTGCCATGCTCACGGGCGCGGCCATCAACATCGTCGGCGACCCGGTCGCGATCTTCGTGCTGAATCTGGGAATCCGCGGCGCGGCCTGGGCCACGATCCTCGGCCAGTTCGTCAGCTTCGTCATCTGTCTGGCCTACCTGCGCCGCAGCCGCAATTTCCGCGTCACGGCGGCCAGCCTGAGGCCGGACGCTGGCGTGCTCCGGCGCGTGACTGCGCTCGGCGCTTCCAGCTTTCTGACGCAGTTGTCCATCGTGATCATCACCGTCGTCAACAACGTGCTGCTGGTGCGCTACGGGGCGCAGTCCCGCTACGGCGCGGAGATTCCGCTCTCCGCCTTCGTGGTGATCATGAAGCTGTTCCAGATCGTGCTGAACATCGCCATCGGCATCGCCGCCGGGGCGCAGCCCGTGGCAGGTTACAACTATGGCGCGCAGAAATACGGGCGCGTCCGTGAGCTGCTCGCGTGCATCCTGCGCTGGACGGCCGTCGTCTGCGCGGTGGCGACGGTGCTGTTTGAGGCGGCGCCGCGGCTGTTCATCGCGATGTTCGGCTCCTCCGGAAACGCGCTCTACACGGACTTTGCGGTCCGATGCCTGCGCATCTATCTCTCCTGCATCCTGCTGACCTGCACGCAGAAGGTCTGCGCGATCTTCCTGCAGTCCATTGGAAACGCGAAGGCGGCCGCGCCGCTGTCGCTGCTGCGCGACCTGTTTCTGATTGCGCTTTCGCTGGTCGCGCCGGTCTTCTGGGGCGTGACGGGTATCTTCTGGGCCGCGCCCATCGCCGACGTGCTGGCCATCGCCATCACGGCGGCCGTCATGGTTCGCGTGTGGCGGCAGCTCGGACAGTCGCCGGTCAGTGCGAACCGCGCGGAGGACGCGCCCGCTTCGCCCGTGCTGACGCCCTCCCATCCGGGCGTGATCGTGACCGTCGCCCGCGAGCACGGCTCTTCCGGCAAGCGCATCGCGCAGCTCGTGGCCGGGGAACTCGGCGTGAAGTGCTACTACAAGGAGATGACGGCGCTCGCTGCGCAGGAGAGCGGCCTCGCGCGCAGTTTCATCTCCGATCTGAACCTCAACGCGCCGACCGCGCTGCGCGAATTGTACCTCAGCACCGCGCCCGTACAGCAGGCCATCGCGGCGCAGGCCCAGATCTCCGCCGGATTGCGGACGCGGGTTCCTGCGTCATCGTCGGCCGGTCGGCGGACTATGTGCTGCGGGATTATGAAAACGTGGTGCGCGTCTTCATCCACGCGCCGCAGTCCTACCGCGTGCGCCGCGTCATGGAGGTCTATGGAGACAGCGAGGCGGAGGCCGCGCGCAACATCCGCCGCGCAGACGAAGCGCGCGCCGCGTATTATCGAAACATCTCCGGCGCAGAGTGGGGCGCGGCCGGGAACTACGAACTGTGCGTCGACAGCTCCATTGGCATGGAGCAGACCGCGGAGGTGATCCTGGCCTATCTGCGCGCGCGGGAGCGCTGAGCGCACGGCCTCGACCGCAGCGACGCGTTGGTGCGGCCGCATCTGCGCGCGGGAGCGCTGAAGCCGCGCGGACCGGAGGTGCGCCCCTTCCGGCCCGGCGCGGTCAAAACGCTGGCCGTCTGCCCGGGAGGAGCAGGATTCGCTCCGGGCCAGATGCGCCGCCTCCGGGGCGCAACGCTTGACGCGGGGGCTGAATTCGGGTATAATGCTATCAGCACATTAAAGCGTGAAAGCTGGTGTAAGCGATGTTTGAATCCAGATTGAAGAACGAGCGAACGGATCTGCTGGCGAGGGCGTTTTTGTCGCTGGAGAGCGAGGAGGAATGCTACCGGCTGTTTGAGGATCTCTTCACCATTCGGGAGGTGCAGGACCTGGGCTCCCGCATGGAAATTGCGCTGATGCTCCGGGACAAGGTGACCTACAACGAGATCGTGGAAAAGACGGGCGCTTCCACAGCCACCATCGGGCGGGTGAACCGCGCGCTGAATTACGGCGCGGGCGGCTATGAGCGCGTGATCAAAAAGCTGGAGGAAAAGGATTGAACCCATGAATTATCTGGATACGTTGAATCCGGAGCAGCGCGCTGCCGTCGAACAGACGCAGGGGCCGCTGCTCGTTTTGGCAGGCGCGGGCAGCGGCAAGACCCGCGTGCTCACCTGCCGGGTGGCCCATCTGATCGAGCAGGGCGTGCAGCCTTGGAAGATCCTGGCCATCACCTTTACCAACAAGGCGGCCCGGGAGATGGTGGAGCGCGTGAACGCCCTCTCCGGCGCGGCGGGGGAGGAGGCCTGGGTGTCCACCTTCCACTCCTGCTGTGCGCGCATCCTGCGGCGGGATATCGAGAAGCTGGGCTACAAGCGGGAGTTTGCCATCTACGATGCGGACGACCAGATGACTGTCATCAAGGGCGTGTGCAAGGCGATGGAGCTCAGCGACAAGGAGTATCCGCCCAAGGCGATCCGCGCGGCCATCTCCGACGCGAAGAACCGCATGCTCACGCCCCGGGAGTGGCTGAAGGACGCGGGGGACAACTTCCGCAACCGCAAGCTCTGCGAGGCCTATGAAAAATACGAGGCGACGCTGCGGGGCAACAACGCCCTGGACTTTGACGATTTGCTCATTAAGACGCTGGAGCTGCTCTCGGAGCATCCGCCGGTGCTGGAATACTACCAGGACAAGTTTGACTACGTCCTGGTGGACGAATACCAGGACACGAACGTCGCACAATACCAGTTCGTGCGGCTGATGGCGGGAAGCAAGCGCAACCTGTGCGTGGTGGGCGACGACGATCAGTCCATTTACGGCTGGCGCGGCGCGGACATCCGCAACATACTGGAGTTCGAGAAGGATTTCCCGGACTGCCGCATCATCAAGCTGGAGCAGAATTACCGCTCCACCGCCAACATTCTGGACGCGGCTAACCAGGTGATCGCCCACAATGCGGGCCGCAAGGAGAAGGCGCTCTGGACGCAGGACGACGCGGGCGAAAAGATCGGCCTGTATCACGCCATGGACGAGCGGGACGAGGCGGCCTTTGCGGCGCTGATGTCCAAGAAGCTCATCTCCCAGGGCACGCGCCCGGGCGAGATCGCCGTGCTCTACCGAACCAATGCCCAGTCCCGCGTACTGGAGGAGGCCTTCGTGCGCGCGGGCGTGCCCAACCGCATCTACGGCGGCCAGAGATTCTATGACCGCAAGGAGGTCAAGGATCTGATCGCCTACATGCGCGCGCTGGTGAACCCGGACGACGACGTGTCCGTGCGGCGCATCATCAACGAGCCCAAGCGCGGCATCGGCGAGAGCACCGTCGAGGCGCTGATGGTCTACGCCGAAGAGAGCGGGCTCTCCCTGATGGGTGCGGCGCTGGACTGCGAGGGCGCGAATCTGTCCAGCCGCCCCGAAAAGCTGGTGAGCGGCTTCGCCCAGCTGATGATCGAGCTGACTGAGGCGCTGTACTCCATGACGATGACGGAGTTTACGGCGGCGCTGATTGAAAAAACCGGCTATGTGAAGGCGCTGGAGCAGTCCAAAACCGAGGAGAACCAGACCCGCATCGAGAATATCCGCGAGCTGGAGGGCGCGGTGGCGGAGTTTGAAAAGCTCAACCCCGAGGGCACAATTTCGGACTTTCTGGAGAACGTGGCGTTGATTACGGACGTGGACAACCTGAACCAGACCACCGGCGCGGTGACGCTGATGACGCTGCACTCCGCCAAGGGACTGGAGTTTGACGCGGTGTTCCTGGTGGGCATGGAGGAGGGCGTGTTCCCCCTCTCCCGGGCGATGTTCGACGAGAGCGCCCTGGAGGAGGAGCGCAGGCTGGCCTATGTGGGCATCACCCGCGCAAAGAAGAAGCTCTATCTCAGCCACGCCCACACCCGCATGCTCTACAATGCCCGCTCCGCAAACCAGCTCTCCCGCTTCGTGAGCGAGATTCCACCCCGGCTGATTCAGGAGGGCGCGGCGCGTACCCAGACCCGGGTGCCCAGGCCCATGGGACGGCCCACGGTGGAAAATCCCGCCGCGCCGCGGTACAGCTACGCAAGCTCCGGCTCCGCGCCCGCAAAGGTGGGCGGCGTGAGTATACCCGGTCTGCAGAAGGGCTTCGGTGCGGCCCGTCCTGCCGCGCCCAGCCAGGGCCTGCACCTGTTCAAAACCGGCGACCAGGTGATTCACGCCGTGTTCGGTAAGGGCACGGTGCAGGAGGTCGAGGGTGAGGGCAGCAACCAGAAGGTGATCGTGCGCTTCAGCGCGACGGACCAGCTCAAGCGCTTTTCGGCGAACATTGCGCCGCTGCGCAAGGTGGACAAGTGAGCGCCGAAGCGTTGCGCGGATGCGCCGACGCGACGGTCTGAGGGTCGGGCGGCGCTGCTATCCGCAATGGGAGGCGCTCCTTCCGCGTTACGAACGATTGAAGGAGGATGGGAAACGTGAACTTTGATCCCAAACGGATGAGCGGGGAACAGCTTCAGGCGTTGGCCAATCGCAACTATCCCGACATCACCATGTATGCCCGGGATGTAAACCTGAATCCTGAACTGGCCCGGAAATACGTCCCGGGACAGATCATCCGGGAAAAGGCCTTTACCGACGCCAGCATCCGCTTTATGGGGATGGCGACCACCCACCGCTATGTGATTCTTTCCAATCACATGAAGGACCTGTCCTCCTTTGAACACGGCACCAACTGGGGCCTCCATGTGGCAAACAGGGACTCCCATTTCAAGGTATTGGGGCTGCACGCCTGCGGCAATAAAACCGGCATATTCCTGCTGCACCTCCCCGATGACGAGAGCTGGAAGCTGTGGCAGCAGGCGCAGTTCAGCATCGACGGCGAGCTCTATCAAAAGGCGATTCAGCGCTTTGCCGCCAAGTGTGGCGAGCCGCCGGTGCCGGAGCTTATCACCCGGCAGTGGTTGGAGCGCTGTGCCTTCCCTCTGGGCATGAGCGACAGCGGCGAACTCTGGCCCCTGGAGGATGCGCCCGAAGAGAAGGCCCATCCGCCCCGGCGCAGTCCCCGGGAAGAGATGCTGGACCGCTACCGCGGTTGCCTGCTTGGAGGTGCGGTGGGCGATGCGCTGGGCTATCCGGTGGAATTTATGCAAGAGGATGCCATCCGGGTCAAGTACGGTCCCAGGGGCATCCAGACGCTGAAACAGGCGGGTTCCCCTGCGCTCATCTCCGATGATACCCAGATGACCCTGTTTGCCGCCAACGCTATTGTGTATGCAAAGCAGTATGGCGATCCGCTGGACGAGTGCCTGTGGCTGGCCTACAGGGAGTGGCTGGGCACTCAGGGGGACACCCGGCGGATGGACGACCCCGGCAACCCCGTCATGTGGATCTATCGGGTGGAGCAGCTCCACGACCGGCGCGCGCCGGGCAACACCTGCCTGAATGCCATCCGCAACAGCCCCACGGGCGGCACCATGCAGCAGAGGGTGAACAACAGCAAGGGCTGCGGCACCGTCATGCGGGCGGCTCCCTTCGGTCTGGCGGTGTGCGCCGCGGACTGCCGGGGAGACGGCTCCGTCGCCGTTCATAAAATGGCCGCCTGCGACGCGGCGCTGACCCACGGGCACGAATTGGCCTGGGCCAGCTCCAGCATTCTGGCGCAGATCATCTATTACGTCGTGCAGCGGTATCCCGAACGGGACTATCGCCTCGAGCAGGTGATCCCCCATGTGCGTTATCCGGGGGACGAGACCGCCCATAAGCTGCTGGAGCGGGCGGTGCAGCTGGCGCTCGACCCTGCGGTGTCTGATCTGGACGGCATCCACGCCCTGGGCGAGGGCTGGGTGGCGGAGGAGGCCCTGGCCATCGCCGTGTTCTGCGCAGTGCGGTATCAGAACGACTTTGCCGCTGCCATCCGGGCCGCCGTCAACCACAAGGGCGACAGTGACTCCACCGGCGCCATCTGCGGCAACCTTCTGGGTGCGTGGCTGGGCAAGGAGGCGGTGGAGCAGGCCTTTGACCTTGCGCAGCTGGAGCTGCGGGAGCTGGTGGAAAAAATGGCGAACCAGCTCTTTGAGGCGGTGGAGAATTGCATGCCCGGGAGAGGAACCGTCCCACAGCCGGAAAGGAAGCCGGAATCGCCCAAGTCGGAGCCGCTCAAGCCCCTGCGACCAGTGGGACTGCTGTATACGCCCCTGACCAAGCGGGCCATGGCCCTTTGCTTTGATGTCCACAAGAATCAGCATGACAAGAGCGGCCTGCCCTATGTGTTTCATCCCTTCCATCTGGCGGAGCAGATGGAGACGGAGTACGAGGTCTGCGTCGCCCTGCTCCACGATGTGATTGAGGATTCCAACCACACGCTCAACGAACTGTCCCGCGCGGGCTTTCCCGATGCGGTGGTACGGGCTGTGCGGGCGCTGACCCGTGACCCGCATACGCACTATCTGGACTATGTGGCCAGCGTGCGGCGGGATCCCATTGCCCGCCGGGTGAAGCTGGCGGATCTCAAGCACAACAGCGACCCTGCCCGTCTGGAAACCCTCACGGAGCAGGATGAGCGCCGGTTGCTGAAATACCGCATGGCTCAGGCCATTCTGGCGGACGATCCCTATGACGCTTCGCTGGATTGCTTCCGCAAGCAATTGCCCCTGTCCCTGAACGAGCCGGTCTATCTTTCGGTGTTTTACAGCCGGGAGGGACAGGTGCGCAAGTACAGTCTGGATCTGGAATATGCCGGGGACAGCCACTGTGAATTCACGGCAGATGAAGGAGAGAAGCTGCGCAGGGAGCTGAGCGCAAACCGCACCCTGCCGGAGGCGCTGGCGGATCGGATGCCCTTTTCCGGGAACGCCTTCCAGCGACTTTTGGACGGAATCAGAGCCACTCCCGGCCCATCCCGGCTGTTTGGCTGGTGATACCCTGCAAGAGAAACGCGGCCGTCCGGTTCCTCCGGGGCCGCCCCGGCAAACGGGCGCAGGAGCAGGTGCTCACAGGGCAGGAAAAGGCCGAAAAAGAGGCGCGAAAGAAAGCCGGGCTGACAGCACTGGAAGAGCAGCGGGAAAAGCTTCGTCGGGAAAGACTGCTGCAGGCGCGGCAGCGCTGGCTGGAGAAGCAACGGCAGGAGAAGCAATGGCTGGAGGAGCCCCCCGCATTGAAGGCGCGGTTTGATTACCTGCAGACCATGCTGAGCCGGGAGGTGCTGTCCTTCTATGACCCCAGCGGCAAGGAATACAGTCATATGTCTGATTGCCGGAACCGCACCGGCGGGGAATGGATGAGGACGCTGCCGGTGTACGATCTGGAGCAGGTGGCGGCGTTTTACCGGGATCTGTGGGACGCCAGGGATCGCCTGACCCCGGAGGAACTGGAGCACGCGCCCGACAGGCTGCGCAGCGTCAGCAACGCCCTGTCCCATCGGAGGCTGTACCTTCGGCTGAACGCCAGGTACCAGCTGACGGCGCTGGGCGACCGGAGGGACGCCCTGCTGGAGCGCTTTCGGGAGCAGGACGTCCACCTGATTCTGCAGCCCTCCCTGAACGAGATCGTCGATCTGACGAACGGCGTGGTCTATGATCTCCATGTGGAGGAAATGGGTCGCAGTCCCCTGACGGACGAGATTGTCGGCGGGGAGGTTACCCGTGTGCCGGCGGAGCGGGGCTGATGTGTGACTGGATAGGACGGAACCCATCGAGACCGGAGTATCGTCAATCGACATACGGTCCGGCAATGGAAGAAAATCTATGAATGTGCGCCGGCGATCGGCGGGCGCAGGGAACGGAGGCTGCGGTATGAATCGCATGCGCGAGCTGGTGGACCGGCTCAACGAAACGGCTTATCAGTATTACACCCTGGACGCGCCCACGATCTCCGACAAGGAGTGGGACGCGCTCTACGACGAACTCGTGCGCCTGGAGGCGGAGACGGGCGAGCGCCTGCCGGATTCGCCCACCCGGCGCGTAGGCGGCCCGGTGCTCTCGGGCTTTGAGCCCCACACCCACCTGGCCCGGCTGTGGAGCATGGGCAAGGCGCAGTCCATCGAGGCGCTGCGGGAGTGGGCCGCCCGGGCGGAGAAGCTGCGCGCGGAGGCGGGGCTTGCGCCGCTGAAATATGTGGTGGAGCACAAGTTCGACGGCCTGACCGTGAACCTCACCTACGAGGGCGGAAGGCTCGTGGGCGCGGCCACCCGGGGAAACGGCGTGACCGGCGAGGAAATCCTTCAGCAGGCCATGACCATACGCTCCATTCCCCTGCGCATTCCCTTCGAGGGGCGCATGGAGGTGCATGGCGAGGCCTTTATGAGGCTCTCCCGGCTGGAGGAATACAACCGCACGGCGAAGGAGCCCCTGAAGAATCCCCGCAACGCGGCGGCGGGGGCGCTGCGCAACCTGGATCCGGCGGTGACCGCCGCCCGGAAGCTGGATGCCTGCTTTTACGACGTGGGCTACATCGAGGGCCGCAGCTTCGCCGACCAGAGGGAGATGCTGGACTTTCTGGCGGAGAACCGCTTCCCGGTCTCCGGCTGCGAGGTCTATGCGGACACGCTGGACGGAGCCATCGACGCGGTGCACGCCATCGAGGTCTCCCGCCCGGATCTGGACTACATGATCGACGGCGCGGTGATCAAGATCACGGATTTTGCCGCCCGGGAGGCTCTGGGCTACACGGATAAGTTCCCCCGCTGGGCGATCGCCTACAAGTTCGAGGCGGAGGAGGCCACGGCGACGCTGGAGGACGTGACCTGGCAGATCGGCAGGACGGGCAAGCTCACGCCCCTGGCCCACGTCTCCCCGGTGGAGCTGGCGGGGGCCACGGTGCGCCGGGCGACGCTGAACAACTGGCAGGACATCCTGCGCAAGCGGGTGAAGATCGGCGCGCGGGTGTGGATTCGCCGCTCCAACGAGGTCATCCCGGAGATCATGGGCCGGGTGGACGAATATGTGGAGGGCGAGCGGGACGTTGAAAAGCCGCTTTTCTGCCCGGAGTGCGGCGCGGCGCTGGTGGAGCGGGGCGCGCACCTGTTCTGCCCGAACCGCGACGGCTGCAGGCGGCAGATCGCCATGCGGCTGACCCACTTTGCCAGCCGGGACGCCATGGACATCGACACCTTCTCCGAAAAGACCGCCGCCCAGCTGGTGGACGCGGGGCTGGTGCAGGAGGCCGACCAGCTCTATTCTCTAAAGAAGGAGCAGCTCTGCGCGCTGGAGCGCTTTGGAGAAAAGAAGGCGGAAAAGCTGCTCGCCGCCATCGAGGAGAGCAAGGTGTGCAGCCTGGCGGCGTTTATCTACGCCATCGGCATCCCCAACATCGGCACCAAGACGGCCCGGGATCTGGCGCAGCGGTACGCGAGCATCGAGGCGCTGCGCAGCGCGCCTCGGGAGGAACTGGTGGAGATGGACGACGTGGGAGAGATCATGGCCGACTCCGTGGCGGGCTTCTTTGAGGACGAGGCCAATCTGCGCCTGGTGGCGGCGCTGCTCGAGGCGGGCGTAAATCCTGCGCCGCCGGAGCAGGTGGCCGCGGGCGGCGCGTTCGAGGGCATGACCGTGGTGGTGACCGGCACGCTCACCGCCTTCTCCCGGGCGGAGGCCGAGGAGGCCGTGCGCCGCGCGGGCGGAAAGGCTGCGGGCTCGGTTTCGAAGAAGACCAGCCTCGTGGTGGCGGGCGAGAGCGCCGGAAGCAAGCTGACGAAGGCGAAGAGCCTGGGCATCCCCGTAATTGACGAGGCGGAATTCCTGCGCAGGCTGCAATAGAGGGCAGCGGCGGTAAATTTCTGTAAAGCGGTGCAAAAGGCGCGGGGTTTGTGCTATAATACTTGCATCGTATTCTAAGGTGGAGGCGTATCGAAATGCTGAGTATGACCGGCTACGGACGCGCCATGCGGGAAGTGGACGGCCGGACGCTCACGATTGAGTTAAAGAGCGTGAACCACCGCTTCCTGGATCTGGCCTTCCGCATGCCGAGAAATCTGATGTTTCTGGAGGACGAGGCCCGCAAGCGCATTGGCGCGCGGCTGGCCCGGGGCCATGTGGACGTGTTCATGATCTACCGCAACCAGCGCAGCGATGCCCGGAAGGTGAGCGTGGACCGCGCGCTGTTCGACGCTTACGCGACGGCGCTGGAGGGGCTGCGGGACTGCGGCGTGCAGGACGACCGCACGCTGATGAGCATCGCCCGCCTGCCGGACGTGATGACCGTGACCGAGGCGGAGGAGGATCAGGATGCCCTGCGCGCGCTTCTGCGGGAGACGCTGGACGAGGCGCTGGACGCGCTGGTCGCCATGCGTGCCCGGGAGGGCGCGGAGATGAAGAAGGATCTCGCCGGTCGCGCCGCGCACATCGAGGAGATGACTCTTCAGGTGGAGGCACGCTACCCGCAGACCGTGGAGGAATACACCCGCCGGCTGCGCGCGTCCATCGAGGAGCTGATCGGCCAGAGCGTGGATGAGACCCGCCTTCTGACCGAGGTGGCCGTCATGGCCGACCGCAGCACCATCGCCGAGGAGACGGTGCGGCTGAAGGCCCACATCGCCCAGCTCCGGGAGTGCCTGGAGAAGGACGAACCCGTCGGCCGGAGGATTGACTTTCTGGTGCAGGAGCTCAACCGCGAGGTGAATACGATCTCCTCCAAGTCCCAGGACGTGCCCATCACCCAGCTGGTGGTGAGCATGAAGGCCGAGATCGAGAAGCTGCGCGAGCAGCTCCAGAACATCGAGTAAAGTACCAAAGTGAATTGAGGGGGATGGTTTCCAATGGCCAAACGTGGAATGCTGTTCGTAATTTCGGGCCCCGCGGGCGCGGGCAAGTCCGAAATTGTCAAGACCGTGCTCAAAAAGCACCCGGACGTGCGCCTCTCCGTGTCCTGCACGACGCGCGCGCCGAGGCCGGGCGAGGTCGACGGGGTGAGCTATCACTTCGTGGACGACGCGCGCTTTGACGAGCTGGTGAAGGAAGACGCATTCTACGAGTGGGCCCATGTGCATCAGAACCGCTACGGTACGCTCAAGTCCGTGGTGCAGAAGGAGCTGGAGGCGGGCCGCGATCTGATCCTCGAGATCGACGTGCAGGGCTGCCTTCAGGTGCTGGAGCAGGATCCCTCCGCGGTGGGCATCTTCGTGAGCCCGCCCAGCCGGGAAAACCTGGAAAAGCGCCTGCGCGCCCGGGGAACGGAGTCCGAGGAGTCCATCCGCGTCCGGCTGAACAACGTGGCCGGAGAGGTGGCCACCGCCTACAAGTATCACTATGTCATCATCCATCAGGATTGGAGCGACGTGCCCAACGCCCTGGATATCGCTGCGGACGAGGTGTATTCCATCATCACCGCCAAGCGATGCGAGGAGAAAAACCGCAAGGGCTTTCTCGACGCGCTGAGCAGCGAGCTTCGGGCCTGATCCCGACGCCCCGCGGGGGCAGAGATTCAATTATAAGGAGGAAGAGCATCCATGATGACCGAACCGCCCATTGGCGAACTGCTGAAAAAGGTTGATTGCCGCTACACGCTGGCCGTTGAGGCCTCCAAGCGCGCGCGCGAGCTCATCGGCGGCAGCCTGCCGCTGATCGACACCAAGGACAGCAATCCGCTCTCCATCGCCATCGAGGAGATCAACCGCGGACTGATCACCTATTCCCGCAGCGAAGAGGCGGAGGGCGAGGAGAACTGATCCCGCCCCGCGACAAGCAGCATACCTTTTGACGCGAAAACCCGATTTTTCGAAACTGGAGGATCGGTTTTCGCTTGTTGTGTTGATCGGAAAGGGGGAGTTTTCATGCTCACGGGAAGACGCATCGTGGTGGGTGTGACCGGCGGCATCGCCGCCTACAAGGCCTGCGAGCTGGTGAGCCGGCTGAAGAAGCGGGGCGCAGAGGTGCGCGTGGTGCTCACGGAGCACGCATGCCAGTTTGTCGCGCCGCTCAGCTTTGAGACCCTGAGCGGAAATCCGGCCTATACCGACAGCTTTGACCGCAAGTATGAAATCGGCCACATCTCCCTGGCGAAGTGGGCGGAGCTGTTCATCGTGGCGCCGGCCACGGCCAACTGCATGGCCAAGATGGCCTGCGGCGTCGCCGACGATCTGCTCAGCACCACCTTCCTGGCCATGACCGCCCCGGTGCTTCTGGCACCGGCGATGAACTGCGCCATGTGGCGAAACGCCGCGACGCAGGAAAACCTCCGAATCCTCCTGGAGCGCGGCGTGCGCACCGTGGGGCCGGAGTCCGGCCGCCTGGCCTGCGGAGACGCGGACGTGGGCCGCATGTCCGAGCCGGAGGACATCGTGGCGGCGGCGGAGGCGATCCTCAATCCCCTGCGGGACCTGGAGGGTCTCAACGTGCTGGTGACCGCCGGGCCGACAGTGGAGCGAATCGACCCCGTGCGCTACATCACCAACCGCTCCACCGGCAAGATGGGCTACGCCGTCGCCGGAGCTGCGGCGCAGCGGGGCGCACGGGTGACGCTGGTCTCCGGTCCCACGAATCTGGACGCGCCGCAGGGCGTGGAGCGGGTGGAAATCGAATCCAGTGCCCAGCTCTGTGAGGCGGTGCTCTCCCGGGGCGCGTGGGCGGACGTGGTGATTCAGGCGGCGGCCCCGGCGGATTTCCGCCCGAAGACCGTCGCCGCACAGAAGATCAAGAAGACGGGCGCGGACATGACGCTCGAGCTGGAGGCGACCACGGACATCGCCGCGGAGCTGGGGCGACGCAAGCGGCCGGGCCAGATTCTGGTGGCCTTCGCCGCCGAGACCAGCGACGTATTGGAAAACGCCCGGGGCAAGCTCGTGCGCAAGAACGCCGATCTGATCGTCGCCAACGACGTCTCCCGCAGCGATGCGGGCTTCGGCGTGGACACGAATGTGATCACCCTCATCTCCCGCGCGGACGTTCGGCCGCTGGAGAAGATGTCCAAGCGGGCGGCGGCGGACGCGATTCTCAGCCGCGTGCTGGAGCTTCGGGACAGATGAGCCGCTATGCCAATGTGATCGTGGATCTCTCGGCGGACGCTCTGGACCGGGTGTTCAGCTACGCCGTGCCCGAGGGCATGCAGATCGTGCCGGGCCAGCAGGTATCGGTGCCCTTCGGCCCCCGGCGGGTGGAGGGATTCGTGGTGTCCCTGAGCGGGGAGTGCGACCTTCCGCCGGAGAAGGTGCGGCCCATCGCCGCCGTGGCGCAGGAGTATCCCGTGGTGCTGCCGGAGCTGATGGCGCTGGCGGAGTGGATGCACGGGCGCTATCTGTGCAACCTGGTGGACGCGCTGCGGCTGATGATCCCCGCCGAGATGCGGGGCGGCCGGGTGCATGTGCGCACAAAGCGCTACGCGCGCCTGCGCTGGAGTGCGGAGCAGGTGGCCGCGTTCGAACGGGAGAATTCCAGGGCGCGCAGGCAGATTGAACTGCTCCATTCGTTGGAGAAGGGCGATCTGGAGACCGCCGCGCTCAATGCCTCCGCGCTGAAGGCCCTCCGGGAGAAGGGCGCGGCGGAGGTCTACGAATGTGAAATGCGGCGCAGGCCCTCGCCCGAGCTGGGAACGCAGAGGGCCGGCGACTTTGAACTCATGCCCGGCCAGCGGCGCGCGGTGGAGGCGATCTGCGCTGCCATGGATGCGGGCGGCGAGCGCTTCCTGCTCAACGGCGTGACCGGCAGCGGCAAGACTGAGGTCTACATACGCTGCATCCGCCACGCGCTGGAGACGGGCCGGGGCGCGATCGTGCTGGTTCCCGAAATCTCGCTCACGCCCCAGATGGTGGCCTGGTTCCGCGCCCGCTTCGGCGACGGCGCGGCGGTGCTGCACTCCGGCCTCTCCGCCGGGGAGCGCTTCGACGAGTGGCGGCGCATCCGCTTCGGCGAGGCCCGGGTGGTGGTGGGCGCGCGCAGCGCCATCTTCGCGCCGATGGAGGACATCGGTGTGGTGATCGTGGACGAGGAGCACGAGAACACCTACCAGTCCGAGAGCCGTCCCCGATACGACGCGCGGGAGGTGGCCTGGCGACGGGCGGAGACCAACGGCGCAGCGCTGGTGCTGGGCAGCGCCACTCCCTCCATCTCCAGCTTCATGCGGGCGATGCCCGGCGTGCGGCCAGAGAACCGGCTGGAGCTGCTGGAGATGCCCGAGCGCGTGAAGGGCCGGCCACTGCCGGAGGTGGAGCTGGTGGACATGCGCGGCGAGTTCGAGCGGGGCAACCATTCGGTGTTCTCCGCGCGGCTTGCGCAGGCGCTGCGGGAATGTCTCTCGGCGGGGGAGCAGGCGATGCTCTTCATCAACCGGCGCGGACACTCCACCTTCGTCTCCTGCCGCAAGTGCGGCTATGTGGTCAAGTGCCCCCAGTGCGACGTGTCCATGACCTACCATCAGGCGGAGAACCTGCTCAGGTGCCACTACTGCGGCAACACCATGGCGCCCCCTCGGAGCTGTCCCCAGTGCGGCAGCGGCTACATCAAGTACTTCGGCGCGGGCACCCAGAAGGTGGCCGAGGAGGCGCGGCGCTACTTCCCCGAGGCACGCGTCGTGCGCATGGACGTGGACACCACCCGGGAGAAGAACGCCCACGAGAGAATCCTCAACCGCTTCCGCTCCGGCGAGGCCAACGTGCTCATCGGCACGCAGATGATCGCCAAGGGGCTGGACTTTCCCAACGTGACGCTGGTGGGCGTGGTCGCTGCGGACAGCACGCTGAATCTGCCGGACTACCGCAGCGTGGAGCGCACCTTCCAGCTCATCACCCAGGTGGCGGGCCGCGCGGGCCGCGCGGAAAAGAGCGGGCGGGTGATCGTGCAGACCTACGAGCCCGACCACTACGGAATTCAGCTGGCAGCGAAGCAGGACTACCGCTCCTTCTACCGCCGGGAGAGCGCCTTCCGCAAGAGCGCCCTGTACCCGCCGTTCACCCAGATCATGCGCGTGGTCTACTCCGGGAAGGAGGAGGCGGCGGTCCGGGGAGCGGCAGAGGCGGACGAGGAGAGGATGAACGCCTGGCTGGATGCGCAGGGCATGCGCCGGGACGTGGTGCAGCTGCGGGCGCTGGAGGCGCCCATCGCCCTGCTGCGGGGCGAGCACCGCTGGCAGCTGTTTCTGAAGATGTACTTCAAGGGAGATCTGAACGCCGCGTGCGCGCGCATGCAGGCGCTGGCCGGGGCCGCGCCCGCCGGGGTGCGCGCCGAGCTGGAGGTCAATCCTGTGAACCTGTTCTAGGGAAAAAGAAAGGATAAAAGAGATGGCAATTCGAAACATCGTAAAGCTGGGCGAGGACGACGTGCTGCGCAAGCACGCCCGCAAGGTGGATAATTTTGACAAGCGCCTCTGGACGCTCCTGGACGACATGGCCGATACCATGTACGAGGCCGACGGCGCGGGACTGGCCGCGCCCCAAGTGGGCATCCTCAAGCGCGTGGTCGTGGTGGACGTGGGCGAGGGACTGATCGAGCTGGTGAACCCGGAGATCATCGCCGCCGAGGGCAGGCAGACCTGTGTGGAGGGCTGTCTGTCCGTGCCCGGCAAGCGGGGCACAGTGGAGCGCCCGGCAAAGGTGCGGGTGCACGCCCAGGACCGCAAGGGCCGCCACATCGAGGTGGAGGGCGAGGGCTTTCTGGCCCAGGCCTTCTGCCACGAGCTGGACCACCTGGACGGCGTCGTGTATGTGGACAAGATGATCGAGGACGTGACCGACCAGTACGGGGAGGACGAATGATGCGCATCGTGTTCATGGGCACGCCGGAATTCGCCGTGCCGCCGCTGCGGGCGCTGTTGGACGCGGGCTATGCGGTCGTGGGCGCGATCACCCAGCCGGACCGACCCGCGGGACGCGGACATAAGCTCATGGCCTGCCCGGTGAAGTGCCTGGCGCAGGAGCGGGGTGTGCCGGTGTATCAGTTTGAAAGGATCAAGGCGCCGGAGGGCGTGGCCTGCCTGCGGGAGCTGAAGCCTGACCTGGTGGTCACGGCGGCCTTTGGCCAGATTCTCTCCCAGGAGCTTCTGGACATTCCCCGCTTCGGCACGGTGAACGTGCACGCCTCCCTGCTGCCGGCCTACCGGGGCTCCGCGCCCATCAACTGGTGCATCCTGAATGGCGAAAAGACGGCGGGCGTGACCACCATGCTCACCGACGCGGGCATGGACACGGGAGATATGCTCCTGCGCGCCGAGACGCAGATCGGCCCGCTGGAGACGGCGGGCGAGCTGACCGCGCGGCTCTCCGAGCTGGGCGCGCAGCTGCTGATCGATACGCTGAAGCGCTATCCCGAGGGCGACCTGAAGCCCACGCCCCAGGACAGTGCGCTGGCGAGCTATCAGCCCATGCTGACCCGCGAGATGGGCAGAATCGACTGGACGCGCGGCGCGGAGGAGATTGCCTGCCAGGTGCGCGGGCTCAATCCCTGGCCCTGCGCTTATGCGGACGGCGAGATGGGCAGATTGAAGATCTATCTGGCCCGCGCCTGCGCGGCCCGGCATCCGGCGGAGCCGGGCACGGTGGTCGTCTCCGGGGCGAAGGAGGGACTCTTCGTCGCCTGCGGCGATGGCTGGCTGGAAGTTCTGGAGATGCAGGCCCCCAACGCCAGGCGCATGACCGCGCGGGCTTACCTTCAGGGCAAAAAGATTGAAGTTGGAACCCGCCTGGAGTGAGGCGGCATCGGAATAAGGATTTGATTTCGGAAAGGCGCGAGGACGATGGATCACAGAGACAGGCGCGACCGGCGCCCGGGCGGCGCGAAGGAGAGCGGAAACGGACAGCGGAAGGGCCCGGGCGGCCGGGCTTCGGGCGATGTGCGGCGGCAGGGCGAACGGCGCTGCGGCGCAGGCGTTTATCCGGGCGCGGGGAAGCGCGACGGCCGGTCGGGCGAAGGAATCGCGGGCAGCGCGCGCAAGGACGGAAAGTTTGCGGTCGGCGCGCGGACGGACAGAAGGCCCGGAAGCGGCGCGCGGATGGGCACGAAGCCCGGAACCGGCGCGCAGCGGGCCGCGCAGGGCCCTT
This sequence comes from bacterium, assembly GCA_004563405.1. Lineage (GTDB taxonomy): Bacteria > Bacillota > Clostridia > Christensenellales > Aristaeellaceae > SFTH01. Next base: position 33,426 of record SFTH01000004.1, read on the forward strand.
CGGCCCGGGACGTGGCGCTGCGGGCGCTGCGGGAAGTGGCGCGGGACAACGCCTACGCATCGCAGGCCCTCGACCGCGCACTGAGCGCCGCGCATCTGACCGGAGAGGATCGCCGCCTGGCGGCCAGCCTGTTCTACTTTGCGCTGGAGAACCGGCTGCGCATCGAGCACTGCCTGGCGGCGCGGATGAAGGAGCGCCCGGAGCCGGAGATCATGGATATCCTGAGCCTGGCTGCGGCGCAGATTCTGTTCATGGACCGAATTCCCGACCACGCGGCGGTGGACGAGGCCGTGAAGCAGACCCGCGCCGCCCGCAGGGAGCGCCAGACCGCGCTGGTCAACGCCGTGCTCCGGGGGCTGATTCGCGCCCGGGACGCGGGGGAGCTCGCCCTGCCGGACCGGGAGGCGGAGCCGGAGAGGTACATTTCGGAGAAGTACTCGGTGCGGCTGGAGCTGGTGGAGCGGCTGGTCAAGGCCTACGGCGATCAGGAAGCGGAGCAGATTGCCTCCTGGTCGCCGGACCGCCACTCGGACACCATACGCGCAAACCTTCTGCGCATGCAGGATGCGGAGTTCGAGGCCTGGCTCAGTGAAAATGGCTTCGACTGGAGCCGCGGAAAGGTGCCCGGCGCGTACCGGGTGCGCGGCGCGGGGCGGCTCGCGGCCCACGAGGGCTATCGCGGGGGACTGTTCTCCATTCAGGGAGAGAGTTCCATGCTGGCGGCGCTGGCGCTGGGTGCGAAGCCCGGCATGCAGGTGCTGGACGCCTGCGCCGCGCCCGGCGGCAAGAGCTGCCTGATCGCGGAAATAATGCGCGGCGCGGGCCGCGTGTACGCCTGGGATCTGCACGAGCACCGGGTGGAGCTGATACGCGCGGCCCAGCGACGGCTGGGGCTGGAGAACATCCGCCCCCAGGTCCGGGACGCGGCCAGGCGCGTCGAGAGCCTCGAAGGCGCGATGGACGCAGTGCTGGTGGACGCCCCCTGCTCCGGTCTGGGCGTGATGGGGGACAAGCCGGACATCAAGTACCGGCTGCGCGGAGAGACGATCGAGGCGCTTCTGCCCATCCAGCGCGCCATTCTGGAGACCTGCGCGGCCTATGTGCGCCCCGGCGGGCTGCTGGTGTACTCCACCTGCACGATTCTGCCGGAGGAGAACCGGGATCAGATTTCCGCATTCCTCGCAGCGCACCCCGAATTTGAGATCGCGGCGGACGCGGCCTGGCTGCCGGAGGCGCTCAGGCCCCGGTATGCGAACGGCATGATTCAGGTGCTGCCCGACCGGGACGATATGGACGGCTTCTTCATCGCGCGCCTGCGCAGAAAGGCGGAGAACTATGGCGGATAAGATCGAATTGCTCGCCCTGAATTCCGGTGAGCTTCTGGATTTCGTGACCGGGGAGCTGGGCGAGAGCAAGTTCCGCGCTGGTCAGATCGCCCAGTGGCTGGCCCGGGGCGCGGAGATTCCGGAGATGACCAACCTCTCCGCCGCCCTGCGCGCGAAGCTCGGGGAGATCGCCGTGGCGAACCCGGTGCGCATCCGCGAGAGCTATAAATCGAAGCTGGATGGCACGGAGAAGTTCCTCTACGAGCTGCGGGACGGCAACCTGATCGAGGGCGTGATCATGCGCTACCACTATGGAGACACGCTGTGCGTGTCCACGCAGGTGGGCTGCCGCATGGGCTGCGCGTTCTGCGCCTCCACGCTGGAGGGTAAGCTGCGCAACCTGAGCGCCGGGGAGATCCTGGGCCAGGTGGTGGCCGCGAACCGGCACATCCAGAAGGCGGATCCAGCCCGGCGGGTGCACAACATCGTGCTCATGGGCAGCGGTGAGCCCTTCGATAATTACGACAGCGTGGTGCGCTTTCTGCGCCTGGTGAACAGCCCGGAGGGGCTGAACATCTCCCTGCGCAACATCTCCCTGTCCACCTGCGGCCTGGTGAACCGGATCTACGACTTTGCGAAGGAGGGGCTGCCGGTCACGCTGTCCCTCTCCCTGCACGCGCCCAACGACGCGATCCGTCAGAAGATCATGCCCGTGTCCCACGCCTACGCCTACGAGGATGTGATCGCCGCATGCAGGCATTACAGCGAGGTCACCGGCCGGCGCGTGGTGTTTGAGTACGCGCTGATCAAGGACGTGAACTGCGAGGTGCGGCACGCGGAGGAGTTGGCCCGGCGGCTGCGGGGCATGCGCTGCCATGTGAACCTGATTCCCCTGAACGACGTGAAGGAGCGGAACCTGGTCGCGCCCTCGAAGCAGGATGTGGCCGCGTTCCTGAAGCGCCTGGAGCTCAAGAACATCTCGACCACGGTGCGCCGGGAGATGGGCGCGGACATCGACGGCGCCTGCGGCCAGCTCCGGCGCAGGTATCTGGCGGAAAAAAAGAACTGAGACGAGCAATTCCCGGAGGAATACAGATGAAAGTTTACGCGCGCACGGATATTGGCAGGGTTCGCCCCATCAACGAGGACGCCTTCTACCTTCCCAGGGAGGGCGAGCACTTCTGCGCCATCGCAGACGGCATGGGCGGACACAATGCGGGAGAGGTGGCCAGCGCCATGGCCGTGGATGTGTTTTCCGAGGTCCTGCGCGGCTACGTCGCGCCGGGCGGCCGGGCCATGCATCACGCGGTGGAGCGCGCAAACGCGGCCATCTACGAAAAGTCCCGCCAGGAGGGGCAGTGCTCCGGCATGGGCACCACCTTTACGGCCCTGGCCCAGAGCGGCGACAGCGTGCAGATCGCCCATGTGGGCGACAGTCGTGCCTATCTGATGCGCAACGGCGCCATCATGCGCCTCACCACGGACCACACCCTGGTGGAGGAGATGGTGCTCAAGGGAGTCATCACGCCCCGGGAGGCCAGGTATCATCCCAAGCGCAACTACATCACCCGCGCCCTGGGCACCGCCGAGCGCGTGGAGGTGGATCTGATTCAGCTCGAGCGCCTGAAGGGAGACGTGTTCTTCCTCTGCACCGACGGCCTTTCCAACCATGTGGAGGAGCGGAAAATCCTGGAAATCACGCTGGGCGGCGCGAGCTGGGAGGAGAAGCTCGACGCGGTGGTCAACGCCGCGCTCGAGGACGGCGGAACCGACAACATCACGGCCATGTATGCGGTATTTGAGGAGGATCAGAAATGATCGGACGGCTCATTTCGGGCCGGTATCGCATTGAAGCTGTCGTCGGAACGGGCGGCATGGCCGTCGTGTACCGCGCCCTGGACACACAGGAAAACCGAATCGTCGCCATCAAGGTGCTCCGGCCCGAGTACGAGTCGGACATGGAATTCGTGCGCCGCTTCAGCCGGGAGGCCGAGGCCGCCGCAAAGATGTCCCACGAGAACATCGTCAACCTGCTGGACGTGGGCATCGAGGGTGAGATGCGCTACATCGTGATGGAATATGTGGACGGCCAGACCCTCAAGGAGATGATCCGCGAGGAGGGCCGCATCCATCCGGACGTGGCGCTGCGCATGACCATACGCATCCTGGCCGCCGTGGACCACGCCCACCGCAACGGCATCGTGCACCGGGACATCAAGCCCCAGAACATACTGGTGGACCGGGAGGGCCGGGTGAAGGTGGCCGACTTTGGCATCGCGCGCCTGAAGACCTCCCAGACCACCCAGCTGGACCCCAACGGCTCGGCGATGGGCAGCGTGCACTATCTCTCCCCCGAGCAGGCGCGGGGCGAGGTGGCCAACGAGCAGAGCGATCTGTACTCCGTGGGCATCGTGCTCTACGAGATGCTCACCGGCCACGTTCCCTTCGACGGCGAGACCACGGTCTCGGTGGCGCTCAAGCACGTCAGCGAAGCGCCCCGGTCCATGCGCGCCGGAAATTCCCAGATTTCCCGGGCGCTGGACGAGGTGGTCATGCGCGCGCTGTGCAAGGACAAGGAGCGCCGCTATCAGACCGCGGCCGAGATGGCCGCCGATCTGCGCAAGACGATTTCCCACCCCCGGGGCGGCTTCGTGCACTATCCGAAGGGCCGGGACGCGCAGAGCACGGAGGCGCCGCGGGAGCCCCGGAAGAGGAAGCCCCAGAAACCGATCAGGGCGCCCAGGCCGGGCAAGGGCCGTCACAGATGGCTGCTCATCGTCTGCGGCGTCCTCCTGGCGTGCGCGCTGGCAATGGCCGGGGTATACTTCCGCAACATTCGCGGAAGCATCCCCATGCCGGATCTGATCGGCCTGAGCGAGGATGTGGCGGTGGAGGCCATGCGGAATCTGGGCGTCGAGGATGTGACGGTGGTCAACGCCTACAGCGAGGACTTCGACGAGGGCGTCATCATGCTGCAATCCCGGGCGGAGGGCGATCTGCTGCGCCGCGACGCGCGCATCACGCTCACTTCGAGCCTGGGCAGTCAGTGGTTCTATCTGGAGGACATGACCGGCTGGAAGTCCGAGGAGGCCATCGCTCTGCTGGAGGAGGCGGGCGCGATGAACGTCAGCGTGGATTACGACCAGAGCGACTTTCCCGTGGGAACGGTAATCTCCGTAAACCAGCCCTCCGGCTGGACCTCCCGGGACGCGCAGCTGACGGTGAAGATCAGCGGACAGAGCGTGTCCGTGCCCTCCCTCTCCGGGCTGAGCCTGGAGGGCGCGCAGGCGGTGATCGAGGCCGAGGGCCTGGTGCTGGGCGCCGTGAGCGAGGGCGACTCGGCGGACGCGCGTTCCGGCGCGGTCATCGCCCAGAGCATCGCCCCCTACACCCAGGTGCTGACCGGAACGACGGTGGATCTGACGGTCTGCCGGGAGCAGGAGACGAGATATGCGCCGGACACGGCGCTTACGCTGGTGGTTCCCCTGAACGATCTGCAGGTGAGCATTGAGATGAACATGCCTTCGGGCCAGACCGCGGAGGTCTATCGCGGGGCGCTGGCGGCGGGGACGCATCAGGTGAGCCTGACGAGCGCGGAGGCGGGCGTTCACGTCGTCAACATCTATCTGGACGGCGTGCTCTCCGAACGCCTGCTGCTGGACTTTGAATAATACGGAGGCGAGCTTTTGCAGGGAACGATATTGCGGGGAATCGGCGGGTTTTACACCGTGATGGACGAGTCGGGCGCGCTGCACACGCTGCGGGCCCAGCGGAAGCTGCGGCGGGAGCGCACGAAGCCCAAGGTGGGCGACCGCGTGGAGATGCTTCCCGGCGCGGAGGGCGAGGACGGCTGGATTCAGGCCATTCTGCCCCGGAGAAACGAGCTCACGCGGCCGCCGGTGGCCAACATCGACCGCATCGTGATCGTGGCCTCGGCGGCGGCCCCGGCGGCGGATCTGCCGCTGGTGGACAGCATGCTCCTCGCCGCGCGGCGGCGGGGCATTGAGCCGCTGCTGGCGGTGAGCAAGTGCGAACTCAATCCCGACGGCGCGCGGGAGATCGCCGCGCAGTACCGCGGGGCGGGAATTCGCGTACTGGCGGTCTCGGCCCGCACGGGGGAAAATGTGGAGGCGCTGCGGGAGGCGCTGCGGGGCAGCGTGCACGCGCTGGCGGGCCAGTCGGGCGCGGGAAAATCCACGCTGATCAACGCGCTCTACGCGCTGTCGCTGGAGACGGGCGGGCTGTCGGAGAAGATCGAGCGGGGCAAGAACACCACCCGGCGCTCGGAGTTGATTCCCCTTCCGAGCGGCGGAATGGTGCTGGACACCCCGGGCTTCAGCCTGCTGGATGCGGAACTCTTTGACCCGGTGGAGCTTCAGGACAGCTATCCGGAGTTTGAACCCTACGCCGGGCAGTGTTACTTCAAGCCCTGCTATCATGCTACGGAGCCGAAGTGCCGGGTGCTGGAGGCCGTGGCGGCGGGAGAGATCGACGCGCAACGGCACGGGAGATATGTGGAGCTTCTGAACGAAATGAAGATCAAATGGAGGGAACGCTATGATTAAGCTTGCACCGTCGCTGCTGGCGGCGGACTTTCTGAAGATCGGCGAGGAGATCGAGCGCATGGCGGCGGCCGGCGCGGATTATCTGCACTACGACGTGATGGACGGCAACTTTGTGCCGAACATCTCCTTCGGACAGGGCATCCTGAAGGCCGCGGCGAAGTGCTCGCTGCCGGTGGACGCGCATCTGATGATCGCCAATCCGGAGAAATATGTGGAAGAGTTCGTGGCGGCAGGGGCGAAGATTGTCACCGTGCACGCCGAGGCCACGAACCACCTGCACCGCGTGCTCCAGCAGATTCGCGCCGCAGGCGCGCTGGCGGGCGTGGCGCTGAACCCGGCCACGTCGCCGGAGTGCCTGAAGTATGTGCTGGGCGACTTCGACCTGGCGCTGGTGATGAGCGTCAACCCCGGCTTCGGCGGACAGAAGATGATTCCCGCCACCATCGACAAGGTGGGCGAGATTCGCCGCATGCTGGACGCGGCCGGTTGCGACGCGCTGATCGAGGTGGACGGCGGCCTGAACACCCACACCTGCGTACCCTTCATCGAGCAGGGCATGACCGTGATGGTTGCGGGCAGCGCCCTCTACGGCGCGCCGGACGCGAAGGCCTTCATTGACGAGGTGCGCGCCGTGGACGCGCGGCTCCGCGGCTGACCGCAATTCGAGCCCAACTGTATCTTCCTGGAACTTCCAGCCGCTCCACTGCGTCTATGTTGCAGAATCCGACGCAGAGGAGCGTGCTTTTTATGTTGAAGAAAATCTTTTCCACACTGCTGTGCCTTGCGCTGTTGCCCTGCTGCGCGCTGGCGGAGTCCGCACAGGCGGCGGGCGAAGATCTGGGTTTTGAACTGCTCAGGGCGCTGTATACCGGCGGCGAAAACGTGATGCTCTCTCCGGCGAGCCTGACCACGGCGCTGGGCATGGCCGCCGAGGGCGCGGCGGGGGAGACCCTCGAACAGCTGCTGGGCGCGCTGGGCGCGCAGGACGTGTCCGCGCTGAAGGACGCCGTCCCGGAGGAGATCAAATCCGCCAACGCCGCCTTCGCTGCGCCGGAGCTGACGCTGAAGGGCGATTACGTCGAGCGCGTGAACGAAAATTACGGCGCGGAGTGGTTCGCGCTGGACGCGGACGTGGTGGAGAAGGTCAACGCCTGGGTGGAGGAGCACACCGACGGCCTGATCGACCGGCTGTTCAGCGAAGCACCCGACCCGCAGACCGGGCTGATTCTCGTAAACGCCATCGCCATGGACGAGGCGTGGGCGAGTCCCTTTGAGGCATACAACACCGTCGGGGACAGCTTCCACGCGCCGCAGGGCGACGTGGATGTGGAGATGATGTACCAGCAGGCGGACTTTGACTATGTGGAGCGGGACGGCGTGCAGATCGTCCGCCTACCCTATGCGGACAGCGTGCTCTCGATGTGGATTGCGCTGCCCGGCGAGGGCGTCGGGCTTGACGGCCTGCTGGACGCGCTGGCGGGGCAGGGCATGGACTACCTGAAGGGCGGCGCGGAGGCGCGCAGGGTGGATCTGTATCTGCCAAAGTTCGACCTGACGACAGAGAATTCCCTCGCCGACGCGCTGAAGGCGCTGGGCGTGGAGGCTCCCTTCGGCGACGGCGCGGACTTCTCCGGCATTTCGGATGTGCCCGTGAAGATCGACGGGATTCTTCAGAAGGTGCGCGTGCAGCTGGATGAGGAGGGCACGGAGGCGGCTGCGGCCACGGCGGTGTCCGTTGCCTGCATGGCGATGCCCCTGCCGGAGGATACGGTGGAGGTGCGCGTGGATCGCCCCTTTGCCTTCATCGTCGCGGACGGGGAGAGCGGCAGCGTGTGCTTCGCAGGCGCGATCGGGAATCCGGCGGCCTGACGTGGGAAGGACTGTCCCGGGATTAACACAAGAGAATCGGAAATTAACAGAAATGTACTGGTTGCGCGCCGACAAAGATTTTATAATAGGCAGTCGAAAGGGTTCCTTTAAGTCGATCCCGTGAGGTCGACAAGGCGCTTGGCAGTACGGCTGAATTTTGCATGCCTTCGCCTTGAATGGCGAAGGCATTTTGCGTGCATTGGGGGGAAGCCGAATGCAGAAGAAGACCCAGATCATGGACGATCGCCAGGTGCAGCGCACGATCACGCGCATGGCGCATGAGATCATCGAGCGCAACAAGGGCGTGGAGGACGTGGTTCTGGTGGGCATCCGCAGGCGCGGCGAACCCATTGCCCGGATGCTGGCCGAAGCCATACTGCGCGTCGAGGGAGCAAACGTTCCCGTCGGCTCGGTGGACATCACCTTCTACCGGGACGACCTGACGCACATCTCAAAGGATCCCAAGATCAACCGGACGGACATTCCCTTCGACGTGAACGGAAAGACGGTGGTGCTGGTGGACGACGTGCTCTACACCGGCCGGACCGCGCGGGCGGCCATGGAGGCAATGATGGATCTGGGCCGCGCGCGCAGGATTCAGCTGGCGGTGCTCATCGACCGCGGCCACCGGGAGCTTCCCATTCGCGCCGACTTTGCGGGAAAGAACATTCCCACCGCGCAGACGGAGTTTGTCCGGGTGAATATGCCCGGTCTTGACGAGGATGAAAGCGTCTGGCTCTATGACCGGTAGTTTGGGTTTGGGACAAATTAGGGGAGGAATATTTCATGTCTGACAATGGTATCCGCGATGCAAGAACCCTCGGTACCCCGAAGATGCTGCTGCTGGGCTTCCAGCACATGTTCGCCATGTTCGGCGCAACCGTGCTGGTGCCGGTGCTCACCGGCCTGCCGGTCTCCGCGACCCTGCTGTTCGCCGGCCTGGGCACGCTGCTGTTCCACTTCCTGACCAAGGGCAAGGTTCCGGCCTTCCTGGGCTCCTCCTTCGCCTTCATCGGCGGTTACGCCGCCGTGTGCGCCCTGTTTGACAACGCCGAGGGCATGAACTGGATTCCCTACGCCGGCGTGGGCGTGATGTGCGCGGGCCTGCTGTATGTGGTTCTCTCCGCGCTGTTCAAGGCCTTCGGCACTGCGCGCGTCATGCGCTTCTTCCCGCCGATCGTCACCGGCCCGGTCATCATCTGCATCGGCCTGTCTCTGGCCAACTCCGCCATCAACAACTGCCAGGCCAACTGGTGGATCGCCCTGCTGGCCATCGCCATCGTGGTGGTCTGCAACATCTGGGGCAAGGGCATGATCAAGATCATCCCCATCCTGCTGGGCGTGATCGGCTCCTATGTGATCGCCGCCATCTTCGGCCAGGTGGATTTCACCGCCGTGAAGGAAGCTGCCTGGATCGGCCTGCCCTTCCAGTGGAAGGACACTGTGTTCTCCCTGTTCAAGGGCTGCGACGGCGGCATGCTGGTCTCCTCCATCGCCATCATGATGCCCATCGCGCTGGCCACCATGGTTGAGCACATCGGCGACATGTGCGCCATCTCCTCCACCGTCGGCGAGAACTTCGTCGCCGAACCCGGCCTGCACCGCACCCTGCTGGGCGACGGCTGCGCCACCGCGCTGGCCGCTGCCTTCGGCGCTCCCGCGAACACCACCTACGGCGAGAACACCGGCGTGCTCGCGCTGACCAAGGTCTACGATCCCCGCGTCATCCGCATCGCAGCCGTGCTGGCCGTGATCTTCGCCTTCTGCCCGAAGTTTGAGGCCCTGATCGCCTGCATGCCCACCGCCACCATCGGCGGCGTGTCCCTGATCCTCTACGGCATGATCTCCGCCGTCGGCGTGCGCAACGTCGTGGAAAACCAGGTGGACTTCACCAAGAACCGCAACATCATCATCGCCGCGCTCATCATGGGCCTGTCCCTGGGCATCACCTTCTCCAGCGCAGGCAAGATCGTGCTCGGCCCCATCAGCCTGTCCGGTCTGGCTGTCGGCGCGCTGGTTGGCATCATCCTCAACGCCATCCTGCCCGGCAACGACTATGTGTTTGGCTCCAACGATCAGGGCGACAAGTCCGTCAACTTCAAGGTCTGACCTTCGCCTGCGCGCTCCGGGCGGGCGCGCGCGGCAAATCCCCCGGACGGAAGCTGTCCGGGGGATTTGTTTGATGAAAGCGGGCGGTCGGGAATCCATGCGACGGAATACGGATTGAACACAGAGCGATTTTATCGGGAAGGGAGGCGTGCGACGTGTCGGAGCGGGAGGAGCGCTTCGAGCGCATGCTCGAAGGAATTCAGGAAAACTATGCGGACACCGTTCGGAGGATGGACGCGCTTCGCGCCGAAGGCAAGACCAAAACCGTGACGTTCAGACAATTGATGAGCAACAAGCTGATGTATCAGACGATGCTCTCCATGTACAGGGAGTACGGCCTGATCGACTGAGCGTCCGAAAATTCAAGTGCGCGTCAGAAGCGCCCGGAGCGCCCCATACCGGCGCGTTCCGGGTGCTTTTGCGTGCGGCAACCGCTGCGACGGCGATTGCATCGCCGCCGGGCTTTGCGCCTTGCGGGCACGGCGCCGCCACGGCAACGGCATCGGACTGACTATCAAAAACCGCCGGGCTTTGTGCATCGCGGAGAGCTTTGGTACGTGCGGCCATGCGGCGCGCCGCCGGGGGCTCGAGTGGACGCCGCCGCGCGGGAGCCTTCCGGCGCAGGAACCGGTGGAGAGATGTGCGCAGGCCTCAGGTGAAGTCCAGCTCCTCGATCTGGTATGGGCCCTGAGGGCCGCCGGAGGGCGCGGCGCGGAAGTACAGGGGGCGCACCCGGGCGAGGTTTTCCTCCTCCAGGGACAGAAGGCCCACGCAGGGCCGGGCCTGAGGCGGAGCGTACTTCATTTCAACGCACAGATCGCAGCGCCCGCGCAGGTCGCGCAGGGGCGCGCGGCTGCGCAGGGCGGGCGCGAGATAGCCTTCCGCCTCCGCGTCCAGCCCGGCCAGCGCCGCCTCCACCGCCGCGCGGGCCGTCTCCTCCGGCGTGCGGGGCCAGCGGGGCGCGCCGTGGGCCCAGGCGGGCTCGCTGGACACGATCAGCAGTCCCTCCGGGGTGAGCCGCCAGGTCTCCAGTGTGGCGTGTCCCACCAAATCCTGCGCCGCCGCCACGGCCCGTATGCGCCCGTCCGCCTCGAATTCCAGATTTTGCGCGCGCAGAAAGCCGGTCTGCCGCTGGAGGGCGGCGTCCGTGGTGAGCAGGTAGTAGCCGCCCTCGCAGCGCCCCGTGAGCATCGCGCCGCCCTCCGACATCCGCAGCTCCGGGAGCTGCGCGCCCTCGGGCAGCGGCGAGAGCACCCGACCGTCGCAGTACAGGCGCATCTCCTCTTCGCACAGGTACAGGTCGTGTCCGGCCAGGTTCAGGCGCACGCCCAGGCCGCGCTCCCTCCGGGGTGCAAATTCGATCTCCACCGCGCCGCCGGGCCAGAGCACGATGCTCAGATTTTCCGCCGCGCCGGCGGACTCGGGAAGGGGCGCGCCGCCGGAGAAGACCAGCCGGCGCGCCATGGAGTGGCAGCCGCCCTCCAGCGGGCGGTACTCCAGATACACCGCTCCCTGGGGGCAGACGGGCCGCAGAAGGGGGCGCTCCCCGGAGACCTCTCCCGCAAAGCGGCCGTCGATGTACACGATGCCCGGGCGCGGCGCGCGCAGAATCAGCGTCGGCTGCATAAGAATCCCCTCCGTTTCGCAAGACTCCCTTCAGAGTATGCGCGCGCGGAGGGGGATTGAACGGGTGAAGAGAGGTCAGACGGTCGCCACGGGCGCGTCCGGAGCGGGCGGCTTGGGCGCGTTCTTTTCGTTTTTGGAGCGCAGAAAGTTGCGAAGCTCGCACATTAGCTGGGGCGCGAGTTCGATGATGCGGTCCGCCGGGGCATAGGCCTGTGCGGGGAGAAGGCGCACCGAGTTGGCCGAGGTCACCAGAAAGCCCATGGGCTGGAGCGTCACGCCCGCGCCGGTGCCTCCCGCGAAGGGCAGGCGGCCGTCTTCGGCCTCCGCCGCCTTGGGTGGGAGCGCACAGCGGTACTCTCCGCCGCCGGCAACAAAGCCGAAGCACACCCGGGAGATGGGAATGACGGTGGAGCCGTCCTGGGTGACGATGGCCTCGCCGATGACGGTGTTCACATCCACCATGTCCCGTATGTTCTCCATGGTGGTCGTCATGATATTTTCAATGGGATGCTTTTCCATGCTGAATCCTCCTGAGACATTGGTTCCATGCGCCGATGAGCGCAGCGAGGATAATATGCCCCGCGCGCAGCGAAACCATTCCGCAGAGCGTCAGGTCGTTGCCCGCGCCGGTGAAGTCGGGCTGGAGGTCGAGGCGCACCGCGCCCGGAGGCGCGCAGGGGGAGAGCGCGCCCTCCAGCGCCTGCGCGCAGCCGCAGAGCAGGGCGGTCCGGGCCGCGTCTCCCGCGGACAGGCGGCCCCGGGCGCACAGGGACTCCAGGCGCACCTTGCGCAGCAGGTAGCGTCCGGCCTTCAGCGCGGCGGGCAGGGCGTTCGCCCGGACGAGCTTCTTTTCGTCCTTTTGCCAGGGAAGGTGCTTCTTTTCGCCCCGGGCCCGTTTTCCTGCCCGCCGCAGCGCGAAGCGGCCCTCGAAAATGGCCGCGCCCGCGCCGAAGCCCGGTCGGCCCTTGATGCGCAAGACCAGCGCAAATTTGACCGGGATGGCGCAGAGATAGAACAGGAGCGCGGCGACCGCCGCCAGGTGCACGGCCAAATTGCACACCTCCACGGGAAATGTGAAAACATTTTTTCCAAACTGACGCGAATTATTCTTTTTTTTTATCCGGGAGTGTGCTATAATAGAGGTTAGACGAATAACCTGACGAAAGTGGCGGATGCGTGAGCATGATGGATGGACGCGAATTCCGATTGCTGCAGGCGGAAATACTCGGCCAGCAGGTCTCCCTGGAGACCCGGTGCGGCCTGTTTTCTCCGGAGCACATTGATCGCGGTACCCTGGCGATGCTCTCGCATGTGCAGATTGCGCCAGGTATGCGCATTATGGATCTTGGCTGCGGTTGCGGTGTCGTCGGCATCGTCGCGGCGAAGATCGCCGGAGAAGAAAATGTTTTCATGTCCGATGCCGATCCGATGGCGGTGGAAACCGCGCGCCGGAATGCGGAGCGGAACGGAGTGGGCGGCGTGCGCCTCTATGTCTCGGACGGCTTTCGGGACGTGGATGCGAGCGGTTTCGACCTGATCCTCTCCAATCCTCCGTATCAGACGGATTTTTCGGTGGCAAAGGGTTTTATTGAAAAGGGTTTTAACCGATTGAAGATCGGCGGTAGGCTGTATATGGTGACCAAGCGGCGCGAGTGGTATAAGAACAAGATGATTTCCGTGTTCGGCGGAGTGGAGATTCACGAAACGGACGGATATTTTGTGTTTGTATCCGAACGACGCAGCCTGCAATACGCGAACAGGACGTCCAGGCGGGGTTGACCCGCGCGGGCGGTTTGCGTGAGCCGTGCGTGCCCGGCGCTGCCGGCGCATGTGGTTTTCATACAAGTTAATTTCTTCTTCGGACCGGCGGGAGGGCGCATGGCGTCCTGTCTGTCGGCCCGCTTTTTTCGGAAGATGCTTCCGCATAAAGTGAACGCGCATGTCATATCAGCGGTATAGAAGCCGTTTAACAGGGGAAAAGCGAATAGACAAGGAAAGGGAGGCAAGGACGACCGTGAGTGGTGTTGCAATCACTGCTGTCATTGCGCTGATTGCGTTGGTAATTGGCCTGGCGGCCGGATACTTCTATCGCAAAAACACGATGGAGAAGAAGATCGGGCAGACCGAGGAGTACGCCAGGAATTTGCTGGACGAAGCCGCGCGCAAGGCGGAGGACAAGAAGAAGGAAGCTGTGCTGGAGGCCAAGGAGGAGATCATTCGCCTGAAGAATGAGCTCGACAAGGAGATTCGCGACCGCCGCAGCGAGGTGACGCGCATCGAACGCCGCGTGAACCAGCGCGAGGAACAGTTTGACAAGAAGCTGGACAACCTGGAGGCCCGGGAAGAACAGCTGAACGAGAAGTACAAGGAGGCCGAGCGCCTGGAGGCGGAAGCCCAGGAGATGCACAGCCGCCAGTTGCAGGAGCTGGAGCGCGTGGCCAACATGACCAGCGACGAGGCCAAGAACATCCTGATCGACCGCGTCCAGAAGGACGCCTACCACGACGCCGCCGTCATGGTGCGCGAGATTGAAGCCCGCGCCAAGGAGGAGGCGGACAAGAAGGCCCGCGACATCATCTCCACCGCCATTCAGAAGTGCGCGGCGGACCACGTCGCGGAGACCACGGTCTCCGTGGTCGCGCTGCCCAACGACGACATGAAGGGCCGCATCATCGGCCGCGAGGGCCGCAACATCCGCACCCTCGAGACGGCGACGGGCGTGGATCTGATCATCGACGACACCCCCGAGGCGGTCATCATCTCCGCCTTCGATCCGGTGCGCCGCGAGATCGCGCGCATCGCCCTTGAAAAGCTGATCACCGACGGCCGGATTCATCCGGCGCGCATCGAGGAAATGGTGGAAAAGGCCCGCCGCGAGGTGGACAACCAGATCCGCGAGGCCGGCGAACAGGCCATCTTCGAGACCAACCTGCACGGCATCCATCCCGAGCTGGTCAAGCTCCTGGGCCGCATGCGCTACCGCACCAGCTACGGCCAGAACGTGCTGCGTCACTCCATCGAGGTCAGCCACCTGGCGGGCGTGATGGCGGCGGAGCTGGGCGCGGACGTGCAGCTCGCCAAGCGCGCGGGTCTGCTCCACGACATCGGCAAGGCCATCGACCACGAGGTCGAGGGCACGCATGTGTCCATCGGTGCGGACCTCTGCAAGAAGTTCCGCGAGAACGATCTGGTGGTCAACGCCGTGGCGGCGCACCACAACGACGTGGAGCCCGCGAGCGTGGAGGCCGTACTGGTGCAGGCGGCGGACGCCATCTCCGCGGCGCGCCCCGGCGCGCGCAGAGAGTCGCTTGAGAATTACATCAAGCGGCTGGAGAAGCTGGAATCCATCGCCTATTCCTTCGACGGCGTGGAGACCTGCTACGCGATTCAGTCCGGACGCGAGGTGCGCATCATCGTCAAGCCCGACGATGTCAACGATGCAGGCACGCTGATCCTCGCACGGGAAATCGTGAAGAAGATCGAGAAGGAAATGGAGTATCCGGGACAGATCAAGGTCAACGTCATCCGCGAAACCCGCGCGGTGGACTTCGCCAAGTAAACGTCCCACGGCGCGCCCCCGGCCCTGTGCCGGGGGCGTTTTCGCGCTTTTTTCAGGGAATTGCGCAGGAATTCGGAGAGAAGGAACGATTTTTACAAAATATTCGGGAAAATATTGAATGAAAGTACTCCCATTTCGACAAAAAAGGAGTATTATTATTAAGGGTTATTATGCCCATTTGTGGCTTGTGAATCATTCTTGGAAATTGCAGAGTCAGGGATGGAGGGAAGGACTTGGCGCACAAAAAGCAGGGCAAGTCGAACGCGGCGCAGCGCGCACGCGGCAAGTCGAAGAAAAACGCGGGCTGGACCGGCGCGCGCGAAGGCGTGCGCCCGGCGATGCTCGTGCTGATGGTGCTCGCGGGCGTGCTGGTCGTGCTGGGCGCCGCGCTTTTGCAAAACAGCGCGCTGTTTGCGCCGGACGACGCCGTGGCGCAGGGCGCGGGTGCGGTGCGCCTGAACGAGATCATGTCGGAGAACACTTCGACGCTCATCACGGATGCGGGCGAGGTGCCGGACTGGATCGAAATTGCAAATGTGAGCAGCGCGCCGGTGGAAATCGGAAAGTATACGCTGATGCTGAAGTCCGATCTCAATCAGGCGCTCAGCTTCCCGGAGTACACGCTCAATCCCGGCGAATGTCTGGTGATTCGCGCGGTGGGCGTGCGCGCGGCGCGCGAGGCCTGGGACGCCCCCTTCAAGCTCTCCGCCGCAGGCGGGGACGCGCTGGTGCTGCTCAATGCGCAGGGACGCGCGGTGGACAGCGTGGAGCTTCCCGAGCTGGACGCGGACGCAGCCTACGCCCGGCAGAGCGACGGCAGCTGGAGCGCGACCCGGAACGCCACGCCGGGCTGGAGCAACGACGCGGAGGGCGTTGGCGCGGCGCAGACCGGCGTGCATACCGAGGCGGACGCGGTGGAGCTGAGCGAGGTCATGTGCTCGAACACGCTCTACTATGCGGATGAAAACGGCGAATACCACGACTATGTGGAGCTGCACAATACCTCTGATGAGGATGTGAACCTGAAGGGCTGGTACCTCTCTGATTCCGTCTCCCGGCTCAAGCGCTGGAGCTTCCCGGAGGTCATTCTCCCCGCAGGCGGCTATCTGGCGGTGCACTGCTCCGACTACGAGCGCACCGGCGACAGCGGCCACCTGCACGCCAGCTTCCGGTTGAGCAACGACGGGGAGGGCGTGTACCTGAGCCGCCCGGACGGCCAGACGGTTTCCATGGTTCAGCTCCCCGCCATGCTGGATGATCAGGCCTATTCTCTGGTGGACGGCGCGTGGACCGCGCAGCTCGCGCCCACGCCGGGAATGGAGAACAGCGCCTCCGCCGCGGCGCAGGTCAACCTTCAGACCTTTGGCGACCGGAGCGCGGCGGTGTACATCAGCGAAATCATGGCTTCCGCCACGGAGCAGAGGTGCGACTGGCTGGAAATCTACAATGGTTCGGGAGCGGCGGTGGATCTGAGCGGATACGGACTTACCGACGATTCGGGCAAGCCCCGCAAATGGCAGTTCCCCTCCGGAACGGTGATCCAGCCGGGACAGTACCTGGGCGTGTATCTCTCCGGCCAGGAGGGCGCCACGCTGGGCGGTACCCTGAATGCGGACTTTTCCCTGGCCTCCGCCGGTGGGTACAACGTCTGCCTGTCCGATCCCCAGGGCGTGGTGCTGGACGCGATCTATCTACCCAAGCAGTACGGCGGCATGTCCTACGGGCGCGCCCAGGGCGAGATCGGTTTCTTCTACTTCGAATCCGGAACGCCGGGCGCGGCGAACACCGGCGCGCACTACCGCGAGCGGGCGGTCGAGGCGGACTGCTCCGTGCAGGGCGGACTGTTCCACACGGGCGACAGCTTCACCGTGGAGCTGAGCGCGCCCGCCGGCAGCCGCATCTATTACACGCTGGACTGCTCCGATCCGGACGAAAGCTGTACCCTCTACACCGGGCCCATCTCCGTTTCGAGCGCCACCATCCTGCGCAGCCGGGTCTACCGGGACGGCTGCATGCCCTCGCTGATTGACACCCAGAGCTATCTCTACGACGTCAACAACGCGGGCAGCGCGTATGTGATCTCCCTGGTGTCCGATCCGGACAATCTCACGGGCGCGGAAAACGGCATCATTTCCAATTATTCTCAGGATTGGGAGCGGGAGGCGCATGTGGAGATCTTCACCGCCAGCGGCGAGAGCGCGATCTCCCAGGGCTGCGGCATCAGCCTGCACGGACAGGACAGCCGCAAGCTGCCGGTCAAGAGCTTTAACGTGATCGCCCGCAGCCAGTACGGCGAAAACCGCTTCAACTATCCGATCTTTTCCGAGCGCGACTACGAGTCCTACCAGTCGATTCTGCTGCGCGCCTCCGGCGAGGATTACGACATGAGCTTCATGCGCGACACCACGCTCTCCTCCCTGATGAAGGACAGCTCCCTGATGTATCAGAAGAACGAGGTGGCCGTCGTCTATCTGGATGGACAGTACTACACCCTCTGCTACATCCGCGAGCGCATCAACAAGTACAGCATCTGCCAGTTTGAGGGCTGGGAGGGCATGGAGGACGAGATTGACCTGGTGAAGGGCAATTCCAGCGTGTATCAGGGCTCCAACGCGAGCTTTGAGGAGCTGCTCAGCTGGGTCAAGAGCAACGATACCACCACCGACGCGGCCTATGCGTATCTGGACAGCCGCATCGACATTCAGAACTTCATCGAGTACATGTCCATTGAGATCTTCACCGGAAACACCGATACGCTGAACGTGCGCAGATACCGGAACGCGCGGGTGGACGGAAAGTGGAGGTGGGCGCTGTTCGATCTCGACTGGGCGTTCTTCAACGATACGGATTCCATCGGAAACTGGCTCACGCCCGGCGGAACCGGCGCGGGGCGGCGCACGGACAACACGCTCTTCATCGCCTGCATGAAAAATCCCCGCTTCCGGGAGGAGTTCCTGACCTACTTCGGCGAAAAGCTGGCCACGGATTTCTCCACGGAGAACGTGGTCTCGAAGTTCGAGGAACGCTACGCGCGCATCGAGGACATGCTGCCCGAGTATCTGGAACACTGGGGACTGAGCCTGAATGCGGGCATCCGGAAGGTCATCTCCTATGCCCAGGAGCGCCCGGCGAAGCTGCTGGGCTACTTCCAGAACGCGCTGAAGCTTTCGGACGCGGACATGAAGAAGTACTTCGGTGCGGCCATCGAGGAGATGCGGGAGAGCCCGATCTGGGAGTCGATTGAGGAGGTTGCAGAAGGCATCCTCGGGGAAGGAGAATACTGATGCCGGACAAGCGAACCAAGCTGCCTGCACGGCACGAGCTGAAGTATTTCATCAATCCGGCGGAGCTGGAGGTCCTGCGCGCGCGGCTGCGGCCAGTGATGCATCTGGACAGCCACTGCGTGGATGGAAAGCCCTACGTCATCCGCTCGCTGTATCTGGACGACGTGGACGACAGCGCCTACTACGATAAGGTTTCCGGCGTGATGGCCCGGGACAAGTATCGCATACGCATCTACCGCCACTCCGACAAGGAGATCTTTCTGGAGCGCAAGCGCAAGCTGGGCGACCTGATTCAGAAGTCCTCGGTGCAGATTACCCGCAGACTCTGCGAGCAGATCATGGACGGCGATCCGCGGGGTTTGCAGACCTCCTCCAGCCCGCTGCTCCAGGACGTGTATGTGCAGATGCGCACGCGGCTTTTGCGGCCGGCAGTGATCGTGGACTACGAGCGGGAGGCCTATCTGCACCCGGCGGAGAATGTGCGCATCACCTTTGACCTGCGCCTGCGCAGCGGCCTTCATTCCACGGAGCTGTTCAACCCGGATCTGCCCACCGTCTGCCCCCACGACGGAAACGTGGAGATACTGGAGGTCAAATTTGACGAATACCTGCCGGATCACATCCGCGCCCTGCTGGACGGTATTCAGGCCGACCGCAGCGCCGTTTCCAAATATGTGCTCTGCAGAAGATATGAACCCCTGGGCCGATGAGGTGAAACCGAATCGCATAACCATAGAAGCCAAGATACTTAGGAGGATATGATCATGAACGATTTTTCCAGCATCTGGAGCTCCCAGACCATCACCCCTTCTTCCTGGATGACCATTGTATTTTCGCTGCTGATGGCGTTTGCAGTCGGCCTGTTCATCGCCTGGGTGTATCGCCGGAACTTCCGGGGCGTGATGTACTCCAATAACTTCACGCTCACGCTGGTGCTGATGACGCTGATCACCTGCCCGGTGGTCATGTGCATCCGCGAATCCATCGCCCTGTCCATGGGCATGGTGGGCGCGCTGTCCATCGTGCGCTTCCGCACGGCGGTGAAGGATCCGCTGGATACGGCTTACATGTTCTGGGCCCTCACCATGGGCATCCTGCTGGGCGCGGGCCAGTTCTTCCTGACGGCGCTGACGGTGGTGGGCATCGCGGTGCTGATCACCGTGCTGGTGCAGATTCAGTCCAAGCACATGGGCAGCTTCCTTCTGGTGGTGCGCATGGGCGACGAGGCCGAGCGCGCGGCGAATCAGATCGTGAGCGGCATCCGCAACCAGAAGCTCAAGAGCAAGACGGTCTCCTCCAACGGCGTCGAGGCCACCTACGAGGTGCGCGTGGACAAGCCGGACGCGCTGCTGAGCAAGCTGCGCGCGGTGCCGGGCGTCTATGACGCGACCCTGGTGTCCTATTCCGGGGAATCGGCCTGATCGACCGGTTGAAACTTCGTTGGGAGGGAAAATTCCGTGACCCAGATGAACAAACGCCCCGATTCGCTGCCCCGGCAGGGCGCGCGGCCGCAGGCGCAGCGACGCGCGCCTGCGGGAGGCGCGGCGCGCCGCGGCGCGTCTACGGGGGGTGCGAATTCCCGGCGCCCGTCCGCGTCGCGTAGCCGCGGCCCCGGCAGGGAGCTTGCGATCCTCGCTGTGGGCGGACTCATCGTCGTTGCGCTGGCGTTCTTTTTGCAACAGGCCTGGCCAAACGGCTTCCCGCTGCGCGTAAGCGGCAGCAGCGTACAGGAGGTGCGCGAGGTGACCGAGATTCACACCGCCGGGCCGCTGCGCATCAACGAGGTCATGAGTGGCAACCGGCGCACGCTCAGCACCGGCGACGGCAGCACTCCGGACTGGATTGAGGTGGCGAACGTGAGCGGGAGCCCGCTCAACCTCAAGGGCTATGCGCTGAGCCAGGCCGCGGACGCCGTGAACGTGTTCACCTTTCCCGAGATGCAGCTGGAGCCGGGGGAGTGCGCGCTGGTGCTGGCGGACAGCCGCCTGCGCACGGACGCGACGGACAGCCTGCACGCGCCCTTCAGCCTCTCCTCCGCGGGGGACACGCTCATGCTCTTCAACCCCGCAGGCGTGGCGGTGGACACGGTGAATCTGCCTGCGCTGGATGCGGATCAGTCCTATGCGCGCATCGACGTGAATCAGTGGCAGCTCTGCACGACGCCCACGCCGGGGCAGCCCAACACGGTCGAGGGCTACCGCGCCCTCACCGAGCCCGACGGCGACAGCCCCGTGGTGATCACGGAACTCATGTCCACCAACCGCTACACCCTCGCGGATGAAAACGGCGAGTACTACGATTACATCGAGCTGTACAACCGCTCCGGCGAAGCGGTGGATCTCACGGGCTGGCACCTCTCCGACGATCCTGCGCAGGTGTGGAAGTGGACCTTCCCCGAGCTGCGCCTTGAGGCGGGCGAGACGCTGGTCGTCTTTGCCTCGCGCCTCAACCGCCGGGAGGATCCCGCCCATCTGCACACGAACTTTGCGCTCAGCTCCGAGGGCGAACAGGTGGTGCTCAGCGACGCGCGGGGCAGGGTGCAGGACCGGGTGGAATTCGATCTGTTGAAGGCAGACGTGGCCTGGACGAAGATGGCCGACGGCAGCTGGAGCAGCGCCGCCGCGCCCAGTCCGGGCACAGTAAATCCCTGAAGCAGCAATTGCGCCGCCGCTTCCCTGTGAAGCGGCGGCGCAGGTGCGTTTTGGCCCTCTCTGCCGGGGCGGACGTTTTATGCAGGATTACATACGAAAATGGCCGGCGGCATTTTGAATGTCGCCGGCTCGCAGACGGTCGGAAAACCGCCGGAGAGCGCGAGAGGGGCGCAGCCCTTACGCGCTCCGGCGGCGTGTACGCCGGGGAAGGTGTTCCCCCGACCACCCGCTTGTCAAAAAACAGAAGGCCCGGAATTCTCCCGAACACCTGTCGCCCGGGCGGGAGCGCCGCGACGGTTGCGCCGGAGTCCGGCTAGATCTGAAGTTCTATGGTGCGGGAGACTCCGTAGACATAGTATTGTATGGAGACGGTGCGCACGCTGCCGGCGGGGGCGCGGGTGACGAGCTTCAGGTTGATCTGAGCGGTGCTCCGGGCGGAGACGTCCACGCCGTCGCCGGAGAGGGAGTAGACCGCCACGTCCCCGGTCACGGGCCCCAGCTGCACGTTCAGCCACTCCGCGGCGAAGATGCCCCGGTTGGTCAGATTGATGGTCACATCCACCAGGGAGTAGTTTGCCGGATCGTCCAGCGCGTCCTGGGAAAACTGCCGGGGGGCCGCGCCGGAGGCCACCACGCTGCGAATGGACTCGAAGGCGTCAGGATATTCCGCCGCGTCGGCGGTGATGGAATTGACCTGGGCCTTCAGCGTGCCGCCCGTATAAAAGAAGGCCCCGAAGGCCAGCATCAGAATCAGTATCAGGGAGAGAACGACGGTTGCCGGTTTCAAAGTATCACCTCGCTTCCTCTATTCTATCATCCCGTGCGCGCCCTGTCCAGCTTTGACCATTGAATTTTCACAAATGGTTCTCAAAGGGCGTTTGCTATTTACGGGGTAGTTTGGTATAATACAATGAGATTATGTAAAAAAAGGAGCCTCTGCGATGGAAAAGATGGTCCTTCTGGACGGCTACAGCCTGATGTACCGCGCCTACCACGCGCTGCAGACGCCCATGAGCGCGCCGGACGGCACGCCCACGAACGCGGTGCACGGCTTTGTGATGATGCTATTGAAGGTCATCGGGGAGGAGAAGCCGGATGGATTGGCCGTGGCGTTCGACATGCACGCGCCCACCTTCCGCGCGCAGCTCTACGAGGGCTACAAGGCCACGCGCAAGCCCATGCCGGACGATCTGCGCGCGCAGGATCCGATCATCCGGGAGCTGATCGCCCGCATGGAGATTCCGATTCTGGAGTGTCCCGGCTACGAGGCGGACGACATACTGGGCACCATCTCGCAGGCCTGCGAGGGTGCGGACCGGGAGGCGCTGCTGGTCACCGGCGACCGGGACTCCTTCCAGCTCGCCGGGGCGCACACCACGATCCTCTACACCCGCAAGGGCATCAGCGATACCTGCCGGGTGACGCCCGAATACATCCGGGAGACTTACGGCCTGGAGCCGAAGCAGTTGATCGACGTCAAGAGTCTGATGGGCGACGCCTCGGACAACATCCCCGGCGTGGCGGGCGTGGGCGAAAAGACCGCGCTCCGGCTGATTCAGAGCTATGGAAGCCTGGAGGCGACCCTGGAGCAGGCGCAGACGCAGGAGAAGGGCAAGCTGCGGGAGCGGCTGGCCGAGGGCGCGGAGCAGGCGCGCATGAGCTGGAAGCTCGCGCAGATCGTCCGGGACGCGCCGGTGGAAATTGATTTTGAAAAGTGGCGCCTGGGCAGGCTGTCCGGCGGTGTGGCGCGGCTGAAGGAGCTGGGCATGAACGTCGCGGCCCGAAGGCTTCAGGAGACGGCCCAGACCATTGCGCCCGAGGCCGCCGCGCCGGAGCCTGCGCGGGAGGCGCGCAGCCCCAGAATCCGGGTGGAGCGCGTCGACAGTCTCGAGGCGCTGGGCGCGCGCTGCGCCCGGGCGGCGGAGGCGGAGAACGCATGGGTGGCGCTGCATGTGGGCGCGGAGCTTTCGCTGGCAGCGGAGGGCCTGTGCCTGAGCGTGCCCCTGGGCGGAGACCTGCTCTCGGCGGGCGTGAGCGCGGAGGAGGCGCTCGAAGCGGCGCAGCCCCTGCTGCGCGGCGCGGGCCGGGTGGAACTCTGGAACTTCAAGGCGCTGCCGGCGGAGATTGAAGAGCTGCGGGGTCGCGCCTTCGACGTGATGCTCGCGGCCTATGTGCTCAATCCCCAGCGGCGCTCCTTTGCGCCGGACGCCCTCTGCGAGGACGAGGGCGTGGAGGACTTTGCCCGCTGTCCGGCGCTGGCGCTGCACCGTCTGGCCCGGGCGCAGGAGGCGCAGCTGAAGGCGCGGGATCTGGACGGCGTGTTCAGCGATCTGGAGATGCCACTGGCCCATGTGCTTCGGCGCATGGAGCGGGAGGGCTTCCTGGTGGACGCGGAGGTGCTGGCGCAGTTGGGCAGGAGCTTCGACGGCGAGATCTCCCGGCTGACGGAGGAGATCTATGCCGAGGCGGGGGAGCGGATCAACCTCAACTCCCCGAAGCAGCTGGGCGAGATGCTCTTTGAGCGCATGGGCCTGCCCGCGCCCAAGAAGACGGCCAAGGGTTATTCCACCAGTGCGGAAGTTCTGGAGGCGCTGGCAGAGCAGCATCCCATCTGCGCGAAGATCCTGGAGTACCGAAAGTACGCCAAGCTGCGCTCCACCTACATCGATTCGCTGATTCAGCTGCGGGACGCGGGCGGGCGGGTGCACACCCACTTTGACCAGGTGGCCACCGCCACCGGCCGCCTGAGCTCCACCGAGCCGAATTTGCAGAACATTCCCGTGCGCACGGAGCTGGGCCGGGAGATTCGCGGCGCGTTCGTCGCCCGGCCGGGCTGGGTGCTGGTGGACGCGGACTATTCCCAGATCGAGCTGCGGGTGCTGGCGCACATCTCCGGCGACGCGACCATGATTTCGGCCTTCCGCGCGGGGGAGGACATCCACGCCCGCACGGCGGCGGAGGTCTACGGCGTGCCCATCGGAGAAGTGACCCGGCAGATGCGCTCGGCCTCCAAGGCGGTGAACTTTGGCATCGTCTACGGCATATCGGACTTTGCGCTGGCAAAGAACATCGGCGTGAGCCGCGCCGAGGCCCGGGAGTTCATGGCCCGCTACTTCGAGCGCTATCCCGGCGTGAAGGCCTACATGGAAAAGTCCGTGGAGGAGGCCCGGGAGCGCGGCTATGCGCTGACCCTGATGGGCCGGCGGCGGTACTTGCCGGAGCTGGCCAGCAGCAACTACAACGTGCGCTCCTTCGGCGAACGTTGCGCCATGAACAGCCCCATTCAGGGCACCGCCGCGGACATCATCAAGCTTTCGATGATCCGCGTGGACGAGGAATTGAAAGACAGCGGCCTGCGGGCGAAGCTGATTCTTCAGGTACACGACGAGCTGATTCTCGAGGCTCCGCAGGAGGAGGCCGATCGGGCGGCGGAGCTGCTGAAGCGCTGCATGGAGGGCGTGATGCAGCTGGAGGTGCCGCTCAGGACGGACATTTCAATCGGAGGCGACTGGCGTGCCTGCAAATAGAAGCTATGTGGTGGGCCTCACCGGCGGCACCGGTTGCGGAAAGAGCGAGGCCGCGCGGTATTTGCGCAGCCTGGGCGCGCAGGTGGCGGACGCGGACGCCATCTCCCGCGCGCTCACCGCGCCCGGGGGCGCGGCGATTCCGGAAATCCGCCGCCTGTTCGGAGCGGGTGTGTTTCTGGAGGACGGCAGTCTGAACCGGCGGGCGCTGGGGGAACGGATCTTTCAAAACACGGAGGAGAAGGCGGCGCTGGAGGGCGTGATTCACCCCCTGGTGCGCAGCGCGCTGGTGGCCGCGGTGGATGCATCCCCGGCGCGGGTGACGGTGTTGGACGTGCCACTGCTGTTCGAGACGGGCATGGAGCGGCTCTGCGATGAGGTCTGGACCATGAGCGCGGACGAGGAGACGCAGGTCGCGCGCGTCTGCGCCCGCGACGGACTGAGCGCGGCGCAGGCCCGGGCCCGTATCGCCGGACAGATGTCCATGGCGGAGCGCAACGCGCGGGCCGATCGGGTGATCGACAGTCGGCGGCCCATTGAACAAACGCGCGCCGATCTGCGTCTTTACTACGAGCAACTGCTGGAGAGAATTGGATAAACGACGGAGGAAACATGCAGAGAGCGCACAAAAACAAGCGGCGCGCCCGCAGGCAGCGGCGCAAGGCCCGCTTCTTTCGGGCCGTGCTGGTGATCATGCTGGCGCTGGGGCTGGCGGGGCTGGGAGCGGTGCTGCTGACGGACCGGCTGACGGAGCATACGCTGGAACAGTATCCGCTGGAATATACGGATCTGATCTGTCAGAATGCGCGGGAGCAGGGACTGGAGCCGGCCTATGTGGCCGCGGTGATCCTGGCTGAATCGAGCTACAATCCGGAGGCGGTCTCCCGGGACAACGCGCAGGGGCTGATGCAGATCCTGCCCGAGACCGGGGCGTGGATCGCCGGAAAGTTTGACGAGAGCTATGTGGAGGGCTGCCTGTTCGATCCGGCCACGAACATCCGTTACGGCTGCTGGTATCTGGGCTTTCTGATGCGCCGCTACGACGACGACAAGCGATGCAGCTCCGCCGCCTACCACTCCGGGCAGGGAACGGTGGACGGATGGCTGAAGGACCCCGCGTACAGCGCGGACGGGCGCACGCTGGATGTGATTGCGGGAACGAATGCGGATACATACGTGAACAGAGTACTGGAGTATTATGAGAAGTATGATGCAATTTATCAGAAGCAGGCGCTGGCCTGAGCGAATTCTGGCGCTGGCGCTGGCGCTGTGCCTGCCGGTCCTCGCGGCGGCCGAGGAGGGCGCGCAGGATTTGCAGGGCGGGGAGATCCCCCTGGAGGACGACATTCAATGGATGAATCAGAGCGACCTTCAGGCGGCATACGCCATCAACATGGACGCCGATCTCCAGCTGGGCTATGTGGCCTCCACCACGGGGGAGATCAATCCCTTCCACTGCACGGATCGGGATCTGGTGAGCCTGAACCACCTGGTCTTTGAATCCCTGGTGGACTTCGACGACGAGGTGAAGCCCACGCCGCTGCTGGCGGACAGCTGGACTTCGAACGGCAAGGAGTGGACCTTCAAGCTGCGGGAGGGCATCGTGTTTCACAACGGCGCGGCCCTCACGGCCTATGAGGTGGTGGCCAGCTATCAGCGCTTTTTGCTCTGCGAAGAGACGAATCCCTACTACAGCCGCGTTCAGATGATCAGCTCCATGGAGGTCGTGGACGATCTGACCCTGAAGGTCAATTCGAAGTATTCCGGCTATGTGACGCTCTACGCCATGACCTTCCCGGTGGTGCAGAGCAGCACGCTGGACGACCGCATGGCCCGGGGCACCGGCCCCTACTGGTATACGGAATACGCCACGGGCTCCGGCGTGCGCCTGGAGGTCAATCCCCTCTGGTGGAAGAAGGACCCGGAGATTCAGAGCATTGCCGCGCGGAACTACGCCGACACCGGAAGCGCGCTGGAGGCGCTGAAGACCAACGAAATCAACTTACTCTGCACCCAGTCCAGCCAGGCGGCCATCAACCGCAAGATTTCGGGCCTTACCAGCATGGACTACACCACCACGACCTACGAAATGCTGGTGCCGAACCTGAACGACGATTCCCCGATGGGCGATGTGCGCATGCGGCAGGCGCTGATGTACGGCATCGACCGTGCGGCCGTCGCGGAGAGCGCCTATCTGGGCATGGGCGTGCAGTGCGAGGTGCCGGTGAATCCCAGCAGCTGGCTCTATGAGAGCCAGAGCGCCATCTACTATTACAGCCCGGAGCGCGCCTACCAGCTCATTCAGAGCTGTGGCTGGGAAGATCTGACCGGCGACGGCATGCTCAACCAGATCGACGGCGTGCTCCTCAAGGACCTGACTCTCAAGCTGGTGACCTACAACGAGAGCACGAACACCATCCGCGAGAACGCGGCGAACCTGATCGCGAACCAGCTTGCGAAGGTGGGCGTGACGGTGGAGGTGCACGTCTACACCAAGCAGACCTGCCTCCAGCGCGTGAAGGACAAGAACTACGACATCGCGCTGGTGGGGGTGCAGCTCAGCGAGATCCCGAACCTCTCGCCCATGTTTCAGAGCGGCGGCAGCCTGAATCTGAACAACTTCAAAAACGACAACATGGAGCTGCTGATCGGGCAGGTGAGCTCCGCAAAGACCGAGGAGGAGCTCAAATCCCTGTACAGCCAGATGCAGATGATCGCCGTGGAGCGGCTCCCGGTGCTGGGCCTGTTGTTCCGCACGGGAACGGTGCTCTCCACGCGCTCTTTGGCGGGCCTGTCCGGAATGTGCGTCAGCGACATGCTCAACGGCGTGGAATTCATGCAGCGGACACAGTAACAGACACGACAGAGGAAAAGGAAGTGATCGGAAATGATGAAACTGATGGAGAGAATTCGGAGCGCGCCGGGGCATGTGGCCCTGTACTATCGCCCTCTGGAGGGCGGCTGCGCGCAGATGTTCAACGCGGACGAACCCATGCTCGCGGCGAGCGTCATAAAGCTTCCGATCATGGTGGAAGCCTTTCGTCAGTTTGAAACGGGGCTGTGCGCTCCGGATGAAAAGTATGTGCTTCGGGAGCAGGACAAGCTGCCCTCCTGCGGCGCGCTGAATTGCCTGCACGCCGGGCTGGAGCTGACGTTGATGGACCTGGTCGCGCTGATGATCGTGCTCAGCGACAACACGGCCACCAACGTGCTCATCGACCGCCTGGGCATGGAGAACATCAACGCGACGATGGCCGATATGGGCATGCGCCAGTCGGTGCTGCGCCGCAAGCTCTTTGATCCGGCCGGTCGCGCGGCGGGCATTGAAAACACTGTCAGCGCCCGGGAGATCGGCGCGCTGCTGGAGGGACTCTACGCGGGCGAGCTGGTGTCCCCGGAGGCCAGCGCAAAGATGCTGGAGCTGCTGCGCAACCAGAAGCTCAACGGCAAGCTGCCCTTCTACCTCAAGCCCCGGGGCATCCCCGTGGCCCACAAGACGGGCGAGGATGATGGAATCACCCACGACGTGGGCATCGTCTACGCGCCGCAGCCCTTCGTGCTGTGCATGCTCTCCAACGAGACGGACGTGCCCGCCTTCGAGCGCCTCATTCAGGATGCGGCGCGGGAGTTGGCGGACATGAACGGCTAGGTGAAACGATCATTGGACTTCCGGGGCCGCCTGCGGCCTTCTCCGCAATCCGCGGGGGAGACGCGGGCGGCCCTGGTTTACGGATGGGACAGACGCAGCCTGCGCGGCGCACAGAATTTTTACAGAAACGCAGTTGATTTCGCAATGCAAGCGCCCTAAAATGGTTCAAAAAGAAACTAAATAGAGGCGGACGCATGTGTGTCCGAAGGGCGAAAGAATGGAAATGCTGTTGAAATTTCTGGTTTGCTTCGTCGCCGGTATCGGCGCGGGGCTGGGAACGGGCTTTGCGGGCATGAGCGCTGCGGCGGTCATCAGCCCGATGCTGATCACCTTTTTGAAGATGGATCCCTATTCGGCCGTGGGCATTGCGCTGGCGAGCGACGTTCTGGCCAGCGCGGTGAGCGCCTACACCTACGGCAGGAGCGGGAATCTGGACATTCGCAACGGGCTGACCATGATGGCCAGCGTGCTGCTCTTTACGCTGGTGGGCAGCTGGGTGGCGAGCAGGGTTCCCAGCAGCACGATGGGAAATTTCTCCGTGTTCATGACGCTGCTGTTGGGGATAAAGTTCATCGTCAGGCCAGTCATGGCCACGAAGGAGAGCATGGAGGCGGTATCCCCGCGCAAGCGGTTTGTCCAGTCCGTGATCTGCGGAATCTGCATCGGCTTCATCTGCGGCTTTGTGGGCGCGGGCGGCGGCATGATGATGCTGCTCATCCTCACCAGCGTGCTGGGCTACGAGCTCAAGACGGCGGTGGGCACCAGCGTGTTCATCATGACCTTTACGGCGCTGCTGGGGGCGGTCAGCCACTTCAGCATCGGCGGCGCGCCGGATCTATGGGCGCTGGCCTTCTGCGCGCTCTCTACGCTCCTGTGGGCGCGCATCGCGGCGCGGCTGGCGAACCGGTTCAGTGCGGTGACGCTCAACCGGGCGACCGGCGCGGTGCTGGTGGCACTGGGCGCGCTGATCCTCGCCGTGAATTATCTGTTCTGAAGGGAGA
This sequence comes from bacterium, assembly GCA_004563405.1. GTDB lineage: Bacteria > Bacillota > Clostridia > Christensenellales > Aristaeellaceae > SFTH01. Next base: position 62,588 of record SFTH01000004.1, read on the forward strand.
AGCGGCCCGGACGGGACGGCCAAAAACCAGAAAAAGCGGAGGGCAGTTCGTTCTGTCCTCCGCTTTTGTGTCGCGGCCGATTCCTTCAGTTGCGGAATTTTCCGGGCGTCATGCCCACGATGCGCTTGAAGAGCTTGCAGTAGCTGCTCTGATCGGAAAAGCCCATGGCGATGGCCACGTCGGTGAGGGAAGCGTCCGTGGAGAGCAGGAGCTGCTTGCTCTCCTCCACGCGGATGCGCGCCAGCTGCTCCCGGAAGCTCACGCCCACGGTCTGGCGGAACAGCGAGGAGAAGTAATTCGGGCTCAGCCCCAGCTCGGCGGCCACGGACGCGGCGGTGATGGGCTGGGCGTAATTCGCAGCCATGTATTTCAGGGCGCGGCGGACGTGCAGGTTGCCCTTGTCCGCATTGGAGAACATGGCGTCCATGAAGTCCACAACCACCTCCTGAAGCAGGCGGCAGATTTCGTCGATGCTCTGCTCGCGGCTCAGGCGGGAGAGGTACTGGGCGTTGAGGGTGTAGGTGCTCTCTGCGGATGCGCCGCCCTCGATGGAGACCCTGGAGAGCAGGGTGGCGAGCTCGATGGCGCGCATGCGCACCGCCTCGATCCGCCCGCCCTCGCTGAAGAGCACATAGCCCAGCAAATCGTTCAGCAGGGCCTTGGCCTCCTGCACGTTGCCGATCTTGACCTTGGTCAGCAGGGCGGCCTCCTTCTCGTAGAGAAAGTTGCGGGAGGCGGGCAGGCGCTGCTCTTTGTACATCTGTATGGTTTCGTTGATGCGGGACTGCTGATAGAGCTTTTCCCGGGCCAGCATCAGCGCGGAGCGCCCGTCGGGCATCAGCGGCGAGAGCAGGTGTCCCACGAGGCGGCTGAGCTGATTCACCCGCTGGGGCGGGATGACCGGCAGCGTCACCAGTTCGTCGTAGAGCTCCAGCGCCAGCGCGGGGGAGAGATCGTGGGATTCCAGAATACCCGCCACCAGTGTGCTGTCCGGGCGGTCCATCAGAAAGGGGCCGATGAGGATGCTGGCCATCAGCTCGCCCTGGTGGATCAGCGGAAAGGAGATGTGGTTCAGGTTGGCGTGGCAGGTGAAGATGTAGGCCTCGCCCAGCTCCCGGGCGCGCTCACCGCCCTTGCGGTGCAGCTCGTGGCACTCTCTGTCCGTAAAGACATGCCGGATGAGCAGGGTGCAGTAGCGGTTGCCGCCGCCGAAGCGCATCAGCTCCGTTCCGTCCGCGTCCAGCAGGCGAATGGGAAGCTCCATACATTCGTGCAGGGTTTTCAATATGTCCCGAAGCCGCTCCTCGGGAATCAGAGAGAAGATTCCGTTCGCCATGACACACCTCCTGTTCCGGCAAAAAATCGTAGATTTTTACAATGAAAAAGACCTTGCATGCATTATACTAAAATCAATGAGAAAGTGCAATAGGAGGATTTTGCAATGAATCTTCAGGATATCTCGATCAAGCTTCAGGCCGGAAAGGCCAAGGATGTGAAAATTCTGGTGCAGCAGGCCATCGACGAGGGCATCCCGGCGCAGACGATTCTCGAGGAGGGGCTGCTCAGCGGCATGAACGTCATCGGCGAGAAGTTCAAGAACAACGAAGTGTTCGTGCCCGAGGTGCTGGTGGCCGCGCGCGCGATGAACATGGGCGCGAGTCTCCTCAAGCCCCTGCTGGCGGAGGCCGGCGTGAAGGCCAGCGGTAAGGTCTGTATCGGCACGGTCAAGGGAGATTTGCACGACATCGGCAAGAACCTGGTGAAGATGATGCTGGAGGGCAAGGGCCTCGAGGTGATCGACCTGGGCACGGACGTGGCGCCGGAGACCTTCGTGCGCACCGCACAGGAGGAGGACTGCCGGATCATCTGCTGCTCCGCGCTGCTGACTACCACCATGGGCGTGATGGGCGATGTGGTGAAGGCCGCAGAGAGCGCGGGCATCCGCGAGCGTGTGAAGATCATGGTGGGCGGCGCGCCGGTGACGGACGCGTTCTGCAGCCAGATCGGCGCGGACGCCTACACGCCGGACGCCGCCACCGCGGCGGACGTGGCCGTTTCGTTCTGCAGTTGATTTGTTGAAAATGGCCTTCCGCGCGTGCGGGAGGCCGCTGAATATTCTTGTGGAGCGCCGGCGCAGACGGCGCTCTGCTTGCCTCCGCAGGGGGCGAACGGGGGAAGCACCATGGAACATCAGGAACTCATTCGGGCCGCTCTGCAGGCCGGGGCGGCAAAGGCAGCCGTCATTCCCGGGGAGCGCGTCGCGCTCTCCCCGGCGTTTGCGGACATCTGCCGGAGCAACAGCTGCGGAAACTACGGCATGTGCTGGATGTGCCCGCCGGACGTGGGGCCGGTGGAGGCGCTGATGGCGCGGGTGCGCAGCTTCCGTCAGGGCCTGCTGTATCAGACCATTGCGCCCCTGGAGGACAGCTTTGACATCGAGGGCATGGAGGCCGCCGCGCGGCGGCATGCCCGGGTGAGCCAGCGGGTGCAGGCGGCGGTGGAGGCGCTGCTGGCGGGGGCATGCTTTCACCTGAGCTGCGGCGGCTGCAACCTCTGCGAGCGCTGCGCCCGGCGGGACGGCGCGCCCTGCCGCATGCCGGACCGGGCGCTTCCGCCCATGGAGGCGGCGGGCATCGACGTGTACAACACCACGAAGGATACGCCCCTGAAGTACATCAACGGACAGAACACCGTGACCTATTTCGGTCTGGTGCTCTTTGACGAGGTGGAGCATGCATAAGCTGACAGTGATTCGCGACGGCCGTCGCACGGAGCTTGCGTTTTCAGGTGCGCCGCACCTGGAGGAGGTGCTGGCCGCGGGCGGGTTTGCGCTGCAGCGGCCCTGCGGCGGGCGAGGGGCCTGCGGCAAGTGTGCGGTGGAGCTGCGCGGCGCGGTTTCCGAGCCCAACGCCGCGGAGCTGCGCGCCGGGGCGCGCCTGGCCTGCCAGGCGCTGCTGCTGGGCGACGCGGAGGTCGTGCTGCCCGGCGAGCGCAGGATGGAGCAGATTGAATTGGGCGGAGGCGGCGCACCGCGGGTACTGAACCCCATGCCGGGACGCCTCGGCGCGGCGGTGGACGTGGGCACGACGACCCTCGCCCTGAAGCTGTACGATCTCAGGAGCGGCGCGTGCATCGGAACGGCCGGCATGCGCAACCCCCAGACCGCCGTGGCGGCGGACGTGATGGGGCGCATCGGCGCGGCAATGGAGGGGCGGCAGGAGGAGCTTCGCGCCCAGGTGGAGAGCGCCATCGCGGCGCTGTTGGAGCAGGCCTGCGCGCAGGCGGGAAAGCCCAGAGGGCATGTGGACGCGCTGGTAATCACCGGAAACACCACCATGCTCTATCTGCTCACCGGGCGCAACCCCGAATCCCTGTCCCACGCGCCCTTCGAGGCGGAGTGCCTGTTTGATGCGGAGGCGGATCTGCTGGGCTGCAGGGTCTATCTGCCGCCCTGTATGAATGCCTTCGTGGGCGCGGACATCACCTGTGCGGTGCTCGCCGCAGGTCAATGCGACCGGGAGGGCGTCTCCCTGCTGTGCGACGTGGGCACGAACGGGGAGATTGCGCTGTGGAAGGACGGCGTTCTGCACGTCAGCTCCACGGCCGCGGGCCCGGCTTTCGAGGGCGCGGGCATCTCGTGCGGCTGCGGAAGCGTGCGGGGCGCCATCGACCGCGTATGGATGGACGGGGATGCGATCGCGACCAGCGTCATCGGCGGCGGGACGGCGACGGGCGTGTGCGGCTCGGGATTGATCGACGCGATTGCGGCCTTTCTGAATCGTGGTGAGATCGACGAGACCGGTGCGACGGAGGCGGAGCGGCTGGAGCTCCGGGACGGCGTGGCGCTGTTGCCCCGGGACGTGCGCTCGGTGCAGCTGGCCAAGGCGGCCATTGCCGCGGGCATAGAGACGCTGATGGAGGCGGCGGGCGCGACGGCGGCGGAGATAGAGACCCTCTACATCGCCGGCGGCTTCGGTAGCCACTTGAGCGTGGAGAGCGCGACGCGCATCGGCCTGATTCCCGGCGCGCTTGCGCCGAAGGTGAAGGTGCTGGGCAACGCAGCCCTGGCGGGCGCGGCGCAGCTGCTGCTGAACCAGGGTGCGATCCGGGACGTGCGGGAGATTGCCCGGCGCGCCCGGCATGTGAACCTGGGCGGCAATCCCAGCTTCAACGAGCACTATATGGATCAGATGTTCTTTCCGGAGTGAGGCCGGACGCAGATGCGGCCCGGGCTGTCCCGATCGTGGGGACGGCCCGGGCCGTTTTTTGAATCGCAGGTGCGAATGTGCGCCGTTGCTCTTTATGCGGAGCCGTAGGATTCCAGCATGCGCTCCATGAAGTAGTCGCACAGAAAGGCGTAGAAGTTTTCCACGATGTGGGAGTCGATGCGGTTCTTCTGAAGGCGGATCACGATGCTCCTGCGGCACACCGGTTCGATGATGTCCAGCAGCTTCATGTGGTCGCCCTCCAGACGGCCCCAGGTGAACGCCGGCCAGAAGCCCACGCCCATGTGGGCGGAGATCATGTTGCGCACCGTGTCCGGGCTGTCGCTTTCGAAGGCGATGTGGGGGTTGAAGCCCGCCTCGGCGCAGAGCCGGTCGCAGGCCTGACGAAAGCGCTTGCGGCTGATCAGGCTGATGAACTTCGCGTCCTGAAAGTCCCGCAGCCGGGCCTGGTGGATATCTGCAAAGCGGGGCGCGTTGGGCACGGCCAGGTAGATCTTTTCATTGAGGCTGAAGCAATCCTCCGCCCCGCCCGGAACCGAGCCCGCCGGGCGACCCTCGATGCTCACGTCGAACAGGCTTGCGTCCTCGTTGAGCAGAAACTGGAAGTTTGTCTTTTCGTGCATGCGCCGGTATTCGATGATGGCCTCGGAGACGATCAATGAGGCGGCGGTGACGTGCAGGCGGATCGTGGTCTGTTCAGGATCCGCCATCTCCCGGATTTGCTCCGGTAATGCGTCCAGGCGCTGGAGCAGCGGCTCCAGCCGGTCCCGGAGGAACTTGCCGTACTCCGTGAGCTCGATGTTGCGCCCCCGGGCGGCGAACAGGGGCACGCCCAGCTCCGCCTCCAGCCGCTTTATGGACTGGGAGAGGGAGGGCTGGGCGATGTGCAGGCGCTCTGCACTGCGGGTAATGTGCTGCGTGCGCGCAACCTCCATAAAGTAACGCAGTTGTAGCAGTTCCATGCGCTCCTCCAAATCCATAGTGCGTACACTATGGGTATGATCAATATATAATATTATACATTTGTAGAAAATATGATACAATAGATCTGCAACGAAAACAAGGGGGAAACAAGGGAAATGACTGAAATTTTTGAATCCATCATGCTGATCTGCTTCGGACTGTCCTGGCCGATGTCTGTGGTGAAGAATATCAAGGCGCACACCGCAAAATCCATGAGCCTGCCCTTCATTCTGCTGATCATCACCGGCTACATCGCGGGCATCTCCGCAAAGATTTATTCCCACAATTACAGCTACGTCCTGGTGATCTACGTCATCAATCTGATCTTCGTGTCCACGAATCTGGTGGTCTATTTCATCAATCGCAACTATGACCACCATCACCACACGGTTCAGCCCCAGCATTCCTGAGAGGGAGGACGCAGCCATGAACACAGCCATTCTCGAGCAAAAGGAAACCTATCGCGAGGTCAACAGCGTCACTGGTTCGGTCAATTCGGTCATGTTTGGAACGGCTAGCTTTTCGGAGCTGCCGGTGGCGGAGCTGGTGCAGGATTTTGGCCTGAACATCTCCGTGTGCAACCGCAGCGTGGAAGAGGCGACGCTGAAGGACGCCTTCGATCTGCTGCATGAGTGCGTATTCGCACTGAATCCCTCGAAGGTGTTCCTGAACTTCGGTGAAACCGATCTGATGCGCCCGGATTTCGATCTGGAGGCCTTCCTGGACGACTACGCCCGTCTCATCGGGCTGATCCGCAGCCAGAGCAGGAGCCGCGTCTTCGTGATTTCCGTAATTTCCGAGCGACCGGAGGCCCGCAAACTCAACGACGGCCTGCGCGCGCTCTGCAAACGCACCGGCTGCCGCTATGTGGATGTGGCCGACGTGTTCAGCCACGAGATGCCCCGCCTGCGCCTCTTCAGCGAGCTGACCCACTACATGCGCGAGGGTAAAATCAGCTTTTCGGACGCCATGAACTTCTGCGAGGCCTGATTCCATCCAGCCTCCAGGGTGCGGGCAAAGCCCCGGACACTCCAGCCGCGAAGGAGAGCGGCTGGAGTGTCTGCATTCCGCCCTGTGCCGGTCGCGGGATCCAGTGCGCCTGAATGCAAAGCGACGCCTGCAACCGGACCTGACATTTCCATAACCTAAAATGAATACAATACAGACTATGAAGGCGCATTTCCTATGTACTCTGTTTCGCTGAGCTTGAGCGGTTATAGAGTACTTCCTTTCCATAGAGTTCTGTTCGTGTATGAATCATCTGCCCGCGGAGGCGGCAGAGTATTCTAGGTATTTCGCATACATGCGGTCGTAGGTTTTCGTGTTCTCTGGGTTCGGCCTGTAGCGCAGCGGCAGGAGCGAGGTCATTCTTGGCGCCGCCTCCGACAGATCGTCGTATCCGCCGCGCCCGCAGCTGTCGCCGCAATCACCGCCGCGCCCAGCGCGCCGGGCTGCTTCGTTGCGGTGATGCCGATCTCCCAGCCGAGCACGTCCGCGTAGATCTGCATCAGCGTCGGATTCTTGAATGCGATGCCGCCGCAGGCGATGATGTCGTCGACCTGCGCGGCCGAAAAAAGGAGAACCGGCCCGCGTGGGAGGCCGGTTCTCGGAAATCTGTTCCGGTGGAATTACTTCTTTTTTGCGATTGCAGCCTTTGCCGCCTCGACCAGATCCTCCGCCTTCAGGTGGTAGAGCTCGAGGAGCTTGAGCGCATTGCCGGAGCGTCCGAAGCAGTCCCGGACGCCGACGCGCACGACCGGCACCGGCCACTCCGTGGCGACACATTCCGCGACCGCGCCGCCGAGGCCGCCGAGGACGTTGTGCTCTTCAGCGGTCACGATGCAGCCCGTCTCCTTTGCCGCCGCCACCACAGCCGCCTCATCCAGCGGCTTGACGGTGTGCATGTCCAGAACGCGGGCGCTGATGCCCTCCGCCTCGAGCAGCTTTGCCGCTGCGAGCGCCTCCGGAACCATGAGGCCGGTGGCGATGAGGGTCACGTCCCTGCCCTCGCGCAGCTGGTTCGCCTTGCCGAGCTTGAACTCGTAGCCCGGATAATCGTTGACGATTTCGACGGGCAGGCGGCCGATGCGCAGATATGCGGGGCCATTGTATTCGGCCAGCGCGCGCACGGCGGCTTCCGTCTCAATGGCGTCCGCCGGGCAGACCACCGTCATGCCGGGAATCGCGCGCATCAGGGCGATATCCTCGATGCACTGATGCGTGGCGCCGTCCTCGCCGACCGAGAGGCCGGCGTGCGTGCCGACGCACTTCACATTCAGGCCGGGATAGCAGATCGAATTGCGAATCTGATCGTAGCCGCGCCCTGCCATGAACATTGCGAAGGCGTGTGCGAAGGGCACATAGCCCAGCGTGGAAAGACCCGCCGCCATGCCGAGCATGTTTCCTTCGGCGATGCCCACATTGAAAAAGCGTTCGGGATACGCATTGCCGAATATTGCCGACATCGTACAGGTCGAAACGTCTCCATCCAGAGCAACGATGCGCGGATTTTCGCCGCCAATCTTCTTCAATGCCTCACCGTAAGCGTGTCTCGTTGCGATCTTCTCAGCCATTTCTCAGCCCTCCAATTCTGCCGCGCGGGCGTAGAGTTCGTCAAAGGCAGCCTTGAACTGCTCTTCATTGGGTGTTTTGCCGTGCCATTCGCACTTCCCTTCCATGAAGGAAATGCACTTGCCCTTGACTGTGTTCGCAATGATCATCGAAGGACGTCCCTTCTCTGCCTTCGCGCGATCAATCGCAGCGGAAATGGCCTCCACATCGTGTCCGTCAATGGACTGAACGAAGAAACCGAAGGATTCAAACTTCTTGACGAGGTCGCCGGTATCCAGAATTTCCTTGACGGTGCCGTCCAGCTGTACCTTGTTGGAGTCGACGATGCCGATCAGATTGTCCAGTCCCTTCGCGCCCGCATACATGCAGGCCTCCCAGATCTGTCCCTCCTGAATCTCGCCGTCGCCCATGATGGCGTAGACCGTGAAATCCTTGCCCGCGAGCTTGCCGCCGGCCGCCATGCCCACTGCCGTGGAAAAGCCCTGCCCCAGAGAACCGGTGGACATGTCCACGCCGGGAACATACTTCATCTCCGCATGTCCCGAGAGGTGCCCGTCGATCTTGCGGAAGGTATCCAGCACGCTTACGTCAAAGAAGCCGCGCAGCGCGAGGGTCGGATAGAGGGCCACCGTGCAGTGTCCCTTGGACAGCACGAACCGGTCGCGATCCTCCCACTTTGGCTCCTCCGGACGAATGTTCATCTTGTCAAAGTAGAGCACGGACATCAGCTCAGACATGGAGAATGCGCCGCCGATGTGGCCGGAATGCGCTTTCTCTACCATCTTAAGGCCGGTGATTCGGATTTCCATCGCCTGTCGTTCAAGACGACGTCTCTTCTCAGCATTCATACGGAAACACCCTTTCTTTGTATTGTACATCCCGGGGGATGCATGAAAACGTGGGAATCTGCCCTGCGCCGCCGCCCTTCTGCGGAAAGCTGCGCCGCGCATGCAAACCTGTGATTCATTCATTGTTAGTGAAATCATAACCAAGATATCATTATCCTATCACAATATTCTTTCGTTGTAAATAGAAAATGACATTCTTCCGGATCCTGCGGCTCACCCGAAAGCATAACTTTTTGTTGGGGCGCGCCGTTCAGGCCGTATCGACGGGTCGCGATCCCGCGCTTCTCCATGTGCGCAGGACGATGGGACGCACAACCTGTCGGCGAGTCGGATCAACGATTGCCTCGCGCTTCCCCATGCGTGCACGGCGGCGCTTCCGGCAGGGCCGCATTCTGCCCGTTCACGCGCGCACGGGGAGGGCCGCGCCCTTCGTCCGGGGAATCGCGCTCTCCTGCGCGGTATGCACCCCTTTCCCGCGCAGTTTCCGGCATGTGATCTTTGTTCTTGACATATGCCGGAAACTGGGTTATACTTGTCCCGAATCAACGCAGGAATTCGGAGGGATGCCGATGCCGAGGCCGAAGAAGTGCCGGAGAATCTGTGATTTTCCGCAGACGCCGTCCTTCGTTCCGGAAGGGATGCCGGAGAAGGGGGAGACGGTCGTCCTCAGCCTGGAGGAATACGAGGCCATACGGCTCATCGACCGGGAGGGCTTTTCACAGGAGCAGTGCGGCGATTTCATGCAGGTTGCCCGCACCACGGTGCAGCAGATCTATGCCAGCGCCCGGAAAAAGCTGGCGGACGTACTGGTGGAGGGCCTGCCCTTGCGGATCGAGGGCGGAGATTACCACCTCTGCAACGGAGGAAACCCCGCCTGCGGCTGCGCCGGCTGTATCAGGCGCAAGATCGGTCAGCAATATGAAAAATCGAAGGGAGAACATGTTATGCGAGTTGCGGTTACTTATGAGAATGGAGAAATCTTTCAGCACTTCGGCCACACGGAGCAGTTCAAGATCTACGACATCGAGGACGGGCGCATCGCATCCTCCGAGATCGTGGACACCAACGGCAGCGGACACGGGGCGCTCGCGGGCGTTCTGAGCGCACTCAAGGTGGATGCACTAATCTGCGGCGGCATCGGCGGGGGCGCGCGGATGGCACTGGCCGAAGCGGGCATTCAGCTGTACGGTGGCGTGCGCGGCAGCGCGGACGCTGCGGCGGAGGCCTTCGCTTCCGGCAAGCTGGCTTTCGATCCCGACGCGCGCTGCGATCATCATGACCACCACGGAGAGGGTCACGACTGCGGAAGCCACGGATGCGGCAACCACAGCTGCGGCTGATGTACAGGCTTTATGCGGGAACGACCTTGCGGAGCATTGCTCCGTGACGGATGTTCATTGACGTGAGGGGGCGGTGTACCCCATGAAAAAATGCATCTGATCCATTATTCCTATACCTGCGGCGCGGCAAAGGGCATACCGGAGGTCGGAATCGCGCAGGGCTCCCATTGGGAGCCCTGCGCGATTCCGGTTCAGCGCAAGGTACGGCCGCTGAGAATTGCTTGTGACAGGTATATTGCCGCGTACTCCGACATATACTTTATTTAATAGATTTGTTTCTGGCGACGGGGATATGGAATTGCCCGCGAGGTGTGATCCGCCAATTCCATATCGGGTATTCATGGTTTCCGTGGAAAGAAAACGCCATACAGCCCGGGTCTTGCGGCGGTGCGCGGCTTTGCTGCAAGGATCTGAAAAAGACGAGTGAAAGACAAGGAGCGAACGCAATGGCAAGGAAATGGATCGGTTTACTGCTGTCTCTCATCATGACAATGACGCTGCTGGCAGCTTGCGGCGCAAGCGGAACTGCCAGGGAAGATGCGGAAACGATCACGGTGTATCTGTGGACCAATGCGATGTATGAAAACTACGCGCCTTACATTCAGTCCCGGCTTCCGGATATCAACATCCAGTTTGTGGTGGGCAACAACGATCTGGATTTTTACGGATTCATGAACGAGCACGGCGCGCTGCCGGACATCATCACCTGCTGCCGCTTTTCGCTGCACGACGCCGCGCCGCTGAAGGATAGCCTGATGGATCTGTCCACGACCGCCGAGGCCGGCGTCTTCTATGATACCTATCTCGACAGCTTCAGAAATGAGGACGGGAGCATAAACTGGCTGCCGCTGAGCGCCGACGTGCACGGATTCATCACCAATCGGGGGCTGTTTGAGCGGTACGGTATCCCCCTGCCCACGGATTACGAGAGCTTTGTCTCCGCGTGCCGGGCCTTTGAAGAGGTGGGTATCCGGGGGCATGTGGGCGATTTCGCCTATGACTACACCTGCATGGAGGCGCTGCAGGGCCTGTCCATTCCGGAGCTCACCTCTCTGGAGGGGCGCAAGTGGCGCATGGCCTATTCCGATCCGGCGAGCACGCAGCACGTCGGGCTGGACGACGTCGTCTGGCCGGGCGTTTTTAAGCGGATGGAGCAGTTCATTCAGGATGTGAACCTGACGCCCGACGTGCTGGAGCTGGACTATACGCCCGTGATCCGGATGTTCGCGGAGGGAGAGGCGGCCATGATCACCGGAAGCTCCGCCAGAGTGCTGGAATTCCTGGACCGGGGAATCGACACGGTGTTCCTGCCCTATTTCGGGCAGAACGGTGAACAGTGGATGATGACCACGCCCTATCTGCAGGTGGCGCTGAATCGCGACCTGGAGAAGGACAAGTCCCGCCGGGAGAAGGCGATGAGGATCCTGAATGTGATGCTTTCCGAGGAGGGGCAGACGGTGCTCGCCAACGGTCAGGACGTACTGAGCTACTGCCAGGATGTGGGCATCCATCTGACCGGCCATCTGGCAAACCTGCGGCCGCTGATCGAGCAGAATCACATGTACATCCGCATTGCCTCCAACGACTTCTTTGCCGTATCCAAGGACGTGGTTTCAAAGATGATTGCGGGCGAATACGACGCGCAGCAGGCCTACGAGGCCTTTGACGCACAGCTCCGGCAGCCCGCGGATGCCTCCGGGGAGACGGTTCTGAAGTCTCAGAAGGGATACTCCAACATTTTCCACAGCAGGGGTGGCAACGAGGCCGGTTCGGTCATGGCGAACACCCTGCGCGGCGTCTATGACAGCGACGTGCTCATTGCGACGGGCAACAGCTTCACGGGCGCCGTGCTTCAGGCGGATTATACGGAGAAGATGGCCGGGAGCATGATCATGCCCAACACCCTGGTGTCCTTCCGCCGGGAGATGACCGGCGCGGAGCTGAAGGAGACGATTCGGGACTATGTCGAGGGCGTCGAGGACGGGTTCAGGCCCTTCAACCGCGGCTCGCTGCCCATCGTCAGCGGCGTTTCCATTGAGGTACGAGAGAACGGAGACGCGTATACCCTGATTCGGGTTCTGAAGGACGGCAGGGAACTCCGGGACGGCGAAACCTTTTCCGTGACCTGCCTGTCGACCTATGCACACTTTGCGTACTTCCTCGCGGATGAGAGCCGCCCGTTTGCGATGGGCGAAGATGGTGTGAAGGATGTATGGCTGAATTATGTCCGGTCGGGCGACGCGCTCCTCGCCCCGCCTGAGCGGTACATCACGCTGAAATAACGGCCGGCCGCATCCGGCGCGGGCTGCGGCGGGGGCAGGTACGAAGGGGAATGTGTTTGAAGGGGCGAGGGAGAACGCCTGATGCGCTTGCTCCGGCTTTTCGGTGGGCAAAGTGCATTTCTTCCGATCACGGTGCGCGCCTTGCCTGCCTCTTGATAATCCCTGATTCCTGTTTCATATACAATATGGAAAGGTAGACTGCATGGTTGTTTTCCATGCGTCTACCTTTGTTTTATCACTGCGCTTTGCCGGGCGTAGGGATGTGAGGAAAAATGCTTTTGTTTCGGTCACGTTGAACCAAGGGTCCTTCCTTGGTTTTGCCGCCGAGGGACAGCCTGTGCTACTCCCAACAGACATTTACATTTTCTGTACGCATATGCTTGAGGAACGTTTCGGGCAGCTGTTCGTCGGTGATCAGCACGTCGATGGTGTCCCACGCTGTGAGCATAAACACGCCCTGGGTATTGTATTTTGTGTGGTCAGCCAACAGATAATTCTGCAGACTGTTCTTCATCATGATGCGGCGGATTTGTGCGCCTGCGTAGCCGTTGTTGAAGGTCCCGTTTTCAGAAAAGCCGCCGCAGGAGGTGAAGGTTGCATCCAGAAAGATCTGCTTGCATTGATCCTCTGTCGTTATATCAAAGGTTGAGCGGTCGTCCCAATCCATGAAGCCGCCCAGGTAAAACAGGCGGATCTGGGGTTTTTCCTTCATGACCTCCAGGATAGAAAAGCTGTTGGTAAATATAGTTACCTGGCTATCCCGCGGGAGCGCCTTGGCGACTTCCAAAGCGGAACTGCTGCCGTCCAGATAGACGGATTTGATGTTGTTGTTGACGATCAGCTTGTTTGCGACGACAGCCATGCGCTGTTTGCCGGGCTGGTTGATCTTGATGCGCTCATGGAAAGAGGATTCCGTGCGACTGGTATCAACGACATGTACTTTTCCATAGATGTGGTTGACCAGGCCCGCCTCTTCAAGCTTCTTGAGCGTGCGCCGGATGGTTACCTGGGATACGCCAAAGTGCGCGGCCAATGATGAGATTGAGACTTCGCGCTGATCCTTGATTAAATTGTATAGTTGTACCTGCCTCAGTTCCTGATTCATTTTCTCAACCCCAGTGCTTTTATGCGAATGTACGATTGATCATGATTGGTGATAAAAGAACATTCGAAAGTAATTATGTCATCTAGTATATCACAGGATTTTCCTAAAAGCAACAAAATATTTGTAATAATATGATCAAAATGATGCGGATAAAAGAGAGATAAGGCGAGATACATGGCTTCGGATCGGTTGGCGGGTCAACAAACTATAAAGATGATCAAAGCAATTGAATCATGTCCGATATAAGTAGCAGAAATTGACATATAAGATCAAAATAATTCGATTAAACAAATTAGAATGATCGAAAAGAAAGTTGAAACATTCACTAAATAGGGGTGACAGTGAACGATATTCATGATATAATGAAATCGTTCACAAGAAATGAGCGAATTATTTAAAATTTGACCTATTTGGTAGGTAAAATCAACCAATAATATGCATCGAAATAGAATATAAAAATTGAGTTAATCATGAATGTTTTCATGAGGGAATGTATGATTTACAGCTGGGATTGGGAACGGTTTGATTGTAACTGATATAAAGCGCAATGAGGAAGGAGATTCATAAATGAAACAGAGCGTTATAACCGGTTCTTTGGGCAGCCTGGGTGATCGATTTATACTCGAAGGATACAAGGACGATATCCCGTTTGTGGAGAAGGTGAGACAGCTGGCGGACATCGATGGGCTCAGCGGCGTCGAAGTGTCCAATTTCGGCATTGAGGGAAACGCAAAGGAAACGGCAAAGATCCTCTCGGACAATGGACTTGCCTGTTCCTGTGTGAACGTGAACATCGCGTGCCGACGCATCTACGGAAGGGGCGCTCTGGCCAATGCGGATGCGAAGATACGCCGACAGGCCATAGACGAGTGCAAGGCGGCTGCGGATTATGCACAGGAGCTCGGCGCCGATGTGATCAACGTATGGCCCGGGCAGGATGGCTATGATTACGCCTTGTGCTGCGACTATGGAAAGCTCTACAACGATTTCCTTGAGAGTACGGTGGAGATTGCAGATCACAATCCCGATATTAAAGTGGCGCTCGAGTTCAAGCCCCGGGAACCGCGCAACCGCTCCCTGGTGGACAATGCGGGTACGGCGCTGCTGATGGCGCTGGAAAGCGGAAGGAAGAACGTGGGCGTCTGCGTGGACGTCGGACACGTGCTGTACAACAATGCGAACATGGCCAATGCCGTCGAGCTGTGCGGAAGCCGCGGCAAGCTCTTTCACATGCATACCAATGATTGCCTCGGCACCTGGGATGACGATATGATCGTTGGATCCGTCCGATTCATTGAATACATCGAACTGTGCTATGTGCTGCGCAAGATCGGCTACGCCGGTTGGTGTTCAGTGGATATCTTCCCCAGTCGTGAAAATGCCATTGAATCGGCCAGAGAGAGCATTGCGTACATGCGCCTTTTCGATTCGTTGGTTGACAGAATTGGAATTGCGCAGTTGGAGGAGTGCATCCGCAGAGGCGACGCGGCCTATGTGCAGCGTGTCATTCGTGAAAAAGTCTTCGGCTGAGAATAACGCCTGATAATTTGAAGAGAGAGGAGAGATTATCATGCGGGAGCTTCTGCGGATGGAAGGTATCACCAAAACCTTTCCCGGCGTCAAGGCGCTGGACAATGTCAACCTCACCCTGAATGCCGGCGAAGTGCACGCGCTGCTCGGCGAAAACGGCGCGGGAAAATCGACGCTGATGAAGATCCTCAACGGCGTCGCGGGGTATAAACCGGATTCCGGTTCAATCTATATCCGCGGCGAAAAAGTGAGCATTGACAGCATCAACGACGCACAGAAGCTGGGCATCAGCATCATTTTCCAGGAAATTACCATGTGTCCGGATTGCACCGTCGCAGATAACGTGTTCATCGGACGCCAGAAGAGCCGCTTTGGCTTTGTGGACAGCAACTATGTGAACGAACAGACGCAAAAGATACTGGATCGCCTGGGGTTGGACTCCATCCATCCAAACGATGTGGTGCGTACCATGTCCGTGGCGCAGACCCAGATGGTGGAGATCTGTAAGGCGCTTTCCTACAATGCGGATATTCTGGTCTTTGATGAACCTACAGCGGCACTGGCCGAGAAGGAAATCGTCAAGCTCTTTGAAATTATCCACGAGCTCAAGCGGCAGGGCAAAGGCATCATCTATATTTCGCACCGCATGGAGGAGCTTTCTCAGATTGCGGACCGCGTGACCGTGCTTCGCGATGGTTGCACCATTGGCGAGTCCTTCGACTTTAACAGCACTTCGATGGACGAGATTATCAGGCGAATGGTGGGACGCACGCTGGAGAACAAATTCCCCCAGCACACGCGCACCATCGGTGAAAAGTTCTTCGAAGTCAACAATCTCAAAAACAATCGTTGCGATATCAGGCATTTTGACCTTCGCAGGGGGGAGATTCACGGAATCGCAGGCCTCATGGGCGCGGGACGGACGGAGATGGTTCGCTCAATTGTGGGCGCGGATCCCAGCGAGAGCATCGAGATTATTCTGGAGGGCAAGCCGATTCACATCCGATCGCCTAAGCAGGCGATGGAGCATGGCGTGGCCTACCTCACTGAGGATCGCAAGCATGAGGGCCTGGCTCTGAACATGGACTGCGAAAAGAATATCAACATGTCCTCGTTGAAGAAAATTTCCCGGCGCGGATTTGTCAATGAGCATAAGGCTCGGGAAAATGCAATGGAGTACGTCCAGAAGCTGGGCATCAAGACGCCCAAACTGACGCAGTATGCCCGCCTTCTCTCCGGCGGCAATCAGCAGAAGATGGTCATCGCCAAATGGCTTTCTCATGGCGCGAAGGTCATGATTTTTGACGAGCCCACCCGAGGCATTGATGTTGGCGCAAAATATGAAATCTACAAGCTGATGAACGAGTTGAGCGATTCCGGAGTCGGCATCATCATGATTTCATCTGAACTGCCCGAGCTGCTGGGCATGAGCGATCGGATTTCGCTGATGCATGAGGGCAAGATTGTAGGAGAAGTGGAGGCCTTGCATACCAATCAGGAAGAGGTGCTCGGCTATATCGCCGGTATCCATTCCAAAGACTGATCAAAGGAGAGCATGTAGATGGAAGCCAATACGAATAAATCGAAGATGCGGTCTTCGAAGATGTATGCGTTTGCCAAGAGCCTGCTGGTTCTGGTGATTCTGATTCTGATATTCTCCATTCTGTCTGAGCCGTTCAGGACCGTCAACAATATGGTCAGTATCGCGCTGTCCGTCGCAATTTACGGTGTTCTGGCCTGTGGCATTTCCTTCGTGCTCATCTGCGGTGGTTCGGATATTTCCATCGGTTCCATCGTCGGCCTCAGCGGTGTATTCATGGGCATACTCATCCGGGAGGGCTTTGGCGCCGTACCTGCAATCCTGTTGACGATGCTCTGTGGCGCGGTGTTGGGCGGCATCAACGGTCTCATGGTCACCAAGATGCACATGATTCCCTTCGTCGCCACACTCGGTACCCAGTACGCCTATCGTGGCCTGACCTTCATCTTCTCGGGCGGATCCTCCATATCCATTCGAACCGCGGCCCGGGATGAGGCAACGCTGGATTTCCTCAAGGTTCTCGGCTCCGGCAAGATATTCGGAAGTATTCCGATCCTCATACCTGTCATGTTTACATTTGCAATCATCGTGGGAATTGCGCTTTCCAAGACCGTATTCGGTCGCAGAATCTATGCCACGGGTTCCAATCCTGAGGCGGCGCGCCTTTCCGGCATCAACACCGATTTCATCATGACTGCCGCCTATGCAATCAGCGGCCTCGGTTCCGGCCTGGCAGGCGTCATGCTCACCACCCGACTGCTCTCCGCGCAGCCGACCGCAGGTACGAGCTATGAGCTGGAGGGCATCGCGGCTTCCGTAATCGGCGGCGTATCCATGATGGGTGGTCAGGGCAACATTGCGGGCGCAGTCGTCGGCGCTTTCGTAATCGGCGTCATGCGCAACGGCCTGAACATCATGGGCATCAACAGCTATGTGCAGCAGGTTGTCACCGGCCTGATCATCATCGGCGCAGTCTATCTCGACATTACCCGCCGCCGCAAGGAAGAGGCAAGCAAAAAGTAATCCCCACATTCCCATTGCTTCACAACGGTCGTTGCTAGCAGACCGTTGGAAATATAAGAAAAGGAGAAGACAATCATGAAGAAAATCGTAAGTCTCGTACTCGCACTCGTACTCGTTCTGAGCCTGGCTACCATGGCCATGGCAGAATCCAAGGGAACCATCTACGTCATCGGCAAAGAGAATCAGTATGACCACTGGCTCACGCTCAGAGCCGGTGCGGAGCAGGCAGGCAAGGACTTTGGCTACGAAGTGGTTTACGAAGCGGCGCCCCTGGGCGAAGTAGATATTGAGAAGCAGGTTTCCATGGTTGAGGCGTACATCAACGTAAAGCCCGCCGCCATCTGCCTGGCTCCCAATGATTCCGATGCCTGCGCCGGCGTTTGCCTGCAGGCTCAGGAAGCCGGCGTGCCCATGATCCTGTTCGATACCGCCATTACGACCGATGATTACGACTACTTCATTGCTTTCGATAACCATGGGGCAGCCGAAAAGCTGGCGGCGTGCATCGCAGAGAAGATTGGCGGCGAAGGCAAGGTTGCAATCATTTCCGCCGTCCCCGGCTCCTCCGTCCTGGCAGCCCGCGAGAATGGCTTCATCGACTACATGAAGGACAACTGCCCCGATATTGAATTCGTCGATGAGATTCTCTATTGCCAGAATGACTCCGCGAAGGCCATGTCCCAGACCTATGACCTGCTGGCGGCCAATCCCGATCTGAAGGCGATCTTCACCGTGAACACCCAGTCCGGCGAAGGCGTGGCTGCGGCTCTGGATGAGATGGGCAAGGGCGGCGAGGTCCTGATGGCGGGCTTCGATCCTTCCGCGACCATCGAGCAGTTCGTGAAGGACGGCATCTACACCGCCCTGAATGTCACCAAGTCTTACGACATGGGCTACAAGACCGTTGAAGTTGCGGTCGCTGCCATTGAAGGCACCACCGTGGAAGGCATGAACGGCAAGTTCCTCGACTCCGGTTCCATCGTTGTCACCCAGGACAATGTGGAAAGCGAAGAGGCTCAGTCCCTGCTGCATCCCTTCGGTTAATCCTTCGATCGAGAGACTGGAGAATCCCTTCTGTTGAACAGAACCTTCCGGGTCAGCTCACTAGCAGGGCTGACCCGGTTCGGAAGGTGTGTGAAAACTGTGAAATACCTGAACAGAGAGTACACCAAATCGGAATTGATGGCGTATGCCGGAAACATCCGTCAGATCATCGGCGCCGAGCGCCTGCAGCTGGCGGAGGGCAACGCGGACGGCGCGCGACTGATTCGCGTCTACAACGGAAGCGGCATGGAGTTTTTCCTCGTGGAGAGTCGTTGCCTGGACATGCTCTCCATGACTTACAAGGGGATACCGATGAATTTCCTGTCGAAGAACGGCCTGTTTTATCCCCTTCGCTATTTACCCACCGATGCAGACGATACCCTGAAACACCTGGCGGGAGGTATGTTTTACACCTGTGGCACGGCCAATGTGGGTTGGGAATGTGTCGACGATGGCAAAAAACAGGTCAACCATGGCCGGATTAAAGCGATGTCCGCCACCAACGTTGCCGTACAGGGGCGCTGGACAGAGGACGACTATGAAATCGAAATCAGCGGTGAGATTCGCGAAACCTCGCTCTTTGATGAGAACATGGTGCTCAGACGCACGATTCGTACAAGCCTCGGAAAGCCGGTTGTGCATATCCGGGATGAGATCGAGAACGAGAGCTTTGCAACGCAGCCGTTTATGTATATGTATCATCTCAACCTGGGCTTTCCCTTCGTAGACAGAGAGACGCGGGTATTTACCAGTCCTGCGGAGATTTCTGTGCGCGACCCCGAAACAGAGCGCTTCATTTCCCAATACCAGCAGATGGACGCCCCTGAGAGTCCCGGACGCGAGATCTGTCTGATGCACGCTTTCCGCGAGAAAGGGGTCGTCGTGAACGGCGCGGTGAACCGCCGCCTTGGCCTGGGATTTTACGTCCGGCAGAACACGGAGACGATGCCCTTCCTGCATCAGTGGAAGACCAATATTGCGGGAACCTATGCCATGGGAATGGAACCTGCCAACTGCCACTGCGAGGGCAGAATTCGGGAGCGCGAGGTTTATCATACGCTGCGCAGCCTGAAGCCCTTTGAAAAAGTGGTCGTGGAAATTGAACTTGGAATTCTTGAGGGGAGTGAAGAGCTCGACGCGTTTGAACAGGCGATGATCTGAATGGATTTGGAGGGAGAGGCATGGAAAAGAGAATTGGTCTGATTTCAACCTTTGCGCCTGGCAGAGACTGGGCGGAATCCGTTGTGGAGCGCGTATCCGCAGAGCATCTCGATTTGAAGGCCCGCCTCGAAGGAGAAGGGTATATCGTAATGGATGCGGGAAGCCTCCATCGCTCCTACGAAGAACTCATGTCTGCCACCCGGGAGCTTCGTTCGAAGGGCGTTCAGGCGCTGGTTGTTTTCGTCGGAACCTGGGCCTATTCCAACGCCATCGCAGGAGCAGCGCTCGAGCTTGGCGTACCCACCGTCATATGGGGAGATGCGACACCCGGAACATGCGGCCTGGTCGGCGCGGCGATCGCCATGGGCGGCCTGGATGAATATGGCGTACATGGCAATCTCGTCTACGGGCCCATTGACGCGCCCGAAACGTGGAAGCGCGCCCGGGTTTTGCTGGACGCCGCCTGTGCGGTTGGCGCATTGAGGGGATCCGTCCTCGGCGTCGCCGGTGGACGTTGCATGGGCATGCTCACAGCAGTCACGGATACAAACGCAGTACGCAGGCAGTTTGGAGTTGAAATCGAATCCTTTGAACAGCTGTCGGTCGTAATTCGCGCGGAGGAAATTGCGTCTGATCGCGTGGAGCATTGCCTTGAGTGGATGCGCGTCACCTTTGGCAAATTTATCGCAGGCGAGGATGTGCTGCGCAGGCAGATTCGACTCTATCTTGCCATGAAGGATCTCATTGCCGAGGAGGGCTATGACTTTGTGGCTGTGCGCTGCATGCCGGAAATGCTCAACTACTATACGTCCTTTTGCCTGGCCCACGCCTTCCTGGGCGACGCCCAGGATGATCAGGGCCCGAAGGAGCGCATGGTATTTGCCTGCGAGGGGGATATCAATGCCGCGCTGACGATGCAACTGCTCAAATATCTCGCGCCGGAGAGCCCTGTGCTCTTCAGCGACGTATCAGAGTACAACTTTGCCGATGATCTGGTGCTCACCTGCAATTGTGGATCCCAGCCGACGGACTTTGCAAGCTCCAGCAAGGAAGTGTACTTTGAAACCGAAGGTGTTCACGAGCACAGATGGAAATGGGGCGGAAGCTGTCCGCAGTTCGTTTCCCGCAGCGGGCATGCGACGGCTGCGCGCCTGGGCAGAAAAAACGGGCGCTATAGAATGTTGATTATGCCCGTGGAGGTCGAGGAACAGCCTCGGGAGCGCCTGAGGGAATCCACCTGGCAGCGGCCGCACACTTATTTCAGACTCAACTGTCCCAAGGAAGATTTCTTTGCAAACCTCTTTTCGAATCATATTCATTTGGTCTATGGAGACTGTGTAGACAAACTGGAGGAAGTTTGTCGCATCCTGGATATTGATCCCATTGTATTAAAATAAACCGCACCCAATACACTGACAGGAGGAATACATTATGAATTATCTGTCTGATCGCGAAGCACGGGAATTGATCTGCAACATCGGCCATCGCATGTCTGACAAGGGATATGTGTCGGCAAACGACGGCAACATGTCCATTCGCGTTGGAGAGAATACCGCCATCATCACGCCGACCGGAATCAACAAGGGCGAACTAACGCCGGATATCCTTTTGAAAATTGACTTTGACGGGAATATACTGGACAATCCCGGCAACATGCGTCCGACCTGCGAAACGCGCCTGCACATGAACTGCTATAAGAGCAACGATGCGCTCATGTCGACCTGCCATACGCATGCGCAAAACGCCATGGTGTGGGCATGCGCGGGCGTCGCGCTGGACGTTGCCTTTGGCCCGGAGCCCCAGGGCACAATCGGCAAGGTGCCGGTGGCTCCCTATGGATATCCGGGCAGCGTGGAGCTTTCAGAGTCGGTGATCCCGTTTACCAAGGATTACAAGTGCTGTCTGCTGGCCAATCATGGCGCCATGAGCTGGGGATACAGCCCGAAGGAAGCATGGTATGTCATGGAAGCCCTCGAGGCCTATGCAAAGCTCTGCATGCAGATGCGCATGTTGCAGCTTACGCCCAGACTGCTCTCCAGAGAGCAGATTGAAGATGTCGTCAGATATTGCAAGCCCACCTGCATGACGGAGAAGAACCGCATGGTAGGCGGCGATGCTGTCGTCAATACGCAGCCGGGGATCAATCTGTCTGAACTCCTCGGGTTGAAGTGAGGAAAAGACCATGACAGCGCATCATGTGTTGGCTCTGGACGTCGGCACTTCCAGCGTTCGTGCGATGATCGGTGCTTTTGACGGAGAAAGACTGACGCTTGAAGAGAACGATCGCTTTTATCATATGCCGGTTGAGACTCCATCGGGGATTTATTGGAACCTGCCCGGCATTTATCAAAGGTTGGAGGAGCTGATTTCCGGCGCGCTTATGCGCAGAAACGCGATACAGAGCCTTTCTTTAGATGCGTGGGGAACCGATATGGTGGCGTTGGACCGGTCGGGCGATCTGATCACCAACGGAATCTCTACCCGGGATGTGCGCTTTCGCGGCGTCAAGGAGGAATTCTTCCGCTTAATCCCCCGGGATGAAATCTATGCGCGCACTGGGATCCAGTTTCTTGACTGGAATACGTTGTATCTGCTCTACAGCCTGAACCGGGAAAAGCCCTGGCTGAAGGATGCTGCGGAACGATGGCTCTTTGCGCCGGACTGCCTTCTCTATCTGCTGACCGGCGAAAGGATATGCGATTACACGATTGCATCCACTTCCCAAATGCTCAATCCGGAATCCGGTAAGTGGGATCAGCAGCTGGTGTGCGCTGCGGGCGTTCATCCGGCCAGTCTGGGCACGCCTGAGCGGGGAAAGCTCCTGGGCGAGGCGCGCGCATCCGGACTTCAGGTCTACTCCGGATGCAGCCATGACACTGCGGCTGCCGTTGCCGGGACGCCGATCGGGGGAAAAGACGAGCTCTATATCATTGCGGGTTCCTGGGCCATGATGGGCGCGGAGCTTTCAGAACCGGTTGTCAGCAGCGCAGCGCAGAAATGCGGTTTTTCAAACGAGGGTGGAGTGGACGGAAGCATCCGCTTTCTGAAGAATTCGATGGGCATGTGGCTGATTCAGGAATCGCGCCGCGAATGGGCGCGACAGGGGACGGAGATGAGCTTCGGTGATCTCGCGGCCGCCGGCACGGAAGAAACGCCCTATCGTGCGATCATTGATGTAAATGAACCGCGGCTGCAATCCGCGGGAGACGTTCCCGGCATCATCCGTGAATTGTGTGCGCAGTCCGGACAGTTTGTCCCCCAGTCCGCCGGGGAGGTCGTGCGCGTCATCAACGACAGCCTTGCCTTTAAATTCCGGATTCAGCTGGAGGAAATCGAGCGTTGCACCGGGCGAAGGTACGGCACCATTCATGTGGTTGCCGGCGGCAGCAGAGATGCGTCTCTCTGTCAGGCCATCGCAGATGTCACCGGCTGCAGGGTACTTGCAGGTCCTTCTGAGGCGAGCGCATATGGGAACTGCATGTCGCAGCTGATTTGTTCCGGCATGGTCAAGGATCTCTCTGAAGCCCGGCAGGTTCTGCGCAATTCGATCCATATGCGGGAGTTTTTGCCCTGCGGAAGCGCAGAGATCGAGGACCTGGTTGCGCGCATGCGCTCTTCCATTCAATCTACGGTCTCGAGAACGCAAAACAGAGAAAGAGGCGGTTTGAAATGAACAGGATCGAGAAAAAATACATTCAGGAAGTGATCGAGTGCGCGCGAAGGCTCGATCAGAAAGGCATGGTGAATGGCTTCGAGGGGAATATTTCGACGCGTCACAACGGTTTGATTTACATAACGCCCACCGGCATGAGCAAGGCGACCCTGACGGAAGATATGATTGCCGTCGTGGATGAAAATGGGATTCAGATTGCAGGCAGCTTCAGGCCGACCTCTGAGCTTCCCATGCACATGGACGCGTACGCTGTTCGCGACGATATCGTCGGCGTGATTCACACCCATGCGCCCTTCCTGACGGCGCATGCGCTGTGCAATATTCCCGTGGAGACCCATGCGTATCCCGAAATGATGGGGAATTTTGGCCGCTTTGAAGTTGCACCCTATGGACGGCCGGGTACCGACGCCATTTTTGAGGGAGCTGTGCCCATTCTGAAGAAGCGGGATGTATGCCTGCTGGGCAATCACGGCGCAATTTCTGTTGGAACCAGCCTTGTGGATGCAATGAATAAAATGGAGGCGGCCGAGTCCATTGCAAAGACGCTCTTTATCGCGCGGATGATGGGAAAAGCCGTTGACCTGAGCGACGAGGAGTGTGCATTCTTCTTTTCTCTGAGTGATCGTTGATTCTGGACGTGGCAAGGGGGAGATGAACTTTGAGCGCAAAACATATGGCGGTTGACCTGGGATCCAGCAGTGGAAAAATGCTGATTGGTGAAATTGGAAGCGATCGCAGAGTCAGGATCCGCGAAGTTGGAAGCTTTCCGACGCCTCGGATCTGGTATAACAACCATATTTGCATCAATATTTACCATGTTCTTCACCAGATCGGAGAGAACCTGCGCAAACTGGGCCTGGAAGGTATTTATCCCGATAGCTTTGGCGCAGATTCCTGGTCCAGTGACTTCGGAATTGTCAATCCTCAGGGCGAACTGGTGGGCCTCCCCGTGTTCTATCGCGACTGGCGCACAACGGGTATGCCAGAGGAGGTCGAGAAGGTTATTTCATACCAGGAGCTCTATCGCCATACGACGCAGCGCCGCATGCAGGATTCAACGCTCTGCCAGTTGCTTGCGCTGAAGAAGGAAAAGCCGGAGCTTCTCGAAGGCGGAAATCAGATTCTATTTCTGGGCGATCTGTTGATGCAGTTTTTCTCGGGAAAAACCTGTTCGGAAGTTACGCTCGCATCCTACTCTCAGCTCTACTCCATGGAGCATATGCGTTGGGATACCGGCGTGCTGGACATGTTTGATATTCCCAGGAGCATCTGTCCCGAGGTGGTACATCCCTGCGCACAGCTCGGACAGCTCAATGCGAGGATGGCCTCGGGACTGGGCATCAACCGCTTCGAGGTGATTGCACCTGCGGGGCACGATACATCTTCCGCCGTAGCGGCAATTCCCGTGGAGCCCGGTAGAAAATGGGGCTTTATTTCCACCGGCTCATGGTATCTCGTAGGTATGGAACTGGAAAAACCAGTCAATCTGGATCTGTGTTATCACTACAATTTTTCCAATACGGGGCTTGCGTTTGGGAAAACCATGCTCAAACGAAACGTTGCCGCCATGTGGCTTTTGCAGGAGTGCATGAAAAGCTGGAAAAAGCGCGGCATCAATTATACCTATCCGGAGATACATGCCCTTGCGGAGAAGGCCGAGCCCTTTTACGCCATGTTGGACACGGATGCGGCTGATTTCTACAATCCGGATGATATGTGCGATGCAATTTGCCGTTTCCTGGAGCGAACCGGCCAGAAAACCGTCAGTGCTGAGAACGTTGGTCAGATAACGCGTATGATTGACGAGGGCATTGCCTTCAAATGTGCTTATGCCGTGAATTGCCTTGAAAAGATCACGGGCAGCGCACTCGATGTAATCTATGTGGTTGGCGGAGGAAGTGCGGCAACCGTGCTCAACGCGATGATTGCGGATGCGTGCAATAGAGAGATCATCACTGGCCCCAGAGAGGCCACGAGCATTGGAAATTGTCTTTTGCAGGCATGCGGCTGTGGGGAGATTTCATCCTGCGAAGAATTGCGGGAGATTGTAGCCCATTCCAGCGAAAGGAGAAGCTATTTCCCTGCAAGTCAACGCGATTGGCCGGAACGCTTTGAGGAATACCGGCAGTTTTGCAATCTCAACCCATAAAGAGAGGAGTGATCTGTTATGAAAGCACTTGTGTTGTATGGCCCCGAAAACTATCGCGTGGAAAACGACTGGAAGACGCCTGTTCCGCCTGAGGGCTGGGCGCTTGTCAAGGTCGCCTATGCCGGTATCTGCGGTTCGGACATCCCCAGGTTTTTTACCACCGGCTCCTATCACCATCCGATGATCATCGGTCACGAGTTTTCCGGCATTGTGGCGCAGGCTGCCAAAGGCGGAAAGGTCGCCGAAGGTACGCCGGTTGCGATTCTGCCCATTATTCCCTGCGGAGAGTGCGAGGGCTGCAAAGAAACGGGACAGCCCTTCCATTGCAACCACTATCAGTTTATCGGCTCCCGAAATGACGGCGGCTTTGCAGAATATGTTGCGGTGCCGGACCAGAACCTGTTTCCGCTGGAGAGCAGCGACGAATTAAAGATGGGCGCGATGATCGAGCTGCTGGCGGTTGGGTTGCATGTCGTGCGAAGGAGCAACATTGACGGCGGCAAGGCTGTGGTCTTCGGCGCGGGCCCGATCGGCCTTTCCTGTGCCATGTGGCTCAAGTTCCTCGGAAACGATGTTACGGTGGTGGATGTGCGCGAGTTCAGCATCAATATCGCGAAGAAACTCGGCTTGAAAGCCGTACACTTCGACGAAATCGGCGAGGAGAAGCGCTTTACCCATGCCTATGAGGCCAGCGGCAGCACGCCTGCGCTTGAAAGGGCCATACTGGTCGTGAAGGATCTGGGCTCGATTACTGTGGTCGGGCGGAATACGCGAGATACCGTGATTCCCGTGCCGCTGTTCGAAAAGCTGATGCGCAAGGAGCTCACGCTCAATGGCTGCTGGGGCTATAACATGGAGGGGGAGACGGAACTGATGCGCTCTTTCCTGAAGGCATACGACCCCAACTGCATGATCAGCCACATGATTTCCCTGGAAGAAGTTCCCGAGGCGCTGGAAACTCTGGTTCGCGCGCGGGGAGAATACTGCAAAATTATGATTGATATGGGAGTGGACAGAGCATGAAAGAAACGATGCGGGCAGCCATTTGCTACGGCCAGAATCAGTTGAAGGTTGAAAGCGTACCGATTCCGGCGGTGGAGCCGGGTTCGATACGCGTCAGGGTCAGGGCAGTTGCGATCTGCGGAACCGACAAGCGTATCTACAAGGTGGGCGACTATCGCGCCTCCTATCCCGTGATCATCGGCCATGAAATCGCCGGCGAGGTTGAAGCCGTGGCTCCCGGCGTCACTTCGGTAAAGGTTGGCGACCGCGTTTGCGTGGCGCCGGGCCACGGCTGCGGACACTGCGAAATGTGCAAAAAGGGCCAGCCCAACGTGTGCCAGACCCCGCATCCCTCTCTGGGCTACAAGCTCAACGGCGGCTTTGCCGAGTACATCTCCGTGCCGGAGCACATCTTCCGGCTCGGCTTTGTGAACAAGATTCCGGACAATCTGAGCTATGAGCAGGCCTCGCTCTCCGAGATCATCGCCTGCTGCCTGAACGCCCACAGAAATGCGAAGGTCGAAGCGGGCGATACGGTGCTGATTCTTGGCGCGGGACCCGCCGGCATCATTCACGCGCATCTGTCCCGGATTGAGGGCGCGAAGAAGGTCATCATTTCCCAGCGCAGCAAGGATCGCCTCAATGAAATTGCGGAGCGCTTCCCCGGGCTCGCGGATCGCCTGATCTGCTCCACGGAGGAGGATCTGATGGAAGCGGTGCGCGCCGAATGTGGCGGTTATGGCCCCGACGTGGTCTACGTCTGCGCGCCGTCCCGCGAGGCGCAGGAGCAGGCAATTCAGATGGTCAACAACCGCGGCCGCGTCAATTTCTTTGGCGGCTTGCCGAAAACAGATTGCATTGTGCGCCTGGATTCCAATGCCCTGCATTATAAGGAGTTCTTCATTTCCGGCGCATCCTCGTCCCTTCCGGAGACGAACCGCGAGGCGCTCGAGCTGCTCAGCACCCGCGCAATTGATCCGGACAAGCTGATAACCCATGTGTTTTCCCTGGAAGACATCGGCAAGGCCTTTGAGGTCATGGAGAGCAAGAAGTGCATCAAGATCGTCATCAAACCCTGAGGAGGCTGAACATGGGAAAGATTTATCTTGGCTTTAACTGTAATTGTTTTACCAATCGCTATGATGAGCCTGAAGAATGGACTCGGATTTGTAAGGAACTGGGAATACATAAGGTTATGTTCAATGTCGACCTGATTGATCCCTACTGGAACTGGGAGACACAGAAGAAGCTGTGCGACCGTACGCTCGAGGCGTGTGCAAAGAACGGCGTGGAGATCTTCGCTTCCTTTGGCGGTCAACACGGCCACCAGCACTATCTCGGCCATCCCGACTCGGACGCCCGCAGCGAAGGCGAGCAGTTTTTCCGAAATGCCATGCGTCAGACCGCGTATCTGGGAGGCAAGAGCTTTGGTACCTGCTTTGGAATTCAGACAGTCAGAACCAACAGTGACGCCGACGCCCGCGCGAAGCAACTTCAGGATACCATTGACTGTTACCACCGCCTTGCGGAGTACGGGGCTGAGATTGGCCTGGAGGCGCTCGCATATGAGATGACCAGCATTGATCGCGAAACATGCGCGACGTTTGCGGAAAACGATTATGTGCTTGAGAAGTGTTCCGATATGGCCATCCCTCTGCGCGTGTGTCTGGATATGGGTCATCGCAATACCGAGGGCCTTCCCGAGGAAGCTGACCATCTGGCCTGGATTCGCCGCTATGCCGATCGCTGCGACGTGATCGACTGCCAACAGACGGAGCGCAATGTCAGCTGTCATTGGCCGTTCACACCTGAAAACAACCGGAAGGGCGTCATTCGCGCAGAGGAGATTGTGCAGGCCATCAAGGATTCCGGCGCGCAGAACGATCTGCTTTTGGCCTTTGAACTGCGCTGTTCCGCCTTCTATCCCCAGGAGCACAGCTTCATGGAGAACCTTGAACAGTCCGTCAGATACTGGCGCGCATATGTAAAGGATTGATCCAACAATGAGAGAAAACGTCAATTTTCAAAGCCTGAGCGCAGAAGTGCTCGATGAAGTGCGCAGTGCGCTCGCAATGGTCGACGATGAGCGCGCGGAGGCCGTAATTGAAAAGTTGATTTCTGCCCACAAGGTGTTTGTGATCGGGGTGGGAAGAGTCATGATCATGCTCCAGGCCTTCGTCAAGCGCCTGAATCACCTGGGCATCGAAGCCTATTATGTGGGAGAGATCAACGAGCCTGCCATTACGCAGGACGATGTGCTCATTGTCGCCTCCGGCTCTGGCGAATCTGTGGTTCCCGTGGCGATTGGAAGAGTTGCTACAAAATACCACCCGACGATCATCTACATTGGGTCCAATCTCGCCAGTACGGCGGCGGGTATGTCCAACCTTCAACTGCGTATTCCCTGCCGCACAAAACTCAATTTGCCGGACGAGCTGAATTCTGTGCAGCCCATGAGTTCCCTCTTTGAACAAGCGCTCCTGCTTACGTTGGACACTCTGGCGTTTATGATCGTGGAAAAGAAAAAACTGGTTTTGAAGGATTTGTGGCTGAAACACGCAAATCTGGAATAGGGTACCTCCTTGACAAAGGGGCAGAGCCGCATCGCGTTCTGCCCCACATTTTTCTGAAGTTTCCGCCGGATGACGACCTGGCAATCCGCTTGCGCTTCGAAACGGGGCGGCCGCCCGCCTTTGCCGGGGGAGCATCCGGCGCGGGAGCGGCGGGGGAGGCTATTCGTTTTTGTAGCAGATGAGCCTGTGATCCTGGTCGCAGAGGGCGAGGAAGACCTGGGATGCGGATGAGATGCCCTGGGCGGCGAGCTGCTTTTGCAGCCACGTTGCCGAGAGGCCCATGCGGCGCAAGTTTTCGTCGATGATCCGGCCGTCCAGTATGACTTCGACGCTCAGGTATTCCGGCGAGGGTTCGAGGCTCAGATCCTGGGGCGTGGCCGGGCGGCGGTTGGAATAGGGCAGTATGGACAGTGTGCCGTTGTATTCGAACACGGCGGTGCGGATGGCGCTGAGGTCGAAGTAGCCCTGCTGGCGGCAGAGCACCAGAAACTCGCTCAGCTCCAGGTTCATGCGCTTCAGATTGTCCCGGAACAGCTTTCCGCCGTCCATCAGGATGACCGGCGCGCCGTTCAGGTACCGCCGGGTGCGCATCAATTTGAGGTCCACTGCCGAAACCAGCCAGGTGACCAGGCCGTAGAGCACCAGCGCCGTCAGCGGCTTCCAGGGATTCTCCAGTTCGGTGGCCAGCTCGGCGGCGATGGAGCCGATGGTGATGCCGGTGATGTAGTCCATGAAGTTCAGCTGGGAAATCTGCTTGCGTCCGACGAGCTTTGCGGCGAGAAACAGCGCCGCGAAGGAGAGCAGGGAAGTCAGGCAGATCGTGAGAAACGCCATGGGTGCGACACCTCCGTTTCAGCTGTCCCTAGTATGGAGCGGCGCGAAGGGTTTCATTCCGGACGCACTTGTGCCGCGGGCCGGAAAGTGCTATGATAGAGGCAGAGAAGCATCTCAGGCGCGTCGCGCCGGAACGGAGGACGAAATGATTTACAGCAGTTTTCAGAACGAGCGGCTCTCTCTGCTGGGCTTCGGCGCGATGCGCCTGCCCCTGAACGAGGCGGGCGGCGTGGACGAGGAGCAGGTGGCGAAGATGGTGGATTGCGCCATCGCCGGAGGCGTGAATTACTTTGACACCGCCTATCCCTATCACGGGGGCGAGTCCGAGCGCGTGCTGGGACGGGTGCTGGCCAGCTATCCCCGGGAGAGCTTTTACCTGGCGGACAAGTATCCCGGACATCAGATTTCCGCCCGGTACGATCCGGCGGCGACCTTTGCGGAGCAGCTGGAGCGCTGTGGCGTGGACTATTTCGACTTCTACCTGCTGCACAACGTCTATGAGAAGTCCATGGAGACCTATCTCGATCCCCGCTGGGGCATCATCGACTACTTCCTGGAGCAGAAGAAGCAGGGGCGCATCCGCCACCTGGGCTTCTCCACCCACGGCAGCCTCGACTGCATGCGTACCTTCCTGGATCGCTGCGGGGAGCACATGGAGTTCTGCCAGATTCAGCTGAACTATCTGGATTGGACCCTTCAGGACGCGAAGGCCAAGTGCGCGCTGCTGGCGGAGCGGGGCATCCCGGTGTGGGTGATGGAACCGCTGCGGGGCGGCAAGCTGGCCAACCCCGGGGAGGAGGCCCTGGCGCGGATGGAGGCGCTGCGCCCCGGCGCGGGCGCGCCCGAGTGGGCGTTCAACTATCTGATGGGCATCGAGGGCGTCACGATGATTCTCAGCGGCATGTCCAGCCTTGCGCAGATGCAGGACAACGTGCGCAGTTTTGAGGCGCGCCGGACGCTGGACGGGCGCGAGACGCAGCTTCTGATGGAGATTGCCGAGGGGATGAAGGACTCCGTGCCCTGCACGGCCTGCCGCTACTGCTGCGAGGGCTGTCCGCAGAAGATCGACATTCCCCGCCTGCTGGCCCTGTACAACGACTTCCGCGTGGCGCGCAGCTTCAACATCACCATGGCCGTGGAGAGCATGCCGGAGGGCCGCCGCCCTGCGGACTGCATCGGCTGCGGAAAGTGCGCCCGCACCTGCCCCCAGAAGATCGACGTTCCGGGTGCGCTGAGGGATTTCGCCGCGCAGCTCGCGGAGCAGCCCAGCTGGGCGGAGATCTGCCGGCAGCGGGACGAGGCCCAGCGGAACCAGCGCAAATGACACATCATGGAAAAATATTTCGGCGGACGGCTCAGGGTCGTCCGCCGTATATTTTTGGAAACTGGAAAGAAATGGAAGCGCAGAGATCAACGGGGGACGCTGCTGGCGCGCAGCTCCTCCAGCCGGGCGCGGTCCAGGATGAGATAGGACCCCTTTTTTGTCTTGCTCAGGATGCCCTCGTCGCAGAAATTGCGCAGCGTGCGCAGCAGGTGGCGGTAGGAGGCCTCCAGAAGATCCGCGCAGACGGTGAGATTGTAGTTGAAGACGCCGTCCTGCTCCATCTCCAGGATGAAGTTGGACAGGCGGATCTCCAGGCGCTCGAAGTGGGAGGCGCTCTTGCGGATGTGCTCCGCCAGGTTCTTGACCGCGAAGCGCAAAAAGCGCACGTCGCAGAGCAGCTGATCCCGGTACACGGCCAGCGGGATGTCCAGAATCATGCAGGGCGTGATGGCGCGAATGGTGTTGATGGAGGGCTCCTGCCAGAGCGCGCCCACCAGGCCCATTACGTTGAAGCCGCGGTAGTGGTTTTCGCAGTGGGGCTTGCCGGTGCAGGTAATGACATAGGCGATACATTCCCCCTCGAGCATGAAGCTCAGGGAGTCATACACGTCGCCGTCCCGGGAGAGGATTTCATCGGCTTCGTAGCGCGTGAGGGTGCAGGCCTCCATCAGGTCAAAGGAGAACAGCTCCTGAAGGTGAAAGCGCGCGATGTATTCCCGAAGAACCTCCGGATTCTTGATCTGCCGCATATTCGGCCTCCCTTCCGCTCGCAGGCGCATCGTTCATTTCCCTATATTATATTGTGGCAATATTGTGTTGTCATGCACGATTGGAGGTGTGCTTCCATTGTATTCATGGAAAGTTTTGCGACCAGCAATGTTTATTTGCAATTAATGTGACATATGTCATTTACATATGGAGGAAAGTTTCGTACAATGAACAAAAATTTTCGATGCACAAAAAATGTACGGGCTCCCGGCCCCGGTCCGGCGCCTGTGAAGAACAACAATACGGAAGCGAGTGATGGCATGTCGACCGTCGTAGAATTCAAGAATTACAGCATGGGCTTTAAGGACGATGACGGAAACGTCTTCAACCTGCTGGATCGCCTCTCCTTCAGAGTCGAGGAGGGCAAGGCCCTGGGCGTGGTGGGAGAATCGGGCTGCGGCAAGAGCATGACCAGTCTGTCGCTGATGCGCCTTCTGCCGGACGCGGCCACCGTGCAGGGCGGCGAAATCCTGCTGGAGGGCGAAAACCTCCTGGAGAAGAGCGAGGAGCAGATGCGCCGCATCCGCGGCAACAAGCTGACGATGATCTTCCAGGAGCCGATGACGGCGCTGAACCCCGTGCTGACCGTCGGCGGGCAGATCGGCGAAATTCTCAAGCTCCACCACCCGGAGCTGAGCAAGGCGGAGATCCGCGCCCGCGTGCTCCAGGCGCTCACAGACGTGGGCATTGCCAACCCCGAGTCGCGCTACAACCAGTATCCCCACGAGTTCAGCGGCGGCATGCGCCAGCGCGTGATGATCGCCATGGCCATCATCAACCGGCCCGCGCTGCTGATCGCGGACGAGCCCACCACGGCGCTGGACGTGACCATTCAGGCGCAGATTCTGGACATCATGCGCAGGCTCAAGGGCGCGTCGGGCAGCCTGATGGTGATTACCCACAACCTGGGCATCGTGGCGGAGATCTGCGAGGAGGTCGTGGTGATGTACGCCGGGCGCGCCATCGAGCGCGGCACGCTCAAGGCGATCTTCGACAATCCCCTGCATCCCTATACCCGGGGCCTGATGGCCTCCGTGCCCACGATCCGCAGCGAAAAGAAGCCGCTGCACACCATCCCGGGGACGGTGCCCACGGTGTACGACTTCGGCCCGGGCTGCCGCTTTGCCGAGCGCTGCGAGCATTGCATGGAGTGCTGCCGGACTTCGGTTCCGCCGGTGAAGCGGGTGGGCCAGGACCATCTGGTGCAGTGCTTTATCGAATTCGAGGGGGAGGAAGAGATTGATGGCTGAGCACAGAGAGCCGCTTCTGAGAGTGGAGCATCTGACAAAATTCTTTCCTGTAAAAAAGAAAAAGCTCTTTGAAGCCCGCCGCAACGTCCACGCCGTGGAGGATGTGAGCTTCGAGGTGTATCCGGGCGAGACCCTGGGCATCGTGGGCGAGTCGGGATCGGGCAAGTCCACGCTGGCGCGCGCGATTCTGGCGCTGACGCCGGTGACCGGCGGCAAGGTCTACTATCAGGGCCAGGAGATCACCGACTTCAAACTCTCCGCTTCGGACCGCCACAGGATGCGCGCCGAGATGCAGATGATCTTTCAGGATCCCTATGCGAGCCTGAATCCGAAGCTGAAGGTGGGCGAGGCCATCGCCGAGCCTATGCTCCACAGCGGGCAGGCGAAGGACAGGGCCGAGGCCGTGGAGAAGGTGAAGCACCTGCTGCAAATCGTGGGTCTGCAGCCCGAGGTGTACGACCGCTATCCCCACGAATTTTCCGGCGGCCAGCGCCAGCGCATCGGCATTGTGCGCGCCCTGGCGGTGAACCCGAAGCTACTGTTTTGCGACGAATCCGTCTCCGCGCTGGACGTGTCCGTGCAGGCGCAGATTCTGAACCTGTTCAACGACCTCAAGCGGAAGTTCAACCTGACCTATGTGTTCATCGGTCACGATCTGGCGGTCATCCGCTACATCAGCGACCGGATTCTGGTGATGTATCTGGGCAAGGTGATGGAAATTGTGCCCTACGACCAGCTGCTCAGCGAGGACACCCATCCCTACACCCAGGCGCTGGTCTCCGCCATCCCGGAGCCCAGCACCGCGCCGCGCACCCAGCGCATCCTGCTGGAGGGCGACATACCCAGCGTGGTGAACCCGCCCAAGGGCTGCCGCTTCTGCCAGCGCTGTTTCAAGGCCCGGCCGGAGTGCTTCGAGCGCGAGCCGGAGTTCAGGCGCGTGGGCGAGGATCACTACGTTCGCTGCCATTTTGCAAAGGAGGCTGAGTAATGCTACGCTATATTCTGCGCCGCATATTGCGGGCCATTCCCACGATCTTCGTCTCCGTTACGCTGGTGTTCTTTATCGTGCGCGCGATGCCGTCCGACCCGGTGGCGCTGATGATCAGTCCGCAGATGAGCGAGGAGACCCAGCAGGCGCTGATTGAATCCTACGGACTGGACAAGCCCCTGGGCACCCAGTATGTGCTTTACATGAAGGAGCTTCTCAAGGGCAACCTGGGCACGAGCTTTGCAAAGCGCATCCCCGTGACGCAATATCTGGCGGAGAAGCTGCCCTGGACGCTGCTGCTGCTCTTTGCGGTGATCCTGATCGTGGTTCTGATCGGCATACCGGTGGGCCTGTTCGCGGCGGCCCACAAGGGAAAATTTGCCGACCGGATCATCAACATCATCGTCACGATGGGGATTTCCGTGTTCATACCATTCATCGCCTTCCTGATGCTGTACATCTTCGCCTTCCGGCTGAAGATTTCTCCCACGGGCGGCGCGTACACGCCGCCGAAGGGCGAGGGCCTGCAGTACGCCCTGGACGTGGCGAAGCACCTGGTTCTGCCGGCGGTGACGCTCTCGATCACCAACCTGGCCAACGCGGTGCTCTACACCCGAAACAGCATGATCGATGTGCTGCGGGAGGACTACATCCGCACGGCCTACTCCAAGGGCAACAGCCGCGGGCGCGTGATGCGCGTGCACGCGATGAAGAATGCCCTGATCCCGACGGTCACCATCATCGGCATGCAGATCGGCGTGATGGTGGGCGGCGCGACGGTGACGGAGACGGTGTTCTCCTGGCCGGGCGTGGGCAGACTGATCTACGATTCCGTCAATGCACTGGACTATCCGGTGCTCCAGGGCGCGTTCCTGCTGATGGCGGTCTCGGTGGTTCTGATGAGCTTTTTGACCGACCTGGTGGTCGCATGGCTGGATCCGCGCATCAAGCTGGGAGGTTAAAGGCATGAAAAAGCGTAAGAATTTTCTGTATTACTTTCTGCACAACCGCAACGGCATGATCGGTCTCGTGGGCGTGCTGCTGATCGTGGTGGTGGGTCTGGTTGGCCCGCTGCTGGTGGAGAAGCCCGACGGCTACACCATGGATATTCTGCAGGCGCCCAGCGCCCAGCACTGGCTGGGCACGGACAACCTGGGCCTGGACATCTTTGCGGAGATCATCTGGGGCGCGCGCACCTCGCTTTACGTCTCCATACTGGCGATGCTCATCGCGGGCGTGATCGGCATCCCGCTGGGCCTGGTCTGCGGCTACACCCACGGCTGGGTGGCCGAGGTGATCGACGCGATCATCGACATCTTCATGACGCTGCCTATGCTGCCGCTGATGATCATCATTGCCGCCATCATGGGCACCTCCATAACGAACGTGGCGCTGATTCTGGGCGTGTTCTCCTGGCCGCAGCTGGCCAGGGTCACCAAGAACAGCACACTCAAGATTCGGGAAATGCAGTACATAGAGGCGGCGACCTGCCTGGGCCTGCCCCGCCGGCGCGTTCTGTTCAAGCATGTGCTGCTCAACGCCTCCGGCCCGGTGTTTGTCAACATGACGCTGGTCATGGCCTCGGCGGTGCTGACGGAGGCCAGCCTGAGCTTCCTGGGCCTGGGAGACCCCACCACCTGGAGCTGGGGTACGATCCTCAAGCGCGCGTGGGGCCAGAACGCGGTCATCAGCAATCCCAACCCCTGGTGGTGGTGGCTGATGCCCAGCCTGTGCATCGTAGTGTATGTGGTGTGCTTCAACCTGCTGGGAACGGCGCTTAATGACAGCCTGAATCCCAAGGGCCGGGAGTGAGCTTCCGGCGCGTGAAACGTACAGAAGGAGGTTATTTTGATGTACGATTTTATCATTCGCAACGGTCTGGTGGTGGATGGAAACGGCAAGCGCGCGTTCCGGGCGGACGTGGCCGTCAAGGGCGACAAGATCGCACGCATCGCGCCAGAGATTGAAGAGAAGGGCGCGCAGGAGTACGATGCGGCGGGAAAATATGTGATCCCCGGCCTGATTGACCCCCATGTGCACGAGGAGTGGTACTGCTTCGACGATGGCAGATACGAATCCTACATCCATCAGGGCGTGACCACGCTGATCAACGGCAATTGCAGCCACAGCATCGTGCCCGGACACAAGAAGGAAATCCTGGACTACTACCTGGGCAACGGCCTGGTTGGACTCAAGCAGTACAAGCGCTACATGGAGACCTGGCCGGACTGGCACGACTTTGAGGGCTACTGCCGGGCGGTGGAGCAGGTGGGCACCAACTGCAACTTCGTGACCCTGCTGGGCCACGGCAGCATCCGCCAGTATGTGATGCACGGCGCCTACAACCGCAAGCCCGACGAACTGGAGCAGGCGCAGATCGAGAACATCATCCGCCACAACATGGATCAGGGCGCGTGGGGCATCTCCTTCGGCCTGGACTATGTGCCCAGCCGCTATGCCTCCATCGACGAGCTCTGCGACGTGGTCAACCAGATCAAGCGCTACGACGCGGTGGCCGCCGCGCACCTGCGCCATCAGATCGGAATTCCCGAGTCTACCGCGGAATTCTGCGAGGTGGGTCGCCGCACCGGCGCGAAGATTCAGATCTCTCACCTGGCTTCCAATTCCCCCGAATCCTACGAGATCGCCCGCAAGGCCATCGAGGAGGACGGCGTGCGGGCCCGCATCGACGTGATTCCCAGCAGCGTGGGACACTGCACCGGCAAGGAGCGCATGCTGCTGTTCACCATGGCGCTGAGCGATGAGCTGTTCAGCCAGGGCATCGAGGGCGTGAAGCGCGCGCTGAAGACCCCCGAGGGCCGGGAGATGATCAAGCGGGACAACTACACCTTCGCCGGTCCCAAGGACAAGGTGTACATCGTGCACTCCGAGGATCCGCACCTGGAGAACCGCTCCGTGCGGGATATCGCCCGGGAGCGCGGCATCGACGAGGACGACTGCCTGCTGGATCTGATGGCCGACGACAAGGACTATGTGTTCTGGCTCAACGCCCCGGCGGCGAACGTGCCCAGCAAGTTCATCGACCACTGCGACTCCATCGTCAACAACCCCTACGTCTCCGTGGGCAGCGATACCATCATGGGCGACTACGAGGATCCCTTCGACTGGTATGAGATCCGCCGCCGCGGTGGATTCGCGATCTTCGCACAGATGTATCTTAAGAAGGGCGTGCCCTACGAGGAGGTCGTGCGCAGGAATACGAGCATGGTGGCCGACCACTTCGGCATCTACAGGCGCGGCCGCCTGGTGGAGGGCAATTACGCCGACATCGCGGTGATTGATCTGCCCAACTACCGCTATCCCGAGATGGATCAGATGCACTACAAGACGCCCCGCATGAACGCCACCGGCTGTGACCTGGTGCTCTGCAACGGCCAGGTGGAGCTGATCGACGGCGATCTGCGCCGCACCTACGCCGGACGCGTGTTGCGCAAGAACGCCCAGGGCTGAACCATCTTTTCACGACGCTAAGACCAGCCAGCTATGCGAGCTGTTCTTATAAAATCAAAGGAGGAAATCCGCATGAAGAAAGTATTGTCCCTCGTACTGGCGCTGTGCGTGCTGCTGTCCGTGGCAGTCGTCGCATCCGCTGAGAGCGAAATCGTGTCCATCAACGTGGGCCTGAATTCCGCCCCGGTCGGCACCAACATCTGGTATCAGAACGACCTGAACTCCGCCACCATCGTCTATCTCTGCTGCACGCCCCTGGTCGCCATGGATGAGAACGGCGTGAAGTACAACTACCTGTCCGAGTCCGCCGAGGCGAACGAGGACTGCACCGAGTGGACCGTCAAGCTGCGCGAGGAGCTGACCTGGAACGACGGCACGCCCGTGACCGCCTCCGACCTGCTCTTCACCGCCCGCTACGGCACCGAGCACCACATCGGCTTCTTCGACAGCTACTATGGCCTCGTGGACTTTGAGAATTCCAAGGTCATCGACGATCAGACCGTGCTGTTCAAGCTGACCTCCGGCAACGTCAACTTCTGGCAGGGCGCGGGCTACTGGATCCCGATCATGCGCGAGAGCGAGTGGAAGGACGTTGAGGATCCCACCACCTACGAATACAGCGGCGCAGGCTACGGCCCCTACTACATCAAGGAGTGGGTGGACGGTGAGTACGTCGTGCTCGAGCGCAACCCCTACTTCACGCTGGCCAATGACGGCAAGGGCGCGAACATCGACCAGATCGTCTTCCGCGTCTACACCGATGAGAATGCCATGGTTCTGGCCCTGCAGAACGGCGAAATCGACGTCTGCGCCAACTTCCTGAGCGCCTCCTCCGTCAGCCAGCTGTCTGCGGATCCCAAGTATCAGATCTCCTCCGTTCCGTCCCTGGGCTATGCCTTGATGACCTTCTCCCAGACCAACGCCCTGCTGCAGGACGTGAACGTGCGCAAGGCCATCGCCATGTGCTCCAACCGCGACGCGCTGGTGGCCATCGCCTTCGCGGGCGCCGCCACTCCGATGTACAATCCCATCAGCCCGGTTTACAGCGAGTTCGTCGCCTCCGACATCCGTCAGCCCGCCTATGATCCCGCGGCTGCTGCTGAGCTGCTGGCGGGCGCCGGCTACGCCGACACCAACGGCGACGGCATCCTCGAGGCCGCCGACGGCACGCCCCTGAGCTTCAAGATCACCTACAAGAGCACCCTTGCCAACGTGGACGGCGTCATGTCCATCCTGAAGTCCGGCTGCGCCGAGGCGGGCATCGAGCTGGTGCTGCAGCCCGTGGACGCCGCGACCTTCTCCGCCAACGTGACCCAGGGCCACACCTACGACATCTCCTACTCCAGCTGGGGCACCATCGACGACGTGGACACCACCCTGCTGACCTGCTTCGGCATCGGCCAGACCCTGAACTTCATGGAGTTCAACAGCGAGGAGCAGGAAGCCCTGCTGACCGCCATGCAGTCCGAGACCGACTACGAGGCGCGCGTGGAGCTGCTCAATCAGTGGCAGACCTGGTTCGTTGAGAACCTGCCCTGCTGCCACCTGCTGGTTCCGAACAACACCTATGCGGCCAACACCGAGAACTTCGAGGGCTGGAGCATTGTGTACGGCAACTCCGCTTACATGGCGGCGGCGCAGTTCGTGAACGTCAAGGCGAAGTAAGAACCCCCTGGCGGGCTGTTTTTCGCGCGACGGCAGATCGCCACTCTGTGGGAGGCAATGCGCTTGCCTCCCCTTTTTTTCGAAATCACCGAAGGGAAGGACATTCTCATGAAATATGTTCAGAAGAGCGCTTACGACGGCTACAAGGCCTATTCCTATCTGGAGCCCGGCAAAGACTACAAGGACTTCGAATGGGCGCAGTGGGACTGGGCGGGTCGCCATGTGATTGAGTTGGACGAGGCGCAGGAGGCCCGGGTCGCGGCCATCTTCACCAATCATCCCTACATCAGCCTGCACGATCATCCCACCTTCTATCCCAAGGACATGTCCAGCGTGGATCACATCTACGACTCCATGCGCCAGGGCCGCGCCGTTTGCGGCTACGAGGCGCTGTCCTGGTCCAATCTGGACTGCGTGTTTGACAACATGCTCGACGGCGTGAACATCATCTCCAGCCCCGGCGGATGGAAGTGGATCGACGTGGTGCACGATCTGGGCATGCGCCTGTGCGACATTGCCCATCAGAACTTCCTGGTGCACGTCAGGACCGTGGACGACATCTTCGCCGCCAAGAAGGCCGGCAAGATCGGCTGGGTGGCCTGCATCGAGGGCGCGCAGTGCATTGAGAACGAAGTGGACCGCATCGACATCCTCTACGGCCTGGGCGTGCGCCAGCTGGGCGTGACCTACTCCGAGAGCAACGCGCTGGGCAACGGCATGAAGGAGGACAACGACGGCGGACTGACCAAGTTCGGCCAGAAGTGCGTGGAGCGCATGAACAAGGTGGGCATGCTCATCGACGTGTCCCACTGCGGACAGCAGACCGCCTATGACGCGGTGATGTGCTCCAGCAAGCCCATCATCATGAGCCATGTGGGCGCGAAGGCCGTATGGGACATCAAGCGCATGGCCGGCGACAAGCTGCTGCGCGCCGTGGGCGAGAAGGGCGGCGTGATCGGCATCGAATCCGCACCCCACACCACCATGTCCAAAACCAACATGACCCATGACATCGACAGCGTGATGGAGCACTTTGAGTATGTGAAGGATCTGGTGGGCATCGACCATGTGGGCTTTGGCGTGGACTGCCTGTACGGCGACCATGTGGGCGTGCATCACGCCTTTGCCGCCGCGCTCTCCACGGCGGAGACGGCCAACACCGCGTACCAGGAGGTTCCCTTCGTCTGGGGTCTTGAGAATCCTACCGAGGCGAGCTGGAACATCGTGCGCTGGCTGGTGAAGCACAATTACAGCGACGAGGACATCGCCAAGGTGATCGGCGGAAACGCCATCCGCGTGCTGCGCGAGGTCTGGGCATAAGGGGATTTCGATGAAGATGGAATACAAGCGGGGCTATCGCCCCTATGAGGCCTTCTCCTATCTGGAGCCCGGCGTGGACTACAAGGTCATCGACTGGGCGGACTGGGACTGGGCGGGCCGGCATGTAATCGAGCTGGACGCGGCCCAGGAGGCCCGGGTGGAGCGGCTGCTGCGGGAGCATCCCTACGTCAGCCTGCACGACCATCCGGATTTCACCACCCGGGACATGACCACCTGCGAACCGCTGTTTGACGCCATGCGCGCCGGCCGCGACCGCTGCGGCTACGAGGCGCTGGCCTATTCCCATCTGGACTGCATCTTCGACAACATGATGGACGGCACGAACATCATCTCCAGCGAGGCGGGATGGAAGTGGATCGACATCGTGCACGATCTGGGCATGCGCCTGTGCGACATCGACCACCAGGATTTCCTGGTGCACTGCAAGCGCGTGGAGGACATCTTCGAGGCGAAGAAGGCCGGGAAGATCGCCTGGGTGGCCGTCATTGAGGGCGCCGCGCCCATCGAGAACGAGATCGACCGCATCGACATCCTCTACGGCCTGGGCATCCGGCAGATGGGCGTGACCTACTCCGAGAGCAACGCCCTGGGCAGCGGCTGCAGGGAGGACAACGACGGGGGACTGACGCAGTTCGGCAAGAA
The DNA here is from genome assembly GCA_004563405.1 of bacterium. Classification (GTDB taxonomy): domain Bacteria; phylum Bacillota; class Clostridia; order Christensenellales; family Aristaeellaceae; genus SFTH01. The sequence continues at coordinate 103,901 of SFTH01000004.1, forward strand.
GTGCGTGGAGCGCATGAACAAGGTGGGCATGCTGATCGACGTGTCCCACTGCGGCCCCAGGACTGCCTACGATGCGGTGATGCACTCCAGCAAGCCCATCATCGCCTCCCATGTGGGCGCGAAGGGCGTGTGGCCCACCAAGCGCATGGCCAGCGACGAGCTGATCCGCGCCGTGGGCGAGAAGAACGGCGTGATCGGCATCGAGGCCGCGCCCCACACCACCATGTCCAGAACCAACATGACCCACGACATCGACAGCTTCATGGAGCACTTCGAGTATGTGGCGAACATGATCGGCATCGACCATGTGGGCTTCGGCGTGGACTGCATGTACGGCGACCACGTCGGTCTGCACCACGCCTTCGCGGCGGCGCTGTCCACCGGCGAGACGGGGCGCACGCAGACCGAATACCAGGAAGTGCCCTATGTGAAATATCTGGAGAACCCCACCGAGGCCAGCTGGAACATCCCCCGCTGGCTGGTGAAGCATGGCTACAGCGACGAGGACATCGCCAAGGTGCTGGGCGGAAACGCCATTCGCGTGCTCCGCGAGGTCTGGGCCTGATTTGCGAGAGAGAAAGGAAGCGTTGAACATGGAACTGAAACAGAAGGAAGCCTACAAGGGCTATCGCGCCTATTCGTATCTGACCGAGGGCGCAGATTACCCCAAATTTGACTGGGCGGACTGGGACTGGGCGGGCCGGCATGTGATCGAGCTGGACGCGGCCCAGGAGGCCCGGGTGGAGAAGCTGCTCAAGGAGAACGTGTACCTGAGCCTGCACGATCATCCCACGCTGTTCCCCCGCCGCGTGGACAATCTCGACGACATCTACAACGTCATGCGCAATGGCCGTGAAATGACCGCCTACGAGGCGCTGGCCTATTCGAACCTGGACTGCGTGTTCGACAACCAGCTCGACGGCGTGAACATCATCTCCAGTCCCGGCGGATGGAAGTGGATCGACATCGTGCACGATCTGGGCATGCGCCTGTGCGACATCGCCCACCAGGATTTCCTGGTGCACGTCAGGACTGTGGACGACATCTTCGCCGCCAAGAAGGCCGGAAAGATCGGCTGGGTGGCCGTGGTCGAGGGCGCGCAGTGCATCGAGAACGAGGTCGACCGCATCGACATCCTCTACGGCCTGGGCGTGCGCCAGCTGGGCGTGACCTACTCAGAGAGCAACGCCCTGGGCAGCGGCTGCAAGGAGGACAACGACGGGGGACTGACGCAGTTCGGCAAGAAGTGCGTGGAGCGCATGAACAAGGTGGGCATGCTCATCGACGTGTCCCACTGCGGCCCTAAAACCGCCTACGACGCGGTGATGCACTCCAGCAAGCCCATCATCGCCTCCCATGTGGGCGCGAAGGGCATCTGGCCCACCAAGCGCATGGCCAGCGACGAGCTGATTCGCGCCGTGGGCGAGAAGAACGGCGTGATCGGCATCGAAGCCGCGCCCCACACCACCATGTCCAAGACCAACATGACCCACGACATCGACAGCTTCATGGAGCACTTCGAGTATGTGGCGAACATGATCGGCATCGACCATGTGGGCTTCGGCGTGGACTGCCTGTACGGCGACCATGTGGGCGTGCACCACGCCTTCGCGAACGCCCTGTCCATCGCCAACACCTCCAAGGCGGGCGTGAGCTACAACGAGGTGCCCTATGTGAAGTATCTGGAGAATCCCACCGAATCCAGCTGGAACATTCCCCGCTGGCTGGTGAAGCACGGTTATAGCGACGAGGACATCGCCAAGGTGCTGGGCGGAAACGCCATTCGCGTGCTCCGCGAGGTCTGGGCATAAGCTGAGGAGGAAAGCGCTATGAAGTTGCTGTATTTGATTCCCGGAAGGATGCGCGACAGCGCGCTGGGTGCGGCGGAGATGGAGCGCCGGAGGGCGATCCTTCAGAGCCGCGCCTTCCCGGGCACCACTGTGGACGTGGCGGATACGCAGAACGGCCCCGCGTCCATCGAATCCATCTGTGAGGAGTATGAGAGCATTCCCGGAACTGTGGAGCGGGCGGTACGCGCCCAGGAGGAGGGCTACGACGGCATCATCCTGGGCTGCTATGCGGATCCCGGCATCGACGCGCTGCGGGAGATGCTGACTATCCCCGTTGCGGGCCCCTTCGAATCCAGCTGCTTCACGGCGCTGACCCTGGGCCATCGCTTCTCCATCGTCACCGTCACGCCGGACATGTGCCCGGTGCTGGAGGATGAATTTGAGCAGAAGGGCGGCGCGGGCCGCCGCCTGGCCAGCGTGCGCGCCATCGACGTGGACGTGCTGGAGATTGGAAACAACCCGGAGCTGCTGCGGGAGAAGACCTTCGCGGCGGTGGAGCGCTGCATCCGGGAGGACGGCGCGGACACCGTGGCGTTGGGCTGCATCTCGCTGGCCTTCGCCGGCATGGATCGGGAGATTGAGGAGCGCTTCGGCATCCCCTGCGTCAATCCCATCCTCACCGCGCTGAAGCAGTGCGAGGGCATGGTGCACACGGGGCTGAGCCACAGCAAGCGGGCTTACGCCCTGCCGCGCAAGCTGCGCAAGGGAGGGAATCCGGCATGACGGGCGGCGGAGACGTGGCGCGCAGCGCGATGGAGGCGCTCCGCAGGCGCTGCTCCTGCCGGGATTTCACCGGCGAGGCCATTGATCCGGCGCTGCTGGATGAGATGATTGACGTAGGTCTCGCGGCTGCAAGCGGCGGAAACCTGCAGCCCTACCGCATCATTGTGGTGCGCGACCCGGAGACGAAACGGACGCTGCGCCCGCTGGCCGGGGGACAGGCCTTCGTGGAAAGGGCGGACGTGCTGCTGGCCTTCGTCCTGGACTGGAACCGGTACGCGCGCTACACGCAGATGAAGCACGCGCCCTTCCGGGCAAACGAGCAGATGATGCACCTGATCATCGCCGTGGAGGACATCCTTTGCGCGGCGCAGACCATCGAGAGCTGCGCGCAGCTGAACGGCCTGGGCGCCTGCTATGTGGGCGGCGTGCTGGACACCGGTGCGGAGATCTCCCGGGTGCTGGAGCTGCCCACGGGCTGCTATCCCATCGTGCTGCTGGCGCTGGGCCATCCCGCGCCCGGCAGCCTGCGCCCGGCGAAGAAGCTGCGTCGGGAGATCATGGTCTCCAACGAGCGCTACCGCCCCCTCAGCGACGATGAGATCTTTGGGGCCTATGAGGAAAAGTACGCCGCCGTGGACGTGCATGCCCTGCCGAGGGCGGAGGAGGCACGCGCGCGGACGCTGGGTAAGCTCGCCGAGAACCTGCGCCTGACCTATCCGGAGGAGCAGGCCCGGGCGTATCTGGAGGAGATCGAGCGCGCCGGCGCCTACAACGAGGCCCAGCGCCGCTACGGCATCCACTACGGCGTGGCGGACATTCGCGCCTGTGGCCATGCGCTGCTTCAGGGCATGGCGGAACGGGGATGCGATCCCCTCGGAATGGAGCGCGGACTCGGAAGAGAATAGACGACAGATGGCGCCTGGACGGCAGAGGAGCGGTCCGGGCGCTCTTTTTGAATTCTGGGGCTTGACGAGGAGATGACAAAGTGATATTATAATGATATCAAATTAAATACGAGGTGTGACCCATGAATGAGATTCTTCTGGAGAACAGGAAGCGCGGCCTGCTCGTGCTGTTGCTGACGATTGCAGTGTTTGTGCTCTCGATACTCGGCTGCGTCTTTGGCGGCCTGCTGCTGGACGATGGCGGAAGCCCGGCGCTGCTGGTGGTCAGCATCGTGGTTCTGTGCCTCTGCTGGCTGCCGCTGCCGGGCCTGAAGGTGCTCAAGCCCCAGGAGGCGCTGGTGCTGACCCTGTTCGGAAAGTACATCGGCACCCTGAAAGGCGACGGATTCTACTTTGTGAACCCCTTCTGCACGGCGGTGAACCCCGCGGCGAAGACCCGGCTCAACCAGAGCGGCGACGTCAAGACCGCTGCGGTCGCGGCGAGCGCCGGGAATACCAGCGCGGAGCCGGTCAGCCGGAAGCTCTCCCTGAAGATCATGACGCTGAACAACAACCGCCAGAAGATCAACGATTGCCTCGGCAATCCGGTGGAGATTGGCATTGCGGTGACCTGGCGCATCGTGGATACGGCCAAGGCCGTGTTCAACGTGGACAACTACAAGGAGTTCCTCTCCCTGCAGTGCGACAGCGCGCTGCGCAACATCGTGCGCATGTATCCCTACGACGTGGCCCCCAACGTGGACACTACCGGAGACGGCGTGGCCGACGACGGCAGCCTGCGCGGCTCCAGCGAGGTGGTCGCCGGACGCATCCGGGAGGAGATTCAGCGGCGGGTGGACGAGGCCGGCATCGAGATCATCGAGGCCCGCATCACCTATCTGGCCTATGCCACCGAGATCGCGGCGGTGATGCTGCAGCGCCAGCAGGCCTCGGCCATCATCGACGCACGCAAGATGATCGTGGACGGTGCGGTCGGCATGGTGGAGATGGCGCTGGAGCGCCTGAACGAGAACCATGTGGTCGAGCTGGACGAGGAGCGCAAGGCGGCCATGGTCTCCAATCTGCTGGTGGTGCTCTGCGGAAATCACGACGCCCAGCCTGTGGTGAATTCGGGCAGCCTGTACTGACATGGGCGAGCAGAAGAAGCAGGTGCCGCTGCGGCTTTCCCCCAAGCTGTACGCCGCCATCGCGGCCTGGGCCGAGGACGACTTCCGCTCCATCAACGGCCAGATTGAATACCTGCTGACGGAGTGCGTGCGCCAGCGGAAGAAGAACGGCCGGTATGTCTCCGACGAAATCGACGTTCCTCCGGAGCTGGACATCGAGTGAGCCTCCGCCGGTTGGGACGCGCGCCCTGCTGCGGAGCGCAGGCATCGTCCGCCCCGCGCGCGACCAGTTTTTGACAGAACAACCGAACTCCCTTCGAACGGTACTTCGTTCGAAGGGAGTTCTCAGCTTGTCAAAAAAGACATTTTGACAAGCTGGTGGACGGGGGAGTCTCTCCCCCGCCACTGCCACCCCCTCCAGTCTCCACTGAAATCCTGAAGAATTTCCGGGCGCGGAGACTGCAAGGTACCGATTTTTCCTCTGGAAAATGAGATTTTCCGCCGTAAAAATCGCCCGTACCCGGCGTACACGCCGCCGGGTACGATTGATATGCGAAAGGGCTTTAGCCCTTTCGCGCTTTCCTGGGGTTTTTCGACAGTCAGCGAACTCCCTTCGAACGGTGCTTCGTTCGAAGGGAGTTCTGCCTGTGTGATTTCGGAGATTTGGCTGTTCAGATCTTCGCCTCGTCCTCCAGATAGCGCATGGCCAGATAGGCGAAGGAGGCGCAGCCGGGAACCAGGGCGCGCTCGTCGAAGGTGGTTCCGGGGCTGTGCAGGGGCTGCGCGTGCCCCTTGTCCGGCTCTCCGGCGGCCAGCGCCATCATCAGCGAGGGCACGCGGTGGCTGAGGTTTGCGAAGTCCTCCGAGCCGGAAGAGCGGGAGACGGAGCTGCCCGCGATCTTCGCCGCGTTGAACACCTGGCCCGGAGCCAGCAGCTCCGCCAGATAGCCCTCGACCCGGGCGCTGAGGGCAGCGTCGTTGACGAGGGTGGGACAGCCGCTGTCGAAGCTGACCTCGGCGCTGGCGCGGAATGCGGCGGCCACGCCCTGGCTGATTTCCACGATGCGCCTGCGCAGCAGCTCCATGGTCTCGTCGGAGAAGGTGCGGTAGTTGCCCCGGAGCACGGCGGCGTCCGGGATGACGTTGGCGGTGTTTCCGGCCTGGAACATGCCGATGGTCAGCGCCGCGCTCTCCGAGAGGGCGATTTCCCGGGCGTTGATCTCCTGAAGAGCGAGTACGATGTGCGCCGCCGCGTTGATGGGATCCACGCCGGTGTTGGGCATCGCGCCGTGGGAGCCCTTGCCCTGCACGCGGATGGTGAACATGCCGGCGGCGGGAGCGCTCACGCCCGGCGCAGAGATGATGACGGTGCCCGCGGGGATGCTCTGCCCGGTCATGACGTGGAACATCAGCGCCGCGTCCACATGGGGATTCTCCAGAACGCCCGCGTCCACCATGTCCTGCGCGCCCTGCAGGGGCTCCTCGGCGGACTGGAACATCAGCTTCACCGTGCCCTGGAGCTCCGCTTCGTGGGATTTGAGAATCTGCGCGGCGCTGAGCAGCATGGCGGTGTGCATGTCGTGGCCGCAGGCGTGCATGCAGCCGTTGGCGCTGGCGTAGTCCAGGCCGGTCTCCTCCCGGATGGGCAGCGCGTCCATGTCCGCGCGGAGCAGAATGGTCTTGCCGGGCCTGCCCAGGGTGCACACCAGGCCGCACCGGCCGCAGCTCTGCGGGGAGAGCCCCATCTCCTCCAGGCGCTTGCGCACATAGGCGAAGGTCTGTTCGAGGTCGAAACCGGTCTCCGGGTTTGCGTGGAGATGGCGGCGGTCCGCGACGCACTGGGCTTCGAGGGCGCGCGCCTGATTGAGAATTGCTTCACGGTTCATTTTGAATACCTCCTGCGTTCAGCCTTTCCCGCGCCGTGCGTCTGCATACCCCGGGCGGCGAAGGGCGGAAACGTTCCTTTTATAACGATCTCTGCAGGCTGATTATACCGCATTTCTTTCTGGATTGCAATTCACCGGAGGAAATGGAGGCGGAGGATTGGAACGCGCGGGACGGAGGTTTTCCGACCTGCCGCTGAAGTGGCGCGCTCCGATGGAGGCGCAGCCGGGAATGTAAACAGATCCCTGTATAATGAGATAAGAAATATATAAACATTGCTTCATGCGACGTAAAGTGGAGCGCTTTGTTTTTCCCGGGAACTGTGCTATAATGAGGGGGAACGGTCGCGGCGCATGTGCGCGGCCGCAGTGAAATATGAAAGCATCATGCGAGGCGGCGAGGGCGAAAGCAATGATTCGAAATCTGAACAGGCTGAGCTTTTCAGCCTATGGCAGGGTGTTGGGCGAGCATCTGCCCAACCACGGCTTTCCCTCCGGCGCGCAGTGGATTGCGAGAAGGCAGGAAATTGTCGGAAAGGCGGACGTGCTGTACCGCTGCGCCGATGCGGACGTCTACATGGACTATGAGAGCTGCATGGCAGTTCTGCTCGTCTCGCTGCGCGCGGACGAGGATGCGCTGGAGGCCTACTACCTGGACAAGCCCGTCTGCATCCGCCAGGACGTGTACTACTGCGTGGTGCCCTTTGACGAGAGCTGCTGCATCCACATGTGCACGCGCAAGGATGCGCAGATTCTCGAGACGCCCCGGGAATTTGGCGGCGCGGTGAGCAGCATCACCGCGAATTTGAACATCCGGGGCATACGCACGCTGTTTTATCAGGAGAAGGAAAACGGCTTCTTCTTTCAGGGCGAGGCCCATCGCCAGTACGAACTGACCTACATGGACAAGGGCAGCATGCACAGCATCGTGGCGGGGCAGGAGTATGTGCTCGATCCCGGCGAAATGATGCTCTACGGCCCGAACCAGTGGCACTCCCAGTATTCCGAGGGCGAGGAACTGGTCTGCTTTCTGACCATCGCCTTCGACATGGACTGCGACTATGCGGATATTCTGCTGAACCGGAAGCTGCAGGTGGACGCCGCCGGGGCGGCGCTGCTCAACGGCATCCTCCGGGAGGCGCGCCAGGCGGACGTGCTCAGCGGAGATTTCATCTGTTGCGAACTGATGCAGTTTCTGCTGGAGATGATCCGCCGCGCCCACAGAGGCGAGCAGGGCGCGCCCCTGTCCCGGCCCTGCGCCTCCAACAGCGAAAACGACATTGTGGATCAGGCGCTGCGCTACATCACGGAGCACATCTACGACAAGCTGACGGTGGCGGCCGTCGCCCGGGCCGTGAACGTGAGTCCGTCCTATCTGTCGGTGCTGTTCTCCCGGCACCTGCGGATCAAGCCCAGCGATTACATCCGGCGCGAGAAGCTGGAGGAGAGCAAGCGGCTGATCAAGCTGGGGGAGATGAACTTCTCCCAGATCGCCGACCAGCTGAAGTTTTCCTCCGTGTGCCACTTCTCCTATCTGTTCAAGCGCTGGTACTCGATGACGCCAACGGAGTTTTCCCGGAGCATCGCGCCGGGCGAGCTGGTGCGCACCCACGCCCCGGAGGAGGCGGACGCGGGCGCGCTGCAGGAGGAGAGCTGAGGCCGGAGGGAGCAAACGCTCGAAATCTTTCGCGGGCCGTGCCCGCGGAGGTTCAAACATACCAATTCATTACATAAGGAGGATATAAGAATTATGCAGATTCATGTCTATCAGACCCCGGAGCTGGCCGCCGAGGCGGCGGCGACCCTCATCGCTTCCGAAATCCTGGCCAAGCCCAACGCAGTGATCGGACTGCCCACGGGCTCCTCTCCGGTGGAGACCTATCGCCGGTTGGCCCGCATGAACCGGGACGGCGTGGTGGATTTTTCCAAGGTGACCACCTTCAATCTGGACGAATATGTGGGCCTGAAGGGCGACCATCCCCAGAGCTATCGCCGCTTCATGAACGAAAACCTGTTTGACCATGTGAACATCGACAAGGAGAACACCCACGTTCCCTGCGGCATCGGCGACGTGGAAGCCAACGCCGTGGCATATGAGGAGGCCATTGCCGCCGCAGGCGGAATTGATCTTCAGTTCATGGGAATCGGCCGCAACGGCCACATCGGCTTCAACGAGCCGGCCGACGCGTACACGGACGTGACGGGCATCATCGAGCTGACGCCCTCCACCATCGACGCCAACAAGCGCTTCTTCGACTCCGCGGACGATGTGCCGCGCAAGGCCATCTCCATGGGCGTGGGCACCATCATGCGCGCCCGCAAGACCCTGCTGATCGCCACCGGCAGCGACAAGGCCGAGGCCATTCGCACGCTGGTGAAGGGCCCCGTCTCTCCGAAGCTGCCCGCCTCCGCGCTGCGCATGCACGCCAACGCTGTGATCATTCTGGACGCTGCGGCCGCTTCGCTGCTGGATTGAACCTGACACACAGCCTGGAGTTTTGACAAGGGGTGCGGCTCCGTCCGGAGCCGCACCCCTCAAATCGTTGACAAAGTCAACGATTTTCCAGACGCTGAAAAAGCCTGCAAGACAAGGAAGCAAGGCTGCAAATAAGAGAGCTTACACGGCGTAAGTGACCGTAATTTGCAGTCGCAGCTGACGCAGTAAGCAAAAATGCCAACTGTTTTTTCAATTCAGTCGGCATTTTTGCGTTTGTGGGCTTTGTCAGTGGTCTGAGGGGTGCGGCTCCGTCCGGAGCCGCACCCCTGCGCTTTGAAAGCGTATTTGAATGTAACAGGGGCTGCCTCCTTGGTGAGGCAGCCCCTGTCATCCGTCGGGGCGTTGGGCGTGCGCAGGAGGGGGTCCTGCCTGCGCTTTGAATGTGTCTGGCGCGCCGCCCGGCGTACTCATGCATCCGGCTGCAGCAGGCGGCGGGCGTTCTCGCGCAGCAGCATGCGGGCGAAGGGGAGCGCGTCGCCCTCGGACATGAGGCCCGCGTCCACGCGCGCCGCGAGGACGTCGCTGAGCACCTGCGCCATGGCGAGCTTCGCGCCGTAGCTCTCCTCGCAGGTCCAAGTGTCGCAGCCCCAGACCATACGGTCGGCGTTGCACACGTCCATCAATTCCGCAAGGGCACGCCCGGCCGCGGCGGTGGAAATCAGCGGAAGCCAGCAGAGATCCGCCCAGACGTTGGGATAGCAGTGGGTCAGTCCGGCGACGTCCGCCGTCCAGGGATAGCTGCCGTGCATCAGTAGAAAGGTGGTCTCCGGGTGGGCCGCGATGGCGTCCCGCAGGGCCATCGCGCGGCTGTCGCGCATCAGGCCCAGCCCGGTGTGAATCTGCAGGGGCATGCGCAGTTCCGCCGACTTTTCACAGATGTGATGGAACAGCGCATCCTGGAAGGCGCAGATGTCCTCCGGCGCGGGATCCGGCTGCATTGCGCGGCGGGCGCGCGTCCAGTCCGGGCGCGCAAAGCGCAGAGAGCGGTCGTAGGCCAGGGCGCACTTGATGACGGGCGCGCCCTGCGCATGGCGGCGCGCCAGCTCGCTGTCCAGCAGGAGAAGCAGATCCTCCAGATCCCGCGCCCGTGCGCCGGACAGATGCAGGGCGTTGTGGCCGTTGTGGTCGGTCGCGCGGGGGTCGTAGGCGACGAAGAAGCTGTTGACGCGGTACGCGGGCCGAAAGAGCTCGGGGTGGCCGTTGTCATCGCCGGGATTCCAGAAGGCGTCGAGGAGGACGGTTTCGTAGCCGCAGAGGTCGCGCATGGCCCGCAGATGCCAGTCCGGGTCGGCATGCGCGCTGCGGACGGCCGCATCGTAGGCGCTCCAGCTGTCAAAGCTCAGGGGTTCGTCCAGACCGTAGAGCTCCCGGAGCGCCCGCTGAAGCCAGACGAAGTAGCCCCGCGCGCGCACCGCGCGCAGCCAGGCGTCCACCTCCTCCCGGCGCGTTCCGTCCGGAACGGAGGGTGTACACCAGCCGACGTAGCTGTTTTCCAGCAGCGATTGCAGCGTGAGCGCGGCGTGAAAGCCGTCCGGCCGGTGGTGGGAATGTACGTTGAAGGCGCGCTCGCGCCGGAGCGCCTCAAAGAGCGCCGTTCTGTCCATGAAGATTCCTCCCTCTCACGAAATGGTTCCGGATACGATTATAGAGGAAAGCGCGAAGCGTGTAAAGACGCGCCCGGGGAAAGTGGCGGTCACAGTTCGCCGATGAAGTACACATAGTCCAATGTGCGCAGCGCCTCGATGATTTCGTCGTGGCGCTTGTACTTTTTCAGCTCCCCGGACACGATGGTGAGGGAGATGGAGTACACGCTCAGGCCGGAGTTGAGGTAGGCGGGGTTGGATTCGATGTCGTCGATGCGCAGGCCTAGGCGGCGGATGGTGGTCACGAAGTCCTGAAGGTTGTGCCGGTTCACCAGCTCCAGGTGAATCTCGAAGTGGTTGGAGCGGTCCTTCAGGTAGGTTTCGAAGGCGGGGAACAGCGAAAGGCAGATCAGCAGGGAGAGAAAGCCCGCCAGCGCCGCAGCGTACAATCCCGCGCCCAGCGCCAGCCCCACCGCACCGCTGGCCCAGAGGCCGACGGAGGTGGTGAGTCCCTTGATCTGGCTGCGGGAGGAGAAGAGGATGGAGTTGGAGCTGATGATGGCGATGCCGACGACCGCTGCGGCGGAGAGCACGGGCAGGCCGCGCGCAGGATCGGCCAGCGCCACGTCCAGCATCATCGCCAGCGCGGAGGCCAGCGACACCAGCATGAAGGTGCGCAGTCCCGCGGCGTGGCGCTTGGTGGCGCGCTCACAGCCGATGATGGCGCCGAAGAGCATGGAGAGCGCGATGCGAAGCAGAATCGAGCCGAGACAGATCTGGCTGGACCAGGGCCCCAGAAGGGCGGCGATGGGATCGCTGATGTTCATGAATTCAACCTCCTAATCTCTTGCCGTTGAAGCGTCGGCGCAGCATGTAGCCCGCGTACTCCTGCTGCTCCAGCGCGGCCTGGGTGAAGGCGGCCTCTTCCTCGGAGACGGGCGGCCGGTGCGCGGGCAGCTCCTCCTGGATGCGCCGGATGCGCGCGATGAGAAGCTCCAGCTCGGTCTGGTTCCGGGCTTCCTCGGGGAGGGACTCCGCAGGGATCACATCCTCGATGCGGTCCGAATAGGATTTCGAGAGATACAGCGCCAGTTTTGCGCAGGCGGGGCCCGCCAGCTCGTAGAGCACGCTGGAGGCGAGGATGATGGTCTTCAGATCCTCGCCCACCGCGCCGCCCAGCGTGCGCGCGCCCAGGGCGGCCAGGCCGATGGAGACGCCCGCCTGGGGAATCAGGGCCAGGCCCAGGTAGTCCCGCACCCGCCGGTCCTTGCCCACCGCGGCGCAGCCCAGCCACGCGCCCAGATACTTGCCGAGGATGCGCACCACGAAGTAGACCACGCCCACCACGGCCAGCGGTGCGCCGCCGATGGCGGCAGAGGCGCGGCCCAGCGCGTCCAGCTGAAAGCTCATGCCGGACTTGACGAAGAACAGCAGCAGGATCGGCGGGCTGAAGTAGTTGAGCTGCTTGAAGAGGTTGGAGTCGTCCGTCAGGTTGATGTACACCGTGCCCATGGACATGCAGCCCAGCAGGGGAGAGACTTCCAGCGCGGCGCACACGCCGCAAAACGCAAAGAGCATCGCGATGGACACGATGAGCCGGTTGTCCGTGGAGCGCTCGCGAAAGAGCAGCTTGAGCGCCAGCCCGAACAGGCAGCCCAGCGCCAGCACGCCCGCGTTGACCAGAATGGGGCGAAGCACGGCGCCGGGGCCCCCGCCGCGCGCGCCGCCCATGGAGGAGAGCGCCACCGAGATGGCGATGCTGTACGCCACCAGGCTCACCACGTCGTCCAGGGCCACCACCTGTAGGAGCGTGTCTACGAAGTCCCCGTGGGCGCGGGTCTGGCGTATGGTCATCAGCGTGGAGGCCGGGGCCGTGGCCGAGGCCAGCGCAGCGAGCACGATGGAGAAGGGCAGGCTCAGCCCCAGCACCCAGAAGGTGGCGATGAAGACCAGCGCCGAGGCCATGAGCGCCTCCAGCAGCGTGATCAGCAGCACCTTCACGCCGTTCTTTTTCAGCGCGTCGATGCGGAAGAATTCGCCCACGCTGAAGGCGATGAACGCCAGCGCGATATCCGAAATGAAATCCATGCCGGAGCGCACCTGCGGCGGAACCAGGTTCAGGCAGTAGGGCCCGATGAGCACGCCGGCGAGGATGTAGGCGGTGACGTTTGGCAGGCGCAGCCGCTTGGTGACGCGCGTCATCGCAAAGCCCGCAAAGAGCATGATGGCGATGGAGAGTATCACCGGCGCGACCGGCGAGGAGGCCGCGAGCTTGCGGTAGGTTTCGTTCAACATCTATGATTTCACCTCCCCCAGGACTTGCAATTTCCACGAAACCATGGTATAACAATATTAACATAAAATCAAATTATGATATTTTTTACAACGATAAAGAAAAGGAATGATCGCTTATATGCTGGACGCAAAGCTGCATACGCTGCTGGCGGTTGCGGAGACAAACAATTTTACCCGGGCGGCCCAGCTGCTCTCCCTGACGCAGCCGGCGGTGAGCCACCACATCGCACTGCTGGAGCAGGAGCTGGGCGCGCCGCTGTTCGTGCGCTGCCGGGGACGCGCGCAGCTCACCCGGGAGGGGGAGATCGCGGTGCGCTACGCCCGGCGGATGAAGGCGCTGTACGAAAAGATGCAGGAGGAGCTCAGCGAGGCGGAGGGGCGGCTGGAGCGCATCCGCGTGGGCATCACCCACACCGCAGAGAGCAACCTGATCACCGAGGCGCTGGCCAAGTATGGAAATGAAAATGGAAATGTGATTATAACAATCATTACTGATACCATAAAGAATCTTTATGATGCGGTGGAGAATTACGATCTGGATCTGGCGATTGTGGAGGGCAGGCCCAGGTCCTCGGACCTCAACGCGCTGTTGCTGGACACGGACAGCATCGTGTGCGTGCTCTCCAACAACAATCCGCTGGCGCGGCGCTCCATGGTGACGCTGGAGGATCTGAAGCGGGAGAAGCTGATTCTGCGCCTGCCGTCCTCGGGCACGCGCAAGCTCTTTGAATCCCATCTGGTGAGCGCAAACGAGAGCATCGACAACTTTGACATCGCGCTGGAGGTGGACAACATCGCAACCATCAAGGATCTGGTTCGCAAGGATCTTGGGGTGTCCGTGCTGGCCCGCAGCGCCTGCATGGACGAGATCCGCAAGGGCAAGATCACCAGCCTGCCCATTGAGAATCTGAGCATGATCCGCCAGACCAGCGTGGTGTACCGCCGGGACTTCGTTCACATGGACATGCTGCACACCTTCATGCGCCTGTATCAGGAGCTGGCGCGGATGCGGCAGTAGGGAGGCCCCTTCAATTGCGCGCAAAAGCCCGGGATCCAGACGGATTCCGGGCGATGATTTCATGCATGATGCAGTTGCGGCGCGGCGCACCGGGGCTGACAGGCGGATGCGGCCGGGCGCGGGAGTGCGGGAAGCGTTGCGTCAGTTCGCCTCGAAGCTGAAGCCGCAGATCAGGCGGGAGGGGACGGGGCGCAGGGTGAAGCACACCAGCCAGCCGCCGGGGAAGCCGTCCCGGGCGGGAAGCTCCGAGATCTCCGGCAGCAGGTCTCCGTCCCAGCGCAGGGTCGCCGGGCCGAGGCGCACGCTGTCGCGCAGGGAAATGGGCCGCTGAACCGATACGAAGCGGAAGCAGAGCTGCTCCGGAGCGCGGCTGAATTCAAAGGCGTCCACCAGCCGCACGGTCGCGTCGCCCCGGGAGACCATCAGCGTGCGCTGATAGGCGCCCAGGCCGCACTGTGCGGGGTAGGTGTCGGTGAGATCCACGCTCATCAGGTCGCGGCCGTCGCCAAAGTTCGCTTCGGCGGCGGGGGGCTGCGCGGGTCGGGAGAGGGGCGCGCGGCCGTCGATCAGCGGCAGACTGCGCGCGTCGCCGCCCGACGGCACAATTACCGGCGCGTCGTCGAAGAAGAGCGTCACGCCGCCCGCGTTTCCACGGCTGCCGTCGCCCGCGATGGCAGCGTAGAAGGGATCCGCGCGGGAGACCATCAGCGCCGCGCCCTCGGTGGCGGCGCGCTTGAGCCGGGGCGGACGGGCGCTCTCGTCCAGCGCGGCGCGCATGTATTCCATGCTCAGCACGCGCCCGTTCAGGCTGTCGCTGCCGCGGGCGCAGGCGTTGTGCAGCTGTGCGCCCAGGGCGCACAGCGCCCGGTCCTGGGTCAGATATCCCAGGCGGAAGAGGTCGATGCCCGGCAGCGGCGGCTGCAGGCCGTCCCCGGCAGTGTCGAAGAAGTAGTCTCCGGAAATCCAGGGGATGAGCATACCGTCCAGCCAGGATTCGGGCGGCTGCGCCCGGGTGAGATCCATTTCGCCCCGGGTCAGGCGCTTGAGCAGCCGGGTGAGGTCGGCCACGGCGCAGGCGTCGGCCAGGCGGTCGCCCAGGGTCGCCCGGGGAGACTGGGGCCCGGCGCAGATGTCGTCCAGCAGGCGCAGCAGAAGCTTCACCGGCTGCTGCCGGCGGGCGGGATTCTTCTCCAGCATCAGGCAGCACAGCAGGAGATCGGCCGCCACCTGGGCGGGCCGGCGGCCGCCGAGGCGCATGAAGGGATAGTCCTCGTGGGCCAGTATGGGCCCGAGGAGCCTGCGGCGCACCTCGCTCAGCAGAACGCTGGGGATGCGGGGGTTGCACTCGCTCAGCCGCGCGCCGTGGCGGCGCATGAGCCACGCAAAGAGCATGCCCGTCTCCGCCGCCTGCAGGTCGATGGCGGGGTGGGCGGGATCGTCAAAGGCTGCGCAGCTGGCGCTCCATGTGCCCTCCTCGCAGATCTGACTGATCAGATCCAGCATCTTCTCCAGCGCCGCGGCGTTGGGCTCAATCCAGAGGAAGGCCTCCAGCTGCTCCCGGCGGTCGCGCTGAAGCTCCGCGTAGCGCTCGGGCTCCTTCAGCCGCTCGGAGAGGGACATGAAGCGGGCGGGAGCCTGAAGGGCGCGCAGCGCGGCCTGGGCGCAGCGGTCCGCCAGCGCGTCCCAGGGCCGGGGCGCGGGAATTGCACCCACATCCACGGCGGAGCCGGTGAGTATGGAGATGCCGTTTACAAACATGCCCTTTGCTCCCTTCTGTATCCAATGGGGAGGCGGCTCAGTCCTCCTCGGTGTACTGCGCGCGCTCGCCGCCGATGAGCTTCGGCCGGGTGCGCGCGGCGGTGACCACGGCGCAGCCGATGTGTCCGAGCTGCAGGCGCACGGGGACGGCCACGCTGCGCAGGTGCATGCCGATGAGGGTGAGGCCCACGTCCAGGCCCGCGTCGGCCTGAATCCGCTCCACCAGCACCGGGTGGTTCATCCGCTTCCAGGCAGCGGTGGCCAGGGATCCGCCCGCCTTCTTCCGGGGCACGGCGCAGACGATCTCGTAGCCCCGGCGCTCGGCCTCCGCGCGCTCCATCACCAGCGCACGGTTCAGATGCTCGCAGCACTGGAACGCGGGCGCAAAGTCCATTTTTCGCGCCTGATCCAGCACGGCCCGTGCCACGGCGTCGCCGTATTCGTAGGTGGATTCGTGGCCGATCACACCCCCTGCGATTTCGCTGGAAGAGCAGCCCACGACCAGCAGGCGGACCGGATTGAAGTGGGGCCGGTCTTCCCCGATCAGCTCCCGGACGGCCTGCGCCGCCTGATTGTAGATTTCATTTGCTTCCATATTATTTCTCGCCTCCGTGCATAAAGACATAGCTTCCCACTGAAACTGCCACCGCCAGATTCAGCGAATCAATTTCACTGCTCTGGGGAATCATGACGCTCTGGCCCATCGAAGCGAACTGCGGGGGAAGGCCGGTCTGCTCGTTTCCAAAGACCAGGGTGAAGGGTTTCTGTGCGCTCCGGGCGGCCTCGTTCAGGCCGATGGCCCCGTCCAGCATGAAGGGATAGAGCCTGCGCTCCGGGTGCACCGCGCGGTAATCCTCAAAGCGGTCGTAAGTGTGCACCCGCAGCTTGTAGAACGCGCCCATGGACGCGCGCAGCGCATGGGGCTCGAACACGTCCACGCAGGGGCGCACGAGGGCCACGTCCCGTATGCCGAAGCCCAGGAGAGACCGCATGGCGGTGCCCAGATTGCCGCTGTCGGAGATCTGGCAGAGCACCGCGTGGCAGGCGGCGGGATCCAGATCGGAATCAAATTTTTCAAAGACCAGGGCGGCGAAGCAGTTGTCCTTTCTGGACTCCCGCCGGAGCACCCGCTCGGCCATCTCCTCCCGCACGCCCCGCCGGGCGCACATCTCCCGCAGCTTCTGAACGCCCTCGTTCCGGAGGCCGTCGGGATGCAGAAGCAGCCGCAGCGCCCGCTCCGGCTGCGCTTCCATGAGCATCAGGGAGGGGAACACGCCCAGGGCGTAGCTGTAATTCAGCTTGCGGGAATAGGGTTCGAGCTTTGGCATAATCGCACCTCTGATTGGATATATTCGTATGATCGGGGGCTATCGGGCGGTGAAGCGAATCCAGCCGCGCAGATAGTCCCTCAGGGCCTTTGAATGGGTCTCCATGGGAAAGTGCCCGGCGGATTTGAGCTCATGGGTCTCCGCGCCGCCCAGCAGGCGGCCGACGTCCTGGCGGGCCTCCCCGCGCAGCAGCAGATCCCGGCCGCCGAGGAGCACCATGGCCGGGCAGAAGCCCAGATCGCAGTCCGGGGCGCGCCGCCCCGCGCGCAGCATCCGTAGAAAGCTCTCCCGGGCGCCGGGGCGCATCAGCGGCGCGCGCATGCGGTCGAGTATGTAATCGTCCATGGGATAGCCCGCACAGCGCTCAATCATGCGCCGGAAGCTGTCCTTTTCGAGAATTTCGCGCTGGTACCAGCGGGCGGGGGACGCCTCGCGGGGGAGCTGCGGCGCGCGCAGCAGGGGGGAGATGTGCACCTGGGACTTCACGCTGTCCGGATAGAGGGCCGCCATCTCCAGCACGGTGGCGCAGGAGACGCCGTGGCCCACCAGGTGCCACACGGAATCCGGCGCGCCGGTCTGCCGGTCGATCTCGTCCAGCAGGCCCCAAAGGATGTTGGCGCGCAACGCGCCGTCCTGGGGAACGTCCATGCCGCAGTCGCTGCGGCCGAAGCCTGGCAGGTCGGCCAGCACCGTCAGGCAGCCCAGCTGCGTGAGCTCCGGCGTCAGCTTGCGCCAGTGGAAGGTGTTGATCAGCGGGGAGGACAGCAACAGCACGCGCTCCCTCGGGGGATCTCCGGGAATGGCGGTGCGAAAGTGTACGCGTATGCCGTGAAAGGACAGATATTGACTTTCCTCGGTCGCCAAGGCGCACACCTCACCTATTCTAAGAATCTATATTATTTTAGCATATGCGCGGCGGTTTGGCAACGGAAAGTGTGTGGAACGGAAAAACAGGCGCGGGGCGCAAAAAACAAAGCTAACACAAAATGGGTTGCAGGATGCGAAAAACTATTGTATAATGAGACGTGCGACGATAAAATCGGCGTTGTTTTCGCGTGCCCGGGCCTCCGCGGCGCGCTTGACGGGCCTTCAGACACCCGCTTCGGGTGTTGGCCGATAGATGAAAGGGGCCGGCGCTTGGGCCGGATGAATGCGGAAATGAAGGAAAAACTGCGGATTTACGGCAGCGAGCGCCTGGAGGGCGAGGTCTCCGTCAGCGGCGGCAAGAACGCCGCGGTGGCGATTATTCCGGCTGCACTCCTGGCGGATTCACCGTCCACAATTGAAAATATCCCGGACATCAACGACGTGCATGTGATCATCGAAATGCTTCGTTGGCTGGGCGCGAAGGTGGAGTTCCGGGACAACACCATCTGGATCGACCCCCGCACCGTGGACAAATTCAACCCGCCCTACGAGCTGGCGGGCAAGATGCGCGCTTCCTATTATCTGGCCCCGGTGCTGCTGGGCCTGTTCCGGCGGGCGGAGGTTCCGCTGCCCGGCGGCTGCGACATCGGCGCGCGCCCCATCGACCAGACCATCAAGGGCATGGCCACGCTGGGCGCCAACGTGGAGACCCTGGGCGGCGTGCTGGTGGCCACGGCGGACAACATGCAGGGCGCGGACGTATTCCTCGACATGCCCTCCGTGGGCGCGACGGTCAATTCCATGCTGACGGCGGTCTCCGCCTCGGGCATGACCTGCATACATAACGCGGCGAAGGAGCCGCACATCGTGGATCTGGCGAACTTCCTCTCCAGCATGGGCGCCTACGTCAAGGGCGCGGGCACGGACGTGATCCGCATCCGCGGCGGGCGGCAGCTGCACGGCACCAACTACACCGTGGTGCCCGACCAGATCGAGACGGGCACGCTGATGATCGCCGCCGCCGCCGCGGGCGACGACGTATACATCACCGGCGCGATTCCCACCCACATGGAATCCCTCTCGGCCAAGCTGCTGGAGATGGGCGTGAACGTGGCCAGCGAGGACGACTGGATCCGCGTGCGCTCCAACCGCGTCTTCCGGGCGGTGAACGTCAAGACCCAGGGCTATCCGGGTTTCCCCACCGACCTTCAGCAGCCGCTCTCGGCGCTTCTGACGGTGGCCAACGGCACCAGCATCGTGACCGAGACGATCTTCGAGTCCCGCTTCCGCTTTCTGGACGAGCTGCGCAAGATGGGCGCGAACGTGCGCGTGATCGAATCCAGCGCCATCATCACCGGCGTAGACCGGCTGGTGGGCGCGCGGGTGAACGCCACGGACCTGCGCGCGGGCGCGGCGATGGTGATCGCGGGCCTGATGGGCGAGGGCGTGACGGAGATCGGCGGAATTGAGTATATCCTGCGCGGCTATGAGCACATTGACCAGAAGCTGATTCGCCTGGGCGCGCACATCGAGCGCGTTCAGAGTGAGAGTTCCTTCTGAAATTGGCCGTTCAGCGCCAGAATATAACACAATCCTCCAATTAAACTGCGGTTTTTTTGGTTGTAATTGGTCCGGATGCGTGTTATAATAGGGGATGGAACAGAACAGGGCAAAAGCGACCGCCGATTTTCGGCGGTGTGTTTTTAGGACACGAAAGAATGAGGTTTTTGCGAAGAGTGTGGAGCAGCAAAGACCTGTTTTTCGTGTCAGTCAGCGTTTGAAAGAGAGGGATGCGCGTGCCGAAGAAGGCGATGTCCGTGCACGAGGCGGAGAAGACGGCGCTTGAAATTGCCCGGGAGCAGGGCGTGGAGCTGGTGGATGTGGAGCTGGTGAAGGAGCCTGCGGGACAGTTTCTGCGCTTTTACATCGACAAGCCGGACGGCATCACCCTCGATGAACTGGAGGTCTTTCACCGTCGCATCCTGCCCCTGGTGGAGGACGTGGCCTACGACTACATGGAGGTCTCCTCTCCCGGCGCAGACCGTCCGCTGAAGACGGAGCGCGACTTTGAGCGCGCCGAGGGCCTGGAGGTCGAACTCAAGACCTACCGCCCCGTGAACGGCGCAAAGCAGTTCAAGGGTGAGCTCATCGGCCTGCGGGACGGCATGATCGAGATTTGCGTGGGCGGCGAGACCCTGTCCTTCGCGAAGAGGGACGTGGCCATCGTGCGGCCATTGATTGAATTTACTGAGGAGGAGCTGGAGGAAGCGCTTTCCGAAGGCCCGCAGGAGAGAACATAAATCAGGAGGAAAACCCAAATGGCAAACGGTGGAATTGATTCCGTTGAATTCTTCAGCGCGCTGGACGCCATGGCGAAAGAGCGCCGGATCAACAAGGAAGTGTTGTTTTCGGCCATTGAATCTGCGCTGATTTCCGCATACAAGAAGAACTTTGGCAAGACTGCGAACGTGCGCGCCGTCATTGACCCGGACAAGGGTCAGGTGGAGGTCTACTCCCGCAAGACGGTGGTGGAGGAGGTCACGGATCCCCAGTGCGAGATGTCCCTGGCGGACGCCCGGGAGATTCGCCCCCAGTATGAGATCGGCGATCTGGTGGAGGTGCCCGTCACCCCCCGCAACTTCGGCCGCATTGCCGCCCAGACGGGCAAGCAGGTTGTGGTTCAGCACCTGCGCGAGGCCGAGCGCGGCGTGATCTACGACGAGTACAGCCAGAAGGAGAACGAGATCCTGACGGCCATCGTGCAGCGTGTGGAAAACAAGCAGGTGTTTGTGGAGCTGGGCCGCGTGGAAGGCCTGCTCGATCCCTCCCAGCAGATGCCCACCGAGGAGCTGAGCGTCAACGATCGCATCAAGGTCTATGTGCTGGAGGTCTCCCGCATGGGCCGCGGCCCGCAGGTGTTCGTCTCTCGCACCCATCCGGGGCTGGTCAAGCGCCTGTTTGAGCTGGAGGTGCCCGAGATCGTGACCGGCGTGGTGCAGATCAAGTCCATCGCCCGCGAGGCCGGCTTCCGCACCAAGATGGCCGTGTACTCCACGGATCCCATGATCGACGCCGTGGGCTCCTGCGTGGGCCCGAGGGGCATGCGCGTGGAGAACGTGGTCAACGAGCTCAAGACGGAGAAGATCGACATCGTGAAGTGGTCGGCGGATCCGGCGGAATACATTGCCAACGCCCTGAACCCGGCGCGCGTGATCAGCGTGTTCGTGTCCGAGGCGGAGAAGGCCGCCCGCGTCATCGTGCCGGACAACCAGCTGTCGCTGGCCATCGGCAAGGAGGGCCAGAATGCCCGCCTGGCCGCCAAGCTCACCGGCTGGAAGATCGACATCAAGAGCCAGAGCCAGATGGAGGCGCTGGCGGAGGAGCAGGGCGAAGAGAGCGCCGAGGCTGAGGAGGAGAACTGATGCCCGTCAAGCCGCGCAAGATTCCGATGCGCATGTGCGTCGGATGCCGCGAAATGAAGCCCAAGGCGACGCTGCTGCGGGTGGTGAAGCCCCAGGACGGCGACGCCCACATCGACCGCGTCGGCAAGGCCGCCGGACGCGGCGCCTATGTGTGCAACAGCATCGAATGTCTGAAGAAGGCCGAGAAAACCCATGCGCTGGAGCGCGCGCTGGATGCAAAGATTGACGAAGGCGTGCTGCGCGCCCTGGAGGAGGACATCCTCGCGGGGGAAAAGGCGTGAAGCGGGTTTTGAACATGCTGGGCCTGTGCATGCGGGCGGGAAAGCTCGTGACCGGCGAAAAGGCCTGCGTGCAGGCCGTGCGCACGGGCAGCGCCTGCGCGGTGATTCTCGACCGCGCCGCGGCGAAGAACGCCGAAAAGGCCGTGACCGACGCCTGCGCGTGGCACGAAGTGCCGCTGCTGCGCGCGCCGGAGAACGAATTGGGCTATGCCATTGGGAAACCGGGCCGCATGGTTGCGGCCGTGACCGATCCGTCCTTTGCGGATCGCATACTTGAACTCGCAAAAGCGGGTTTATGATTACTATCGGGGGTGCATTTAGGGAATGGCCAAAGTCAGGGTTCAAGACGCTACCAGAGAATTGAGCACAAATGCCGGAAGGATGCTGGAGAGCATATCCCAGATGCGGAAAAAGACGCAGGATATGCTGGGCAACCTGCGCAAGATTTCCGGGGATTTCGCCCGTGAGGCGCAGGAGAGCGCAGAGCGCGAGGCCAGAGAAGAGCAGAAGAAGCGCTACGAGGCCGAAGCGCAGTTTATGAACGCCTATTCCAGCGAGCAGGTGCCCGAGGTGCCCGCAGAGCTTCCCAAGGAGGTCAAAGCCCAGAGCGCTCCCGAGCCGGAGAGCAGGCCTCAGTCCCCCGCTGAGAAGGCAGAGCCGGCGGAAACTGCGAAGGTCGAAGCGCCCCGCGCGGAGGCCCCGCGCGAGGAGGGCCGTCCGGCCCGTCCCGCGCAGGGCGTACAGCAGCCCCGCGGCCCCTACGGCCGTCCGGTGCAGCCGGGTCCGCAGGGCGCGCAGCAGCCCCGCGGCCCCTACGGCCGTCCGGTGCAGCCGGGACAGCAGAGCGCACAGCCCCGCGGCCCCTACGGTTGCCCCGCGCAGCCGGGACAGCAGGGCGCACAGCCCCGCGGCCCCTACGGCCGCCCCGCGCAGCCGGGACAGCAGGGTGCACAGCCCCGCGGCCCCTATGGCCGTCCTGCACAGCCGGGTCAGCAGGGCCCGGCGGGCAACCGCCCCTTCGGCGGTCGTCCCCAGGGTGCGGGCGGCGCGCCCGGACAGGGCGGACGCTCCTTTGGCGGCGCCGGCAGCAGAGGCGGCTTTGGCCGCAAGGCGCCGGAGCTCGCGCCCGCGATGGAGAAGGAGCGCGTATCCAACTACGATCCCAACAAGAAGCAGTATGTCCGCCAGAACGATCCCGAGCGCAACGCCTCCAAGGCGGGCCGCCGCAAGGATACCGGCGTGAACATGAGCATCAACGGCTACGATGACGAGTTCGTGCGCGGCAAGCGCAAGAAGAAGCAGGCGGCCCCGACGAAGGTGTTTGAGGCGGCCCGCATCGAAAAGGCCGTGATGACCGCGGAGACGATCACCGTGCGCGACCTGTCCGAGCGCATCGGCAAGCCCGCGGGCGAGATCATCAAGAAGCTGATGATGCTGGGCATCATCGCCACCATCAACAACGAGCTGGATTACGAGACCGCCGGCCTGGTCTGCGCGGAGTACGACATCGAGCTGGAGAAGAAGATCGCAGAGACCGCAGAGGACGCCCTCGAGAAGGAGGACGTGCAGGATGCGGAGGAGGATCTGGTGCCGCGTCCGCCGGTCGTGACCATCATGGGTCACGTCGACCACGGCAAGACCTCCCTGCTGGACTACATCCGCAAGACCCGCGTGACTGCGGGCGAGGCGGGCGGCATCACCCAGCACATCGGCGCGTACACCGTCAACCTCAACGGCAAGCAGATTACCTTCCTGGACACCCCCGGCCACGAGGCCTTCACCTCCATGCGCCTGCGCGGCGCGATGGCCACCGACATCGCCATCCTGGTGGTGGCGGCGGACGACGGCGTGATGCCGCAGACCATTGAGGCCATCAACCACGCCAAGGCGGCGGGCGTGCAGACCATCGTCGCCATCAACAAGATCGACAAGCCCGCGGCGAACATCGAGCGCATCAAGCAGCAGCTGACCGAGTATGAGCTGGTGTGCGAGGACTGGGGCGGCGACACGATCATGGTGCCCGTCTCCGCCGTGACCGGCGAGGGCGTGGACCAGCTGCTGGAGATGATCCTGCTGGTCGCAGAGGTGCAGGATTACCGGGCCAATCCGAACCGCAAGGCCCGCGGCATCATCATCGAGGCGCGCCTGGACAAGGGCCGCGGCCCGGTGGCCACGGTGCTGGTGAAGAACGGTACGCTGCGCGTGGGCGACACCATCGTCGCAGGCACGGCTTACGGCCGCGTGCGCGCCATGGTGAACGAGCGCGGCGAGCGCATGAAGAGCGCGGGTCCCTCCGATCCGGTGGAGGTCATCGGCTTCAACGACGTGCCCGAGGCGGGCGACCAGATCAGCGCGGTGGACGACGACAAGCTCTCCCGCCAGGTGGCCGAGGAGCGCAAGGATCGCCTGCGCGCGGCGCTGATCAAGGAGCAGCAGAAGACCACCCTGGACGACCTGTTCAGCCAGATTTCCGCGGGTCAGATCAAGGATCTGAACGTGATCATCAAGGCCGACGTGCAGGGCAGCGTCGAGGCGGTGCGCCAGTCCCTGGAGAAGCTCTCTAACGACGAGGTGCGCGTGCGCTCCATCCACGGCGGCGTGGGTGCGATCAACGAGTCCGACGTCATGCTGGCCTCCACGGCCAACGCCATCATCATCGGCTTCAACGTGCGCCCGGACAACAACGCGCGCGCCATGGCCGAGAAGGAAAAGATCGACGTGCGGCTCTACCGCGTCATCTATCAGGCCATTGAGGACGTGCAGAACGCCATGAAGGGCATGCTCGCCCCGAAGTTCAAGGAGGTTCTGTTGGGCCACGCCACCGTGCGCCAGCCCTTCAAGGTCTCCGGCGTGGGCACCATCGCCGGCTCCTACGTCACCGACGGCAAGATCGTGCGCAGCCAGCAGATTCGTCTGCTGCGCGAC
The DNA here is from genome assembly GCA_004563405.1 of bacterium. GTDB lineage: Bacteria > Bacillota > Clostridia > Christensenellales > Aristaeellaceae > SFTH01. The sequence continues at coordinate 128,342 of SFTH01000004.1, forward strand.
AACGTGGTCATCCACGAGGGCAAGATCAGCTCTCTGAAGCGCTTCAAGGACGACGCCAAGGAAGTCAACACCGGCTATGAATGCGGCATTGGCATTGAGGGGTACAATGACATCAAGGAGAACGACGTCATCGAGTGCTTCGTGATGGAGGAAATCGAACAGTAAGGATTTTCGGCGGGCGTTCATTGGAGATGGACGCCCGCCATTTTGGAATGAGGGGCGAAGGAGCCTGAAGAACGGCGGGCGGCGTGCGCGGCGCCCGCTTTATCTGTGAAGCGTCCGCCGTCGGCGGGCCGGAAAGGGGAAAATATGGCAGCTTATGATCGCATCGACCGCATTTCCGAGGAAGTGCACAAGGCCATAGACCGCATCATCCGCGACGAAGTGAACGACCCGCGCGTGGGCGGCACCTGGAGCATCGTGCGCTGCGAGGTCACACGCGACCTGCGCTACGCCAAGGTTCGCGTGAGCATCCTCGAGGCGGAGCGCCGCAGGGGCATGATGGAGGCGCTCAACCGCGCGGCGGGCTTCATTCGGCGGGAGCTGGGGCGCGAGGTGGACCTGCGCTATGTGCCGGAGATCCTCTTCGAGCTGGATACGAACATGGAATACGCGGCGAAGATCAATCAGATTCTGAAGGAGAGCCAAAAAGATGGGGCGGATGACTGAGCTGGCCGCCTTCCTGAAGGCGCGGAACAGCTGGATCGTGTTCGGGCATGTGAATCCGGACGGCGACGCGGCAGGCAGCTGCATCGCGCTGGCGCTGGCGCTGGAGGCGCTGGGCAAGCGCGCGTGCGTGTACCTGCCGGGGGGCCTGCCGGAGATGTACCGGGTGTTTCCCTGCACGGTGGAGATCGCCTCCGGCGATGCGCTCCCCTTCCGGGTGGAGGGCGGATTTGCGGCGGACGTCTCCGAGCCGGAGCGGCTGGGCAGCGGACGGGCGCTCTATGACGCCTGCCCCGGCCGGGCCATGCTGGATCACCACGCCACCAACGCGGGCTTTGGCGAGGCGCATGTGGTGGACGGCGCGGCGGCGGCCACCGGCGAGCTGGCGGTGGAACTGATCGCGGAGCTGGGCGTGGAGCTCACGGAGGAGATGGCCACCTGGCTGTTCATCGCCATCTGCACGGACTGTGGGCGCTTCGGCTACTCCAGTACCCGCGCGCAGACCATGGAGGCCGCGGCGGCCTGCCTGCGGGCGGGCATCGACCTGGACGGCGTGACCCGGGAGCTCTACCGAACCCGCTCCGAGGGCCGAACCCGACTGCTGGGCATGGCGCTCAACGGCCTGGAGATGGACGGCAGCGGAAGGATGTGCTGGGCCCGCCTGACGGAGGACATGTTCCGGCGCGCGGGCGCGCTGCGGGAGGACAACGAGGGCATCGTAAACTACCTGCTGGAGATTCGCGGCGTGCAGTTTGCCTGCCTCGCAGAGGAGCGGGGGAGCCAGACCAAGTTTTCCCTGCGCTCCAAGCTACCGCTGGACGTGGCGGAGGCGGTGGCCGTGCCCCTGGGCGGCGGCGGACACGCCTGCGCGGCGGGCGTGACGCTGAACCTGCCCCTGGAGGAGGCCCTAGCACGGGTGCTCGCGCAGGCGGAAGCGGCCCTGAAATAAGAGAGAAACGGAACGAAGAGCATGAACGGTTTTCTGATTGCGAACAAGCCGACGGGGATCACCAGCTCCAATCTGGTGGTCTTTGTGCGCAAGCGCCTGCCCCGGGGAACCGCCGTGGGCCACGGCGGCACGCTGGATCCCGAGGCGTCGGGCGTGCTGCCCGTGTGCGTGGGCGCGGCCACGCGGCTGTTCGACTACATCATCGACAAGCAAAAGACCTACGTCGCGGAGATCGCGCTGGGAATTGAGACCGATACCCAGGACGCCACCGGACAGGTGGTGCTGGAGCGCCCCGTGAACGTCACCGAGGATGCGCTGCGCGGCGTCCTGCCGGAATTCGTGGGGGAGATCGAGCAGATTCCGCCGATGTATTCGGCCATCAAGCGGGGCGGCAAGCGGATGTATCAGCTGGCCCGCAAGGGGGAGCGCGTGGAGCTGGAGCCCAGGAGGTGCCGCGTGGACGGCGTGGAGCTGCTGGAAAGAACCGGTGAAAACCGCTACCGCATCCGGGTGGACTGCGGCAAGGGCGTCTACATCCGCACCCTCTGCCATGATATCGGGCAGAGGCTGGGCTGCGGAGCGCACATGGCGAGCCTTATGCGCACGGCGGCGGGCGTGTTCCGGATCGAGGACGCGCTGAGTCGGGAGGAGATCGACGCGGCGCATCGGGAGGGCACGCTTGAGGAGAAGCTGCTTCCCCTGGACGCGCCCCTTCAGCACCTGCCGAAGGTCGTGCTCACCGAGGCGGCCCGCCACGCGGTCGTCAATGGGAACGTGCTCAGGACAGAGTGGATGGTCGAAAGCGCGCCCCGGGCCGAGGCGCTGCGCATCTATCTGAACGACGTGTTTGCGGGCATCGGCCAGACCCAACCGGACGGCACGGTGCGCTTTCGGGCGATGCTTCTGCCGGAGGAGGAGAGACATGCGTTTCTGGCGCGATGAGGAACAGTTTGACCTGCCCTCCTGCGTGGTGGCGCTGGGCACCTTTGACGGCGTGCACAAGGGGCACCAGGCGCTGATCCGCCAGGCGATGGAGCTGGCGCGGGAGCTGGACACGGCCTGCGTGGCGTACACCTTCTATGAACACCCGCTGCGCGTGCTCTGCCCCGAGCGGGCGCCCAGGATGTTGCTGTCCCCCTTCGAAAAGCGGGAGAAGCTTCAGGCGATGGGCATCGACGGCCTGTTGATGCGGAATTTCACGCCGGAATACGCGGCGACGGAACCGGTTACCTACCTGGAGGGGCTGGTCAGCCGCATGCGCGTCAAGGGCGTGGTGGCGGGCTTCAACTACACCTTCGGCGCGGGCGGCCGGGGAAACGCGGACCTGATCCGCAGCGAGGCCGATCGCCTGGGCTACCGCGCGGTCATCGTGGACGCGGTGATGGACGAGGGCGACGTGGTTTCCTCCACACTCCTGCGGAGACTGAAGGAACAGGGAGAGACGGAGCGCTTCACGCGCCTGTTTCAACTGAAGGATCCGCGTTAAACTTTCCAAAACTCGTGTGCGGACGTTTACAAACGCGGGACGGTATGGTAAAATAGTAAAAGTGGCATTCTGGTTTGCCACAATTACGCTCGCACGGTTTGCCGAAAACTCCGACGGCATACGGTGCCTGCGCGCAAGAGAAAGAGGAGGAAGAAACCCATGACCAAGCAGGAAATCATTTCCACCTACGGCCGCCACGAAGGCGATACCGGTTCCCCCGAGGTTCAGGTCGCTCTGCTGACCGAGCGCATCAACCACCTCAACGAGCATCTGAAGATGCACAAGAAGGACCACCACTCCCGTCGCGGCCTGCTGCTGATGGTTGGTCAGCGTCGCGGTCTGCTGGACTATCTGAAGAAGACCGACATCGAAGCCTATCGTGCTCTGATTGCCAAGCTCGGCCTGCGCAAGTAAAGCGGGTCCGGCGCTTGCCCCAAGGTGAGCCGTTCGCGCCGCCGCCCGTATCACAATCGAGCGGCGGCGTTTCGTGCGGAATTGGGGTGGGAGGCCTCCGGGCGCTGCGTGTGGACGCTAGGATGCGGAAGCGGTTTCCGCAGGCGTGCGTCTGTACGCAGAGCTTCGGATTTTCGCCCGCGCGTGCGCGGGCAAAGCAACCGGTAACAAAAAAATTGAGATAAGAGAGAAACCCAAGGAGGGCAAGAGAAAATGGATTTCAAGACCTATTCCATGGATCTGGGCGGAAGAGAGCTCAGGCTCGAGTTCGGCAAGTATGCCGGACAGGCCAGCGGCGCGTGCTTCGTGCGCTATGGCGATACCTGTGTGCTGGTCACGGCGACCGTTGCGGAGACGCCGCGTCCGGGCATCGACTTCTTTCCGCTGAGCGTGGATTTTGAAGAAAAGCTGTATTCCGTGGGCCACATCCCGGGCTCCTGGAATCGCCGCGAGGGCCGTCCGGCGGAGAAGGCCATCCTGACCAGCCGCCTGATCGACCGCCCGCTGCGCCCCCTGTTCCCCAAGGGAATGCGTCACGACGTGTCCGTGGTCGCCACCGTCATGTCCGTCGAACAGGACAACATCCCGGACATCCCCGCGATGATCGGCGCGTCCGCCGCCCTGTCCATCTCCGAGATTCCGTGGGCCGGCCCCATCGGCGCGGTGAACATCGGCTATGTGGACGGCGAATACATCGTCAACCCCACCGTCGAGCAGCGCGAGGTCTCCCTGATGAACCTGACCGTCGCCGGTACCTCCGAGGCCGTTCTGATGGTCGAGGCCGGTGCGAAAGAGGTCTCCGAGGAGGTCATGCTGGGCGCCATCCTGTTCGCTCACGAGGAGATCAAGAAGATCGTCGCCCTCATCAACACCATCAAGGCCGAGATCGGCAAGGAGAAGAAGGAATTCCCGCTCCAGCTGCCGGGCGAGGACGTGAAGGCCGCCGTGCGCGAGTATGCCTACGAAAAGGTGCAGTGGATGTTTGAAACCTTCGACCGCGCGGAGCGCAACGCCCGCGAGGCCCAGGTCAAGGCCGAGGTCGCCGAGCACTTTGCGGAGCAGTTTGCAGGCCGCGAGGTAGAGGTTGGCGACGCGCTGTACGCCATCCAGAAGGAAATCATGCGCCGCCACATCATCGACGAGGGCGTGCGTCCCGACGGCCGCAAGCTCACCGAGATCCGCCCCATCTGGTGCGAGGTCGGCGTGCTGCCCCGTCCCCACGGCTCCGGCGTGTTCACCCGCGGCCAGACCCAGGTCATGACCGTGTGCACCCTGGCGCCCGTGTCCGAGCAGCAGATCATCGACGGCATCGGCACCCAGGATCGCAAGCGCTACATGCACCACTATAACTTCCCGGGATACTCCACCGGTGAGGCCAAGCCCGTCCGCAGCCCCGGTCGCCGCGAGATCGGCCACGGTGCGCTGGCGGAGCGCGCCCTGGAGCCCATGATCCCCTCCGTTGACGAGTTCCCCTACTGCCTGCGCCTGGTCTCCGAGGTCATGTCCTCCAACGGCTCCACCTCTCAGGCCTCCGTCTGCGGCTCCACGCTAGCGCTGATGGACGCGGGCGTTCCGATCAAGCGCCCCGTGGCCGGCGTCGCCATGGGCCTGATCAAGGACGTTGAGAACACCGGCAAGGTGGCTGTGCTGACCGACATCCAGGGTCTGGAGGACTTCCTGGGCGACATGGACTTCAAGGTCGCCGGCACCACCAAGGGCATCACCGCCATCCAGATGGACATCAAGATCAAGGGCATCGACGAGGCGATTCTGCGCCAGGCGCTGGCCCAGGCCTACGACGGCCGCCTGTTCATCCTGGACAAGATGCTCCAGACCATCCCGGCGCCGCGCGCTGAGCTGAGCAAGCATGCGCCGAAGATCGTCACCTTCATGATCAATCCCGAGAAGATCGGCGAGGTCGTCGGCCCCCGCGGCAAGACCATCAACAAGATCATCGACGAGACCGGCGTGAAGATCGACATCGAGGACGACGGCAGCGTGTTCATCGCCACCGAGGACGCCGAGGCCGCCCGCCGCGCCCGTCAGATCATCGAGGGCATCGCCAAGGATCCGCAGGTGGGCGACACCTTCCTGGGCAAGGTCGTGCGCATCATGTCCTTCGGCGCGTTCATCGAGTACGCTCCGGGCAAGGACGGCATGCTGCACATCTCCAAGATGGCCAACGAGCGCGTGGAGAAGGTGGAGGATGTGATGAACATCGGCGACACCGTTCCCTGCAAGATCGCGGAGATCGACTCCCAGGGCCGCATCAACCTGCTGCGCACGGACATCGTCTATGAGGATGAATCCATGCCGGTGCGTCGCCCCCCGCGTCGCGACGGCGACCGCGGTGGCCGCGGCGGTGATCGCGGCGGACGTCGGCGCGATCGCGACTGATTTGCAAAGCGTGTAAATGGAAACCTGTGGATTGGGCATACTGGGTATGCCCAATCCGTTTTCACAAGGAGAAGAATATGGCTTTTGATCTTTTGACAATGCCCAACGGGCTGCGGGTGGTGGGCGAGCGCATCCCCCACTTCCGCAGCGTGTCCGTGGGCCTTTGGATCGGCACCGGCTCTCAGCACGAGCAGAGCGGCGAGGCGGGGCTGAGTCACTTCCTGGAGCACATGGTCTTCAAGGGGACCGAGAAGCGCAGCGCCCGGCAGATCGCCGAGGAGATGGATGCGGTGGGCGGACAGCTCAACGCCTTCACCTCCAAGGAGTGCACCTGCTTCTACGCCAAGACCGTGGACGAACACCTGGATCTGGCTATGGACGTGGTCTGCGACCTGGCGACCCATCCCACCTTCGACCCGAAGGAGCTGGAGAAGGAGAAGGGCGTGGTGCTGGAGGAGATCTCCATGGCCGAGGATACGCCCGAGGATCTGGTGCACGAAATCCTGATGCTGGCCAACTACGGCGACCAGCCCGTGGCGCGGCCCATTCTGGGCACGGCGGAGAAGATTTCCGGCTATCGCAGGGAGAACCTTGCGGACTACTGGAAGTGCATGTACCGCCCGCAGAACGCGGTGCTCTCCATCGCCGGCAACTACGATTGGGCGCAGGTACAGGCGCTGCTCGAGGCCCATCTGGGCGCGTGGGCGCCGGAGGGCCTGCGGGCGCACGGCTGCGACACCCAGAGCGTCGCGCCCACCTGCCTGGCGCGGGAGAAGGAGATCGAGCAGGTGCATATCTGCCTGGGTTTTCCGGGGCTGTCCATCGGCGATCCGCGCAACTATGAGCTCTCCCTGTTCAACAGCGTCTACGGCGGTGCGATGTCCTCGCGCCTGTTCCAGAAGATCCGCGAGGAGAGCGGCATGGCCTACACCGTGTACAGCTATCCCAACGCCTACACTGACTGCGGCATGCTCTCGGTCTACGCCGCCACCAACCCGGACACGGCGGCGCAGGTCTACGAACAGATTCTGGAGGTGACCCGCGCCTTTGCCCGCGAGGGTCTGACCCGGGAGGAGTTCAACATGGCCCGGGAACAGCTGAAGGCCAGCTTTATCCTCGGCAGCGAATCCACGTCCTCGCGCATGCAGTCCAACGGGCGGCGCATGCTGCTGATGAACGAGACGCGCACCGAGAGCGAGGTCATCGACCGGGTGAACGCCATCACCTTCGAGAGCGCGAACGACCTGATGCGCGCGACCCTCACCGCGCCCCATTCCCTCGCCCTGGTTGGCAAGGGTGCAAAGGCGCTGGTAAAGCAGATGTACTGAACATGCAGAGAACCGCCCTGCGCACAGATTCTGTGCGCAGGGCGGTTTTGTCGTGCCGGTTCGGGTATTTTACTTTCTGAAATAGTCCACCGCGCCGCGGAACATGCCGGTGTCCCAGGGGAAGCGGGCGTTGCGGTAGAGCAGCTCGCCGGTGCGCTCGGCGTGGCCCATGCGGCCGAATACGCGGCCGTCCGGGCTGGTGATGCCCTCGATGGCGTCCACAGAGCCGTTGGGATTGAAGAGCACGTCCATGCTGGGCTGGCCGTCCAGATCCACATACTGGGTGGCGATCTGTCCGTTCGCCTTCAGGGCGGCGACGGTCTCCGCGTCGGCCACGAAGCGGCCTTCGCCGTGGGAGATCGGAATGGTGAACACGTCGCCCACATTGGCATACATCATCCACGGGCTCTTGTCGCTGGCCACGCGGGTGTGTACCAGACGACTCTGGTGGCGGCCGATGTGGTTGAAGGTCAGGGTCGGCGCGTCGGCGGCGGCCTCGCGGATCTCGCCGTAGGGCACCAGACCCAGCTTGATCAGCGCCTGGAAGCCGTTGCAGATGCCGCCGATCAGGCCGTCCCGGGCGGAGAGAAGCTTCGTCACCTCGTCGGCCACGACCGGGTTGCGGAAGAAGGCCGTGATGAACTTGCCGGAGCCGTCCGGCTCGTCGCCGCCGGAGAAGCCGCCGGGGATGAAGATGATCTGACTCTGGGCGATCCTGCGCGCGAACTCCGCCGCAGATTCGGCGACGTCCTTCGCGCTGAGGTTGCGCACCACCAGCACGTCCGCCTCCGCGCCCGCGCGCTCGAAGGCCTTCAGTGTGTCGTATTCGCAGTTGGTGCCGGGGAAGACGGGAATCAGAACCCGTGGCCGGGCGATGCCCAGGCCGGAGGTTTTGCGCGCCGTGCAATGGTAATTGAAGGTCTCTGGGGCGGGATAATCGCGCGCTACGGTGGCCGGGAACACGCCATTGAGCCTCTGTTCGTAGGCGGCCTCGACTGCGTTCATGTCCGCGCGGCTGCCGTCGGAGATCAGCGCGTAATCAGCGATGGTCACGCCGATTCTGTTCTCGCCGTCCGCGCTTGCGTACTCCACCAGGAAGCTGCCCACGGCGGGAGCGAAGAGATCCGCGCCGGTTTCGAGCTTTACGCCCACATGGTTGCCCAGGCTCATCTTCATCAGCGCCTCCGCGGCGCCGCCGAAGCCCAGCGCCCAGGCGGAGACGATCTCGCCGGAGGCGATCTTTTCCGCCACGCGGTCGAAGGTGTCGCGCAGGGACTGCACCTCGGGCAGCCCGTTCGCCCGCAGCGCGGGTGCAAAGAGGCCGATGGCGTGGCCCGGGGCCTTGAATTCGCCGGAGATGATGTCCTTGCCGGGGCAGACCTGCACGGCGAAGGACACCAGCGTCGGCGGGACGTGCATCTGCTCGAAGGAGCCGGACATGGAATCCTTGCCGCCGATGGCTGCGGCTTCGAGGTCCAGCTGGGCCTCCAGCGCGCCCAGCAGGGCGGACAGCGGGCGGCCCCACTTTTCGGCTTCGCCGGTCATGCGCTCAAAGTATTCCTGGAAGGTCAGGTGCGCGCCGCGCCAGCCTGCGCCTGCGGCCACCAGCTTCGCCATGGACTCCACCACGGCCAGATATGCGCCGCGATAGGGGCTCTTCTCGGAGAGGCAGGGATGGAAGCCGTAGCTCATCACGGAGGCGGTGTCCGCGTTTTTGTCCGGCAGGGGGATCAGGGAGGCCATCGCCTGGGCGGGAGTCTTCTGATACCTGCCGCCGAAGGGCATCAGCAGGGAGCACGCGCCGTTGGTGGCGTCGAAGCGCTCGGAGAGACCGCGACGTGAGCAGAAGTTCAGATCGCCCGCCAGATCCAGCATGCGCGCGGCGAAGGGCGCGTCGCTCCGGGCGGGAACGTAGGCCGCCTGAGGCTCGACGCGAACCTCGGCGTACTTGGGCGCGCCGTTGGAGTTCAGGAATTCGCGGCTCATGTCCACGATGGTGCGGCCGTTCCACTCCATCACCATGCGGGGGGACTCAGTGACCACCGCGACGGGAGTGGACTCCAGGTTTTCCGCGTCGGCCAGCGCGCGGAAGGCGGAAACGTCCTCGGGGGCCAGCACTACGGCCATGCGCTCCTGGGATTCGGAGATGGCGATCTCGGTGCCGTCCAGGCCCTCGTACTTCTTGGGAACTGCATTCAGGTTGATCTTCAGACCGTCGGCCAGCTCGCCGATGGCGACGGACACGCCGCCCGCGCCGAAGTCGTTGCAGCGCTTGATGCGCTTCGAAGCCTCGGGGTTGCGGAACAGGCGCTGGAGCTTGCGCTCTTCCGGCGCGTTGCCCTTCTGCACCTCCGCGCCGCACTGGGTGATGGAGGACACGGTGTGGGATTTGGAGGAGCCCGTCGCGCCGCCCATGCCGTCGCGGCCGGTGCGGCCGCCCAGCAGGATCACCACGTCGCCCGGAGCGGGAACCTCCCGGCGCACGTTTTCCGCCGGAGCCGCGCCCACCACCGCGCCGATTTCCATGCGCTTGGCGGCGTAGCCGTCGTGGTAGATTTCATCCACCAGGCCGGTGGCCAGGCCGATCTGGTTGCCGTAGGAGGAATAGCCCGCCGCCGCGCCGGTGACCAGCTGGCGTTGGGGGAGCTTGCCCTTCAGGGTCTCCTCCACCGCGCGGGTGGGGTCCGCCGCGCCGGTCACGCGCATGGCCTGATAGACGTAGGCGCGGCCGGACAGGGGATCGCGGATCGCGCCGCCGATGCAGGTGGCCGCGCCGCCGAAGGGCTCGATCTCGGTGGGATGGTTGTGGGTCTCGTTCTTGAACAGCAGCAGCCACTGAGCAGGCCCCGGGACGCAAGCACCTTCGCGCCGATGGTGCCCACGTCCATGAGGGTCACGGGCTTCGTGCGGCCGATCTCCGCGCGGGCGTCCTGATAGCGCTTCCAGGCGGCCTCCACGTCCGCGTCCTCAAAGGACACGTCGGTGAGCTGGGTCAGGAAGGTGGTGTGGCGGCAGTGGTCGCTCCAGTAGGTGTCGATCACGCGGATCTCGGTCATGGTGGGGTCGCGCCGCTCGCTGCGGAAGTAGTCCTGGCAGAAGAGCAGGTCGTTCAGATCCATCGCCAGGCCCAGCTGCTTCATCAGCGCCTCCAGCGCCGCGCGGTCCATGGAGAGGAAGCCCTCAATGGTCGCCACGGTCTCCGGCAGCGCATACTGCATCTTCAGCGTCTCCACGGGGTCGAGGGAGGCCTCGCGCTTCTCCACGGGGTTGATCAGATAGCTGCGGATGGCGGCCTTCTGCTTTTCGCTCAGCGCGCCGGTGAAGATGTACACCACGGCGGTGCGGATCAGCGGGCGCTCGCAGCCGTAGGCCAGCTGGATGCACTGGCTGGCGGAGTCCGCGCGCTGGTCGAACTGGCCAGGCAGATACTCCGCCGCCAGCACCCAGTCGCCGCCCTCGGGCAGCGCGTCGCAGACCTGATCGGCCTGGGGCTCGGAGAACACCGTGGGAATGCTGCGGTGGAACAGCTCCTCGTCCAGGCCCTCCACGTCGTAGCGGTTCAGAAGGCGCAGGTTCGTGAGCTCCGGGATGCGCAAAAAGGACTGAATGTCCTTCAGCGTGGCCTGAGCCTCGTGGTCAAAGCCGGGTTTCTTCTCTACATACAGCCTGTAAACCATGCCAAACGCTCCTTTATTGTTCGTTGAGCGCGCGCATGGCCCGCTGGCCGATGTCGCTGCGCATGTACATGTCCTGGAAGGAGACCTTGCGGGCCGCGGCGTAGGCCTCGTGGATGGCGTCGCCCAGGGTGGGCGCGGTGGCCGTCACGCCCAGCACGCGCCCACCGCTGGTGCGAAGCACGCCGTCCTTCAGGCTGGTGCCGCTGTGGAACACCCGCACATTGGAGGCATTCTCCGCGCCGCCCAGGCGAATCTCCCGGCCCTTTTCGTACTTCTCCGGATAGCCGCCGGAGGCGAGAATCACGCAGCAGGCCGCGCCGTCGGAGAACTCCACCTCCGTCTGATCCAGCGTGCCGTACTCGCAGGCGCGCATGATGGTCAGCAGGTCGCTCCTGAGCAGCGGCAGCACCACCTGGGTCTCCGGGTCGCCGAAGCGGCAGTTGTACTCGATGACCTTCGGGCCGTCCTTGGTGATCATCAGCCCGAAGTACAGGCAGCCGCGGAAGGTGCGGCCCTCGGCGTTCATGGCGGCGATGGTGGGCAGGAAGATCTCCTGCATGCAGCGCTCGGCCACGGCGGGGGTGTAGTAGGGGTTGGGGGCGATGGTGCCCATGCCGCCGGTGTTCAGGCCGGTGTCGTGGTCGCCCACGCGCTTGTGGTCCATGGAGGAGACCATGGGTTTGACGGTCTTGCCGTCGGTGAAGGCCAGCACGGAGACCTCCGGTCCCTCGAGGAACTCCTCGATGACCACGCGGTTGCCGCTCTCGCCGAAGTGCTTGTCCAACATGATGGTCTTGATGGCGTCGCGGGCCGCATCCGCGTCCGCGCAGATCAGCACGCCCTTGCCCAGGGCCAGCCCGTCCGCCTTCACCACCACCGGGAAGGAACCGCTCAGCGCATAGGCCGTGGCGGCCTCGGGGTCGGAGAAGGTTTCATACTTTGCGGTGGGAATGCCATACTTCTTCATCAGGTTCTTGGAAAAGACCTTGCTGGCCTCGATCTCCGCCGCCCGCGCCTCGGGGCCGAAGCAGGGAATGCCGATGGCGTGCAGCCGGTCTACGCAGCCCATGGCCAGCGGATCGTCCGGGGCCACGACGGCGAAATCAATGGCGCTTTCGAATGCGAAGCGCACCACGCCCTCGATGTCCGTGGCGGCGATGGGCACGCACTGCGCGTCGGATGCGATGCCGCCGTTTCCGGGCAGGGCGTAGATCTTTTCGACCTCGGGATTCTCAGCCAGTTTGCGGATGATGGCGTGCTCGCGTCCACCGCCGCCGACGACCATAATTTTCATGGAATTACCTCCTGAAGCTCAATGATGGAACAGCCGGATGCCGGTGAAGGCCATCGCGATGCCGTACTTGTTGCAGGTTTCGATCACGTTGTCGTCCCGGATGGAGCCGCCGGGCTGGGCGATGCAGGTCACGCCGCTCTTGCGGGCGCGCTCGATGTTGTCGCCGAAGGGGAAGAAGGCGTCGCTGCCCAGCGCCACGTCGGTGACGGTGGCGAGGAATTCCTTCTTTTCCTCGCGGGTCAGCGGCTCGGGGCGGGTGGTGAAGAACTGCTGCCAGACGCCGTCGCCCAGCACGTCCTCCCACTCGTCGGAGATGTACACGTCGATGGTGTTGTCGCGCACGGGGCGGCTGATGCCTTCCACGAAGGGCAGGTTCAGCACCTTCGGATGGCGGCGCAGGTGCCAGTTGTCAGCCTTGTTGCCCGCCAGACGGGTGCAGTGGATGCGGCTCTGCTGGCCTGCGCCCACGCCGATGGCCTGGCCGTCCTTGACGTAGCAGACGGAGTTGGACTGGGTGTACTTCAGGGTGATCAGCGCCACCACCAGGTTGCGCTTCTGCGCGGCGGTCAGGCTCTTGTTCTCGGTGGGCAGATTGGCGAGCATGCTCTCGTCAATCTTCAGCGCGTTGCGGCCCTGCTCGAAGGTCACGCCGTAGCACATCTTGCGCTCAATTTCGGCGGGAACGTAGGAGGGATCCATCTCGAGCACGTTGTAGTTGCCCTTGCGCTTGGACTTGAGAATGGCGAGCGCCTCGTCAGTGTAGCCGGGGGCGATCACGCCGTCGGAGACCTCGCAAGCGAGCAGCTTCGCCGTGGCCGCGTCGCACACGTCGCTCAGGGCGGCGAAGTCGCCGTAGGAGGACATGCGGTCCGCGCCGCGGGCGCGGGCATAGGCGCAGGCGATGGGGGAGAGCTCCGCATCGGAGTCAATGAAGTAGATGCGGCGCAGGGTCTCGTCCAGGGGCAGGCCCAGGGCCGCGCCCGCGGGGCTGACGTGCTTGAAGGACGCGGCGGCGGGAAGTCCCGTGGCGGCCTTTAACTCGGTCACCAGCTGATAGCTGTTCAATGCGTCCAGAAAGTTGATGTAGCCGGGGCGGCCGTTGAGCACCTTCACCGGCAGTTCGCCGCGCTCCATGAAGATGCGCGCGGGCTTCTGATTGGGATTACAACCGTATTTGAGTTCCAGCTCCTGCATGGCAAAGACGCTCCTTTAATGGTTCTTGTTGTAGATGCGGCTCTCGGTCGCGCCGGTGGCGAGATCAATGCTGCGGGTCCAGAGGGACACCTTGTTGTCCGGATTCAGGGAAGCCCAGATTTCATCGGAGAAGGCGGTAAAATCGTTTCCGAGGGCGACGCACTCCGGCTCTCCGGTGAAGGAGGGGATGGGGTTGCCGTCCTGGGCGTAGGTGTGGATGAAGTGGCCGCAGCCGCTCTTCACCCGGTCGTACTCGAAGAAGGAGCGCAGCGCGGCGCCGGTTTCGGGGTCACAGCAGCGCAGCACGCTCATCTCCAGGCGGAAGTCGCCGCCCACGCGCTCCACCATGGCGCTGATGCGGGGGGTGAAGTTGGGCGCGTCGGGCTCGAAGGTGCGCTTGCCGCAGGCGCGGTGGAAGTCGCCGCCGGCGAGAATGTCATCGCGGATGGTGTCGGTCTGGTCGCCGTTGGTGACGATGGTTCTGTCGCCCAGCACGCGCACGGGATGGTAGATGATCAGGCTGGGATCCTGCATCTTCGAGGGATCGAAGGCCTCGGTGCGGATGCCGTCGCTCTCCTCGACAAACACGCGATTGCGGGAATTGACGCTGCGGCCCATGATGAAGTAGGCCAGGAAGGCGCGCGTCGCGTCGGCGCTCTTGCCGATCAGGATGCCGCGGCCGGGATAGGTGCTCGCGCCCACGGCGCTGGAAAGCTCTTTCATGTTCAATCAACGCTCCTTTGCGTCAGCAATTTCTCTTGCGATCATCTCTGCGGCCCTGGGCAGCAGCACCCACTCGGCCTGCTCCATCACGCGCTTCTGGAGAACCTCCGGCGTGTCGCCGGGGAGCACCTCCACGGCCTTCTGGAGGAGGATCGGGCCTTCGTCCACGCCGCTGGTGACCAGGTGCACCGTCGCGCCCGTCACCTTTACGCCCCGCTTCAGCGCCGCCTCGTGCACATGCAGGCCATAGTAGCCCATGCCGCAGAAGGAGGGAATCAGCGAGGGATGGATGTTGAGGATGCGGTTTTCGTAGAGGGCGACCGTCTCCGGGCGGACGATGCCCAGGTATCCGGCCAGCACGATCATGTCGATCTGGTGGCCATTCAACACCGCGTGCAGGGCTTCGGTGCGCGCCTGCGGGTCGGGGTAATTCTTCTTTCCGATCACGGCGGAGGGGATGTTGGCCTTTGCGGCGCGCTCCAGCGCGTAGACGCCCTCGTGGTCGGAGACCACCAGCGCGATCTCGCCGGAAGGCAGCCTGCCCGTAGCCTGCGCGTCGATCAGCGCCTGCAGGTTCGTGCCGCCGCCGGAGACGAATACTGCGATTCTTGCCTTGCTCACAGGATCACCTTATCTTCCGATTCGACGATCTCGCCGATGACGTAGGCGTCTTCGCCGTTGGCCCTGAGGACTTCCAGCGCCCAGTCCGCCTGTGCGGCGGGCACGACCACACTCATGCCCACGCCCATGTTGAAGGTGTTGAACATGTCGCGCTCGGGGATGTTGCCGGTCCTGGCGATCAGGTCAAAGATGGGCAGCACGCGCACGGCGCTCTTGTCGATCCTTGCGCCCAGACCGTCGGGAATGGAGCGCGGGATGTTCTCGTAGAAGCCGCCGCCGGTGATGTGGCTCACGCCCTTCACGTCCACCTGCTCCATCAGCGCAAGGATGCTCCGGACATAGATCTTCGTGGGAGTCAGCAGGGTCTCGGCGATGGTCTTGCCGCCCAGGTCGTCGCAGGGGACGTAGAGCGCGGGATTGTTGTTGTCGATGTCGAACACCTTGCGGCAGAGGGAGAAGCCGTTGGAGTGGATGCCGGAGGATGCGAGGGCGATCACTGCGTCGCCGGGTCGCATGCGGGCGCTGTCGATGATCTTCTCCTTGTCCACTACGCCTACGGCGAAGCCCGCCAGATCGTAGTCCTCCACAGGCATCATGCCGGGATGCTCCGCGGTCTCGCCGCCGATGAGCGCGCAGCCGGACTGCACGCAGCCCTCGGCCACGCCGGACACGATGGCGGCGATCTTCTCGGGCACGTTCCTGCCGCAGGCGATGTAGTCCAGGAAGAACAGGGGCTTTGCACCGCAGCAGATGATGTCGTTGACGCACATGGCGACGGCGTCGATGCCGATGGTGTCGTGCCTGTCCATCAGGATGGCCATCTTCACCTTGGTGCCGCAGCCGTCGGTGCCGGAGACCAGCACGGGCTCCTTCATGCCCGTCAGATCCGGCGCAAAGAGGCCGCCGAAGCCGCCGATGCCGGAGACCACGCCGGGCACGTTGGTGCGGGCGATGGAGCCCTTCATCAGTTCGACGGATTTGTAGCCCGCGGTGATGTCCACGCCGGCGCTGCGGTAGCTCTCGCTGAAGCTCTTCATTGCTCTTTGCCCTCCGATATCTTCTTTTCAAACTTGGATTTGCCGGGGTTCTTCGGGGGATTGCAGGGATAGTTGCCCGTGAAGCAGGCGTCGCAGAAGCCGCAGGAGTTGTCCGGGATCTTCAAAACGCCGTCGGTGCTCAAAAAGCCCAGGGAGTCCACGCCGATGATCTCCGCGATCTCCTCGGTGGTGTACTTGCAGGCGATCAGGTTTTCGCGGCTGTCGATGTCGGTGCCGAAGTAGCAGGGGTTCAGGAACTTCGGCGCGGAGGAGCGGAAGTGCACCTCCGTGGCGCCGGCCTCCCGCAGCAGGCGCACGATGCGGGCGCTGGTGGTGCCGCGGACGATGGAGTCGTCCACCATGACCACGCGCTTGCCGCGCACGACCTCGGAGACCGGGTTCAGCTTGATGCGCACCTTGTCCTCCCGGTCGGACTGGGTGGGCTGGATGAAGGTACGGCCGATGTACTTGTTCTTGATCAGGCCGATGCCGTAGGGGATGCCGCTCTGGCGGGCGTAGCCGATGGCCGCGTCGATGCCGCTGTCCGGCACGCCGATGACCACGTCGGCCTGCACCGGGTGCTCCAGCGCCAGCAGCGCTCCGGCGCGCACGCGGGCGTTGTGCACGCTGGAGCCGTCGATCACGGAATCCGGGCGGGCAAAGTAGATGTATTCAAAGATGCAGGTGGTCTTGGGGGCGGTGCCCACATGGCTGCGGTCGGAGCGCATGCCGTTCTTGTCCACGATCACGATCTCGCCGGGCTCCACGTCCCGCACGAAGCGCGCGCCTACGCTGTCCAGCGCGCAGCTCTCGGAGGCGAAGATGACGTCCTCACCGATCTGGCCGATGCACAGCGGGCGGAAGCCGTGGGGGTCGCGCACGGCGATGAGCTTGGTGGGGCTCATGATGACCAGGGAGTACGCGCCCTCCAGGCGGTTCATGGCGCGGCTCACGGCTTCTTCGATGGACTTGCTGCTCAACCGCTCCTTGGTGATGATGTAGGAGATGACCTCGGTGTCGCTGGTCATGTGGAAGATGGAGCCCTGCAGCTCCAGTTCCTCACGCAGCTCAAAGGCGTTGGTCAGCGCGCCGTTGTGGGCCAAGGCCATGCAGCCCTTGATGTGGTTGACCACCAGCGGCTGGGCGTTGACCCGGGGCGCGGAGCCCATGGTGCCGTAGCGGCAGTGGCCGATGGCCATGCGGCCGTGGTTCAGGGAGCGGAGGATGTCCGGGGTGAAGACCTCGTTCACCAGGCCGCTGTCCTTGTGGCAGTCGATCAGACCGTCGTCGTTGACGGCGATGCCGCAGCTCTCCTGGCCGCGGTGCTGCAGGGAGTAGAGGGCATAGTAGCAGGCGGAGGCGACCTTCACGTCGTCCCGGGCGTAGATGCCGAAGATGCCGCACTCCTCGTGCAGCTTGCTCATGAAATCATCGTGCATGATATTGAAAACCTCCGTTTTTGCGCGGATTGCGGGGAAGAATGTCCCGGCAGAAGCGAGAGAAGGGGAGAGTTGCTTGCAGCTCTCCCCGTTATGCGTTTTATTCGCCCAGAATGCGGCGCATCATTTCCTGATAGGCGCCCTCCACGTTGCCCAGATCCCGGCGGAAGCGGTCCTTGTCCAGCTTCTCGTGGGTGCGGGAATCCCAGAAGCGGCAGGTGTCGGGGGAAATTTCGTCCGCCAGCACGATGGTGCCGTCGCTCAGGCGGCCGAACTCCAGCTTGAAGTCCACCAGCTCCACGTTGATCTTCAGGAAGAATTCCTTCATCAGTGCGTTCACCTTGAAGGCCATGGCCTTGATGGTGTCGATTTCCTCGCGGGTGGCCAGCTTCAGGGCCAGCGCGTGGTATTCGTTGAGCAGCGGGTCGCCCAGATCGTCGTTTTTGTAGGAGAATTCGATGGTGGGCTGCTCGAACACGATGCCCTCTTCCACGCCGTAGCGCTTGGAGAAGGAACCGGCGGAGATGTTGCGGATGATGACCTCCAGCGGCACGATGCTGACCTTCTTCACCACGGTCTCACTGTCGGAAATTTCCTCTACGAAGTGGGTGGGGACGCCGTTTTCTTCCAGCATCTTCATCAGGTAGTTGGTCACGCGGTTGTTGATCACACCCTTGCCGGCGATGGTGCCCTTCTTGAGGCCGTTGAACGCGGTGGCGTCGTCCTTGTAGGACACGATGTAGAGCTCCGGGTTTTCGGTGGCGTAAACCTTCTTGGCCTTGCCCTCGTAGAGCATTTCCGTCTTCTGCATGGTTTTTTTCCCTCTTTCTGTAATGTCAGCCTGAATGGATTAAGCGAACTGGGCCTGAATTTCCGCGTCCCTGCGGAGCACCTTTTCCGTCTGCTCCCTGCGCAGCTCGGCGATGCGGCCGGCGAGCGCCGGGTCGGAGAGGGCGATCATCTGCGCCGCCAGCAGCGCCGCGTTGGAGGCGCCGTCGATGGCGACCGTCGCCACCGGCATGCCCGAGGGCATCTGAACCGTGGCGAGCAGCGCGTCCAGACCGTCCAGCGTGGAGGACTTGATCGGAACGCCGATCACCGGCAGACAGGTGTTCGCGGCGAACGCGCCTGCCAGGTGTGCGGCCTTGCCTGCGCCGCAGATCAGCGCGCCGTAGCCCGCCTCCGCCGCGCCCGCGGCAAATTCCCGGGCTGCATCCGGAGTGCGGTGGGCGGAGATGACGCGAACAGTGAAGGGGATCTCCAGCTTTTTGAGCATGTCGACTGCACCCTGCATGGTCTTGAGATCGCTGTCGCTGCCCATGATGACGGCAACTTTCTTCATTTTCTTCCCTGACCTCCTGAAAAACCGAACAATAATTTAAGTTTGCGAGATAATGATAGCAAAAATTCCGATTCAAGTCAACGAAATGGAGGTAATTGTTCGTGAATTGAAACTGTGCGGAAATGGATAAAGCGCGAATGGACTTTGGTGCATAGCGACAAAAAAACTCAGGATGTGTTGGAGGAAGATGTGCAGTTTTAACACGGCTGTGCTATGCTGTCCCTGATTCAGCGCGCGAAGCCGCGCCGCGAAGGGAAAGAACGCCTATGTGGAAATACTTTGGAACCTTTGTAAACGTGCTCACGGTGCTGCTGGGCGGCGCAATCGGCCTGACGCTGCGCGCGCGCGGAAGCCGGCCTCGCTCTGCGGATTCGGGCAGGGCTTCCCTGCCGGATACCATGATGCCCTGCCTGGGCCTGTGCACGGTGTTTGCGGCGGCTTCGGGACTGCTGGGCGTGGAGTCCGGCGCACAGGCCATTGTTGTGGTGGCCTCCATGGTGCTGGGGCTGCTCATCGGCTATGCGCTGCGGCTGGATGACCGCATCAACAGCCTGGGCGACCGCCTGGTGCGCCGCACTGGCGACGGAGCGGACGCAGCCAACCCCGCAGCGGGCTTCGTGACGGCCTGTCTGCTGTTCTGCATCGGCTCGATGACCATACTTGGCGCGTTTGAGGGCGCGCGCAACGGTGCGGGTGGACTCGATCTCAACTGCCACACCACGCTGCTGATCAAGTCCCTGCTGGACTTCGTGTCCTCCACCTGTCTGTCCGTCACCTACGGCGCGAGCGTGATGGCTTCGGCGGCCTTCGTGCTGCTGTTCCAGGGGGGACTTACGCTCCTGGCCTCCTTCATCCAGCCCTTCCTGATCCGGATCAACGCCCTGCCCATGGTCAACTGCGTGGGCTCGCTGATCCTTCTGTCCATCGCCATGAACCTGATCGGCCTGAAGAAGATGAAGACGGCGGACTATCTGCCCGCCCTCTTTTTGCCGATTCTGATCTGCGCGCTGCTGAGCAACTTCGGCGTGGCGCTCTGAGGCGGCCCCCAGACCTGCGACGGCCCCGGGATTCAGCATCCCGGGGCCGTTTGCTATGCCTGCGCCTGGAAGCGCAGGGCGATTTGCTCCAGAAAGTCAGCGCCGACGTCGAGGGCGCGCTCGTCGAAGTTGAAGTCGTCCGCCTGGAGCGGGGGACAGGGCCCGATGCCCAGCAGAAAGAACAGGCCGGGCAGGTGCCGCTGGTACCAGGAAAAGTCCTCCGTGACCATGACCGGCTGCTCCAGCTCCTCGAAGCGCACGCCCGCGGCGCGCACGGCCCGGTAGAGCTCCGGCGGGTTCATCACGGCGGGATAGCCCATGCTGGTTTCAATGCGAATGTGGCAGCCGCTTTCCGAGGAAATCTCCTCTGCGGCGCGGTCCAGCGCGCGAAGGATGCCGAAGAACACGTCGTCCTGAAACGCGCGCAGCGTGCCCTCCATGTGGGTGCGGTCGCTCACCACGTTGCACTGGCAACCGCTCTCCAGTCGTCCGAAGTGCATCAGCCGGTGCAGTTCCGGCGGCCAGGCGGCCTCGGCCTCGAGGGCGCGGCGATAGAACTCAAAGCCCGCCCGCAGCGCGTCCCGGCCCTCGCCGGAGCGGGCCACGCTCACCGAACGGCCCGCAATCTCCACGCGCACCTCACAGGAGCGGCTCATCATCTCGTTTTCCCGGCTGGCGATGGTTCCCAGGGGGAGATCCGGCCAGAGGTGCAGCCCGAAGATGGCCTCTACATTCAGCTTCTCAAACACGCCACTCTTGCAGATGTCCCGCGCGCCGCCGGTGGTCTCCTCTGCGGGCTGGAAGATCAGCAGCACGTCCCGGTCTGTGCGAACACCCTCCATGCGCCGCGCCAGCTCCAGCAGCATCGCCATGTGTCCGTCGTGGCCGCAGGAGTGCATCTGCCCCGGAATCTCCGAGGAGAAGGGCAGAAAGCTGCGCTCGTGCACGGGCAGCGCGTCGCAGCCGCTGCGAAAGGCGATGGCGCGTCCGCAGCCGTTGTCGAAGTAGGCGCAGAGCGAATTGGGAATCGGGGCGAACAGGCGGCAGCGCAGCCCCTTCAGCGCGCCGCGCAGGTAGACCAGCGTGCGGTCCAGCTCGCGATCCAGCTCCGGAATCCGATGCAGCGCGCGCCGGTCAATGACGATCTGTTTCATGGAAATCTTGCTCCCCATTGAGACTTTCCGCAATCATTTTAAGTCCGGCAGGGGAAAAAGTCAATGCGCCTCCGGAAAGTTTTCGGGCGTTTTCAGCGCATGCCGCAGCGCCGGTACAGGCGGGTGGAGACGGGCACGGAAATCGCGTTCAGCGCCACCGCCAGCGCGGGCACGACGATGAGGAGGATGCTCGAAGCATGCTCGTTCAGATCAAAGGATGCGGCATTGCTGAACAGCGTGATGCCCACCACGCCCAGCGCGATGGCTACGATGAAGGTCATGCGCCCGCGCTCCACGCCGAAGCGGTACAGGAAGGGCAGCGACAGCGCCAGCAGGATCAGCGACGCCGAGGCGCTGACCACCAGGGTCAGCAGCATCGGGGCAAGCTCCGCCTGAGCGCCGCGGGTCAGGAGGACGGCGAACTGGGCGACGGCGGCGATCAGCATCGCGCCAATCACGCTCAGCCAGCCGAGGATGTACTTGCACAGCACCAGTTGCGCGTCGCTGTACGGCAGCATGGCGGCCAGGCGGTTCCACTTCGAGCGCTCGTCGTAGGCCATGGCGCTGAAGGGCAGCATGGCGCAGTAGACCAGCGCGAAGGTGATCATGTTGTAGCCCGGGATCACCGAGAAGATCACGATCATCAGCAGAAACAGCTTCAGCTGCTTCACCAGCGTCACAGCGTCCTTGTACAGCAGTCCCTTCACCTTGCATCCGCTCCCTTCACGAAGAACAGTATGATTTCCTCCAGCGTGGCGCGCTCCGGACGGAGCGCCTCGTTCACCATCTCCCGGCGCGCCAGCACCTCCACGCCGTAGGGATTTTCCCGCGCGCTCACTACGGCCTCCGGCGGCACCGCCTCGAAGTCCGACTTCGACAACTTCAGCAGCGCGTATTCCTCCATCAGCTTATCCTTCTCCTCGCAGAACAGCAGCCGCCCTTTGTGAACGAAGGCGATGCTGTCGCAAATCTTCTCCAGATCGCTGACGATGTGGGAGGAGATCAGGATGGAGTGATCCTCTTCCCGGGTAAACTCGTTCAGGATGTCCAGCATCTCGTCCCGGGCCATGGGATCCAGGCCGCCGGTGGCCTCGTCCAGAATGAGCAGCTTCGCCCCGTGGGACAGCGCCACCGCGATGGCAAGCTTCATGCGCATGCCCCGGGAGTAGTCCTTGAAGGGCTTTTTCTCCGGCAGATCGAAGCGCGCGAGGTAGCTCCGGTAGAGCGCCTCGTCCCAGCGCGCGTAGCAGCTGCGCATCATTTTGTTCACGTCCAGTGCGGTCAGAAGCTCCGGAAAGTGAGCCTCGTCCAGCACCACGCCGATGTCCTGCTTCGTCCGTATGAAGTCCGGATCCGCCGGGTCGCATCCCAGCACGCGCATCTCGCCGCCGTCGCGGCGCACCGCGTTCATCAGCAGGTTGATGATGGTGCTCTTGCCTGCGCCGTTTTCGCCCACCAGCCCCAGCACGCAGCCGCTGGGCAGGTTGAAGCTCACGTCCTCCAGAGTAAAGCCCGGATAGCGCTTCGACAGATTCCGGATTTCAATGGCATTGTTCAAAGTCGTTCCTCCTCTCCATCCAGCGCCAGAAGCATGTCCGTCAGCTCCCGCACGCTGATGCCACAGGTGCGCGCCAGGCGCAGGATTTCCTCCATCTGCCCCTCGATGCGGCGCAGACAGTCCTCCCGCACGACGCTCGTGTCCTTGGGCGCGACGTAGCAGCCCTTGCCCGCGACGGTGTGCACATAGCCGTCGCGCTCCAGCTCCTCATAGGCGCGCCGGGTCGTGATGACACTGATGCGCAAATCCTTGGCCAGCGCGCGTATGGAGGGCAGCGCGTCGCCCTCCCGCAGCGCGCCGGAGAGGATAGCCTGCTTGATCTGCTGGCACACCTGCTCGTAGATTGGCCTCGGATCCGCGTTGCTGATGCGAATGTCCATGGAAATTCTCCTTCAACTGTATATATACGCAATACACAGTATACACATGCTTGCCGCGCTTGTCAAGCGTTGTATGGATTCTCATAGAACTTTAATGGAAAGCCAATGGTTCCTCATGGAAGGATATGGTATACTCCCGGTGTGCAAAACGGAGGAGACGTGAGTGAGATGAAGCAAAGCTGGAAGCGCAAGTTCGTGACCATCGCCGTGGGGCAGATGTTTTCGCTGGTCGGCAGCTCGGCGGTACAGTTTGCCCTGATCTGGTGGATCGCCAGCGGAACGGGATCGGCCGCGATGATGGGACTGGCCGGGCTGGCGGCCTTTCTGCCCAGGGCGCTGCTGAGTCCGCTGGCGGGCATCGTGGCGGACCGCTACAGCCGCAAGTCGGTGTGCATCTGCGCGGACCTGTTCATCGGCCTTGCGGCGGCGGTGTTTGCGCTGCTGCTGTGGAAGCTGGAGATGCCCATGTGGACGGCGATACTGATCCTGCTGGTGCGGGGCGTGGGGGATACCTTCCATCAGCCGGCGCTGCAGGCGATGATTCCGCAGTTCGTGCCCGCGGAGGAGCTGGTGCGCGTGGGCGGCTGGAGCCAGATGTTTGCCTCGGGCTCCTTCCTGCTGGGCCCGGCCATCGGCGCGGCGCTGTACGCCGCGCTGCCGCTCCCGGTCATTCTGTTGACCGACCTCGTGGGCGCGCTGTTGGCCAGCGGCCTGCTGGCGGCGGTGTCCATTCCCCGGGCGCAGGCGCAGCGCCGGGGGAGGCGCAGGGCGCTGGAGGAGCTGAAGGAGGGCGTGGAGGTGTTTCGCGGCGACCGGCCGCTGACGTGGATGGTCGCCGTGGAGACCCTGGCGATGGTGTTCGTGATGCCCCTCGCGTCCTTCTATCCGCTGATGACCAGCAGCTACTTTCAGGCCTCCGCCTGGCACGGCAGTGCCGTGGAGGCGCTCTACGCCCTGGGCATGATGGCCTCCGCCCTCCTGTTCGGCAGCGTGATCCGGGTGCGCCGCCACCTGTGGGTATCCTATCTGGGCATGATGGGGCTGGGGGTGACCTCCGCCGTCTGCGGCCTGCTGCCGCCGCAGATGTGGGCCTGGTGGATCTTTGCCGTCGCCTGCGGCTTCATGGGCGCGTCCTGCAATGTGCACAACATTCCGCTGGTGGCCTACATGCAGGCGAACATTGATCCCGCGCGACTGGGCAGGGCATTTGCGCTGACGGCGCTCCTCTCCTCCGTGACGACGCCGGTGGGCCTGCTGGTGGCCGCGCCCCTGGCGGACCGCCTCGGCGTGCACCGCTGGTTTCTGATCGCGGGCGCGGGCGTGTGCCTGATCACCGCCGTGGGTATGCTGCTGCACGCGCGGATGCAGGCGCGGGACTGAGAGCGCTGCCGCAGGGCGAAGAGTGGTTGCGGACGTGCCCTGCGGGCTGCGCGGGGAATGGGACGATCGCGGGGGGGCGATGGCGGCCTGCGCGCCGTGCGCGCGTCGCTTCCGTCTCCGGCCGGACTGTGGGAATCTGCCGGTGCGCGGGAGTGCGGCCAAAAGGAATGCCCCGGAGCGTTTCGCTCCGGGGACGCCGGTTTTTGGGAAGGGTCCGCGCGGGGCAGGTCAGTGGCCGCGCCGCCGCTCCTTCTTCTTCTCCTGGCGCAATTGATACTTGCGCGCCTCTTCGGCCTCTGTTCGGGCGCGCCGGGCGGACTTGCGCTCCTGCGCGCTCAGCTCCCGCTGGAGCTGAAGGGCCTGCTGGGCCCGGGTTCCGACGCCTGCGGAACAGGCCTGGGCGGCCTGGCGCTGCCTGCGCTTGGGGTTTCCTGCGGCGCGGGGCCGCCGCTCGCCTTCCACGGCGGGCGAATAGCGCAGATATGCAAATTCCCGCAGCACCCACTGGTAGACCTCCGGGTCGCTGGGCTCCGGGCCGAAGACGTGTTTCGCGGCGCGAAGGCCGTCTGCGTCGCACTTCTCTGCGAGGGCCGAAAAGAAGCTGCCGTCGTAAAAGACGGTAAGGGTGACCGACATGCTGCATTCCTCCTGTGTGCCGGCGCAATGTCGAACCGGTGGACGACCCCACAGGAGGGAGGGTTACTGATGGCGGCGCGCCGCCACGTCCGGACTACCTACCGGACCGTGTTTTTCCAGTTCATCCGGCTGCTTCCATTTTACCAGAGCGCGCGGAGAAAGGCAAGCGGCGAAGGGGAAAAGTGCGGCAAACCGGCGGCGCGAAGCGACTGTCCGCCCCGGGAGCGCCGGATAGAATCGGACAGAGGCGGTCCGTTTGCCGCTGCCTGGCGCTGGACACGGGCCACATCCGCCGGGAGGGTGCAAAAAAACCTGCCCCGACGGAAATCGGGACAGGTTTGGTTCTGGCTGGCGGGACGCAGCCCTGTGCCGTTTTGCCGGGGCGCGAATCTGCGCGCCTGCGCAGGCGTCAGCGGCTGAGGGAGACCAGCGCCTCGTGGGTGGCCAGCAGGTTGGCCGGATCGGTGTCGATGGGGATCTCGCATCCGGCGGCGACGATGCTGTTTTCCGCGAGACCGGCGCAGTAAATCGAAGCGCGGCGCACGTCCTCGGGCGTGCCCTGGAGGGCGACGGAGACGGGGTCAAAGTTGCCGCAGACGGCGCCCTTGCCGCGCATCAGCTCGCCCGCGCGGGCCATGTCCACCATGTGGTCGCAGTCCAGAATGTCCGCGCCGGTCTGGGCGGCCTGCTCCAGAATCGGGTTGATGTTGCCGCAGATGTGCAGTTTTGCCAGCGCACCGGCCCTGTGGATTTCGCCAAAGAGCTTCTTCTCATAGTCGATCGCGAACTCCTCGTACAGGGCGGGGCCGATGAGGGAGGCTGCGGCGTCGCCCACGCCGACGATGTCCGCGCCGGCCTCAATCTGCGCCAGGGCGAAGCGCAGCTCCTGTTCGCAGCAGAAGGCGAGCAGCTCCTGGGCGGCCTCGGGTTCGTCCATCATCATCATCATGAAGGGCGCGACGCCCATCATGTTGCAGGACGCGGCCAGCGCGCCCTCGATCCAGCCGATGACCGGCACTTCGCCCCGGGCGGTCTCCTTCAGATAGCGCACGGCCTCGATGCGGTCGCTCATGGCGCGGCCGGAGGAGGGATCCATCAGCTTGAGCTTCTTGAGATCCTCCGGGCCCTCGATGAAGGGCGTGCGGCAGTAGGGAACGCCGTTGTCCGGCACGACCACGTCCGCGCCCAGATCCTGGGGCTCACGCACGGAGTCGGAGATGGTCCAGAGGCAGTCGATGCCATACTTGTCATGGCAGCGCAGCATGCCGTCGGCCAGCTTGCGGCCGTTGCGCACGACCTGGCCGTAGCAGAGGCCCACGTCGCGGGCCGCGAACTGCATGACGATGTTCATGTTGGGAATCCGATCCACGGGCTTGCCCTGGATGCGATTCAACATTCTTTCATAGGAATTCAATTGTGCACCTCCGATAAACGTTCTAACGATAATCTTTCTATCATTATACCACCGGGGTGCACTAAAGTCCATAAGCGTTCAGTCGCAGAGGCCGAGTTTGATGGTCTGGCCGGGGAGAATCAGGTTTGCGTTGGCGATCTCGTTGATGGAGGCCAGCCGCCGCCAGTCCACGCCGAAGCGCGCGCCGATGCCCGAGAGCGTGTCGCCCCGGCGCACGGTGTACGCGTCGCAGCAGGGATAGGGCACCGTCTGTGCCACGCGCAAGTAGAGCCTCTGGCCGGGATAGATGCGGTTGGGGTTGGCGATGGCGTTCAGGCGCACGATTTCGTCCACCGTGGTGCCGAACAGCCGCGCGATGCCCGAGAGCGTGTCGCCCAGGGCGACGGTGATGCAGATCAGCTTCTGGTCGCTTCCGATGGACGGCTCCGACGGCGTGGGCGGCACGATCTGCCGGGTGAGCATGCCGGCGGTGAAGCGGCTCACGGGGGTTCCACCGGACTTGCAGAGCGGATCCAGAGAGCGCCGGTACTGCCAGCCCACCCAGCCCTTCCAGGGGGAGTCTCCCGCCATGGGCGCGTCGCCGCCGCTCTCGTCGATCACCCACAGGGGAAAGCGCTCGGCGATGGACCGGTTCCATAGCAGGCTTGCGCTCTCCGCGTCGGTGTAGATGACCGGAGCGACGCCGGTGGCGCTCTCCACGTCGGAGAGGAAGGCCAGCGCGATGCGGTTGGCCGCGTCAAAGCTCAGGCCGTTGAGCGTCTCAAACAGCATGGCCGGGCGCAGCGCGTAGTCGTATCCTGTGATGGCGGCGGCGAAGAAGCGCGCCTGGGCGCGGGCCTCCTCCTCATTTTCGGCGGTCAGATAGTGGTAGAAGCCCAGGCGAAGCCCTGCCTCCTGCACGCGCTGGGCGGCGATGGAGACGCGGGCGTCCGTGTAGTCGTCTCCGGCAGTGGCGCGCAGCACGACGGCCTCGATGCCGGCGGACTTCGCCTGCGAAAAATCATAACCGGAGGAGAATTCGTTGACTGTCAGGCCCTGAAAACGGACCTCGCCGGAGGGTTCCAATGCCTTGGCCATGTTCCTCACACCCTTTCCTGCGCCGATACTATGCGCGGCGCAGGCGCTTTAGCACGGGCATGCGCACCTGCGCCCCGGCATAGCCTGAAGCGAGCGAGGGGAGATGAGCGCGTGAGGGAAGAGGTGCATCTGCGCGTGATGCAGGCGGCGGAGCATATACTGGAGACCGGCGCGACGGTGCGCGCCTGCGCCCGGGAATTCGGCGTGAGCAAGACGACGATTCACAAGGACGTCACGGAGCGCCTGAAGCAGATTGATTCCGAGCTCGCGGCGCGGACGCAGCAGGTTCTGGAGCGCAACAAGCGGGAGCGGCACATCCGCGGCGGCCGGGCGACCCGGGAAAAATACCTGCGCCGCCGGGAGAGCGGGGAGGAATGAGCGCAGGCCCCTGCCGTAGCAGGTAGGGAAGCGGGAGGAGAGGCAGAGAGAAGGATTCGTCACAGACATTTTCAGCGAACCGTCCGCGTGCATGTGCCGGTGAAGATCCCCGATATTGTTTCCGGCGTGGGGGGACGGAGGCAGTGCTTCTCCCCGAAGCGAGATTCAGATTGCGCCGTCGCACATGGGAACATGGGCATGGCAGAGAGTGGGAGCGGATGAGGGTGGAAACGACCGTTTTTCAAATAGAAACAGCGCGCCCGCCCTCCTGTATGACAGGAAGGCGGGCGCTTCGCACCAGCGGGATTACAGCTTTGCGGCCAGGGCCTTCTGGATGGCGGCTTGATGCTGCGCGCACACGCGGTTGCCGGAATGGGTGCGGCTGTTGGTGAAGTGGATGCAGTGGTGGCCGTTGAAGTTGTTGTTCGTGATGGAGCCCGCGCCGTGGGGCATGCAGTTCATGGAGGCCGCGTAGTTCACGCCGTCGATGGTCACGAAGACGGCCCGGCGCGTCCAGCTCCACTTGCCGCAGGCGGCCTTCATGGCGGCGGTGTCGGCGGCAGTCAGCGGCTGGCAGTCGGCGTGGTTGGTGCCGCCCTTGCGCATCTCCTTCCAGGCGATGCCCGTGGCCACGTCGGTGATGGTGGCGGTGGTGCCCCGGGCGAAGATGGTCTGAATGTCGCTGCTCCACCAGTCCATGGACTGGGCGGTGCCCCGCGCGGGCTTCGCGGAGGACACGCCGTCGCTGGCAGAGTCCGGCACGTCGTCGGAGAAGGAGGGCTTGTCGCCCGATTCGTCGGCGGGATCCACGTCCGCGACGTTGGGAGCGGAGACCTTCTGGTCGGAGAGGCTGCTCAACTTCATGTAGCCCTTGAAGCCGTTAAGGCTCACATACGCCCAGTCGCCGCACACCGCGCCCACGCTCAGGCGGGTGTTCACCGGGAGCCTGCCCAGAAGTCTGGAGGAGGTGGAGTAGGACTTGTACACCTTCGCACCCTCCACGGCGGCGTAGGCATGCTTGCCCTTCGTGATCACGACCTCCGGCCTTTCGCTCTGGCTGCCGTCTGAAGCGCCGCCTTCCACTTTCTGCGCGCTCAACGCATCCTTGCGCACGAAGCCACGGCAACCGCGGAAGCCCACGTTTGCCCAGCTTCCCGCCACGGCGTAGACCGTGACCTCCGCGCCCACGGGCAGCGTGCCGTACTTGTCCGCACTGCCGTAGGACTTGTACATGGGCGCGGCTTCGGCGACGTAGCCCGTGGCCGCGTTGCAGTCGGTCACTTCGGTCGCCGCGTCGGCGCGCATGTAGGCCGTGCGGCCGGAGCGCTCCACGCGAATCCAATTGTCCCTTTCGCCGGTCTTTTCCATGACCGTGCCTGCCGGAATCCGGAGGGACGGCGCGTTGGCGCTGGGAGAAGCATAGATTTCAGCGTCGCGGGTGGCGAGCACGGTTTCCGCAGCGCTCAGGCCGGAGATGGCCGCGAGGGCGAGAGCCGCAGTGAGCGCCAGCGCGCGCCGGAGATACTTTCGCAGAGAGTTCAGGTTCAAGATTTTGATCCGCCTTTCGGTTTTTTGCACTCGATGCGACAATTATATTACAAAATGATTTCAAAATCAAGTCAATACGAAACATTTATAGGCGAAAATAGTAATATTTAAACTCCGACCCGGCTTGTGCGGGGTCTGCACCACTTTTTGGCGCAGACATAGAATGCACTGTGGGCGGGAGTCCACACTCTCAAGCGAGGAGGAATGAGCATGTCTTTTTACAGCTATAAGAATGCCAACAGCGACGCCTGTCCCGGCGAAATCTGTGGAAATGTACTCAAGGGCCTGAACAAGCGGGTGTGTATTCAGGTGAAGAACGTCTACGACAGCTGCCTCTCCCAGCAGCAGCTGGACGACGAGCGGGTGGTCATTGAGAACATCGTCCCCGTGCTGAGCGGAAGCAGCTGCAAGCCCACCAGCAGCGCCGGTTGCCGCTGCAGCTGCATGGACAACAAGTGTACCTGCGCCTGCTCCAGCTGCTCGACGCCAATCAGCCACGCGGAGGCCGTGGAGAATGCGGAGAACTCCGCCTGCCCGCTGCCCCAGCCCTGCGGCGCATGGACCTTTGAGAGCTGCCGCAGCTCTACCACGGCGGGAACGATTTCCAATCTCTCCATCGAGCGCATGTGTGACCGGCCGCAGTATGCCCGGGTGAAGTGCTCCGTGGACGTTCCGGTGGATGTATTGTTTGTCGACCAGCGCTGCCAGGAGTGGATGGGCCAGGCGCACGTCTGCATCGACAAAGATGTGCTGCTGTGCGTTCCGGAGGATTCCGTCATCCCCTTCACCCTGGAGAGCCTCGTGAGCGCGATTTGCGTCTCCGGCACTTACATCGGCAACTGCACCTTCGAAATCACCATCTGCGTCACCGTCGTTCTGAAGGTGCTCGCGGAGGTGGACATTCTGGTACCTACATATGGCTTCTGTGAGGCGCCCCCCTGCGAGGAATTCGCGGAAAATGTCTGCGATGAATTCTTCTCGCTGCCGCTCTTCCCCCAGTCCTCCTGCGCTTTCGAACAGCTCTGTGAGGAGGGAAACGGCAACTGCACGACCACCACGGCCTCGGGCGGCACGGTGGCCTGCGGCTGCGCGTCGCCCGGGCGAACTTGCGGCTGCGCGGCGAACGGCGCCACGGCCAGCACCTGCTCCAACTGTGGTACGACCTGTCTGTCCGGCACGGGCGCGCTCTGTCCCCGCTGCGGCTGCACGATGACCGGCGTGAGCTGACCGGACGGAGTGAAGCACGACAAAGCCCGGAGCGCATTGCTCCGGGCAGGTTCCCATCCCGCCTTCGGGAGGGTTTGAATAGGCGCCGGCATGAGAAAAACTCCCCAACGAAAGCGGCCGGCGCCGCGATTTACAGCTATTTGGCGGCCGCGCTGCCGGAGGATGCGTTGATGATGACCACCTCATCCTCCTCGTCCGGCGGCGCGTAGTAGGCGGTGAGCAGCAGCTGCACCTCCTGCATACATTCCGCCATGTCCGCCTTGGCCAGCCCGGTTGCGATGCCCTGGCGGTAGGCGACGGCGTATTCTTCAAAGGCGGATTCAAAGGCGCTGGTCAGCTCGTCGTTGAGCACGGCCTTTTCCGCGCCGCAGCACTCCAGGAGCGCTGAATTGGCGGCCTTTACCGCGGAAAACTGAATCTTCAATTCGGGAATCAGCTTGTTGCGCACGTCCACATTGGGATCGTCCACGCGGTCGAACAGCTCCTGCATTTCGGACAGGTTATGATAGATTTGCTCCTGAAGATGTGAGGTCAGCGCTGAATATTCTCTTTGAATATTCGAACGCATATGGTTGGATATGCACAGCAGAGCGATCAGCAGCACGAGCGCGGCGGCCACGGCGGCAGCGATGCGGACGAGGGGTTTATTCTGCGCCCAGGCAGCCAGCTTTGTCTTGATTGGCTCCAAATGGAAGACCTCCTCTTTCGTTGAATACACCAATGTATATGCGGAATGATTGCGTGTATATACATAAAAATATACGACATTTTATGCGAGTTTCCTCCATTCAACTTATGAAATAAATGTATATATACATGGTATATTCGCCTGTATTTGCACACATTTTATGCAATGCGTATTTTTTCGCGCACATTCGACGCGCAGTTTCGTCAAAATTCGGAGCGCGGTGGGATTGTCTTTTTAGGCAAACTTTACTATAATGGAAGCAGAAAAAGCTGCGGGAGGATCGGAAACACCATGAGATACGCGAATTTTTGCGGACGTGAGACCTCGGTCATCGCCCTGGGGACCATGGACTTCGGCGGGAAGATTGGGGAGGGACAGGCCAGGGAGTTCATGGACGCCTATGTGGAGATCGGCGGCAACTTCATCGACACGGCGCGCATTTACGGGGACTTTGCCCGTGAGATTCAGGGCGGCAGTGAGCAGGTGATCGGCCGCTGGCTGGAGGACCGCCGCTGCCGGGAGAAGATTGTGCTGGGTACGAAGGGCGGACACCCGGACGTGCACAGCATGCACACGGGTCGCCTGAGCCGGAGTGAGATTCTGGACGACATGCGGCGCAGCCTGGACAATCTGCACACGGACTGCGTGGATATCTACTGGCTGCACCGGGACGATCCCACCCGCCCGGTGGAGGACATTCTGGAGAGCCTGACCGCGCTCGTGGAGCAGGGCATGACCCGCTTCGTGGGTGTGTCCAACTGGAGCGCAGAGCGCATCGTCGAGGCCAATGCGTGCGCCGCGCGCCGGGGTCTCGTGAAGCTCTGTGCCAACCAGCCCCAGTTCAGCCTTGCGCGGCAGGTGGTGGTGGAGGACGATACCCTCCGCCAGATGGACGGGGAAACCTATGCCATGCACGTCCGGGAGAATCTGCCCTGTGTGTGCTTCTCATCCCAGGCGAAGGGCTTTCTGACCAAGATGGATATATCCGGCGAGGCCGTTCTGACGGACAAGGCCCGGCGGCGCTATCTCTGCCCGGAGAACCTTGCGGTGCTGGAGCGGGCGCAGGCGCTCTCCAGGGAGACGGGCCTCAGCGTGAACGCAATCTCCCTGGCCTTTCTCACCAGCCAGCCCTTCCCGACCTTCCCCATCGCGGGCGTGAGCAAAATGGCGCACATCGACGCCCTGCGCGAGGCGGGAGACGCGTCTCTGACGGCACAGCAGCGCGACGGACTGCGCAGACTGTGAGCCGCGGCGCGCAGAATTAACCCACTTGCGTTGACAAAGGCCGCAATTTGTGCTAGATTTATCGTGTGTGTATAGGGTTTGTTTCCTATACCAATTCAGCTGATTATATTGAAAGGAATGATACCAATGAGCAAGCTCATCGGCGCAGCGGTCATCGGTCAGTCCGGCGGCCCCAGCTCTGTCATCAATGCCTCCGCCTACGGCGCGATCAAGACCGCCCTGGAGTGCGAAGAAATCACCAACGTCTACGGCATGTGCAACGGCATCGTCGGCCTGCTGAACGACAACCTCATCGACATGGGCAAGGAAGATCCGGACGAGCTGGCCCTGATGAAGTACACTCCCTCCTCCGCGCTGGGCTCCTGCCGCTACAAGCTGGCCGACCCCGATGTGGACGAGACCGACTACATCAAGATCCTGGAGATGTTCAAGAAGTACAACATCCGCTACTTCTTCTACAACGGCGGCAACGACTCCATGGACACCTGCAACAAGATCTCCAAGTTCATGCTGCGCAACGGCTATGAAGTCCGCTGCATGGGCATCCCCAAGACCATCGACAACGACCTGGCCGGCACCGACCATTGCCCCGGCTTTGCGTCTGCGGCCAAGTTCATCGCCACCTCCGTCATGGAAGTGTACCGCGATTCCACCGTGTACGACACCGGCATGATCACCATCATCGAGTGCATGGGCCGTCACGCCGGCTGGCTGACCGCCGCCGCCGCGCTGGCCAATGCCTGCGGCCAGGGCGCCGACCTGATCTACCTGCCGGAGATCGACTTCGACATGGACAAGTTCACCGCCAGGGTCAAGGAGATCTACGCTGCGAAGAAGAAGTGCCTCGTGGTCGTCTCTGAGGGCATCCACGACAAGGAAGGCACCTTCATTGCCGAGTACGCCAACAAGAACGCCACCAAGGACAGCTTCGGCCACACCCAGCTGGGCGGCCTGGCGGCCTATCTGGCCAACTACATCAAGGAGCAGACCGGCGCGAAGGTGCGCGGCATCGAGCTCTCCCTGCTGCAGCGCTGCGCGGCCCACTGCGCCTCCCAGACCGACATCGACGAGTCCTTCGCCTCCGGCAAGGCTGCGGTGGACAATGCGGTCGCCGGCATCACCGACAAGATGGTCGGCTTCGAGTGCACCCGCGAGAACGGCGAGTACAAGTGCAACACCAAGCTGTTTGACCTCACCATCGTGGCCAACACCGAGAAGAAGGTGCCCCTCGAGTGGATCAACGAGAACGGCGACGGCGTGAACCAGCAGTTCATCGACTACTGCCTGCCCCTGATCCAGGGCCAGACCCAGTTGAAGATCGAGAACGGCCTGCCCCGCTTCGTCAACCTGAAGAAGGTCAAGGCGGTCGCTCCCGAAGCGTAAGAACCGCAAAATGATGAGGGCCTGTGCGTTTGCGCAGGCTCTCATTTTTTCATGGTGGTTTGCATGCACAGAGAGCTTTGCGACGCTTCGGGCTTCTGGCGACGTGTTACCGGCGGTCGAATCACTTGAAATGCCGGTGCGGAGCGCAAGTTGAAACAGAAGCGACCTTCCTTTTCCCGCTGACGGTCCGCTTCTGAAGAGGGAAGCGGGTTTTGTCCCATGCGCACCGCGTGCGACCGCTCTGACATGGGCAAAGGAATGGATGCTGTGTTGCGGGAAAAGAACTTGTATGCTATAATGACTTCGATCATCGAGGTTGGGTGGCCATGGGGAATGGAGAGAGGGAAGGATCTGTCCAGGCGCGCGGTGGCATTGTTCTTTGTTGTGCTTCTGTGCATAGGGCTGTTGGTGCGGTATGATTTTTCATCGGATGAAGGTCTGGAAATGCGCATACTCAAATCCAACGGTGCGGAGTATGTGGCGCAGTTCTTCGGCGAGGACAGCGGCTTATTTGCCTTTTATTAGCGGCATACGGGCAATGTGGAGCGCATTTCCCAGAGCATCGAGCGGGATCATGGCATATCGGCCTACTATGCCTTTTTGCCCGCAATCGCGGGCCTGAGTCAGATTTCAAATTACGCGGTGCATGTCGGATGGCAGTGCTATACCTTCGCGCTGTTCATGCTGGGCGTCATCGCGCTGTATGGCATCGCCCGGGAGCTCTTTCATGGGTCGCGGTGGTTTGGCTGCGCTGCGGTGCTGCTGCTGTACCTCACGCCGCGGATGTTTGCGGAGGGGCATTATAACAACAAGGATGTGGTGCTGCTTTCCCTCGTGTTGCTGACGATCTGGCTGGGCGTGCGCTTCATTCAGCGCGACCGGCTGTGGGATGCGCTGCTGTTCTCCCTCGCGGGTGCGTTTGCGATGAACACAAAGATCATCGGCGGCTGGTTCTGGGGCGTATTTGGGATTCTCTATATCGTCATGCACCTCCGCCGCCGGAGCGTTTCAAGGCAGATGTGGCGCAACGGCCTGGTCGCCATAGGAGCCTTTCTGTTGTTTTATGTGCTGCTCACGCCCGCGATGTGGAACCATCCGCTCGGCTTCCTGAAGTATCTAGCTGGGCAATGCCGCAAGTTTCAGCCGCTGGCATGGCTGCGTGATGTTTAAGGGCGAGATCTGCGAGATCCTCAATGGGGAAACCTTGCCCTGGTACTATCTTCCGAAGCTGATTTGCATTACGACGCCGGTGCCGGTGCTGCTGCTGTCGCTTGCAGGTGTATTGATCATGGTGGTGAACAGCCTCCGTTTTCGCAGGCAAGCGGCAGACGCACAGGAGCACCTGCTGTTCATGTGGGCGATCTTTATTGCGTTTTCCGTTTTGTTGTGCTTCGGAATGTTCTCGCAGATGGTTCTCTACAATGGCTGGCGGCACTTCTACTTCTTCTATGCCGCGCTGATGCTCTTTTCTCTGGAGGCGCTGCGGGAGTTGCTTGCCGACCGTCGGCGCATCAGGCGCGTTGCCTCCGCCGCATTGGCCCTCTATTTTGCCTACCACGGCGTGGCCATCGCCTGCAACCATCCGCTGCAGGGCTCCTATTACAATCCCATCGCGGCGCCCTTCGTTCAGGAGGATTATGAGACGGACTACTGGCTGCTGGGCGACGGCGCGGCGGTGCGGGCGACCCGGGATTGCAGGGAGCGCAATTCTGATCTGGAACTCAGCTTTAACGCCGGGTACATGACGCCCATGCTTGCGAAATCCTTCGAGCTGCGTCGTTCGTCGGAGGAGCGGATTGCATACGATCCGGACGACGCGAATTACTACGTCGAGCTGGTGCTGTACGACGCCATATTGGAGAAAATGAGCGACGGGGTCTATGCGGATTTTATGGAGCACTACAAGGTCAAGTTTGATGATAACTATGTGCCGCCTCTGTTCCGCTGGGACGACCGGGAGGATTTTCACCTCCTGCTCACGCTCAAAGCCTACGGGGTCGATGTGATCCGGGTGTACGAGCGCGAGGCATAAGGAAAGCGGGAGGATCGGTTTGGATCCTCCCGCTTTATGGCGATTCCATCATTCCGTAAAGATGTACTTCACAAAGTTGCCCTTGCCGTCGCCGGTGGTGATGACGATGTCGCCATCGGGCTTGGTCACGCTGTCCATGATGGGATAGGAGGCGTTTGCCCGCACATAGGCCTCCGGGCTCTCCGCCTCGATTTCAAAGAATTCCTTCTTGTCGTGCGCTTCGCCGCCGCAGGGGTTGATGGTCTGCACCAGGACTTCGTATTCTTTCATGCGCATGCCGCCTTTCTGCTTTTTTGAAAGAACTGAAATGAACTTCCGCCTCTATTATAAACCGTCGCCGCTGGATTTCAAACCCGAATCTGATATCCGCAACCGAAAATTCACTTGCATTTGCGCCCTGTTCTGGTATAATGATAGGGAACGATGAGGGAGAAAGCCCTCCGCATCCGCCCGAAGAGAACGCGTCCATGGCTGGGAGACGTGCGGCAGGATGGGAGTCGGGCTCCGGCCTCCCGAGTTCGCGGGAGAACGCGCAGCGGCAGGGCCGATTTGCGAAATCCCGCCGGGCGCTCCCGTTACAGGGCACACGAGCACCAAGCAAGGTGGTACCGCGAAGCATTTCCTTCGCCCCTGCAATTCCGGGGCGAAGTTTTTGTTTTCCGCAATGAATCACGATCAGAGGAGGACTTTTCATGAAGGTCAGGAATCTCGTTTCCAAGCGCTACAAGGAGACGCCCGCGGATTGCCAGATCGCCAGCCAGGCGCTGATGATGCGCGGCGGTTACATCAAGCCCGTGGGCAACGGCATCTTTACCCTGTTCCCCATCACCAAGCGCGTGACGGCGAAGATCGAAAGGATCATTCGCGAGGAGATGGACCGCATCGGCGGCCAGGAGCTGCTGTTCCCGGTAGCTATGCCGGCGACGCTCTGGAAGGAATCCGGACGCTTTGAATCCGTCGGCAGCGAGCTGCTGCGCTTCAAGGACCGCTCCGGCGCGGACATGGTGCTGGGCATGACCCACGAGGAGGCCTCCGTGCACTTCGTGCGCGACGTGATGGACTCCTACACCCAGTATCCCTTCATGATCTATCAGATTCAGACCAAGTTCCGCGACGAGCCCCGCTGCCGCGGCGGCCTGATCCGCGTGCGCGAGTTCACCATGAAGGACGCCTACTCCTTCCACACCTCCCAGGAGGATCTGGAGAAGTACTACATGGAGTGCTACGAGGCCTACAACCGCATCTATGCCCGCGCGGGCGTGCCCGAGGTCGTGGCCGTGGCCTCCGACAGCGGCATGATGGGCGGCAAGGTCTCCCACGAGTACATGCTGCTGACTCCCGTCGGCGAGGACACCATCGTGCTCTGCCACGAGTGCGACTACCGCGCCAACATGGAGGCCGCGCCCTGCATCGTTCACGGCGACGCGGGCGAGCTGGCGGATCTGGAGAAGGTGCCTACCCCGGGCGTCAAGACCATCGAGGATCTGTGCGCATTCCTGAAGATTCCCGCCACCGCCACCTGCAAGGCCGTGGTGTATCAGGAGAACCAGACGGATAAATACGTCGTGGCCTTCCTGCGCGGCGATCTGGATATCAACGAGACCAAGCTGCGCAACCATCTGAAGGCGGAGATCCACCCTGCCGAGATCACGCCCGAGTGCGGCCTGAACGCCGGCTTCATCGGCCCCAAGGGCCTGCCGGAGGGCGTGCGCGTGGTCTACGACGCGTCGCTGAAGGGCGTGAACTGGTTTGCCACCGGCGCCAACGAGGCGGACATGCACTACGTCGGCTTCAACATCCCCCGGGAGATGGGCGATGTGGAGTATGTGGATGTGGCCAAGGCCTACGACGGCGGCATCTGCCCCGTCTGCGGCAAGAAGAGCATCTATACCTCCCGCGGCATTGAGGTGGGCAACATCTTCCAGCTGGGTACGAAGTACACCGAGAGCATGGGCATGACCTATGTGGACGCGGACGGCTCCCTGAAGAATCCCATCATGGGCTGCTACGGCATCGGCGTGGGCCGCCTGGCGGCCTCCGTGTGCGAGGCGCACCGGGACGACTACGGCCCCATCTGGCCGATCTCCATCGCGCCCTGGCATGTGCAGATCTGCTCCCTGAGGAGTGACAATGAAGAAGTGGCCGCCATGTCCCAGAAGATCTACGACGAGCTGACCGCCCGGGGCGTGGAGGTGCTCTGGGACGACCGCTCTGTCAGCGCCGGCGTGATGTTCTCCGACGCCGACCTGTTCGGCGTGCCGGTGCGCGTGGTCGTGAGCCCCAAGGGCCTCAAGAATGGCACCATCGAGATCTCCTCCCGCGACAAGTCCATGCAGGAGAAGAAGCCCGTGGACGAGGCCGTGGACTTCGTGTACGACTATGTGGTGAGCGAGCTGAAGAAGCTGGATTGCAGGCTCTGAGCCCGTGACGCAGGGCGCCCCCTCCTTCCGTAAAAACGGGGGAGGGGCCGCGCGCTTTGCTGGCAGATGAAAGTCGCCCCAGCCGGGATTTCCGGCCGGAACCTGAAAAAAACCGCCTTCGCCGGTGCGAAAGCGGTTTTTTATACGCCAGGGGACGAAGGCCTACTTCGACTTCTTCTGGTTGCGCAGGAAGTCGACATACACCGCGCCCAGAATGACGATGCCCTTGATGATGTACTGCCAGTCGGAGTTGACGCCCATCAGGTTCAGGCCGTTGTTCAGGATACCGATGATCAGCGCGCCGATCAGGGTGCCGCCCAGCTTACCGGAGCCGCCGGACATGGAGGTGCCGCCGATGACGACCGCCGCGATGGCGTCCATTTCGGCCGCGTTGCCGGAGGTGCAGGTGCCAGAGTACAGGCGGGAGGCGATGGTGATACCCGCCAGGCCAGCCAGCGTGCCGCTGATGGCAAAGACGGTGAACTTGACCTTCGCAGTGCTGATACCGGAGAACTTCGCCGCGGTGCTGTTGCCGCCGACGGCGTAGATGTGACGGCCAATGCGGGTGCGGTTCAGGAACAGCACGCAGGCAATGAATACGATGAACATCGTGATTACCGGAGTGGGGATGCCGGCGACATAACCCGCGCCCAGGAACTTCCAGGCGTCGGTCATGCAGCGGATGGGCTTGCCGCCGGAGAAGACGTAGGCGATACCCTTTGCGATGTTCATGGAAGCCAGGGTGACGATGAAGGGCGGAATGTCGGTCTTGGAGATCATGAAGCCATTGAACAGGCCGAACACGAGGCCAGACAGCACGCCGATCAGCAGGCCGATCACCTCAGGCATGCCCGCCCAGACCACCGCGCCGGCGGCGAAGCAGCCGGACATGGCGATGATGGAGCCAACAGATAGGTCGATGCCGCCCAAAATGATGACCATGGTCATGCCGCAGGCCAGCATCAGGTTCGGCGCAACCTGGCGCAGAACGTTGAAGAAGTTGGTCTTGGTGGGGAAAGTGCTCGAAGTGGCGGGCCAGACGCACAGGAACACGATCATTGCGGCCAACGCGATCAGAATGCCCATATTGTCCTTAAAGTAACGCTTTACTGCTTTCATACGGTTTTCCCTCCTGCCGATTCTTGCGTGGCGAGCTTCATAATGGCTTCCTGGCTGAGATCATCCTCATAGCTGATGCAGCCTGTCAGCTTGCCCTCGTACATGACGTAAACGCGGTCGCTCATGTTGATGATTTCGGGAAGCTCAGAGGAAATCATGATGATGGAAACGCCCTGCTTGGTCAGGTTGTTCATGATCTCGTAGATTTCCGCCTTTGCGCCGACGTCCACGCCGCGGGTGGGCTCGTCCAGAATCAGAATCTTCGGCGTTGTTGCCAGCCAGCGACCAATCATGACTTTCTGCTGGTTACCGCCGGAGAGGTTGGCCACTGCCTGCTCCTGGCTGGGCGTCTTGGTGCGCATCTTGTCGATGAACTCCTGGGTGATCTCCGTCTCGCGCTTTTCATTCACACGCAGATTATGGATGAACTGATCCAGAACCTCAATGGTGGAGTTGAAGCGCACGCTCTGCTGATGGTACAGGCCCTCGACCTTGCGGTTTTCGGGCACCATGGCGATGCCATGCTTCATGGCGTCCACGGCGCTGCGGATGTTCACCTTCTGACCATCGAGGTAAATCTCGCCGGTGGAACCCGGGGTCAGGCCGAAGATGCACTGCATGGTTTCGCTGCGGCCCGCGCCCACGAGGCCGGCGAAGCCGACGATTTCACCTTTGTGAATCTCAAAGCTGACGTGATCGACGCGCTTGTGGTTCTTCTTGCCGTCGTCGATTTCGACGCACTTTAGCACCACTTCATCAGATTTCACATGGTCGCGGGTGTAGTACTGATCAAGCTCGCGGCCGACCATCATGGCGATGAGATCATCCTTGGGCGTGACCGCCACCTCGCGGGTGCCCACATAGGTGCCGTCGCGCAGTACGGTGACGCGGTCGCAAACCTCGTTCAGCTCGCTCATCTTGTGGGAAATATAGATGATGCCGACGCCCTGCTTCGCCAGGTTGCGCATAATTTCAAACAGAGCGCTGACCTCCTTGTCCGAAATGGAGGAAGTGGGCTCATCCATGACCAGGATGCGGCAGTTGAAGGAGATCGCCTTGACAATTTCCACCATTTGCTGCTGTGCGATGCTCAGATTTCCCACCAGCGTGTCTGCGTCGATGCCCAGATCGAACTGATCCAGCATCTCCTGGGCGCGGGTACGCATCTGGGCGAAATCCACGCCGAATTTGCCCTTGGGCTCGCGGCCCAGAAAGATGTTTTCGGCGACGGTCATGTGCGGCACCAGCACCAGCTCCTGGTGGATGATGGAGATGCCGTTATCTCGGGCGGAGTTGACGCCCGTGATGGCAACCCGGCGCCGTTTTCGCCCAACAGAGCGTGGATCTCGCCCGCCTTCAGCTGAAAGTCCACCTTCTGCAGAGCCTTGACGCCCGGAAATGATTTGCAGATGTTCTTCATTTCGAGCAGATATTCGCTCACTGAGTTTCACCACCGTTTCTTGTTTGTGGAACCACCTGAAAAGGGGCTTTGCCTCGAAAGAACAAAGCCGCCTCATCATTTTACTCAAATGCCGGCGCTTCCGGAGAAACGCCGACATTCGGGGAATTGCTCTGGGCTGAATCAGCAGCCAGGAAGATTATTCCGCTCGATTACTGCCATCCGTCGGTGCCGAATTCGGCGACGTTGTCAGCATTGATCATGAAGGTCGCAATGGGATAACGGGCCTCAACCTCTTCGCCAGCCAGCCAC
This sequence comes from bacterium, assembly GCA_004563405.1. Taxonomy (GTDB): domain Bacteria; phylum Bacillota; class Clostridia; order Christensenellales; family Aristaeellaceae; genus SFTH01. The sequence continues at coordinate 169,335 of SFTH01000004.1, forward strand.
TTGTAGTACACTTCAGCAATGGTCTTGCCGATGGACATGGGGGACTGAGCACCGGTGCCGGTGACCTTGCCGTCAGCGATCAGAGCCTTGATGTCGGGTGAGCCGTCAACGCCGTAGATCAGAGCGGAGGAGCCAGCCGCCTCAGCAGCAGCGTAGGCGCCCAGAGCCGTCGGATCGTTGCCGCCGAAGATGGCAACGGCGTCGGGATGCGCGGTCAGAGCGTCGGTGCCGTTCAGGTTGCCCTGCTCCTGGTTGCCCATGCAGTCAATCTGAGAGACAACCGTGAAGCCCTTGCCCTCGATCGCGGCCATGAAGCCGTCGGTGCGGTCCACAACGGACTGCATCGTGGGAGAATCCAGAACGATGATGGGGCCGCCTTCGGGGCACTTGGCAACCAGGTCTTCGCCGCAGACGAAGCCGGCGTTGTAGTTATCGGAGCCCGCGTAGGACACGAGGTAGGACATGTCGGCGACCTCGGTGTCGAAGCCGAACATCGGGATTTCCGCTTCCTTCAGCTTGTCCAGGCCGGCGATGATGCCGTCACGGTCAACGGGGTTGACGAACATGGCGACGATGCCCTGAGAAATCAGGTCTTCGATCTGGGAAATCTGCTTTTCATTGCTGTTCTGGGGATCCAGGGAGACCAGCTCGTCGCCGTTGGCTTCAACGACCTCACGAATCGCGGCCTCGAGGGTCACGAAGAAGGGGTTGGTGCCGTCCATGCAGGTGTAACCGATCTTGTTGCCTTCCGCCATGGCAGCGCAGCTCAGGATCATAACCAGAGCCAGTACAAGTACAAGAACTTTCTTCATTGTGAGAAACCTCCTTTTTATTTTTAACTCCCGAAGGGAGTTAAAGGACGGATTTCGAGAGGGCCCATCGCGCATATGCGCGATCAAGGGGGATCCCCTTTATGCTGTTTCGAATCTGGCCGAAGAAGATTGCGTTTACCGCAGAAAGCGGGAGCGGCAGGTTATGTAAGGAAGTTGGCGCTCATTTAACCAAATTCAACATGCATACTAATTATATGATTTCAATTCGGATTTGTCAATGTGAAAATTCTCGGTATTATAGACGAAATATTACGGCTTTTGTTGGAATTCATGGACAAAAGGTTCTGCGCGCAACCGGGCGCAGACACGGATGCGCGGAGACAAAAACTCCGGCCGGATTCCATGAACCGGCCGGAATACTGAATAAAACCGTAACGGAAATGCAAACTGATGGCAGTGCCCGCGAAAATTGCGGCTGTATTTGCATTCTGAGCCCGTGGACATGCAAATCGGGTGTCGCTGTACTCCACGGTGCCGCAGTCCAGCCGCGCCGGAGGCAGGCAAAAATTTTACGCCGGATCCTCCGGACGGGCGATGGGGGCGTTCTCCGGAGTGAGGGGATCGGGAGAGACGCGGCTTCCGCAGTGCGGGCAGCGGTAGAGTGCGTTCTCCGGGTCGTCCGCGCCTACGAAGAACATGCGGCCGCAGTCCGGGCAGATCGCGCCGGCGAGGGTCTCGTCCTCGACCTCCTCCGCCTTGCCGCCCAGCAGATGCAGGCGATCCTCATTTTCGTCCGTATCGTCGAAGTATTCGTTCTCGTTTTCGTCGTCCATGAAGCGGAAGTCGCCGTCGCGCTCGCTCTCCAGCTCGCTGAGGTCGTCGTCGATGCTCTCGACGTAGTCGTTGAGGTCGTCCATCAGCTCTTCCAGGGAGTTCACGCGGTCGCAGAGGTCGCCCATCAGCTCCACCATGGCCTTCATCAGCTTTTCAGAGGAGGGATCGTTCGAAAAATCCATGCCCTCCATCAGACCCTTCAGGTAACCTACCTTCTTTCCGAGACCATCCATTTCAAAGCCCTCCTTTGAATCGTTTTTGGAGATACAAGCAAAGCAGAACGATTGCTCATTCTGCTTTGGTGCGTGGGGAAGGTGCGCCTTACGCGCGACCGAGATATTCGCCGCCCTCGCGGGTGTCGATCTTCAGCTTGTCGCCGATGTTGATGAACAGCGGCACCTGGAGCACGAAGCCGGTCTCCAGCGTGGCGGGCTTGTAAGTGTTGGTGGCGGTGTCGCCCTTGAAGCCGGGCTCGGTGTCCACAACCTCGAGCTCCACGAAGTTCGGCGCCTGCACGGAGAAGGCGCTGCCCTTGAAGAAGCGCACGGTCACGGTGGTGTTCTCCTTCACGAAGGGGATGGCATCCTCCACCTGATCGTGGGTCAGCGGGAGCTGCTCGTAGGTCTCCTGATCCATGAAGTAGTAGAACTCGCCGTCGTTGTACAGATATTCCATTTCCTTGGTTTCAATGTACGCGCGGGTGAACTTCTCGGTGGGGTTGAAGGTACGCTCGATCACCGCGCCGGTGACGATGTTCTTCAGCTTCGTGCGCACGAACGCCGCGCCCTTGCCGGGCTTGACGTGCAGGAAGGATACGACGGTCCAGATGCCGTTGTCCCATTCGAAGGTGACGCCGTTTCTGAAATCACTTGCGTTAATCATGGGGAAAGTGCCTCCTCAAATAGTATAGGTGGTTACAGCTCGATCAGCTGCTTCGGGGCGGTTGTCGGGTCAATACAGCCGTCCGAAGTCAGTATCGCCATGTCCTCAATTCGGCACCCGCCGAGACCGGGGATATATACGCCGGGTTCAATCGTGATCACATGGCCGGGCCGAAGCACGGTCTGCGATCCCGAGGCAACCCGGGGCTGCTCATGAATAAAGAGTCCAACGCCGTGGCCCAGGCTGTGGCCGAAGGCGCCGGGGAAGCGCGCGTCGATGATGTCCCGGGCGATCCTGTCCAGATCGCCGCAGAGCGCGCCGGGGCGAACGGCCTGGAGCGCTTCCATGTGCGCCGCATAGACCAGATCGTAAATTTCCCGAAGCTCCGGCGAAATCCTGCCGAAGGCGACGGTGCGCGTCATGTCCGAGCAATAGCCGTCGATCTTCGCGCCGAAGTCCAGCGTCAGAAGGTCGCCGCTGCGGATTATATTATCGGAAGGAATCGCGTGGGGCAGGGAGCCGTTTGCGCCCGCCGCTGCGATGGTGTCGAAGGCGTTGCCCTCGCTGCCCAGGGAGAGCATCTCGTAATCCAGCATGATCTGAACCTGCTTCTCCGTCATGCCCGGATGGATGCGCTCGAGGATGTTTTCAAAGGCACGGCTTGCGATGGCGGCGGCCTTGCACATGCTCTCAATCTCGCCCGCGTCCTTGATCAGCCGCAGCTCTTCCGGCAGGGAGTCAAGGGCGCCCAGCTCCACGAAGGGCAACTTTGCGCGCAGGGCCTCGTGCCGGTCGTAGCTCAGATAGTCCCGCTCCACGGCGAGACGGCGCACGGCGTGGGCGTCCGTCAATTCGAGAATGCGATCGTCCTCGCGGTGCTGTGCGTCAGTCGGGAGCACCCGCAGGCCGGGAGCCTGGCGGGAGGCCTGCTCCACATAGCGGAAGTCCGTGACGATGACGGTCTCCGCGCCGCAGACGAATACGCAGCCCTCGCCGGTGTAGCCGGTCAGATAGCGCATATTCTCCGGGCGGTGGATCAGCGCGGCGTCAAACGACTTTTCCTTCAGCGCCTCCATCAGGCGCGCACAGCGGGTCATACTCTACGCCTCCTCACAATAACACGCTTCATTATAACACAGTCCATGAGAAATTTCCAGCGTTCAGCGGTCTTTTTTGGCCGCGCAGGCTAATTTTGTGTTGAACTTGGGTTGAAAACCGATTTTTGAGGGCGGACATAAAAAATCTGCGGGTTCAAATCAGGCATACCCCGCGGCGCGCGCCAACACTCTGCTTATTGCTGCTGCCTTCCGGCCCTGACAAGATTCACAGCATGACACCGCACGGGACCCGATCATCATCACCCGCAGACTCATTTACTATACCATAAATCGCGGCGTTTGGCAAGGATTTTTTTGTGCAAAAAAACAATTCTGCCCGCAGCGGGCCGCGCTTTTCTGCCCGCACGCCGCGCCTGGGGCGGTGGAATATGACCTTTCTTCGCAGAATGTTAAGTCCAGCCTCCAGGATTTACCATTCCTTCAAGAAATGAATTTAAAAGTGCGGGATGATGCAAAACAGCAGTTAAATGGCGGTAATTTGCTCAAAATCTGCTTGACAAGCAAAATTGGGCGGCATATAATACGCACAACCCGAGGGCGAGAGCCGCTGTGCCGCGCCGGAGGGTTCAAAATAGAGCGGCGGGCCGGACCGATCCGCCGCAGACCAAGCCAAGATCGTTGAAAGAGGATCACCCGGGAAAGGAAGGTTAACATGATCAAAATTATGCTGATTTCCAACATGGAGAAGTTCCTCGAGAAGATTCAGAAGTGCCACGGCGACGTGCTGCTGCACCTGCCCGACAACACGGTGTGCAATCTCAAGAACGACCATACCGCCCTACAAATCCTCACCATGCTCCATTCCACCAACAAGGAGCTCGACCTCAGCCTCACGGACGTGCGCGACTACGGCATCATCATGGACTACATGATGAGCGCGGCCGCCTGATTTACCGAAGGGCCCTCTGAGGACGGGAAGCGTCCCGCCCTCACCCAATATCTGTATCGGAGTGACGTTCAACGACCTGGCGACATTTTACCACTCGAACGGGAAGCCGGCGGAGCCGGATGAGCCCGATTCATATTCCGGGAGCCGGTGCACGGAGGTGCGCCGGCTCCATCTTTGTGCTTAAAATCCCTGCGCCGGGGGCGAGGGGCTTTAAGCGCGCCTTCCGGGCGCAAACCGGCGCGCAGGCCGTTTCGCAACCTGTGGCCGGTTGATCATTGTGTCGCTTCGGCAGTGGCGCGCAGACACTTCAGGGCCGCGGCAGTGGCGCGTTCGTCAAAGGGGGCCTCGCAGCTCACGCGGCCGGCATAGCCCATCTCCCGAAGCGCCTGAAACAGAGACCGGTAGTCCTCGCCGTCGTCCTCCCGCGGGGCGAGGTTCCCCAGGACATTGCTGGTGCGCAGGTGCCAGAGCAGGCTTCCCGTGCGCTTGAGCTGGGGCAGGGATTCGGCCTCCATGGCCATGTTGTAGCTGCTGGCAGCCACGCCCACCCGATCCAGGCGCAGCATTGCGGAGATGAGCGCCGCCTCGGAGGTGGTGTTCATCAGATCCGCGGCGCTGCGCCGCAGGGGGAGCAGCGCAACACGCAAGCCGAAGTCCGACGCGTAGCTCTGCAGGATGCGCACCAGGTTGCCCAGCTGCCGCCAGGCCATCGCGGGATCGAAGCTGCGGGGCAGCATGCGGGCGCAGGGACAGTCGAACAGGACGATTTCCGCGCCCAGGGCCTGGGCCAGATCGAAGGAGCGGTCCAGCGCGCCGTGGATGCGCTTGGCGGAAACCTCCGGCCCCAGTATGGGCACGTCGGGGGGAAACACGCCGGAGAGCACCTCGGCGTAGAGGCCGCAGGCGTGCATTTCGGCGGCCATGGCCCGGTAGGCGGCCTCGTCCAGGGCGAGCACGTCGTTTAAATCCAACTCAAGATAGTCGCAGCCTGCACGGGCCGCCGGAGCGACGTCCTCCGGGCGGGCGCAGGCGCCGAAACGAAACGCTTCCATAATATATCATTCTCCCTCTGCAAAAAGCCTGCCGTTGAGCTTTTCATAGATCACGCGCATGTCCGGCTCGGTGGAGGCGGCCACGGCCTCCTCCGGCGCGAACCAGGCGACGCCGCTGTTTTCGTCGGGCTTGGCGCGCAGCGCCTGTTCCTCCCCGGCGACGATCAGGTAGGTGAGGTTCAGGTGCAGGTGGGGCGCGACGTAGCGCCCGCGCCGGAAGTGGGCGGCGACGGGCAGGATTTCCAGGGAGATCGGGCGCGCGGAGGCGGGACGCAGCTGCGTCGCGCCGGTCTCTTCCCGCACCTCCCGCAGGGCGACGGCCAGGAGATCCGCGTCCCCATCGGCGTGGCCGCCCGGCCAGGCCCAGGACCTGTAGATGTTGTGGTAGAGCATCAGCACCCGGTCCCGCGCGGGGGTGGTCACCCAGGCGGAGGCCGTGAAGTGCGCAAGCTCATTTTCCCGGGTGAGCACGTCCGGGAAGCGATCGATGTATTCGAGCATCAGGCGGCGGTCCTGCGCCTCCTGCTCGCAGCCGGGAGAAAAGCGTTCCACGGTCTCTCTGAGCGTCATGGGGTCAACCTCCTGAAATGGAATTCTGATTCTAAAAGTATAAGGCAAATCCCGCCGTCCGTCAACCGCGCGGGAATTGCGCGTGGATATTTGGTTAAAATCAATGGTGGACGGGCGCTTTCGCTTGATTTCGGCATTGAATGTGGTATAATATTGCCAGTTCAATAATAAGGGGTGTTTTTTATGGCTATCGTAACTTCCAAAGAGATGTTCAAGAAAGCCTACGACGGCGGCTACGCCATCGGCGCTTTCAACGTAAACAACATGGAAATCATCCAGGGCATCACCGAGGCTGCCATCGAGAAGCATGCGCCGCTGATCCTGCAGGTGTCCAAGGGCGCCCGCGCCTACGCCAAGCATGCCTACCTGATGAAGCTGATCGAGGCGGCCATCGAAGACGCGGAGCAGACCGCCGGCTTCGACCTGCCCATCTGCGTGCATCTGGACCACGGCGACACCTTCGAGCTGTGCAAGAGCTGCATCGACGGTGGCTTCACCTCCGTCATGATCGACGGCTCCTCCAAGTCCTTCGAGGACAACATCGCCCTGACCAAGCAGGTCGTCGAGTACGCCCATGACCACGGCGTCGTGGTCGAAGGCGAGCTGGGCACCCTGGCCGGCATCGAGGACGAGGTCAATGTGGACGCGGACAACGCTTCCTACACCCGCCCCGAGGAGGTCGAGGAGTTCGTGACCCGCACCGGCGTCGACTCCCTGGCCATCGCAATCGGCACCTCCCACGGCGCGTACAAGTTCACCGCCGCACAGTGCACCCGCAATGAGAAGGGCATCCTCGTGCCCCCGCCGCTGCGCTTCGACATCCTGGAAGAGCTCCTCCGTTCCGCAGGAGTTCGTCAAGATCATCAACGAGAACGGTGGCAAGATGCCCGATGCAGTCGGCATTCCGGAGGAACAGCTCCGCCAGGCCGCCAAGGGCGCTGTCTGCAAGATCAACATCGACTCCGACCTGCGCCTGGCCATGACCGCCAGCATCCGCAAGTACTTCGCGGAGCATCCGGATCACTTCGATCCCCGCCAGTACCTCAAGCCCGCCCGCATCGCCATCAAGAATATGGTCGAGCACAAGCTGGTGGACGTTCTGGGCTGCGACGGCAAGGCTTAATCTGCCGACAGTTCATCCCAATCAGAGAGACGCTTCTATGAGGCGTCTCTCTTGATATATGGAGAAAAATTAGAAAATGATGAGAAGACAGATTCTGATCGTGGACGACGATCCCTGCGTGGGCGACCTGCTGGAGGAGCTACTCACGAAGGAGGGCTACGGCGCGCTGCGGGCGTATTCCGGCACGGAGGCGCTGCTTCTGATGGAGAAGGCGCGGCCGGATCTGGTGCTGCTGGACCGGATGCTGCCGGGCATGCAGGGCGACGAGGTGCTCCGGCGCATGCCGAAGGTTCCGGTGATCGTGCTCAGCGCCCGGGACGAGGTGGAGGGCAAGGTCAACCTTCTGCTGGACGGTGCGGCGGACTACGTCACCAAGCCCTTCGACAGCCGGGAGCTGTTGGCGCGCATTGCGGTGCAGCTGCGCGCACCGTCGCGGGAGGGACTCGCGCCGGTGATTGAGGCGGGACGGCTCCGGCTGAACGAGGCGGGCCGGGAGGCGGAATTCGACGGGAGGGCGCTGCGGCTGACCCGGACCGAGTACGCCATATTGAAGCTGCTGATGCAGAACCCGGGCCGCGCGATCGCAAAGTCCGTGATTCTGGAGCACATCAGCCTGGACACGCCGGACTGCACGGACAGTTCCCTGAAGCAGCATGTGAGCAACCTGCGCAGGAAGCTGCGGGAGGCGGGCTGCGGCGACTGCATCGAGGCCGTGTGGGGCGTGGGTTTCCGGCTGGTCGCGCCCTGAACGGGAATCTTGACCCTTTCTTTACCCTTTCCTTGACCGCTCTCTTGACCCGTCGGGGATAGAATGTAGTCATTGAAAGAAGGAGGAAAGAACATGGATTATGTGCTGACGGCGGACGCGCTGAGCAAGCGCTATCGTCACTTTCAGGCCCTCAACGGGCTGAACATGCATGTGCCCCGTGGCTCGATCTACGGCCTCGTGGGCAAGAACGGCGCGGGGAAGACGACCCTCATCCGCCTGATCTGTGGGCTCCAGGAGCCCAGTTCCGGGTGCTATACCCTCTACGGCGTGCGCAGCGACGCCCGGCGTTCCGTTTCGCGGATGCGCAGGCGCATGGGCGCGATGGTGGAGTCGCCGTCGATCTATCTGGATCTGAGCGCGGCGGATAACCTGCGGATGCAGTACCGGGTGCTCGGCATGCCGTCCTTTGCGGGTATCGACGAGCTGCTGCATCTGGTGGGGCTGCAGGATGCGGGCGGCAAGAAGGCGAGAAACTTCTCCCTGGGCATGCGCCAGCGACTGGGCATCGCCGTGGCGCTGGCGGGCGACCCGGACTTACTGGTGCTGGACGAGCCGGTGAACGGCCTGGATCCACAGGGCATCATCGAGATCCGGGAGCTGATTCTGAAGCTGAACCGGGAGCGCAACATTACCGTGCTCATCTCCAGCCACATACTGGACGAATTGAGTCGCCTGGCCACCCACTACGGCTTCATCGACGGCGGACGCATGGTGCGGGAGATCAGCGCCGCGGAGCTGGAGGCCGCCTGCCGCAAGTGCATGCGGCTGGAGGTGAGCGACGCGCAGGCTCTCGCCCGGGTGCTGGATGCGATGGACGTGGACTACAAGGTCTTTTCCGATCAACGGGTGGACGTGTATGTCCGCCTGAATGTGAGCCGACTGGTGAAGGCGCTGGAAGCCGAGGACTGTGAGCTGATTTCCGTGCAGGAGCGGGACGAGAGCCTGGAGAGTTACTATATGAACCTGCTGGGAGGTGAGCGCGATGCGTAGGCTGATGCGGGCGCATGTCTCGCGGCTGTGGAAGAACGGCCCGTTCCGGTTGGGCGCGGCGGGCATGGCGCTGATTTCCATACTGAACGTGGTACAGCTCGCCTTCGAGGTTCGTAAGTACGCGGATATGAACGGGTTCATCGACGAAGCGGTCTTCGGCTTCGCACCGCTGATGGGACTGTTCATCGGTGCGGTGGTCAGCATGTTTCTGAGCGTGGAATTCAGCGACGGCGGCCTGCGCAACAAGCTGATCGTTGGGCACCGGCGGGGAAGCGCGTATCTGGCTGCGCTGCTGGGGAGCGCCCTGGCCGCGGCGCTGATGGTCGCTGTGACGCTGCTTGCGGGCGTGGCGCTGGGGCTTGCGCTGCTGGATGGCTTCGAGCTTCCCGCCGCCGGACTGGCGGCGCTGATGCTCAACTGTGTATTCAGCGCGGTGGCGTTGTCTGCAATTTTCACGGCAATTGCTATGAATGTGCCGAACCGGGCCGCGTCCGTCATCCTCTGTGTGACGGTTGCGATACTGCTGCTCTGGGTGGCCAGCTACGCGGGCGGCGTGCTGGACGAGCCGGAGATGATGGAGAATTATCTGATCATCAATGCGGACGGCGTGCCAGAGAAGATGGAAAACCTTCCCAACCCCCGCTATGTGCAGGGGACGGTGCGGAAGGTCTATGAATTCATCTACGACCTGCTGCCCACGGGGCAGGGACTTCAGATTGCCAACTGCGAGGGCGATCGCATCGCCCGCTGGCCGCTCCTCTCCGCGCTGGTGGCGTTGCTGGGAGGCGTTGCGGGCTATATTCCGTTCCGCAGGCGGGACATTCGATAAGGGGGAGGCGCGGATATGTGGATTCTTGTCCTGATTGCGTCGGCGGTGATTCTGGCGCTGACGGCAAAGCTTGCGCTGCTGTACCGCGATCTGGACAGAATCTGCGACGCGCTGGACGAGCGGCTCCGGGAGGAGACGAACACGCTGATCTGCACCGGCTCCGGAGACCGGCGCGTCCGGCGGCTTGCGGCGCGGCTGAACGAGCGGCTGCGGGCGCTGCGGGACGCGCGCCGGAGCGTGCGGCGCGAGGATCTGGAGCTCAAGGAGGCGGTGGCGAACGTCTCCCACGATTTGCGCACGCCGCTGACCGCCATCTGCGGGCATCTCGATCTGCTGGAGCGGGAGGAGAAGAGCCCCGAGGTGGCGCGACACCTGGAGGTCATTGCCGGCCGGGCGCGGGCCATGCGGGAGCTCACCGGGGAGTTGTTTCGCTATTCGCTGGCGGAGGAGGACGTTCAGGCGCTGGAGCCGGAGCGCGTGAACCTGAATGCGGCGCTGGAGGAGGCGGTGCTTTCCTGCTTCGGCGCGCTGAAGGAGCGGGGCATCGAGCCGGTGATCCGCATGCCGGATCTGCCCGTGGAGCGCATGCTGAACCGGGCGGCGCTGTTGCGCGTGCTGGAGAACATTCTCTCCAACGCCATCCGGTACGGCGACGGCGATTTGGAGATCGAGCTGCGCGGGCAGGGAGAAATGCGCATTTCCAACGGCGCGCGATCTCTGGACGGCGTGCAGGTGGGCCGATTGTTTGACCGCTTCTACACCGTGGAGACGGGCCGCGGCTCGACGGGACTGGGCCTGTCCATCGCCCGGCTGCTCATCGAGCGCATGGGCGGCGAAATCGGGGCGGAGTACGCCGCGGGGCGGCTGGAGATCTGGCTTCGCTTCTCGGCCGCGCCGCCGGAGAATGTTGAAATTCTGTGATGTCAAGCAAAAGAGCTTGACACCGCTGCACGTTTTGGGTATAATGGATAAGCTGTCAAGTGAAATAACTTGCGGGGGTTGCGCATGGCGGATGTGGAAGAGCGGGTGAAGTTCACCCGTCTGATGGATTTTTACGCGCCGCTGCTCACGGAGCACCGGCGGGAGGTCATGCGCCTGTACTGCGAGGAGGATCTCTCCCTCGCGGAAATTGCCGAGCAGCTCGGCATCACCCGGCAGGGCGTGAGCGACGCGCTGAAGAAGGCACGCTGCCAACTGGAGGACTACGAGGACAAGCTGGGCCTGGCGGAGCGCTACCGCGCGCTGGGCGCACAGGCGAAAAGCTGTCTGGAGGCGCTCGACCAGGTGCATCTCACCGGCGCGGACGCGCAGAGGCTGCGCGCGGCCCGGGAGGCATTGGAAAATATCATCAACGAGAGGTGAGGATTCGTGGCGTTCGAGGGATTGACCGATAAACTGCAGGGCGCGTTCAAAAAGCTCAACAGCAAGGGCAAGCTGACCGAGGCGGACGTAAAGGCCGCAATGCGCGAGGTGCGCATGGCGCTGCTCGAGGCGGACGTGAACTTCACCGTCGTCAAGGACTTTGTGAAAAAGGTGACCGAGCGCGCGGTGGGCGCGGAGATCCTCTCCAGCCTCACCCCGGCCCAGCAGGTGATCAAGATCGTCAACGAAGAGCTGACGAACCTGATGGGCGGCACCAACGCCAGGCTCACCTATTCTCCTCAGGCGCCGACCATCTACATGCTCTGCGGCCTTCAGGGCGCGGGCAAGACCACCATGGCCGGCAAGCTGGGCAACATGATCAAGAAGGGCGACAAAAAGCCCCTTCTGGTCGCCTGCGACGTGTACCGCCCGGCAGCCATCAAGCAGCTGCAGGTGGTGGGCGGCCAGGTGGGCGTGGAGGTCTTTGAGCGCGGCCAGGGCAACCCGGTCGAGATTGCCAAGGAGGCCATCGAGTACGCCCGCTACTACGGTCGCGACCCGGTGATCATCGACACTGCGGGCCGCCTGCACATCGACGAGAACCTGATGCAGGAGCTGCGGGACGTGCGCGACGAGGTGCATCCGAAGGAGATCCTGCTGGTGGTGGACGCCATGACCGGTCAGGACGCGGTCACCGTGGCCAAGACCTTCAACGACGCGCTGGGCGTGGACGGCGTGATTCTCACCAAGCTGGACGGCGACACCCGCGGCGGCGCGGCCATCTCCGTGCGCGCGGTGACGGGCAAGCCCATCAAGTTCGCCGGCGTGGGCGAAAAGCTCACCGACATCGAGCCCTTCCATCCCGACCGCATGGCCAGCCGCATCCTGGGCATGGGCGACGTGCTCTCCCTGATTGAAAAGGCACAGGAGAGCTTCGACGAGCAGCAGGCCGTGGATCTCACCCGCAAGATGCGCACCAACAGCTTCACGCTGGAGGATTACCTCGAGCAGATGAAGCAGTTGAACAAGATGGGCTCCATCACGGACGTGCTGAAGATGATTCCGGGCCTGGGCAGCAAGATCAAGGACACGGACATCGACGAGGACAAGGTAATGAAGGCCCAGAAGAAGAACGAGGCCATCATCCTCTCCATGACCCGCATGGAGCGCCGCAATCCGGACATCCTCAACGCCAGCCGCAAGCGGCGCATCGCCGCAGGCAGCGGCACCACGGTGCAGGAGGTCAACCTGCTGCTCAAGCAGTTCGATCAGGCCAAGGAAATGATGAAGAACATGATGGGCGGCATGAAGGGCGGCAAGATGAAGCGCATGATGCGCCGCTTCGGCCAGTAAGACCGCAGCCGACGAGGAGCCCCGAGGACACGACTGTACCGCAGGGGCGAAGCTGCGACGCGATTGCGAAGCAATTGCGGGGCAGCCGACGTAGATAATCACGGTGCAAGCCGTAATTATATCCAATCACCTGAAGATTTGTGAGGAGGACACCCAAATGGTCAAGATTCGTCTGAAGAGAATGGGCATGAAGAAGATGCCTTTCTATCGTCTCGTGGTTACCGATAGCCGCAACGCCCGCGACGGCCGCTTCATCGAGGAGATCGGCTATTACAACCCCGTTTCCGAGCCCGTTGAGCTGAAGATCGACGCCGAGCGCGCCAAGTACTGGCTCGGCACCGGCGCCCAGCCCACCGATACCGTTCGCGGCCTGCTGAAAAAGGGCGGCGTGCTGTAAGATATGCTGGAGCTGGTAAGGTATATTGCCGCTTCTCTCGTGGACAAGCCGGAGGCCGTCGACGTCCGCGAGGTCGAAAATGAAGAGGGCATCGTGATTGAGCTTCGCGTTGATCCGGAGGACATGGGCAAGGTGATCGGCAAGCAGGGCCGCATTGCGAAGGCGATTCGCACGGTCGTGAAGGCCGCTTCCGCCAAGAGCCCCAAGCCGGTGTTCGTGGAGATCATCTGATCAGGCAAAAGGAGCGGGCCGCTGTGCAAGCAGCGGCCCGCTGCGCTTTTCCGATGGACGCGCGGGGCGTTCATATGCGTGACATTGGCACTTCCGGCCTGCGCCCGATTCGTTCTGTCGAGTGCGCCGGCAAAGAGGCATCGGTGGCCTCCGACCGCTGTTTTCCGGCGCCGGTACTGGACTTCCCTGGCCGGACGTGCTATAATAAACCATCCTGCATACCTGCGGGAGCGGCGGGCGCGCGAAGGAAGCGCGCGGCTTTGCCGGGAGGACGCTCAGAAGGGAAACCAGAATGAAACTGTTCGAGAAGTTCAAGGACGATACCTTCAGCCTGTTCCATGTGGCGAACGAGGCGGAGATCAATCGAATCCTGCGGGAACAGATGCGCATTGCGGCATGGCTGATCGGGCTGATCGGCGTTGCGGAGCTGGGCATGTATTTTGTCGTGCGCGCCAACGGGCTTCTGGCCACCAACTTCTCCCACTATCTGCTGCGCTACTTTTTCATTCCCACGGGTGTGAACCTGTGCGTGTGGCTGTTCAATCTGGCCGCGCGGCGCTGGGGACGGAGTCTGCGCGTTCAGGCATACGCGAACTGCATCATGTATGCCTGCCTCACCTTTGTGGTCTATACGGTGCACATGCACTTCTCCTCGCTGGCGCTGTGCTTTGTCGTGCCCATACTGCTGACCATCGTGTACGGCGACATCGTGCTCACCAGCGTCATTTCGGCGGTCTGCGCGGCGTTCAAGCTGATTTCGGATCTGTGCATCGTTTGGGATCCCGGCTACCTGAGCCGGGTGGGCGTACATTCCTTTGAGGGGATCGACGTGGGCATCTCCATGGTCGCCATGGCGGCGGTGTATGCCATCGCCCTTCAGGCCATACTCGCGGAGCGCACGAAGCATCGCAACGCCCTGAATCAGCAGATGGAGCGGATGAACCTTTACGAGGAGAGCATCACCGACCCGGTGACCGGAATCTTCAACCGCAAGGGCCTGCGCCGCTGCTTCAACCGCATGCTGGCCGACGATTCGGGCGTCTCCTATGCGTTCGTGATGATGGATCTGGACCGCTTCAAGGAGATCAATGACACCCATGGCCACCTGGTGGGCGATCAGTTCCTGAAGCACTTCTCCCAGCTGATCGACGCGGTGCCCAACGCCGAGGCCTTCCGCTTCGGCGGGGACGAGTTCAGCCTGCTGCTGCGCGGCTGTAGCCGGAGCGCTGCGATGGATTGCTGCCGGGAGATTCGCGCAAAGATGCAGCAGTACAAGATCGATGGCTGCGACGTGCCCGTCACGGTGAGCTTCGGCGTGGCGATGTACCACCCGGATATGGCCCCCACGGAGCTGGTGCGCCGGGCGGACGAGGCGCTGTACCAGGCAAAGCGGATCAAAAATCACATCACCATGTACAGGGAGGGCGCGTCCGGCGAGGCGTGATTCAGGCCGGATGCGAGCGGTTTTCTGGAGCCCGGAGCATTTTTTGGAAGAATGCGGCCGAATCTCCAGCTTTTTTTGCACAAATTCAGAAAAAGTGCCACATGGCCTTTTTTGCAAACGTTAAATCTGTTAGTATGTTTGTGTAAGGTTTGAATACTTATGGAGCAAAAGATTTATGAAAGCGGGGGAGCGCGGATGGCAAAAGGGGCGCTGTCGGCAGGAAGCGCCGTGTTCGCGCGCATGCCGCAACCGCCAGCCTGGCTGATCAGTGAAAGCCGCCTGGTGCGCATTGCCCGGGGAGAGCTGTTGCTGCGCAGCGGAGACGGCCTGAAATATGTCTACATCGTGCACAGCGGAAAGATCATGATCTTCAGCACCGGCGAAAACGGCCAGGAGAGCAAGGTTGTGATGGTGCCGGAGGGCGGCATTGTGGGCGAGATGGAGGCCATCGCCGGCGTGGAGCGCATCGTATATTCGGCGCGGGCCTTCGAGGCCAGCGAGCTCGTTCGCATCCCGATGGAATCCTTTTTGCGCTGGGTGTGCGGGGACGCTTCGGCATGCTGGGGGCTGACGCGGGTGATGGCGGAGAAGCTGTGCGCCGCTTCGCTGCAATCCAGCCAGTACACCAGCTCGAACGCCATGCAGCGCCTGGTGTCCCAGCTGCGGCAGATCGGCGCGGGGCGCGTCAGCTACACGCGGCAGGAGCTGGCGGAGGCCTGTTGCATGAGCCTGCGCACGGTGAACCGCTGCGTCAAGCGCCTGCACGAGGAGGGGCTGATCTCCCTCTCCCGTGGAAAGATAGAAATCGACCAGAGCCAGATCGAGGCGCTGGAAGAATGGACCAACAGCGATATTTGATGGGAGGACGAAGCAATGTACAATGTGATCATGGACTGCGATCCCGGTCATGACGACGCCATCGCCCTGCTGCTTGCTTCCAGGGCGGACAACATCCGCATTCTGGGCGTGACCACGGTGGCCGGAAACAGCTATCTGGAGAACGTGACCCGCAACGCCCGCAAGGTGCTCGATTACGCCGGAGTGACGGATGTGGACGTGTACGCGGGCGCGAGCAAGCCGATGATGCGGGATCTGTACCGCCTCACCGGCGCGATCATCCACGGCGAGGATGGCCTGGGCGGGCCAACGATTCCCGACGCGGTGACGCCCGTGCGGCCGGAGCACGCGGTGGAGTTCATCATCCGCACCCTGCGGGAGTGCCCGGAGAAGGTGACGCTGATTCCCACGGGCCCGCTGACGAACATTGCCATGGTGCTGCTTCAGGCGCCGGACGTGAAGGAGAAGATCGACCGCATCGTCATCATGGGCGGTGCGATCTACGATCCCGGCAACGTGACCAGCGCGGCGGAGTTCAACATCTATCAGGACCCCGAGGCGGCGCGCATCGTGTTCCAGAGCGGCTGCAACATCTATCTCAACACGCTGGATATTTCCATGAAGGCGGTCTTCTACGAGGAGGACAAGGAGAGCATCCGCGCCCAGGGCGGCAAGATTCCCACCTTCGTGGCGGAGTTGCTGGACTTCTTCGGCGCGACCCATGTGGAGCACTTCGGCTTCTTCGCCTGTCCGATTCACGACGCGCTGTGCGTGGGCGTGCTGATCGACGACGAGCTGGTGGAGTGGGAGCACACCTATGTGGACATCTCCTGCGCGGAGGAGCTCACCCGGGGCGAGACGGTGGCGGATCTTTGGAACGTGACCGGACACGCGCCCAACTGCTACATCTCCAAGAAGGTGGATCGGGAGCGCTTCGTGAAGATGATTTCCAGCCACATGGGCAAGCCCTACGTCTCCAAGGGCAAGATTTAAAGTGTGCTTTTGCGCCGGAGGCCTTCCGGCGCTGAAAGAATAAGAACGGAGGTAGAACGCATGAAAAAATTCCTGACCCTGATTCTGGCGCTTGCAATGGTGCTGACCATGTTCGCAGGCGCGGCAATGGCCGAGGGCGAACCGCTGAAGGTCATCTGCCTGCTCAACGGTACCCTGGGCGACAAGTCCTTCTTCGACTCCGCCGCCGCGGGCATCAAGCTCATCAACGAAAACATTGAGAACGTGGACGCGACCTATGTGGAAATGGGCTACGATTCCTCCGTGTGGGCGACCACGCTGGCGGACGTGTCCGAGGGCGATTACGACATCATCATCGTGGGCACCTATCAGCTGCAGGATGCCCTGCAGGAGATTGCGCCCCAGTATCCCGACAACCGCTACATCATCTTTGACTCCAACGTGGATTACTCCGCAGGCGACTGCGACAACGTGTACTCCATCTCCTTCAAGCAGAACGAGGCTTCCTACCTGGCGGGCGCGCTGGCGGCGATGCTGGCCGAGCAGGAGGGTAAGAATGTGATCTCCGCCGTTGGAGCGATGGAGATTCCGGTCATCAATGACTTCGTGGTCGGCTACATCCAGGGCGCGACCGACGTCAACCCCGACATCAAGGTCATCACCTCCTATGTGGGCAACTTCAACGATACCGCCATCGCCAAGGAACTGGCGGAGATTCAGATCAACAGCGGCTCCTGCGTGTGCTTCAACGTGGCCTCCCAGGCGGGCCTGGGCATGATCGAAGCGGCGGCTGCGGCGGGCGTGTACGCCATCGGCGTGGACGCGGACCAGGCTGAGGCGCTGGCGGCGGACGGCAAGACCGACTTCGCCGACCACATCGTCTCCTCCGTGCTCAAGAACATCGACCAGGTTCTGCTGCTGTCCGTGCAGCGCCATCTGGAGGGCACCCTGCCCTACGGCACCGAGGAACCCCTGGGCATGATCGAGAAGGCCGTGGGCCTGGCCGATTCCAACGACTACTACATGGGCATGACCACCGAGGAGATGCGCGCGAAGATCGCCGAGCTGACCGAGAAGATCAACTCCGGCGAGATCACCGTCGCCTCCGCCTTTGACGAGACGCTGGACGTGGCGGGCTACATCGCCGCGGTCGCGCCGTAATCCGAAACCATGACGATTGCGAGGGGAGCCGTGCTCCCCTCGCTTTCAAACTGCGGGAGGAGATGCTGAACATGTCCGCATTATTGGAACTGAAGGGAATCTGCAAGGTATACGGAAACGGCATCTATGCCAACCGCGAGGTCAGCTTTTCCGTGAATGCCGGAGAGATTCATGCGCTGGTGGGCGAGAACGGCGCGGGCAAATCCACGCTGATGAAGATTATCTACGGCATGGAGAAGCCGGACATGGGCGAGATCCGGGTCAACGGCAAGCCTGTCAGCTTTGCCTCGCCCCAGGATGCGATGGCCATGTCCATCGGCATGGTGCACCAGCACTTCATGCTGGTAGAATCCCTGTCGATTGTGGAAAACGTGGCGCTGGGCTACGAGCCCGCCCGCTTCGGCTTCATCAACCGCGCGGAGGCCCGCAGAAAGG
The DNA here is from genome assembly GCA_004563405.1 of bacterium. Taxonomy (GTDB): domain Bacteria; phylum Bacillota; class Clostridia; order Christensenellales; family Aristaeellaceae; genus SFTH01. The sequence goes on from SFTH01000004.1 coordinate 187,356, forward strand.
TCGAGGAGATCATGAAGCTCTTCGATCTGAACGTGAACCCGGACACCCGGGTGAGCGATCTGAGCGTGGGCCTCAAGCAGAAGGTTGAGATCATCAAGGCGCTCTATCGCGGCGCGCGCATCCTGATTCTGGACGAGCCCACGGCCGTGCTCACGCCCCAGGAGACCACGGAGCTCTTTGCCCGCCTCAAGCAGCTGCGCGACGACGGCTATACCGTGATCTTCATCTCCCACAAGCTGCGGGAGGTCATGGAGCTGTGCGACCGGGTGAGCATCATGCGCAAGGGCGAGATGATCGACACCGTAAACGTCAGGGACGTCACCCAGCAGCAGATTTCCGCCATGATGGTGGGCGCGAATTACTCCGAGAAGCTGGACAAGGCTCCGGCGAAGCCCGGCGAGGTGCGCCTGCGGGTGAAGGATGCGGCGTGCGTGAACCGCTTCGGCAAGCGGGTGGTGGATGGCGTGTCGCTTACGGTGCGCGCGGGCGAGATTCTGGGCGTCGCCGGCGTGGAGGGCAACGGACAGAACGAGCTGGTGGAGATGATCTTCGGGCTGCGCAAGCCCCTGGAGGGCAAAATCGAAGCCCTCGGGAAGGACGTGACCGGCCTGTCCATCCGCCGCCTCCGGGAGCTGGGCGTGGCCTACATTCCCGCGGACCGCATGACGCTGGGCCTGGCCACGACCATGAGCATCGAGGACAACATCTTTGCCACGAAGCTGGGCGACCGAGGCCTCTACCGCGGCGGACTGCTCAGCGCGGGGCGCATGCACGAGCGCTCGCAGAAGCTGGTGGAGGAATTCCTGGTCAAGTGCGATTCGCCCCAGACCGAGGTGGAGATGCTCTCCGGCGGCAACATGCAGAAGGTGGTGGCCGCCCGGGAGTTCGGCGACGACATTCGCCTGTTCATCGTGGAGCAGCCCTCCCGGGGCATCGACGTGGGCGCGGCGAAGTTCTTGCACGAGAAGCTCATCGAGATGCGGGACGCGGGCTGCGCCATCCTGCTGGTCTCCGCGGATCTGGACGAGCTGTTCAAGCTCTCCGACGGCGCGGTGGTCATGTACGAAGGCAAGATCAGCGCGTACTTCCCGGACGTCACGCAGGTGAGCGAGAGCGAAATGGGCCACTACATGCTGGGCGTGAAGCGCCAGACGGACGAGGAGATAGGGAGGGTTTACCATGCGTAAGGAAGGCGCGAAGGAGCGGCCGGGACGGCTGTACCGCTTCCTGTTCATCCGGCGGCGCAACGCCACGCTCAACGCCATCACCACGGCGCTGGCCATCGCCGTGGCGCTGGTGCTGGCGCTGCTGCTGATTCTCGCGGTCAGCGCGAATCCGGGCAATGCCATCTATCAGTTCCTGATCGGCCCGCTGAGCTCCAAGCGCCAGCTGGGCAACATACTCACCACGGCTTCGACCATCAGCTTTACCGGCGTGGCGGTGTGCATCATGTTCCAGGCCTCCATGTTCAACATGGCGGCGGAGGGCGCGTGCTTTCTAGGCGCTCTGGCGGGCGCCGTAGTGGCGACCAGCCTGAGCCTCCCGCCGGTGCTGGCGGTGATCGTGCCCATGCTGGTGGGCGCGGCGTTCGGCGCACTGGTGGGCCTGATTCCCGGCCTGCTGCGTGCGAAGCTCAACGCCAATGAAATGGTATCCTCCCTGATGCTCAACTATGCCATACTCTACTTCGGCCTGTACATGCTCAAGAACTTCTTCATCGACAAGAGCGCGGGTCAGGTGGCCACGGGCAAGCTGGCGAAGGCGAGCCGCCTGCCCAATCTCATCAAGGGCACGGGCGTGCACGCGGGCGTGATCCTGGTGGTGTTCGTGATCCTGCTGGCCTACCTGTTCCTCTACAAGACCCGCAGCGGACACAACCTGCGCGTCTACGGCCAGAACCCGAACTTCGCCCGCTACGCGGGCGTGGGCGTGGGCGGCGTGATCGTCGCCTCGCAGGTGCTGGGCGGCGCCATCGCCGGCCTGGGCGGCGCGGTGGAGATCATGGGCATGTACCAGCGCTTCCAGTGGACGGCGCTACCGGGCTACGGCTGGGACGGCATCATCATCGCGATTCTGGCGCGGAACAAGCCTCAGTTCGTGCCGCTGGCCGCGCTGTTTATCGCCTATCTGCGCACCGGCGCGAACTGCATGAACACCTATGCAGACGTCCCCAAGGAGCTCATCACCGTCATCCAGGCCATCATGATGATCCTGGTCACGGCGGCGGCGCTCACGGGCGGACTGAAGCAGAGACTGGCGGTCAAGGAGGCGCTGAGCAATGACAAGTAGCTTTTTCGCATCGCTCTGGGCGGAGATCCTGCCCGTGTTGAGCGTCATCGCATCCCCCTCCTTCCTGTATTCGGTGCTGCGCCTCTCCACGCCGATTCTGCTGGCGACCATGGCCGCGCTGGTGTCCGACCGGGCGGGCGTGACCAACATCAGCATCGAGGGCACAATGCTCTTTTCGGCGCTGATGGGCGTGGTGGGCAGCGCGTTCACCCAGAGCTGCTGGGTGGGCTTGCTGGTGGCGATTGTGGCGGGCATGCTGTTTTCGCTGCTTCTGTCCTTCTTCCACCTGTGGCTGAAGACGAATCTGGTGCTCACCTGCATCGCGCTCAACAGCCTCTCCAGCGGCCTGACCATATTCATCCTTTTCATGCTCACCGGCGACCGCGGCGTGTCCACGGCGTTGCAATCGGTGGATCTTCCGAAACTGGATCTGCCGCTGATTCGCAACATTCCCTTCGTGGGCGACGTGCTCTCCGGCCACAGCGTGCTCACCTATCTGGCCGTCGTGGTGGTCATTCTGGTCGCGGTGCTGCTGTACAAGACGAAGCTGGGCACCTACATCCGCGCGGTGGGCGAGAGCCCGCAGGCCATCGAGACGGCGGGCTTTCCTGCCCGACGCATCCGCTTCCTGGCGCTGCTGATCTCCGGCGCCATTGCGGGTATGGGCGGCGCGTTCATGTCCATGGCCTACGTCAGCGGCTTCACCAAGGACATGGTATCCGGCCGCGGCTTCATCGCCCTGGCGGCGGAGGCCATGGGCCGGGGCCGTCCGCTGATGTCGTCCCTCGCGGCGCTGCTGTTCGGCTTCACGGACTCTCTGGCAAACAACCTGCAGGTGCTGGGCCTGTCCAGCGACCTGGCGCGCATGTTCCCCTACGTCATCACCATCATCGCCCTCTCCATCTATGCGGGGCGCAGCTCCCGGGGCCGGAAGATGAAGCGGCGGCGCTGAGGAATTTTTCACCGCTTGGCGGGTTTGCTATTGCATTTTCACGGTTTTGCGGTTATAATATCCCTATAATAATTTGGAGGTGTAACTTTCATGGCATACAAGATTTCTGACGATTGTGTGATGTGCGGCGCTTGCGCCGAGGAATGCCCGGTGAATGCGATTTCCGAGGGCGAAGGCAAGTATGTGATCGACGCGGATACCTGCATTTCCTGCGGCTCCTGCGAAGGCGTTTGCCCCGTTGGCGCTCCCGCTGAGGAATAAGCCATACGCTTGAAAAGCAGAAAAGACGAGAAGGCCCTTCGCCGGTTTGAAATCGGTGGAGGGCCTGCATTTTGGGGAAAGAGCTCTGCGGCGGGCGCGCCGCGGACGGGCGCGGGGAGCGCGCCGGGGTGGAGGAGAATCCGGGCGGGCTGCGCGCTGATGCGACGCGGAGAAGCGAGTGGGGAGGATACGCCATGCGTGCGCGGGTACTAATCGACAACATTGCCAGGGACGGTCTCATATCCGAATGGGGTCTGTCCATCTGGATCGAATACGAGGGACATAAGCTGCTGCTGGATACCGGCGCGACGGGCAAATTTGTGGAGAACGCCCGCGCGCTGGGTGTGGATCTGGCGCAGGTGGAGCTGGGCGTGCTCTCCCACGCCCATTACGACCATGCCAACGGCATCGAGGCCTTCTTCCGGGAAAATGAACGCGCGCCGTTTTTCCTGCGCGCGGGGGCGCAGGAGAACTGCTACGGCAAGAAGTGGATCTTCCGCAAGTACATCGGTATTCAGCGGGGATTGATGGAGCGTTATCCGCAGCGCTTTGCGCCGGCGGAGGGAAAGTTCGCGCTGCTGCCGGGGGCGTGGCTGCTGCCCCACAGCTCGTCGGACCTGGAGCTCATCGCACGGCGGGCAAATCTCTATGTGCGGCGCGACGGGCGGCTCGTACCGGACGATTTTTCCCACGAGCAGAGCCTCGTGTTTGAGACGGACGGCGGGCTTGTGGTCTTCAACAGCTGCTCCCACGCCGGACCGGACAACATCCTCCGGGAGGTGGGCGAGGCCTTTCCCGGCAGGCATGTGCGGGCGCTGGTGGGCGGACTGCACCTGTGCGTGCTGCGGGACGATGAGGTGCGCGCCCTGGCGGGGCGCATCCGGGAGATGCAGGTGGAGGAGATCGTCACCGGCCATTGCACCGGACAGCGGGCCTTCGGGGTGCTTCGGGAGGAGCTGGGAGAACAGGTACGGCAAATCTACACGGGAATGGAGTTGGAGTTCTGACATGCGCACGGGGGAGAACCTTCAGCAGTCCGGGGAGGGCGGCGCGGTGGAACGCATACGCGCGCGCCTGTTTGCGCTTCAGGACGAACCGTACCGTCGCTTCAGTGCGAAGCTCACGCCCACGCTGGACATCGGGCGGGTGATCGGCGTGCGCACGCCCGCGCTGCGGACGCTGGCGAAGGAGCTGCGGGGCACGCCCGACGCGGCGCAGTTCCTCGCGGCGCTGCCCCATGCCTATTATGAGGAGAATAACTTGCACGGCTTCCTGATCGAGGGAATCCGGGATTACGACGCCTGCGTGGCGGCTCTGAATGTGTTTTTGCCCTATGTGGACAACTGGGCCACCTGCGATATGACGTCCCCCCGGGCGCTGGGGAAGAACCCCCGGGCGCTGCGGACGCAGATTGAGCTGTGGATGGCCTCGGAGCGGGAGTTCACCGTGCGCTTTGGCGTGGGCATGCTGTTGCGCTGGTTTCTGGATGCATACTTTGATCCGGACGACCTGGAGGCGGTGGCGGCGCTGCGCTCGGAGGCGTACTATGTCAACATGATGATCGCCTGGTACTTTGCCACGGCGCTGGCAAAGCAGTGGGACGCGACGCTGCCCTGTATCGAGGCGCGTTGGCTCGCGCCCTGGGTGCACAACAAGGCCATCCAGAAGGCACTGGAGAGCAGGCGTATTTCTCCGGAGCGCAAATCGCAATTGCGGGGATTGAAAATTTCCGCAAGAAAGTTGTCATAATCCGTCGTATCCGTACATAAATAGTTTCTGGTAAAATCAATAAAGGAGCGTGAAGATGGAGAGACAACCGAAAAGCCGTCACGTCCGGGTGACGGAGCAGGTCGAAAGGCTGTGCAGGCTCTATGCGCAGATCGGTGAACCGATTCCCAAGGAGATCATTGCAGACTTATACCGCTATCTGGGAGCGGCCCTGAAGGCCGCGGAGGCGCTCGATCCGGGCGGCCTGGGCGCGGGATGCGCCCCGAGACCCTCGGAACTTCATTGAAGGGGGGCGCGCCCTTTCTCCGACCGGAGCCGGAGAATCGCAACTCTGAACCGAATACACGCGCCGCGCGCAAAGGATTTGCGCGCGGCGCTTTTGCCTTTGTTGCGGGCTTTCGGGATGCATTGAGTATAATTAACGAAAACATTTCCGGGCGTGATTGACATGGGATTCAGAAAAAGGCTACAATATAGGTTGTGAAAAAATGAATCCAGCTGGAGGAGTGTAAATGCTGCATCCCGAATTGAAGCAGGAGGTGGCGCGCCGCCGCACCTTTGCCATCATATCCCACCCGGACGCCGGTAAGACGACGCTGACCGAAAAGCTCCTGCTCTACGGCGGAGCCATCCGCCTGGCGGGTTCGGTCAAGGCGCGCAAGACGGCCCATCACGCCACCTCGGACTGGATGGAGATCGAGAAGCAGCGCGGCATTTCCGTCACCTCCTCAGCCATGCAGTTTGATTTCGACGGCTATCGCATCAACATTCTGGATACCCCCGGGCATCAGGACTTCTCCGAGGATACCTATCGCACGCTGGTGGCGGCGGACAGCGCCGTGATGCTCATCGACAACGCCAAGGGCGTCGAGGAACAGACGGTGAAGCTGTTCAAGGTCTGCCGCCTGCGCTCCATTCCCATCTTTACTTTCGTCAACAAGATGGACCGCGCCGGACGGGATCCCTTCGATCTGATGGAGGAGATTGAGCAGGTGCTGGGCATCCGCTCCTGCCCGGTGAACTGGCCCATCGGTATCGACGGCGACTTCAAGGGTCTCTACCACCGCGACACCCGCGTGATCGAGCTCTATAAGGGCGGCGACCACGGCCAGACCCAGGTGGAGGTCACGGAGATTTCCATCGACGATCCCGCCTGTGAGGAGACCATCGGCAGGCGCTACTATGAAAAGCTCGTGGAAGACATCGAGCTGCTGGATGTGGCGGGGGACGAATTCGATCTGGAGAAGATCCTCGCCGGGCAGCTCACGCCCATGTTCTTCGGCTCCGCCACCAACAACTTCGGCGTGGAGCCCTTCCTGAAGCGCTTCCTGAGCTACACCAAATCGCCCGCGGCCCGCGTGTCCGATGCGGGACCCATCCAGCCGGACGAGGACCGCTTCACCGGCTTTGTCTTCAAGATTCAGGCCAACATGAACCCCGCCCATCGGGATCGCCTGGCCTTCATGCGCGTCTGCTCCGGCGTGTTTGAAAAGGGTATGACCGTGTGGCACTCCTCCTCGAACAGCCAGATCAAGCTGGCCCAGCCCCAGTCCTTCATGGCCCAGGAGCACGAGAGCGTGGACGTGGCCTATCCCGGCGACATCATCGGCCTGTTCGACCCCGGCATCTTCCGCCTGGGCGACACCATCTGCACCGGCAGCCATGTGAAGTACAGTGGCATCCCCCTGTTCGCACCGGAATTCTTCTGCCGGATCAGTCCGGAGGATTCCATGAAGCGCAAGCAGTTTTTGAAGGGCATCACCCAGCTCTCCCAGGAGGGCGCGGTGCAGACCTTCAAGCGCCCCAACATTGGCCGCGAGGAGATGATCGCGGGCGTGGTGGGTGTGCTTCAGATGGACGTGCTGGAATACCGCCTCAAGACGGAGTATTCGGTCAACGTGGTGCGGGAAAATCTGCCTTTCCGCTATGTGCGCTGGGTGGTGGAGACGCCCAGACCCGTGGACAAGCTGCGCCTTACGTCCACTACGACTGTGGCCGAGGACCGCAGCGGCCGGCCCGTTTTGATGTTTGAAAACGAGTGGAGCATCCGCCTGGCCTGCGAGAACAACGAGGGCCTGGTGCTGGCAGAGACGGCCGACCGCATGAATGCGGATGACATGGATATCTGACGAGAGAGTGCTGCAAGGGGACGCTGTCCCCTTGACCCCTGCCAGAGGAAATGATTTTCCCTGGCCCCTTCAGCAGGGGGTTTATTGAGATGGCAGGAGTTTTCCTGCAATGTCCATTTCCGGGCGCATGCCCGCCAAGATAGGAGATCTTCCGATGAAAATTGTACGAAACGATCTGAGAAACATCGCCATCATCGCCCACGTCGACCACGGCAAGACCACGCTGGTGGATGAGATGCTCAAGCAGGGCGGCGTGTTCCGCGCCAACCAGCAGGTGGCCGAGCGCGTCATGGACTCCAACGATCTCGAGCGCGAGCGCGGCATCACCATCCTCTCCAAGAATACCGCCGTGCACTACGGCGACGTGAAGATCAACATCGTGGACACGCCCGGTCACGCGGACTTCTCCGGCGAGGTGGAGCGCGTGCTGAAGATGGTCAGCGGCGTTTTGCTGCTGGTGGACAGCTTCGAAGGCCCGATGCCGCAGACCCGCTTCGTGCTGAAGAAGGCGTTGGAGCTGAACCTGAAGGTCATCATTGTCATCAACAAGATGGACCGCCCGGACGCCCGCTGTGAGGAGGTGCTGGACGAGACGCTGGAGCTGCTGATTGATCTGGACGCCAGCGACGAGCAGCTGGACAGCCCGGTCATCTATGCCTCCGGCCGCGCCGGTACCGCGACCACCGATCCCGCCAATCCGGGCACGGACCTGCGTCCGCTGTTTGACTGCATTCTGGAGCACATTCCCGCGCCCGAGGGCGACCCGGACGAGAGCCTGCAGATGCTGGTCTCCACCATCGACTACAACGAGTATGTGGGCCGCATCGGCGTGGGCCGCGTGGAGCGGGGCACCATCAAGACCAACATGATGGCCATACGCTGCGTCTACGGCTCCAGCTTCGTCTCTGCGCCCATGCGCCTGGCGGGCCTGTTCACCTACGACGGCCTGAAGCGCGTGCCCGCCGAGGAGGTGGGCGTGGGCGACATCGTGGCCATTTCCGGCTTCCCGGATCTGCTGATCGGCGACACCATCTGCAACGTGGCCATGGCGGATCCGCTGCCCTTCGTGAAGATCGACGAGCCCACCATCTCCATGACCTTCTGCGTCAACAACAGCCCCTTCGCGGGCACCGAGGGCACCTACGTCACCTCCCGCCATCTGCGCGCGCGTCTGGAGAAGGAGGCGCTGACGGACGTGTCCCTGCGGGTGGAGGAGACGGATTCCACCGACGCGTTCCGGGTCTACGGCCGCGGCGAGCTGCACCTGTCCATCCTCATCGAAAACATGCGCCGCCAGGGCTACGAATTTGCCATCACCAAGCCTGAAGTGCTGTACAAGACCATCGACGGCCAGCTCTGCGAGCCCATCGAGCGCATGGTGGCGGACGTGCCCACCGAGTATTCCGGCACCGTGATCGACAAGATCGGCCGCCGCAAGGGCACGCTGGTCTCCATGCACGGCGAGAGCCGCATGCGCCTGGAGTTTGAGGTGCCGTCCCGCGGCCTGTTCGGCTATCGCAGCGAGTTCCTCACCGACACCCGCGGCGAGGGCGTGATGAGCGCCGTGTTCGACAGCTACCAGCCCTATCGCGGCGACATTCCCACCCGCAACAGTGGCGCGCTGGTGGCCTGGGAGGACGGAATTTCCACCAGCTATGCGCTGTTCAACATTCAGGATCGCGGCGAGCTGTTCATCGACGGCGGCGTGAAGGTCTACAACGGCATGATCATCGGCCGCAACTCCCGCCCGGGCGACATCGACGTGAACGTGTGCAAGAAGAAGCACATGACCAACACCCGCAACGCCGCCTCCGCCGAGGAGTCCAACAAGATCACCAACATCCATGTGCCCACGCTGGAGGAGGCCATGGAGTTCATCGACGACGACGAGCTGGTGGAGATCACGCCCAAGTCCATCCGCATGCGCAAGAAGATTCTGGGCACCGAGGCCCGCAAGAAGCTCGAGGCCCGCAAGAAGAACGCGCAGTAAGCGCGGCAATTTCACGGCGTGCGCACAGACGCGCACGCCGTTTTTCAGGAGGAAAGACATGCGCATTCTCCGCGCAAAACTGAATTCCTTTCGCAACTATGCCCACTGCGAATTCGAACCCTGCGCAGGGGTCAATGTGCTGCTCGGCGACAACGGGCAGGGCAAGACGAATCTGCTGGAGGCGCTGTATTTGTGCTGCACGGGCCGCAGCCACCGCACGCGGCAGGACCGTGAACTGATTTTGTGGGACGCGGACTTCGCCTCCGTGCAGGTGCGAGCGGAGAAGAGCGACGGCAGCCACGAGGTGGAGGTCATCCTGCCAGCGGCGGGCAAGCGGAAGATCAAGATTGCGGGCCGCGAGGCCGCCCGCTCCGGTGAGCTGATGGGCCATGTGACCGGCGTGCTGTTCTCTCCGGAGGATCTGCGCACGGTCAAGGATGGCCCCGCCGAGCGCCGCCGCATGGTGGACATGACGCTTGCGCAGCTGCGCCCGGCGTACTATTACGCCCTCCAGCGCTACAACCGCGCGCTGAAGCAGCGGGGAGAAGTGCTGCGCTCCGCGGCGGCATGCCCGTCCCTCGGGGATACCCTGGAGCTCTGGGACGAGCAGCTGGCCGCCGCGGGCGCGGAACTGATGCGCCACCGCCGCGCCTACATTCGCCAGCTCTCCGAGGTTGCGGAGGAGACCTACCGGGAGATCGCCGGCGGGCGGGAGCAGTTCTGCGTGCGTTACGCGCCAAGCGTTTCCGCAGGGGACGACGCGCAGAGCTTTCAGGACGCGCTGCTGGCCGCCCGGGAGACGGATCTGCGTCGCCTGACTACTTCCGTCGGCGCGCACCGGGATGAGGTGCTGCTGACCGTGGACGGCCGGGAGGCGCGCTCCTTCGGGTCTCAGGGGCAGCAGCGCACGGCTGCGCTGGCCCTGCGCCTGTCCGAGCTCAGCGTGATGCGCGACGAGATGGGGGAGTGGCCTGTGCTGATGCTGGACGACGTGATGAGCGAGCTGGATCCCTCCCGCCGCCGCCAGTTGATTCGCCGCTTGGACGGAATTCAGACCATCGTGACCTGCACCGACGCGGACGATCTCGCCGGCGCAGAGATCGGCGCCGCCTGGCGCGTGCAGGGCGCGCAGATCGAACCGCTTTGAATCGCGCGCTATCTCTGCATAAATCAAGACAGGCGTTCCGGCCGATGCGAGTGACCGAAGCGCCTGTCTTCCCATGTGGAGATCGCCTCAATGGGGATCTTTCCCCCTGCCGAACAGGCCGGCACCCATCTCCTGAGCGCCGCGCTTGAACTTCGTCCAGGCGGGGCCGAGCTTTCCCGTGGCGGCCAGGGCGTAGATGGCGGCCAGCACGGCGGCGACGCCCACGGCCCAGGCGATGCCCTTCGCGGCGGAGCCGTTCTTTTCGCCGGTGGCGGCCTGGGCGCTTCCGCCGAAGAGCACCTCGTCGATCACGTCCGCCATGTATTCCGTTGCGGAGATGGCTTTCTCCTTCTCGATTTCATAGGTGCCGAACTCCAGCAGGATGGCCTGGGGGTAGAGCTCCTGATTGTAGTTGCCCTTGCCGATGAAGATGTCCTTGATCAGCCCGGGATAGGCCTCGTCCGCCGCCGCCTTCAGTCGCTGGGCGAAGGCTTTGTTTTCCGCGGCATTCTGGTTAGAGCGACCCACGAACAGGCGCACCATGCTGGTGTCCTCGCCGTCCACCTCGGTCTCGTACTCCTCCGCGTCCACGCCGTCCCGGTGGATGTCGATGATGGCGTCCGGCATCTGCTTCACATACTCCTCCACGGTGGAGCGGGAGCGGTTGTACGCGTCCGCGTCGTGGGGGAGGAAGGACTTATCGGAGTACTCCACCGTGATGCCCCGGGCCTCCAGGTTTCCCTTGAGCGCGTCGCCCACGTCGTAGATGCCGGCGTTCTTCCACAGGGAGGACGCGCCGTCGCTGGGCACATAGGATTCGTCCGAATGGGTGGAGTACATGCAGATGCGCTTTTCGCCGTCATCCGCATTCTCCTCCGCCCGGGCGGACTGAAACGCGGCAAAGGCCGCTTCGTCCAGCGTGGCTGCGCCCAGATCCTCCGCCGTGGCCACGCAGCGCGCGTCGTCCACAAAGGCCACGCGATAGAGCCGGTCGTCCGTGGAAATGTATTCATCGTCCACGTACATGCGGCCTGCGCGGCGGGTCAGAACCTCGCCGTCGGCATTGACCAGGGTATAGACGCAGTCACCGTCGTTCTCCGCCAGGGCGCGGGGGGCGACGAGCAGCGCCAGCGCGGCGAGGAGACAGAGCAGGAAGCGCTTCATCGTGCCTTCTCCTCCTTCACGAATTCGCCGTTGCGGAATTCACGGGTGGGCCTGCGGGTGCCGCGCTTCATGCGCTCGATGATCTCGCCCAGCAGCTCTGCCAGCAGCACGGCCAGCAGGCCGGCGATCACGATGCCGTCCGCTGCGCCCGCGCCGCCCAGCACGAAGTCCTGGGGAACGCCCTGACTCCAGACGTAGACGGCGTTGGCCACATCCGAGAGCATCATGCCCACCACGCCCGCGATGAAGGCGCAGCGGCGGGAGCGGCCGAACAGGTAGGCGATCAGGCCCGCCGCGAGGCCGTAGAGGATGATGGGATCGACGGTGATGGTCTCCGGCTCATCCGGCGCAAAGACGCCGATGGCGAATACTGCCGCGCCGGTCACTACCGAAGCGAGGATGGAGCGCCAGCGCTCCCAGGCGGTGTCCGCCTTGATGAAGAGGTAGATGCACAGCGCCAGCGGAACAACTGCGCCGCCCAGGTTGAAGGCAAAGACCTCCGTCATCCGGATGTCGGGCACGAAGCCCAGGCCGATGATCAGTGCGATGAACAGAAGCGCCAGCTTGTCGTTCAGGCGCAGGCGGTCCAGCACGCGCTGCCCCGCGCCCAGAAGAATCAACGCGGCGACGATGATTAACAGGATCATGCCGATGGTCATATGGTTCCCTCCAATTTGTGTTTGCACCTATTATGACCGATTGGCGGAATTTGAAACATCGAATCAGAAATTGCCAATTGACAGCCCGCCGCCGCAATCCTATAATTGAAACAACACTGCAAAGCGAGGAAAAATATGGAAATTCAGTACAAGCGAAGCTATGCGCCCGCGCGGGGAAAGCGCTATACGGCGGGCGAAATTCCGGTCATGCTGGGCTATGCGTTGGAGGTCGCCGATCCCCGGCCCAGGCTGTGCGAGGGCAAGCTCGAACCAGGCGACATCTGCATGCTGCTCTTCGGCATTAGCCCGGAGGAATATGCCCTGCGCGAGCGCGCACCGAAGGAGCTGGACGCGCTGGCGGAGCGCCTGCGCAAGGCCGTGCCCGCCGATCGCCTCATCGGCTGGCGGGTGTGCGATCTGAAGGGCGCACCGGTGCGGCGGGAGGTCAAGCCTGAAACCGGAGAGAGCATCGACGCGGGGGCATTCGCACGCTTGCTTCAGGCGCGGGCAGGTCAGGCGGAAGCGGGTCCGCTGGATGCGCAGCTTGCGGAGTGCCGGCGGCTTCAGGAAGCCTGCAGGGAAAAGGACGCGCCGGAGGCGGCGCGGACGGAGCACGCGCAGGCGCGGCGCGCCCTGGGTGCGGGACTTTTGACACTGGAGAAATTGTACGTCGCCGACGAGGCGCTGCTGAACGGACGCTGGCCCAGCCTGGGGCTGGATGGGCGCGTGGAGCTCTTCACGCGCAGGGAGCGCGGAGAGCGCGCGCTGCGGCATCTGGAGAAGGCCGGCGCGGCGGCGTTCTGGCAGCTTCGGGAGATTCCGGGGGATCAGATTGAGGGTGCGCTGCGCCGTTGGGCGGCAGACGGGCTGACGGCGCTGCGGGTGGACAACGGCTTTGCCTCCGCAGAAATCGAAATTGCGGACGCATTGGAGCTTATGCCCTCGGAAAATGCGGCGCTTCGGGCGCTGATGCTTCGGGAGGTGGAGTGCGGCGTGCGCTGGAATCGCCTCAAGAGCGACGGCGCGCCGGAGCCCAACCAGCGGAGCATGCTGGAGGGCATGCTCACCCTGCGCAACTTTGCCTGGCGGGCGCTGGGACAGGCGAAGCTGTGGGTGCTCTGCGGCGGCGCGGACAGGCGAAGCTGCGTGCTGGTGGGGCGCAAGGACAGGGAAGAGCGCCTGTTGGCGGCGTTTACGGAGCGCGCGCGGGCGGCTGCCTTTGCGCAGAGCGTTCCGGGCGCACCTGTGCCGGTGGAGCTGAAGTTTGACGAGCTCGCCGCGCGGGCAAATGGCGCCGCGGGCATGCTGATCGACGCGCAGGAATTGGGCTACCGCCTGCCCGCCGGGGCCTTCGACAAGGTGCGCGAGCTTCGTGAGAAGCCGCCGCTTGCGGTGCGCATCGCGCCGCCAAAGCCCGCACAGGAGGAAGCACCTCGCTCGCAGGCGGAGATGGGTGAGCTGCCGGATCCCGATCAATACGCGGCGGATTTAACAAAGACGGCGGAGCGACGGCCCACGGAGCCGGAGTCTGCGCCGATGGCCGTGGAAAAAAAGGGATTTTTCAGACATTTGTTTGGAAAAAGACCGATGTAAATTTACATTGGGATTCTATAATGTTTACATACAAATGCCCGCGAGGGGACGCGGAAGGGAAGAGGGAGTATGAAGACAGCACTGATTATTCCGGCCTACAAGCCGGGACGGGAGATGCTGGAGCTGCTGGAGCAGTTTCGGGGGAATGCAGATTTTTGTCCGGTCGTGGTGGATGACGGAAGCGGAGAGCACTTTCGCGAGATCTTTGACGCCGTGCCGGACTTTGCCGTATTGCTGCGCCACGAGGTCAACCGGGGCAAGGGCGCGGCGCTGAAGACGGCCATCGCCCATGTGCTTGCGAACATGCCGGATTGCGCGCTGGCGCTCACGGCCGATGCGGACGGCCAGCACCGCTACGAGGACATCCTGCGCGTAAATGCTTCGGCGCAGGCTCATCCGGGCGCGCTGGTGCTGGGCGGCCGCCGCTTTGACGGCGAGGTTCCCCTGCGCAGCCGCATGGGAAACGCCATCACCCGGCAGGTGTTCGCCATCGCCAGCGGCGCGAAGGTCTACGACACGCAGACGGGTCTGCGGGCCTTTGACCGCGCCGCCATGGAGCGCTTCATGAAGGTAGGCGGCGACCGCTACGAGTATGAGATCAACATGCTGCTGGATGCGGCGCAGTCCGGCATGCCGATCGTCGAGGAGACCATCGAGACGGTGTATCTCAACGACAACTCATCCTCGCACTTCAATCCCTTCAAGGATTCGCTGAAGATCTACATGTGCATCTTCAAGTTCGGCCTGTCCTCGCTGCTTGCGGCGGTGATCGACTATGTGCTGGTTCTGGTGCTCAGCGCGCTCACGGCGGGCCTGGGCGCGGAGATTTCGCTGGCGGTGAGCGTGGTGGGCGCGCGTCTGGTGAGTGCGTCGGTGAATTTCTGCGTCAATCGCAGCGTGGTATTCAAGGGCAATGAGACGCTGGGCAAGGCTCTCGCCAAGTACGCTGCGCTGGCCGTGGGCATCTTGGCCGCAAACTATCTGCTGATGCGCCTGACGACCATTGTGCTTCATTGGCCGCTGGCACTGGCGAAGCTCGCGGTGGAGGCGCTGCTGTTCGTGGTGAGCCTGATGGTTCAGGGAAGGTTTGTCTATCGCGGCTCCGGGAAGGGCAGGGCGTAGCGGCCGAGGCGGAAGCGCCGCCGCCGAGAAGGCGGTCGATCGGATTTGAAACGCAGGCGGGAGCCGCCCCGGCAATGGGGTGGCTCCCGCCTTTCGCACATCTGTGCACGACAAAAGGCGCCTGCCGGTTTCCCGGCGGGCGCCTTCTCAGCTGAAACAGCTTTACTTGGCCTCGGTTTCAACGATCTGCTGACCGTCGTAGTAGCCGCACGCCTTGCAGACGCGGTGGCTCAGCTTCATCTTGCCGCAACGGGGGCACTTCACGATGCCCGGCACGGACAGCTTCCAATGCGCGCTGCGACGGGAATCTCTTCTCGCCTTGGAGACTTTTCCTTTCGGAGTGGCCATTGTTACACCTCCTCATCGTTTTGCACAATCGCTTTTAATGCCGAAAAGGGGTTCGTAACATTGCCGCCCTCCTGGCATGTGCAGGCGCCCAGATTCAGATTGACGCCGCAGGTGGGACAGAGTCCCTTGCAGTCCTCGCTGCACAGGAAGCGGTAAGGCAGCTCCAGCAGCAGCGCGTCGCGCACGGCGTCCGTGAGATCGGCCTTTGATCCCTCAAAGGCGTACAGATCCGGGTCCTCGGGGTCAATTTGCCTTGCATAGACCGCGTCCATCTCCGCGTGGAGCTCCAGCGTGACCCGCTCCAGGCACTTGGCGCAACGGGAAGTGACCGTTGACACCACCTGGCCGCGAACGCTGACCCTTTCACCGGTGCCGAAGAATTCGCCGGAGACGGCGATTTCATCAAAGCGCACCGGGTCGCCCAGCACCTCCATCTCCTCAAGTTCAGGCTTCAGCGCGAAGGCGTAGACCTGACCGGGATTTTTCAGCGCGTTGGAGACGTCCAGCATTGCCGACAAAGCTTTTTCCCCCTAACCTTGAATATTATATACGGTATGTGCGGATTTGTAAAGTTATTTTTTCGTAGCGATTTCCAGCGTGTCGCGGGCGATGGCCAGCTCCTCGTTGGTGGGGATGACCCACACCTGGATCTTGCTGTCGTCCGTGGAGATCAGTTTCTCCTCGCCGCAGACGTTGTTGCGCTCGTCATCGATCTTGATGCCGAAGTAGCTCAGGCCCTCGCAGACCCATTTGCGGGCGCGGATGTGGTTCTCGCCGATGCCGGCGGTGAAGATGATGGCGTCGCAGCCGTTCATCGCGGCCACATAGGAGCCGATGTACTTCTGCACGGTGTAGGTCCACATCTCGATGGCAAGCTTGGCGTCGGGATCGCCGGCGTCGTAGCGGGCAGTGACGTCGCGCATGTCGGAGGAGCCGGTCAGGCCGACCAGGCCGCTCTTCTTGTTCATCATGTTCAGAACCTCGGACACGCTCTTGCCCTCGGTGTTGGCGATGAACTCAACGCAGGCTGGATCCAGGGTGCCGCAGCGGGTGCCCATCAGCAGACCGTCTAGAGGCGTGATGCCCATGGTGGTGTCCACGCACTTGCCGTTTACGCAGGCGGACAGGGAGGAACCGTTGCCCAGGTGGCAGACGATGACCTTCTTGCCCTCACCCAGCAGCTCGGTGGCACGGCCGGCGATGAAGCGGTGGCTGGTGCCGTGGAAGCCGTACTTGCGCATGTGCAGATCGGTGTAGTAGTGCTTCGGCAGGCCATAGCGGAAGGCCTTGGGCGGCATGGTCTGATGGAACGCGGTGTCAAACACGGCGACCTGAGGCACGTCCGGCAGCACCTTCTGGCAGGCGCGGATGCCCATGAGGTTCGCGGGGTTGTGCAGCGGGCCCAGCGGGATGTTCTCCTCGATGGCGGCGATGCAGGCGTCGTCGATCAGGCAGGAGGCGGTGAACTTCTCGCCGCCGTGCAGCACGCGGTGGCCGACTGCGCCGATCTCGCTCAGGTCGGAGATCACGCCCAGATCCTTGTCAGTGAGGAGCTTGAGAACCAGCTCCATGGCGGCGTTGTGGTCGCCCAGCTTGTCGATCTCAGCCTCATACTTCTTGCCGTTGTACTTGTGGGTGATGTTGGACTTGGGGTCCACGGTGCCGATGCGCTCGACGAGGCCCTTGGCGATGACGGACTCGTTGTCCATGTCGATCATCTGATATTTCAGGGAGGAGGAGCCGGCGTTGATGACCAGAATCTTCATGATGGTATTCTCCGTTCTATTGCTTAGTAGGTTGTCGCGCCGCGACGGCTTTATGCGCCGCGGCGCGGGAAACGGCGCTCAGCCCTGGGCCTGCGCGGCGGTGATGGCGACGGTGGCGACGATGTCCTCGACGCTGCAGCCGCGGCTCAGGTCGTTGCACGGCTTGGCAATGCCCTGGAGGATCGGGCCGTAGGCCTCGGCGTTGCCCAGGCGCTGCACCAGCTTGTAGCCGATGTTGCCCGCCTCGAGGGAGGGGAACACCAGGGTGTTGGCGTGACCGGCGACGGCGCTGCCGGGGGCCTTCAGCTGGCCGACCTTCTCAACCAGCGCGGCGTCGAGCTGCAGCTCGCCGTCGAGCATGAGGTCGGGGGCCATCTCCTTGGCGATGCGGGTGGCTTCCTGCACCTTGGTGACCTGGTCGTGCTTCGCGGAGCCCTTGGTGGAGAAGGACAGCATGGCCACGCGGGGCTCGATGCCGGCCAGGGAGCGCGCGGAATCTGCGGCGCCCAGGGCGATGTTGGCCAGCGCCTCGGCGTCGGGATCGATGTTCACGGCGCAGTCCGCGAAGATCATGATGCCGTCGTCGCCGTACGCCTTGTTCGGGCTCTCCATCAGGAAGCAGGAGGACACGGTCTTGATGCCGGGCTTGGACTTGATGATCTGCAGCGCGGGGCGCAGCATGTCGCCGGTGGAGTGGATCGCGCCGGAGACCAGGCCGTCGGCCTCGCCGGCCTTGACCATCATGATGCCGTAGTACATGGGATCCTTCACGGTGGCGGCGGCCTTTTCCTCAGTCATGCCCTTGGCCTTGCGCAGCTCATACAGCGTGGCGGCGTACTCGGCGCACTTTTCGCTGGTGGCGGGGTCGATGATCTCGATGCCCTCGAGAGAGGCGCCTGCGGCGACTTCCTTGATCTTCTCGGGGTTGCCCAGCAGCGTCAGCTTTGCCAGACCCTGCTCCGCGATGATGGAAGCGGCCTTCACAGTGCGGGGCTCGTCGCCCTCGGGCAGTACGATGTGCTTCACGTCCGCCTTTGCCTTCGCCTTGATCTTATCAATGATTGCCATAGTCTTTTTCCCTCCGTTGATTCCGCGGGCCGGAGCGCGCGGTTGATTGATAATCATACATATTCATTATACGATATTTTGAAAGAAATGGAAAGTGTATAATGTAAAGTTTTTTCACGCTTTGTTGGCCGGAGACGCGGCGGTCTCCCGTACCACCAGATAGGTATCTAGCACCAGTCGGGCAGGGGTCTCGTCGCTGCGGCGGATGCGCTCCATCAAAAGCTCCACGGATTTTGTGGAAATTGTGCGCTTGGGAAAGTGCACAGTGGTCAGCGGCGGCGGAAAGCACATGTGGGATTGCACGTCGTCGAAGCCCACCACAGACACGTCCCGGGGCACCTGAAGACCGTGGCGGTTCAGGGCATAGATGACCTCCCAGGCGATGTAATCGCTGAAGGCGAAGATTGCGGTGAAGTCCGGCCCGCCCTGAAGCAGGGCGTCGATCATGCGGTTGGAATCGTGGGCGGAGACGTCGGACTGGAGGATCAGCGACGGATCCAGGGCGATGCCGCGCTCCTCCATGGCCCGCTTAAAGCCGGCCAGGCGCTCCCGGGAGCTGGAGATGTACGGCCCGGCGGTGATGACCAGAATGCGCCGGTGGCCCAGTTGCGCCAGATATTCTCCGGCGAGATAGCCGCCCTTTTCGTCATCGCAGACCACATAGTCCGCGTCGAGCTCCTCCTCAAACCGACGGCCCATCAGCACGAAGGGCATGCCGTTCTGCTGGAGCAGGCGTATGCCCGCCATGGACTGCTGGCTGGGACAGAGCAGCACGCCGTCCACATTCTTGTTCAGCGCGGAGACGACGGCCTGCTCCTCCCGCTCCGGACGCTCCTCCGTGCCCATGACGATGGCGCGGTAGCCGTGCTTTTCCAGCTCCTCCACGCAAATCTTGATTTCGATGGCGAAGAGGGGATTGGCGATGTCGCTGACGATGATGGCCACGGTCTTGGAGGAGCCGGAGCGCAAGCCGCCCGCCTGAGAATTGGCGATGTAGCCGATCTCCTTGGCCGCCTTCATGATGCTCTCGCGGGTCTCGTGGGAGATGCCCTCCTTGTTTTGCAGGGCCTTTGAGATGGTGCCCACGGTAAAGCCCGTGCGCGCCGCGATGTCCGTCAGCTTGACCCGGCGCCTGTCGCCTCTGGGCATGGCGCAACCCTCCTTCATCGTACATTCTTGCTATGCGTTGCTATTTTAACACAGTTTTGCAAGGAAAGCAACTTTGGAACCAGCGCGCGACTGGCAGGGCTGGGGGTGCTCCAAACCCCGTTGATGCGCAAAAAGCGCGCCGGATGGCGCCGCTGAAGGCTTCATTGCTTGAATGGGGCCGGGGATTGGGTTGGGTGAAAGCCGCGCCGGAACGGGTCAGTCGCGGTGGTCGAAGCCCTCCATGAGCCTCCGAATTTCACGGTTTTGGGAGAGCAGGGGTGTGAGCAGGGCGGCGATCACGAGGCCCGCAGCGGCCTGCACAAGGCTGCCCGGAACGGAGGCCGCAGCGCCGGGGCCGTAGCCCAGACAGAGCCAGGCGTAGAAGAGATAGCCCGCCACCATGATGATTTCCCCGGGGATTCCCGCCAGCGCCAAGCGCAGCGGAAGGGCCATGCGCGGCGCGCGACGCGCGAGCGAACGGGCCAGCAGCGCGGCCACGGCGGCGATGGCGGCCTTGATGACGAGCGTTCCGGGAGCGTAGTAGGCGTAGCCGGTGATTATGTCGGCCAGGGCGGAGCCGATGCCCGCAGCCGCGCCGCCGTACACCGGGCCCAGCATAAAGCCGCTCATCAGCACCAGCGCGTCGCCCAGGTTGATGTAGCCGCCCACCGGCGATGCGATCTGAATACAGATGGTACTCACGCAGATCATGGCTGCGAGCATTGCGGTCAGCACGATGCGGAAACCCTTGCGATCCTTCATAATGATCCCTCCATTGAGGGCATTGTACGTCGGCTTGATCAAATCTGTATCAGGAATTTGCAAACTTCTTCGGATAATAGCGGCGCAGCACGAGAAAAAACCAACTGGATGCTTCGGACGGAGAAACCTGCGATTCCTGCCGCGACCTCCGGCGCTCCTTCGCTCCACAAAAGAAGGGCGCAGGGAAATGCCCCCTGCGCCCGTCCTGTCAGTTTCCACATTCGATGCTGATGCGGTTGAAGATGCCCAGTATGTCGTCGACCTTCGTGCTCTCCTTTTCTGTCCCCGCCACGTCCAGAACGATGTGGCCGCGGTCCATCATCAGCATGCGCGTGCCGTATTCCACGGCGTAGCGCAGGTTGTGGGTCACCATCATGGCGGTGAGTTTTTTCTCCTTCACCACCCGGTCGGTCAGCTGCATGATGATTTCCGCCGTGTGGGGATCGAGCGCGGCGGTGTGCTCGTCCAGAATCAGGAAGTCCAGCGGGGAGAGGGTGACCATCAGCAGCGCCACGGCCTGCCGCTGGCCGCCGGAGAGCGCGCCCATCTTCATATGCAGCTTATCCTCCAATCCAAGCTGGAGGGAGGCGAGCTGATCCCGAAAGAAGTCGATGCGCTTTTTGGATACCGCGCGGCTGAGGCCGAAGGGCTTGCCCTTGTTGTCCGCCAGGGACAGGTTCTCCAGCATCGTCAGATCCGGACAGGTGCCCATGGCGGGATTCTGAAAGATGCGCCCGATGCGCGCGTAGCGCCTGTGGTCGGGGGAGCGGGTGATGTCCTGGCCGTCAATGATCACCTGGCCGCCCTCCACGGGGATGCTGCCGCAGATGATGTTCAGCATGGAGGTCTTGCCGCTGCCGTTGCTGCCCACGATGGACACAAATTCGCCGTCCTTGACCGTCAGGTTGAAGTCCCGGAACAGGCAGGATTCCGTGACCAACCCCTGGTTGTAAATCTTGGTGATGTTTTTGAGCTCAAGCATGCCTCTTTGCCCTCCTCCCGCTGGCGTTGCCCAGGACCAGAATCACCAGGAACAGCACGGCCGTGACCAGCTTCAGCAGGTTCGCCGGCAGGCCCAGGCTGATGGCAAGCTGGATGCAGGCCTTGTAGATGATGCTGCCCACCACTGCGGCGGTGGTGCCCTTGACGAAGCTCAGCTTCTTGAAGATCGTTGTGCCGATGATCACGGTGGCCAGGCCGAAGACCATCTGGCCCGTGCCCATGGTGCTGGAGAAGGCGCGCTGCTCGTGGCAGACCACCGCTCCGCACAGCGCTACCAGCGCGTTGGCGATGACCAGGCCCAGAATCTTCATCCGACCCTGATCCACCGCCAGGGAGGTGACCACCGTGGCGTTGTTGCCCGTGGCCCGAAGCAGCATGCCGCACTTCGTGGAGAAGAACAGATCGAGCAGAATCTTGAAGAGTACGGCGAGAATCAGCGAAACTACCAGCTTGCGCTGCATGAGGGTCAGTCCTCCGAACAGCGCCATGACCGGCTTGCCGCTGAAGATCGTATCGAAGGAGCGATCCACCGCCAGATTGGAGCCCGCGATCTGCAGGTTGATGGAGAACAGGGCCGTCATGGTGATAATGCCCGCCAGCAGATCGCGCACCTTCAGGCGCACATGAATGACGCCCGTGACCAGTCCGGCCAGCGCGCCCACGCCCATCGCCACCGGCAACGTCAGATAGGGGTTTACGCCCCGCACCAGCAGCACGGCGGTCACCGCCGCGCCCAGGGGGAAGCTGCCGTCCACCGTCAGATCCGGAAAGTCCAGTATCTTATAGGTAATGAAAATTCCGTAGGCCAGCAGCGCGTAGATCAGTCCCTGCGTTGCGGTGCTGATGAGAAGATCGACAAATACGCTCATGTTCATGCTCCTTCGTGGCGCACGCGACCGCCGGCTTCCGGGGGAACCGGCGGTGCAGATGCGCGGCGGTTGAATTTATGCTTCCGTGGATTCGATGGCCTTCTCGGCGATGTCGGCGGGAAGCTCGATTCCGAAGGCGGCCAGCGCGTCGGAGTTGACGTAGATGCCGTATTCGGAGATGGTCTCATAGGGCATGTCGCTTGCGCTCGCTTCGCCCTTGAGGATCTTCGCGGCCATCGCGCCGGTCTGGCGGCCCAGCTGCACATAATCGATACCGGCGGAGGCGACGCAGCCGAGCTTCACCTGCTCAACCTCGCTGCCGTATACGGGGATGCCGGCCTCGTCGGTCTTCTCCAGAACGGAGGAGAGCACGCCGACGACGTTGTTGTCCGTCAGGTTGGAGAAGCAGTCCACGCCCTTGCCGATCAGGGTATCCGTCGCCTGGGTCACCTCGGACTGGGCCGTCACGCCCAGCGCCTCGATGGTGAAGCCATACTCGCCGGCCTTCTCCTGGTATTCCGCGATGGCAGATACGGAGTTCGGCTCGCTGGTGGTGTAGAGGATGCCGATGGTCTTGGCGTCGGGCTGCAGCTTGCGGATCAGATCCAGCTGCGCCTCCACGGGCAGCTTGTCACTGGTGCCGGTCACGTTGCCCTCGGTCAGGCCTGCCTGAACGGGGTCGGTGATGGCGGTGAAGACCACCGGGATGTCCTTGTCCTCAGCGGCTGCGAAGCAGGCCGTTGCAGAGGGCGTCGCGATGGCGCACATGATGGCGACGTTGTTGGCGGAGAAGTTCTGGGCGATCTGAGAGGCGATGGCGTTGTCAAAGCCCGCGTTCTCATATTTGATTTCAAAATCCACATCCTGGGTCAGACCTGCATCGATCAGGCCCTGAATGAAGCCCTCGCGGCAGTTGTCCAGGGAGGCGTGTTCGCCGTACTGGTTGATGCCGATGACGGGCGCGGCGAATGCGGATGCGGTGAGGGTCAGGGTCAGCAGTGCAGCGATGATAACAGAGATCAGTTTCTTCATTTCAGTTCGCTCCTTTTATATATGTAGATCGTTTTGATGATTCGGTTTCTTCAGGTCGTCGCGCTCTTTGCGGGTCGCCATCGAAAATCCAACCGGAGTCTCATGTACATCCCTCCTGATCAATAAAAAAACCTGTCCCAAAGTATTGGGACAGGATAACCTGCGGTGCCACCCAAGTTGATGTGTAAACACATCCGCTCGCTCTCTCATACATTCATATGAGCCGCTCTGATAACGGGTGCGGAACCCGTCGGTTGCTACTCGCCCGGAGGCTTTCGACCGCCCTCGTAAGTCCATTCGCGTGGGCACGGCTGCCGCAATCCCACCGTCTGCGGCTCTCTTTCAAACCTGCGTTCCACGTTACTACTCTTACTCACCGGTTTGCTCTCGGTTGTTGGCATTGATTATAAACGTGCATCGGGCCTTTGTCAAGAACTTTTTTTCAAAAACCGGCAAAAAATTCGTCTGAACATTGTTTTGATACAAAGATCAATCATTCGGGAAAAGTGCGATTATTACAGAAGTATGACGACGGAATGTTCGCGTGTGAATTCATAATGTGACGAAAAAACATGGAAATGTGTTATTTCCAGATAAAGTTGCCAAAAACGCTTGACAGAATTCGAGGATGTTGCTATAATATTCAACGTTGTCACGGCAGCGACAACAAATCGATCCTTGAAAACGATACAGCGAAGAGTAGATCAAGAAGAAAGAACAGTCAGATTTCTGAGAGAGTAAACGCTTGGAACATCCGGGAGGCGTTGAGG
>SFTH01000016.1 GCA_004563405.1 bacterium
CATCACCCGCGGCATCAAGGCCGGCATCGCCAAGATCAACGTGGGCACCGAGCTGCGCCAGCCCTACGAGCGGGCCATGCGCGAGAAGAACGACGTGGAGTATGCCCGCGAGTGCGTGTACACCCGCTGCCGCGAGCTGATTCGGGACTTCCTGCACACGGCCGACGACGCGAAGATTCTCTTCTGAGCGCGGCGAACGAATTCCCCGATATTCTCTGCATATCGGGGAATTTCTATGGCGGCGGGAACATTCCGCGGATGAAACGTCCTGCGGGGCGCGCCGGTCGGGGAGAAACGGATTTGCGTGGCCCCGGAGCGCGGGAAGCGCCGGGAACCGGCTCCTCTGTGGCGCGACGCGGCAGAAACTGTGGAAAAACCGGGGCGTTTGGGCGAAACGATGAACAAAGCGTGCCGCTGCTTCGTCAAAGACCGGGAAGCGGCCGCACGTCCGGAGCCGGACGGAGCAGAGAAGGGGCCTTGCGCCCATTGTGGAAACGCGGCGACCGGCGGGCGCGGCTGCGCCGGGCCGGAGCGCGAATGTGATAAGCTGAATGAATACGAAAGAAGGTACTTGCGTGAAGAGAATTCTGTGCACCCTGCTGGCGCTGTGTCTGCTGGCCTCCGCCGTTCCGGCGATGGCGATCACCGGTCAGGAGGCCCTGGGCCTCGGGGACGGAGGGAGCGACGGCGCCGCATCGGGCTATCCCACGCTGCAGATCGGCTCCCGGGACGGCGACGATGCGGGCGCGTATGTGGTCATGCTGCAGAACCGCCTGCTGGAGCTGGGCTACCTGGCCAGCGCTGCGGACGGCCAGTACGGCGCGATGACCGAGAGCGCCGTGCTCGCCTTTCAGGAGCACAACGGCCTGACGCCCACCGGCATCGCCGACGACTCCACCCAGAGTCTGCTCTTTTCCACCTCAGCCCAGCGGGCCCCGGAGGCGGTGGCGGCGGATTCCGAGACGCTTCGGGTGCAGCAGGCGCTGCTGCGCTGGGGCTTCATGGTGGGTTCCGCAGACGGCATCGCCGGAACGACCACCCAGACCGCCGTTGCGGAGTTCAAGGATTACATCTACAACACCTGCCGCCTGAGCTATTCGGCCTACACCACGCCCGAGCCCACGCCGGAGGCGACGCTGGCGCCGAACGCGCAGCCCGTGGCCATGGACGTGCCGCTGGACGCCACCCAGGCGCCCGAGAGCAACGGCCAGAACGGCGAGATCACGGAGGATGTGGTGCGCTTTGCGGACGGCGACTACGCGTTCCAGGTGTTTCAGCAGACCCTTCAGAACGGAAATCAGGGCGCGGAGGTCTGGCGCGTTCAGCGCAGGCTGTGCCAGCTCCGGTATCTCTACAAGCCGGACGGCAGCTATGGCGCGCTGACGGAATATGCCCTCAAGTACTTCCAACGTAAGAACGGCCTGACGGAGACCGGCGTGGCGGACGAGGCGACCCAGCGCAAGCTGTTTTCCGGCGAGGCGCTGACCTCCGAGGAGTATGTGTTCCCCTACAAGCTGTATGTGAGCCTGGACAACCAGCGGGTCTATGCCTACGGCTGGGACGGCTCCGGCTACAACAAGGAGGTCAAGAAGTTCAAGTGCTCCACGGGCATGGCGGGCTATGACACGCCGTCCGGCACCTACCAGTCTGGCGGGCGCGTGAACGCGGGCGAGTGGTACTACTTCAAGGATTACAACTGCTACGCCAAGTACGCCTACCGCATCGTGGGCGGCGTGCTGTTCCACTCCGTGCTTTACAGCGCCAAGAAGAAGGGCCCCACCAATTCCTCCGTGAACGCGCTGGGACGCAAGGCCTCCCACGGTTGCGTGCGCCTTGCGGTGGACGACGCTCAGTGGATCTGCGAAAACTGCCCCGAGGGCACCACGGTGGTCATTAGCTGAGCTGGCTTCGGCCCTTTCGCGCGTTCCTGGGATTTTTCGACAGCAAAACCCAACCATTTGAAAGGATGGCTGGGTTTTTGCCTGTCAAAAACCAATTGACACCTGCAATGACAATTGGACGGCTTTCATTGCACAGAACGAGGCGGCGGCACAGCGCGTGCCGCCGCCTCGTTCAGCCGGGTTTCCGCGTCGGGCGCAGGTCAGGTTCGGTTGCCATCGGGAAACAGGCCGGTCATCATCAGGTTGGCAAAGCGCCCGCCTGCGATTTCGCCAAAGAGGAACAGAAGGAGCGTTCCCTCCGGCACGCAGGGCAGGCGGCGCACGGCGCTCTTGAGGCCCGCGCAGCCGAAGATCAGCGCCCCGGGTGCGTCCGAGAAGGCCTGCGTGCCCGCCTCCATTGCATCGCGCCCGGAAAAGCGCAGCTGGAAGGGCCCGCGCCCGTCGCAGTCCGCGCCGGCGCACAGCCGTCCCTCCTGAACGCTCAGATGCACGTTCAGGCCGTCCCCGTCCGAGAGCGTCATCTGTTCGAAGTTGTCCGGCGAGAGTCCCTGCGCGCGCTGAAGGGCGCGCCAGGCTTCCTCCGCGGATTGGACGGGCGCGCCGTCCTCCGCCAGATCCGCGAGGACGCGGGGCGCGCCGTCCGTACGCAGCGCAAACCAGCGCCCGGTGGGGGCGAGTATGTTTTCAAAGGCGGTGTGGAAGGCGTCTTCCTTCACCAGAAGCAGCGCGGCCTGTGCGCCCTCGGGAGAGAGCTCGCCGGTGCAGCCGCTCTCGCACGCGCTGACGCCGCCCGCGATCTGTACCCCGGGGAAGCGGGCGCGCAGGGCATCCAGAAAGGTCTCCGCGCCCTCGCCCTCCGCCAGCAGCGCGAGGATACAGGTGGGGGAGAACGCGGCGTCTTCGATTTCTGCCAGGCATTGCGCGCGGCTCCCGCACACGGCGCGCCCGGCGACCTCCCGCCGCCAGACGAAGAGGCCGTCCACGTCCGGAGCGTGCGCGCTCTGCGCGTCCACGGCGCCGAGCGTGGCGCAGCCAAAGACGTCCGGCCGCCCGGGGTTTTTGCCCGGGTTGAAGAAGGCAATGGTCCAGTTGCCGTCCCGATACATGGAA
This sequence comes from bacterium, assembly GCA_004563405.1. Taxonomy (GTDB): domain Bacteria; phylum Bacillota; class Clostridia; order Christensenellales; family Aristaeellaceae; genus SFTH01. Next base: position 3,012 of record SFTH01000016.1, read on the forward strand.
ACAACTCCTTTTCTGTCCGGTTTGCGCCGGAGTGGGTCGGATACTGCGCGCTGCGCAGCCGCTCCCGCCGCGCGAAGGGGCGCGGGGCGGGAAGGCGACGCTGCCGCCAGGGGCGCGCGGATTGAAGCGCAGCTGCGGGGAGGGGCCGGACCGGCCCCTCCCCGCAGTGCATCAGGTTTCGAATTCGTGCATCAGCGCGTGGAGCATGACTTCCCGCGGCGCCTTCACGTCGGTCCAGATTTCGAAGTTCAGGGCGGCCTGGTTCACCAGCATGCCCAGGCCGATGATGATCCGTGCGCCCTGGGCCTGGGCCTTGCGCAGGAACAGGGGCATGGCGGGATTGAACACTACGTCGCACACCAGCATGTCGGGACGGATGTGCTCGTAGCGAATGTCGGGGCAGCGGTCCACATCGGGGAAGAGGCCTACGCAGGTGGCGTTGATGAGGATCTCCGTGTCCTCGGGCAGCGGAGCCGCACCCTCCCAGGGGAAGAAGGCGGCCTGTGCAGCGGTGTTTTCGGTGATGGTCTGTACGAGCTCCCGGCCCCGGGCCGCGTTGCGGTTGATGATGTTGATCTTCCGCGCGCCGGCCAGCGCGCACTCCACGCCGATGGCCTTTGCTGCGCCGCCCGCGCCCAGCAGGGTGATGACCTTGCCCGCGGGGGAGAGGCCCTCGTCGGTCAGGGAGCGGACGAAGCCCTTGCCGTCGGTGTTCTCGCCGATCAGGCGGCCGTTGCGGTTTACGACGGTGTTGACGGCGCCGATGATGCGGGCCGCAGGGCTCAGCTCGTCCAGCAGGCGGATGACCTCGACCTTGTGGGGCATGGTGAGGTTCACGCCCCGCATGCCCACGGCGCGCATGCCGCGCATCGCGTCCTCCAGGTTATCCACATCCACCCGGCAGGTGAGATAGCGCCAGTTCAGCCCGGCGGTCTCGAAGCCCGCCTCCTCCATCACCCCGGTGGGGTTGCCATCCACGGGATCGCCGAACACGCCGACCAGCTCGGCGCGGTAGTTCTTCTCTGCCATGGAAAAACACATCCTTTCCGATTGGTTTCCTGTGCCCGCCGCGCGATTGCGGCGCGCACTGCACGTGCAACATGGTACAGGAAAATTATAGCAAAACAGCCGCCCCGCGTCAATGCGCGCAGCGGCTGTTTCCGGGCCTGCCCGGCGGAAGGTCAGGTTTCGAGGATGCGGCGGCCCCAGCTGAACACGCGGCTGTAGTAACCGCTGGACAGGTTGCTCACGATGACCTTGCCCGCGCCAGAGGAGGCGTGGATGAAGTAGTAGCTGCCCAGATAGATGCCTACATGGTCGCACTGGTCGCCGTCGGATACGGTGTTGAAGAACACCAGATCGCCGCGGCGCAGGCTGGACTTGTCGGAGATCTTCTTATAGCTGTCGTTGTAGCCCTCGGAGTAGGCGGAGTGGCGCAGGGAGACGCCCACCTGCTTGAAGCAGTACATCGTCAGGCCGGAGCAGTCGAAGGTGGCGGTGCCGGCGGAGCCGAACACATAGCGCTTGCCCAGCTGCTGCTGGGCCACATAGATCACATACTCCAGCTTCTGTGCGTTGGACATGCCGCTCTTGTATTCCGAGGTGGTGGAGGCGAGGTTGGAGGGCATGCCGGTCGTGTTGCCGGAGGAGCCACTGCCGGAGGAGCTGCTGGAAGAGCTCGCGTCCGCCGCATCCGTGCCGGAGGCGAGGGTCGGCGCGTCCGCGCGGTAGAGGGCGCGGATGGTGGCGCTGTCGGCCGTGCCCGTGGCCGTGATGCCCGCGGCGCTCTGGAAGAGGCGCACCGCCGCGGCGGTGTTGGCACCGTAGTCGCCGTCAATGCTGGAGGCGCGGGACAGATAGCCCAGCGCGTACAGGCGGGTCTGCAGGCGGCTGACGTTGTCGTTCTTCGCGCCGCTGGAGAGAGAGAGGCTGAGCATGGGGGAGTAGGGGGCGTTTCCGGAGTAGAGTACTCGCAGGGTGGCCAGATCGGCCACGCCGCTTTCCGTCATGCTGCAGGCGGCCTGAAACCGCTGAACTGCGGCGGTGGTGAGGGAGGAGTAGTTCACGGAGGGTGCGCCGTCCAGGTAGCCCAGGGCGAGCAGGGCGGCCTCCAGCTCCTTCACGGCTGCGCCGCTGTCCTCCTCCTTGAGCTCGGCGTAGCTGTCCGCGCTGAGGTACTGGCGGGGCATGAAGCCGAACGTGCCGTTCTTGCCGATCAGCACCCACTTGGAATCATAGCCGTAGAAGCTCACGGTTTCGCCCAGCTTCAGCGTCCCCTTGGGCGACGAGGCGCTCATGGAGTCGTAGACCGGGGCCGTGGCCTGAATGACGGTGGCGGTGCCGAGGGGGTTCTTGTCGCCGATCACCTCGCCGGAGACGGCGTCGTTTTTATCCTCGGCGTTCAGATCGCTGGTTTTGGTCAGCGCGTCCAGGGCGCAATAGCCGTACTTGCCGTTGAGCTCGATGTAGGCCCAGCTCTGGCTGGTCTCCACCACGTTCACCTCTGCGCCCTTGCGCAGCGTGCCCAGGGACTTGGAGGAGGTGCTGGCGCTCTGGTAGACCGTGACGGACGCGGCGGTCACGGTGGCCGCGATGGCGGAGTCGAGATCCGCACCGGGCTGGGTCGCGCCGCTGCTGCGGGTCAGGCCGGCGCGGGCGCAGAAGCCGTACTTGCCGCTCAGGCCGATGTAGGCCCAGTCGGAATTGTAGGCGTAGACGGTGACGCTCTGGCCCTGGGAGAGGGCGCCCAGCTTCTTCGAGGAGGTGCTGGCGCTCTTGTAGACCGGGAGGGTGGCCGCGCTGACCTGCGCGGCGAAGGTCTCAATGGTCACGGAGGAGCCGTCCGAAGTCTCCGGCGCGCTCTCCTCGGGGAGGAAGGGGTCGCTGCCGGTCTCGCCTTCGGAGCTGCCGGAGCCGGAGACGGGAGTCAGGTGGCCGGCGTTCGTATAGCCCAGGTTGCCACCCTTTTCAATCATTGCAACATTGCCGGAAATGTACAGCACGTTCACCTGCGTGCCCGCCTTCATCGCAGCGCTGCGGCTGTTCAGATCGGGCGCTTCAAACACGCGGGTGTCCTGGTTTGCGATGGCGGGAATTGCGACATCCTCCACCGCCCGCAGGGCGTCCGCGGCGGCATAGACCGTGTAGCTGCCGTATTTGAGCTGGGCCACGCCGTTCTTTTCGGCGTTGACGGTCACGAGGGTGTAGCCGTCCAGTTCACCGGCCTTCTTGCTGAGCGCCGCGTCCGCATATACGGTCAGCGTCGCGTCGGCGATGATGGCCGAATAGCTCTCTGCGAGCGCCGGGGCACAGCCCAGCAGCGTCGCCAGAGCGATGGTGAACGCCAGGATTCTCTTGAATTTGCAGCTTCTGTTTTTCATAATTCATTTCCTCGCAATGTGCCGGTTTCGGATGCGCGGTGCGGCGCGCCACGCCGGGCGGAGACATTCCACCCGCATATGGGGATAATTATTCGCGAAAATACACAAAAACCCTGCAATTTGAAATGTAAAAGTAGTTTGGTTGAATTATGACTGTAATATGTTCGTAATAATATGCAACAATTTCGCCCGGTTCGCGCTGTGGACGAACCGGGCGAAGATGCGGATGGCGGGGAGAATCAGACCTCGGTGGCGACGGGATGGTCGATGTTGAGCACGGCGAAATAGTCGCCCTCCAGCTCGCGCACCAGGCGGGAGACGGCGGCGCGCACCTCCTCGTCGCTCATGGAGAATTCGTAGGGCACCACCACGTCGAAGATCACATTGGTGTGGGTGGGGCCGGGCACCATGCGGAAGTCGTGGATGCTGATCTTTTCGCCCAGCTCCTCGTGAATGCGCTGAAGAATGTGCTGCCGGGTGGCGGCGATCTGTTCGTCGTCGGTGGAGATGGGATCCATGTGGATGGTGGCGCTGCAGTTGAGCTCTTCCTGAAGGCGGCGCTCGATGGTGTCGATCACGTCATGCAGGGCCATGATGTCCCCGTTGGCGGGCACCTCCGCGTGCAGGGAGATCATGACCCGACCCGCGCCGTAGTCGTGCACCATCAGATCGTGCATGCCCACCACCTCGGGATAGGACTCCACGATGGCGGCGATTTTATGTACGAATTCCGGGTCGGGGGCCTTGCCCAGCAGGGGGCTGATGGTGTCCCGGGTCGCGCCGAAGCCCGCCCACAGGATCAGCAGGGAGACGGCCGCGCCCGCCCAGGCGTCGATGTTTGCACCGGTGAAGTGGGAGATGAGGGTGGAGAGGAGCACCACGGAGGTGGCGCACATGTCCGAGAGGCTGTCCGTGGCGGTGGCGGCCATGGACACGGAGTCGATCTTGCGGCCCACGGCGCGGTTGTACAGGGCCATGTAGAGCTTCACGGCGATGGATGCGAGCAGAATACCGATGGACAGCCAGGAGAAGAGCACCGCCTCGGGCTTGAAGATCTTCTCCACGGAGGACTTGGCCAGGTCGAAGCCCATCATCAGTATGGCCAGGGAGACGATGAGACCGGAGATGTACTCATAGCGCCCGTGACCGTAGGGATGATCCTGGTGGGGCTTCTGGGCGGCCAGGCGGAAGCCCAGAAGGGTGATGACCGAGGAGCCCGCGTCCGAGAGGTTGTTGAAGGCGTCGGCGGTGATGGCGATGGAGCCGGTGATGGCGCCGGCGACGGCCTTGAGGGTGAAGAGCACCAGATTGAGGAAGATGCCCACCGAACCGCAGAGCACGCCGTAGGCCCGGCGCACGGCGGGATTCTCCACGTCCTCGCGGTTTTTGATGAAGATACGGGACAGAAGCTGAATCATGGGATATGCCTCCTTTGTGCGCAGCGCGCGGCATGTTTTTCAGTTTATGCGGCCCTGCGGCGGCGCAGTCGGAGCTGCATCTGCCAGCAGAGGGGCAGAAGGTAGAGATAGGCGGCGAAGGGCAGGGCGGACAGCGTGCAGCCCAGCATGCGCAGGGGCACGCTGCAGGCGATGCACCATGGCACCAGCCCCGCCAGCACCACCACGGAGTTTTCGATGTCCAGCATCAAATCCGTGCGGCCCTCCGGGGTGGAATCGTAATTGCCGCCCATGCACTGGCGGCACATGATGATGCCGATGGTCTGGTTGCAGAACACGGCGCAGACGGCGAGGCTTGCGCACACCATGGCGGGAAAGCGGCCGATGCGGCGGCTGAGCCGGGACAGCGCGTCCTCCAGGAAGGCGAGCATGCGCGTGCCCTCGAAGATGCCGGCGCAGCCGCTGGAGAGCAGCAGGAGCGTCACGATCTCCAGCATGGAGCGCACGCCGCCGCCGGAGAGGATGGGCGCGAGAGACGGCGTCTCCGGCGCGTAGCCCAGCAGCATCATGCGCAGCACGCGTGCGAGGGGCGCGCCCTGGAGCAGAACGGTCAGCAGAACGGAGGCGAGGATGTCCACCGCCATGACGTACTTGATCTTCATGCCCCCGAAAGCCAGCGCCAGCATCAGAAGCGTGGGCAGCAGGCACCAGGGGGAGAGGGTGAACTCCCGGGAAAAGTCCTCCAGTAGGGCGGAATCCGCGCTGCCCAGCGGACTGAGCAGGGAGAGGAGGGCGTAGAGGAGCACGCACAGCAAAAGCGGCGGCAGCGCGCTTCGGAGCATCAGGCGGAAGTTTCTGCTCACGTCCGTACCGGTCTCGTTGGCCACGAGGCTCGCGCTGGAGGCCATGGGGGAGCCCCGGTCGCCGAAGTACAGCCCGGAGAGAATCGCGCCGCCCACCAGCGCGGTGGGCGCTCCGCCGGCCCGGGCGATGGTCATCAGTATCACGCCCACCGTTCCGGCCACGCCGAAGCTGGTGCCCAGGGCGTAGGACATGAGCGCTGTGAGCAGGAAGGCGGCCAGGATGAACACCTCGGGGGGAACCAGGCGCACGCCGTAGTAGGTGAAGTAGGCGATGGTACCACACTGCCGCCAGAGGGAGGTCAGGCAGCCGATCAGCAGCATGACCAGCACCACGACCAGGGATTGGCGCATGCCGCGCAGGCACATGCCCGCGACGCTTCGCAGGCGAAAGCCCCGGCGCAGCGCCACCAGCGAGAAGGCGGCCAGCCCCAGCGCCATCGGCAGAATCATGGTCGTACCCGTGGCGAGGCTGGCGGCCATGGCGGCGATGAACAGAACAAAAGCGAGGATCAGATCCAAGGGAATGCGCCTCCGAACATTTTTTCCGATACAAAGGCAAATTTACACTATTATAGGAGAAGCAGGGGCGCACTGCAAGAACGCGCATGTTATCTTTTGGCCCGGATTTACGGGGAAAGATTGTCTTGCGCCGCGCTTCGTGCTATAATCGGGACGAAGAAATATGCAAGAGAAGGGCGGGCGCAAACCGCGCCTGCGGAGAAATATGAAGAAAAAATGGAAGAGGGCGGCAGCTGCAGTTGCGGGTCTGCTGGCTGCGCTGGTTGTGCTGGACGCGTTCTGCTACTGGTACTACAATCCGGCGGGATATGTGTGGGACGAATTCCGCGCGACGGACACCATACGCGAGCCCGGAGCGTTTACCTCCCGCGCCCAGGAGGGCTTTGCGTGGGCGACCATCGACGAAAACGGCTACAACAACGCGCAGGTTCCCGGCGAGGACGGCGTATATGCGCTGATGATGGGCTCCTCCCACACCGAGGGCCTGAACGTGATGCCGGGAGAGGACGTGAGCAGCCAGCTTCAGGCGAGGCTTCAGGAGAGCGACGTGGACGGCTGTGTGTACAACATCGGCATCTCCGCCCACACGCTGATGCGCAACGCCGCCAACCTGGAGCGCGCGCTTGAGCGCTTTGAGCCCACGGATTATGTGATTCTGGAGACGCAGCATGTGAAGTTCAGCAAAACCAGCGTGGAGCGTGCGCGGAACGACGGCTTTGCGCGCCAGGCCCCGACGCAGAGCGTGATCTGCGACTGGATCAGCAGGCGGCCCCTGCTGCGCACGCTCTACCGCCAGTGGGAGGCGCTTGCGCGCGGCAGCGAGGCGGAGGAGAACCAGGCCGGGATCACGCCGGAGCAGCTGGCGCAGTACGAGGCGGCGCTCACGGAGCTGATGCAGAAGCTGCGCGCGGAGGCGGATGATCACGGCGTGGATATCATCATCTACTACCACCCCCACCTGGTGCTTCAGGAGGACGGCTCCGCCCTGCCCCAGGAGGATCAGGGATGTCTGGAGGCCTTTGCCTCTGCCTGTGCGGCGGCCGGCGTGACGTTTCTGGACATGACGGACGCCTTTCTCGCGGCCTATGACGAGGCGCACATTCTGCCTCACGGCTTCAGCAATTCAGCCCCCGGCACGGGACATCTGAACCCGGAGGGAAACGCCCTGATCGCGGAGGCGCTCTGCGCGGAGATCCTTGAGAGGAGGGCGGCCGAATGAGCTTTGTGAGCGTTGCGTTCTTTGTGTTCTTTGCGCTGGTGCTGCTCACGCAGCTGGTGCTGCGCAGCTCCCGGGCCAGGCAGGTTGCGCTTCTGGCGGCGAGCTACGTCTTCTACGGCTGGTGGGACTGGCGCTTCTGCTTCCTGATGCTCTTTCTCACCGCCGTCGCATACTGCACGGCTCTGGGGCTGGAGAAGCGCCCCGGACGGAAGGGCCTGCTGGCGTTGGGCATCGTCGTGCCTCTGGGAACGCTGTTCGTGTTCAAATACATGAACTTTTTCCTGGAGTCCTTCTGCGCGCTGTTTCACATCGCCCAGCCGGGCGCGCTGCGCGTCATACTGCCGGTGGGCATCTCCTTCTACACCTTCCAGAGCATGAGCTACACCATCGACGTCTGGCGGGGGAAGGTGGCGGTGAGCCACGATCCGCTGCGCTTCGCGCTCTACATCGCCTTCTTCCCCCAGCTGGTCGCGGGGCCGATCGTGAAGGCCAGCGAATTCCTGCCGCAGTTGGAGCAGGAGCGGCGGCCCACCCGCGCAGGCGTGGCGGAGGGCCTGAATATCTTCTTCTGGGGCATGCTGAAGAAGGCGGTGCTGGCGGACCAGCTCTCCGTGTTTGTGGACGTGGTCTACGCGGCCCCGGCAGCGTTCTCCTCGGGAACGGTGGCGCTGGCGGTGCTGGGCTACGCCCTTCAGATCTACTTTGATTTTTCCGGCTATTCCGACATGGCCATCGGCTGCGCCCGATGCCTGGGCTACGATTTGCCGAAGAACTTCGACCTGCCCTACATTTCCGCCAATGTGAGCGAGTTCTGGAAGCGCTGGCACATCAGCCTCTCCAGCTGGCTGATGCAGTACCTCTACATTCCCCTGGGCGGCAACCGGAGGGGACGCGCGCGCACTTACGTCAACCTGATGCTCACCATGCTGCTGGGCGGCCTGTGGCACGGGGCGGGCGTGAACTTCATCCTCTGGGGCGCGCTGCACGGCGCGGCGCTGTGCGTCCACAAGCTCTGGCACGCGCGCCATCCCGAACCGGCGCGCAGCGCGGCCGGCCGCGCCCTCAGCGAGGCGGCGACCTTCTGCTTTGTCTGCCTGTGCTGGGTATTCTTCCGGGCGCAGAGCCTGGGTCAGGCGCTAGCGGTGCTGCGCAAGCTCTTTGTCTGGAGCGGCGGCGTGCAGCACATGTACACATGGGCGATTGCCGCGCCGGTGCTTCTGGCGCTGGCGACCCTCTGGTGCGCGGTGTTTTGCCGCGACAGCGACGGCGTCATCCACGGCGAGCTGCCCGCGTTCCGCCTGGGCACCTTTGCGGGCACGCTGGGCTTTGCGCTGCTGGTGGGCTTTGCGCTGATTCTGATGTACACCGGCGCAAATCCGTTCATCTACTTCCAGTTCTAGAGCATCGTCTGTCCGAAGCGCGCGGAGCGCCCGGATCGCAGGCGAGGTTCGCAAAGCAAAATCCCTGCCGCAAATCAAAAGCAGCAGGGATTCTTGCTTGCCTCGGACGCTCTGTGCGCCGGAGCGACGGTCAATTCTTTCCGAAGGCGGGGTGGTTCAGGAAGTAGCTGAGCACGGCGCGGCGAGTGACGATGCCGATGAATACGCCGCGGTCGTCCACCACGGGCACGAAGTTCTGCTCCGTGGTGCGCAGGAGCAGGGACTCCACAGCCAGGTCGATGGGGCAGGGCGGATTGCGGTCCCTGCGAAGCGCGTCGCGCAGGCGAAGTTTTTCCGCGGCCCGGGCGGGCGTGAGGCGCAGATGCGCGCCGTCCGTCTGAGCCAGCGACCAGAGGAAGTCGCCCTCGCTGACGGTGCTCACATACAGTCCCTCCCGGCTGATGACGGGCACGGAGCTGTAACCGCCGCTGCGCAGCGCCTCGAGCGCCTCTGCCAGGGACATGTCGTCATAGAGATAGAGAACCTCGGATTTGGGCTTGAGGAAGAAAGCCAGGTTCATTGGTTTGCCTCCTTTTGAAAAGCCCGCCGCGATGCGGCGGGCACAGTTTTGCGCTGGATTCAAAGCGCGTTATTCGTAGATGAAGTTGTACAGCGCCAGACTGTTGGTCTGCCAGTCGCAGTCATAGAGCATGGCCTGCTCGTTGCGGCGCTCCTCGACGTAGGTGTTGTTGGCCGGCAGGCGGAAGGATTCCACGTTGCTCATGCCGCTGCTGAGCACGGAGATGGCCACGGTGGCGATGGTGTTGATGTCCATGTTGGTGGTGACGTTGCTGGACAGGCTGCCCACCAGCGCGAGGATCTCCGCCGCACTCTTGCCGCGGAGCTTGTTCATCAGCTTCACCAGCACGTTGCGCTGGCGCTCGGCGCGGGAGAAGTCGCTGTCCACGGATCTGATGCGGGCGTAGGCCAGCGTCTGGTGGCCGGTCAGGTGGGTGTTGGAGCCGTAGGTCTCCAGGAAGTCCTCCTCCAGGGTCGGCGCATTCTCGCCGACGGCGTTGGCGATGTGGTACTGGTTGAGTAGGTTCTTGTTGATGGCATCCTTCTCGGCTTCGGTGATGTCCACCTCGATGCCGCCCAGCGCCTCCGCGATCTTCTGGAAGCCGAAGAAGTTTACGGTGGCGTAGTACTGAATGTTCAGGCCGAAGCACTCGTTCACCGTCTTCATGGCGTAGTTGGGGCCGCCGAAGTAGTTGGCGGCGTTGATGCGGTAGGTGCCGCTGTACTTGCCCAGATCGTCAAACTTCACCGCCAGGTCGCGCATGATGGAGGTGAGCTTGACCTCGCCGGTGGTGTTGTTGATGGAGCAGATGATCATGGAGTCCGTGCGGGAGTTCTCGTTGGAGGTGCGCTCATCGGTGCCCAGAAGCAGGAAGTTGGTCCAGGTGTCCGGCAGAGAGGTGTTGATGCTCAGGTCGCTGACCTGCACGCGATCCTCATCGGCGAGGGCTTCCACTTCGGTATCCGAATCGCCCAGCCACTCGGACAGGGTGCTGTAACCGGCGTCCTGCGTGGACACGTCGCTTGCGTCCTGTGTCGTTGCGCCGGTATCCTCCGCTCCATTGGACTGGGAGGAGGAGACCACCGCGTTGCCCATGCCGGATGCGTTCGTCACGGGCGCGGGCGTGGCCTGGGGCTGGTTCACCACGTCCTTGTTTTTACCGCTGAGGACGATAATCAGCACCACGATCAGCGCCACGACGATGGCCGCGATGATGAAGAAGCGGGGCTGCACTCTCTTTTTCCGCCTGCGGGGTGCGGGGCGGCGGCCCTGGGACGGGCGGCTCTGCGCCGGACGGCCCTGAGGCGGGCGGGTTCCGGCGGGGCGCGCTGCGGCAGGGCGGGCGCCCTGGGCGGGGCGGCGGGCCTGGGACTGCGCGGAAGCGGAGCGGGGCGCGCTGCCCGTGCGGGCTGCGGGACGGGAAGTTCTATCGGCAGTATTCCGGCGCGGATCGCGCTCGGTGGTATAGCGGTCAGGCAAGAGGCAACCTTCCTTTCGTACGGGGATTTGGATATACAGATATTATAATCCCTTTTTGGACGGCTTTCAACCGCCCCGGCCCTACGGTCGGGGATGAAACTGGGCAATATTGTGAAGAATTGCGGGCCGACGGCGCCGATTGGCCGGCGAAGGAGCGCCCGCACAGCCGGATGCGCCTACTGGAAGCGGCGCTCCAGCTCCTCAAATTTGTCGTGGGTGATCAGCGCGTCCTCCCGGGTGCCCCTCAGGCGCACCACATGGGTCCAGCGGCCGTAGGGGGTGATGGAGTCGATCTGATCCAGATTGATGATGTAGCTGCGGTGGGCGCGGAAGAACAGCTCCTCCGGCAGGCGCTCGGCGATCTCCCCCAGGGGGTCGGCGGTGAGCAGCTTGCGCCCGTCCCGCAGCAGGATGGCCGTGGCCCGATCCTCGCGCTGCACCATCAGGATGTCCTCGGGATCCACCAGGCTCACGCCCTCCCGGTGCTTGATCATCATCCGCCGGGGAGCAACTGCGCTGGCGGGCCGCGCGGCGCAGACCGCCCGGCGCTCGCTCAGGCGCTCCCGGGCGAGGGCGAGGGTGTTGAGCGCCCGCTCCATGGAGAAGGGCTTCACCAGATAGTCGAACGCGTAGAGCTCGAAGGCGCTCTTCATGTATTCCTCGTGGGCGGTGGCAAATATGATGATGGTCCTGGGCGCGCGGTCCTGAATGGCCTTGCCGCACTCGATGCCGTTCATGCCGGGCATCTCCACATCCATCAGCACCACGTCCGGACGGGTCTGGTCGAAGCGCTCGATCAGCTCGCTGCCGTCGCGAGCCTCGCCCGCCAGCGCGTAGCCCTCGGCCCGATCGATCAGCCTGCGCATCACCAGCAGCATGCCCGGGTCGTCGTCGCCGATCAGTATGCGAATTTCCTCCATGCTCCTCTTCCTTTCACAGGCTTTGGGCCGCTCCACTTCGGAAGCGGCCCGGGAAATCTACCTGCGGCCCCGCGGCCGCAGCGATACGGGTTTGTCCAGAATCTCCTTCATCACGACGGCGCTGCGCAGCGCCTGGAGGTTCATTGCGGCCACGGCAGATCTCGCCTCCTGCGCGCTGTCGCGCAGGGCTTCCTCCGCCTCCGCCCTGCGGCGGTGCGCGGCGTGCTCGGCCTCGGTTTCGCCCTCCACGCCCTGCCTGGGGTCCGGTGCGATGGAGCCGGTGGCTTCGCGCACGGGTGCGGCGACGCGCTGCTGCGCGGCCTGCGCCTTTCGCTTTTGCAGTACGGCGGCAGCGACCTTCGCCACATCCTCCGGCTTCGCGGCGGGCTTCGGCTGCGCCTTGGCCTTCGGAATGCCTTCCTCCTTCAGGAACTGCGCCCACTCCTCGCGGGTGTAGGGAATCTTCGCTGCGTCCGGCTTTGACTGCGCGGAGGAGGGCTTTTCAGCCTTCCTCTGCGCCTCTGCGGCCTTCTTCTTTTTCTTATTGGACTTGCTGATGCTCGAGATCACGCCGATGATGATCAGCAGCACGATCAATCCATCCATGAGCATCGCCTCCCTTCATGGCAGAAGCTGTGCATGCCTTACTTCTTCTGGGGATCGGCGGGCTTGGCGACGTCGCCCTTGCCGGCGATGGCTTCGCGCATGTTGGTGTCGGAGATCACGTTCTGCATCTGGTAGTAGTCCATCACGCCCAGCTTGCCGTTGCGCAGGGCCTCCGCCATGGCCTTGGGAACCTCGGCCTCGGCCTCGACCACCTTCGCGCGCATCTCCTGCACGGCGGCGATCATTTCCTGCTCGTGGGCGACGGCCATCGCGCGGCGCTCCTCGGCCTTGGCCTGGGCGATGCGGCGGTCGGCCTCCGCCTGATCCATCTGCAGCTGCGCGCCCACGTTGCGGCCAACGTCCACGTCGGCGATGTCGATGGAGAGAATCTCGTATGCGGTGCCAGCGTCCAGACCCTTGTTCAGCACGGTGCGGCTGATCAGGTCGGGGTTCTCCAGCACGGCCTTGTGGCTCTCGGAGGAGCCGACGGTGGTGACGATGCCCTCGCCGACGCGGGCGATGATGGTCTCCTCGCCGGCGCCGCCCACCAGGCGGGAGATGTTTGCGCGCACGGTGACGCGGGCCTTGGCGCGCAGCTCGATGCCGTCCTTGGCGATGGCGGCGACCACGGGGGTCTCGATGACCTTCGGGTTGACCGACATCTTCACGGCCTCCAGCACGTTGCGTCCGGCCAGGTCGATGGCGCGGCTCTGCTCAAACTCCAGCGGAATCTGCGCGCTCTGGGCGGCGATCAGCGCGTCCACCACGCGGTCCACGCTGCCGCCCGCCAGCAGGTGGGCCTCCAGCTCGTTCATGTTCACCTTCAGACCGGCCTTCGTGGCCTTGATCATCGGCAGAACCACCTTGCTGGGGTTGATGCGGCGGAAGCGCATGCCCACCATGGAGAAGATCGAGATGTGCACGCCCGACGCGGCTGCGGAGATCCACAGGCCGATGGGGAAGAAGCGGAAGAAGACCACCAGCATGATGACCACCACGATGGCGATGACAAAGAAGAGGATCATATCAATTCCCATAGTTCACAAGCTCCCTTCCAAATTGGTTCCTATTCCTGCGCGGAGATGGGGACGACCACAATGCGCTTTCCCTCCACGCGATCCACGCGCACGGGGGTTCCGGCCTTGATGAAGTCGCCGTCGGAGACCACGCTCAGCCGCACGCCGTCCAGCTCCGCGATGCCGGCGGGCCGCAGCGGCGTGTGCGCCGTGCCGGTCTTGCCGATGAAGTAGGCGAGGTCGCCGTCCTCCGACGCGCCCGACGCGGTGGACACCTCATTGAGCACCAGCCGCGAGCGGGAGAGCCTCCCCTTCGCCGCCGACCGCAGGCAGATGCCCAGCGCCACGCACAGAAGCGCCACATACGCCACCACGACCACCAGCGCCTGCATCGGCGTGGGGTGCATCACGATGATGCCCAGCACGGCCAGCACGCTGCCCAGCACGCCCGGGATGCCGAAGCCGGGGATGCACATCTCCACCACCAGCAGCACATAGCCCAGGGCCAGCGCCACCAGCGCGATGGGGTGAGAGAATAACAGATTGCCCAAGCGGATTCCTCCTTTCCATGTCTCCTGATGAAATCAGTATAGCATGACGGCCGGGAAAAGGGAAGTACATTTGCGCCAAAGCAGCGCTTTTGCGCCTGAATTGTCATCGCGCGCGCTGTTATGTGCCGCCGGAAAGTGGGGATATATATAAAACAGACGTTTTCTGTGGGTTTCAGGAAAATCAACATAAAGTGCTTGAAACGACGCTGTGGATTTTGTATAGTAAAACTGGATTTTCAGCAGGGGAGGCGTGACGGATATGTCGGAGGCGCTGCTGCGCGTGGAGGGACTGAAGAAGGCCTATGGGGACGAGGCCGTGCTGCGGGATCTGAGCTTTGATGTGCGCAGCGCGGAGTTCGTGACCCTGCTCGGCCCCTCCGGCTGCGGAAAGACCACTACGCTGCGCATCATCGCGGGGCTCCTGGAGCCGGATGAGGGCCGGGTGTATCTGAACGGCCGGGACATCACGGACGCGCCGCCGGAGAAGCGCAACGTCAACACCGTGTTTCAGAACTACGCGCTGTTTCCCCACATGAACGTCGAAAAGAACATCTCCTACGGCCTGCGGATGCGGGGCATGCGCAGGCCCGAATGGAAGGTCAGGGTCGAAGAGATGCTGCGCATGGTGCAGCTGGAGGGCTGCGAGAAGCGCATGCCCGACCAGCTCTCCGGCGGACAGCGCCAGCGGGTGGCCATCGCCCGGGCCGTGGTGCTCCAGCCGGAGATCCTGCTGCTGGACGAGCCGCTGGGCGCGCTGGATCTCAAGCTGCGCCGCCAGATGCAGATCGAGCTCAAGGACATTCAGAAGCGCTCGGGCATCGCCTTCGTCTACATTACTCACGATCAGGAGGAGGCCCTGAACATGTCCGACCGCATCGCCGTGATGCGAAACGGGCGCTTTGAGCAGGTGGGCACGCCGGAGGAGATCTACGAGCATCCCGCCACCCGCTTCGCCGCAGAGTTCATCGGCCAGACGAACCTTCTGACCTGCCGCGTGGCGCAGGCCGGCGCGGACGGCCTGGTGCTGGAGTACGCGGGCGCGCGCTTTCCCGCCCGCGCGGACGTCGCAGCGCAGGCGGGGGAGCAGGTCTGCCTGAGCCTGCGCACGGAGCGGCTGCGCTTCGCCCCTGAGCGCGTGGGAAATTGCGGCCTGGAGGGCACGCTGATGGAGCGCAGGTACGCCGGCGGCGCGATGCGCGCCACCATACGCCTGGACGACGGACACGACATCCTGGCGCTGTGCGGCAGCGCGGACCAGGCCCGGGGCGAGGTGGGCCAGAGGGTGTTTCTGCGCTGGGATCCCGCAGAGGCGCCGGTGGTGCGCGCGTGAGGGGGAGCGGCGATGAAGAAGAAAAACCGGTCGGGCCTGCTGGCCGCGCCGATGATCCTGTGGTCGCTGCTGTTCGTGGGAGCGACGATCCTCTACATCATCGTGCTGAGCTTTTTGAAGCCCAATGCGACCAGCGGCGGCGCTGTGCTGGAATTCACCCTTGAAAATTATCGCAAGCTCCTCCAGCCGGGCTATCTGCGGGTGTTTTTGCAGACGCTGAAGCTGGGAATCGAGACGACGCTCATCTGCGTGGCCATCGGCTATCCCTTCGGCCTTCTGATGGCCCGCGCAAGGGGGCGCTGGAAGAGCGCGCTCCTGCTGCTGGTGATCGTGCCCTTCTGGACGAATGCGCTGGTGCGCATCTACGGCTGGCGCATCCTGCTGATG
Organism: bacterium; assembly: GCA_004563405.1. GTDB lineage: Bacteria > Bacillota > Clostridia > Christensenellales > Aristaeellaceae > SFTH01. The sequence goes on from SFTH01000016.1 coordinate 18,638, forward strand.
GGAAACGGCGCGGTGAACGGCGCGCTGATGGCACTGGGGCTGATCGAGCGGCCGCTCAAGCTGCTCAACACCCACGGCGCGGTGGTGCTGGGCATGGCGTACGGCCTGCTGCCGTTCATGATTCTGCCCACCTACACCAGCGCGGAGAAGCTGGACCGCTCCCTGGAGGACGCGGGGCGGGATCTGGGCGCGAAGCCCTGGCGGGTGTTTTGGACGGTGGAGCTTCCGCTGACGCTGCCCGGGCTGAAGGCGGGCTGCGTGCTGGTGTTCGTGCCGAGCCTCGCGCTGTTTTTCATCAGCGACCTGTTGGGCGGCCCCAGCGACGTGCTGGTGGGCAACCTGGTGTACGACCAGCTGCTCAAGGCCAGGGACTGGCCGTTTGCGGCTGCCATATCGGTGGTGCTGCTGGTGGTCACGGCCATCGTGATGGGCGTGTACCGCAGGGCCGGGGGCAAATCTTCGGACATGACGATGCTTTGAGTTCAGAGAGGGGGCTGCGGGATGCGGCGGAGGGCAAAGCTGGGCGCGAGGCTGTATCTCGCGCTGGTGCTCCTGTTGATGTATCTGCCGGTGTTCGTGGTGATACTCTATTCCTTTAACGCGAACGCGGGCCGCCAGCCCATTGCGTTTACGGGCTTCTCCCTGCGCAACTATGCGGCGCTGTTCAGGGACACTCGCGGCCTGGTGGAATCCCTGAAGACGAGCCTCGTTCTGGCGCTGATGAGTGTGAGCGCGGCCGTCGTGATCGGCACGCTGGGCGCGGTGGGCATGGCGCGGCGCAGGTTCCGCTTCTCCGGCGCGCTGGAGACGGTGACGGTGCTGCCGGTGATGATCCCGGAGATCATACTGGCGGTGGCCTTCATGGCGCTGTTCACGGCGGCGGGGCTGCGCTTCGGCATGGGAACGCTGGTGCTGGCGCACATCACCTTCTGCACGCCCTACGTCTTCCTTCTGGTGAAGGGGCGGCTCGCCGGCATGGACGCCGATCTGGAGGCCGCGGCCCGGGACCTGGGCGCCTCGCCGGCGCGGGCGTTTCTCTCGGTCACGCTGCCGCAGATCGTGCCGGGCGTGTTCTCCGGGGCGATGCTCGCCTTCGCCATGAGCATGGACGATTTTGTCATCAGCTTCTTCGTCACCGGCTCCAATGTCAATCCGCTGCCGCTGCGGATCTATTCTTCGGTCAAAACCGGCGTTTCCCTGCAGGTGAACGCACTCTGCACGCTGATGCTGGTCTTTGTATTCATCGTCGCGGGCGTCGGCCTGTTTCGTCCGGCCCGCAGAAAAAAGACGGAGGTGTTCAAATGAAACGGTTTTGTGTTCTTCTGGCGGTGACGCTCTGCGCGGCGCTGATCCTGCCCTGCGCCCTCGCGGAGGAAGAGAAGGTGCTCAACATCTTCACCTGGGAGGGTTACTTCGACGAGTATACCCTCGGCCTGTTTGAAGAGGAGACGGGCATCAAGGTCAACTACTCCGTGTTCGCCAGCAACGAGGAGATGCTGCTCAAGCTGAGGAGCGGCAACGAGGGCGACTACGATGTGATTCTCGCCAGCGACTATGCCATCAGCGCTCTGCGCAAGGAGGGCGAGCTGCTGCCCCTGGACAGGAGTCTGCTGACCAACTGGGACAATCTGAATCCGGAGTATCTGGATCAGTACTTCGACCCGGAGAACGTCTACTCCATGCCCTACTGCGCCGGAAGCCCGATGATCGTGTACGATCCCGACCAGGTGGAGGGCGAGATCACCAGCTTTGCGGACCTCTGGGACGAGCAGTTCACCGACGGGCTGTGGATTCTGGACGACGCCCGCGTGATGATCGGCGAGACGCTGAAGATGCTGGGCTACTCCTACAACACTTCCGACGAGACGCAGATTCAGCAGGCTTATGAGAAGCTCTGCGCGCTCAAGAAGAACGTGCGCGTGCTGAACTATGACTTTGGCTACAACATCTCTTCCGGCGAGGTGAAGGCCGGATATGTGTTTACTGCCTACGCGGTGCTCAATTGCATGGAGAATCCCAACCTGAAGTGTGTGTTCCCCAGCGAGGGCATCGGCTTCGGCATTGACAGCATCGCTATTCCTGCGGACGCCCGGCACCCGGAGAACGCCCATGCGTTCATGAACTACTACCTCCAGGCGGACGTGGCCGCCTATGTGGCCGAGTGGCAGGGTTCCCTGAACCCCAACGCGGCGGCGGAGGCGCTGATCGATCCCGACTATGCGGCGATGGATTGCTTCCAGGTTCCCGCCGAACTCTACGCCACGAAGGAATACGTCGAGGACATGGGCGAATTTGAGGACGCCTATCAGCAGGCCTGGACGAACTTCAAGCTCTACTGATTCGACCCGAGGGCGCGGGGGTTTCCCGCGCCCTCTTTCTATGGAGGAAGCATGTATCGCATCTTTATTGTGGAGGACGACCGGGTGATCGCGGGGGCAATGAAGCGGCACATCGAGAGCTGGGGCTTCGAGGCCCGCTGCGCGGAGGACTTTGCCGGCGTCCTGGGCGAATTTGTGCGCTATGATCCCCAGCTGGTGCTGCTGGACGTGCGCCTGCCCCTGTACAACGGCTACCACTGGTGCAGCGAAATCCGCCGCCTCTCCAGCGTGCCGGTGATGTTCGTCTCCTCCGCGTCGGACAGCATGAACATCGTCATGGCCATGAACATGGGCGGAGACGACTTCATCGCCAAGCCCTTCGACATGGACGTGCTGATGGCGAAGGTGCAGGCGCTGCTGCGCCGCTCCTACGACTTCGGCGGCGGGGCGGAGCTGATGGAGCGGCGCGGCGCGGTGCTCAACGCTGCGGAGGCCAGTTTGAGCTACGGGGGAGAAAGGATTTCGCTGACCCGGAACGAGTGCCGCATTCTCCAGACCCTGATGCGGGCGAAGGGCGCGGTGGTGCGTCGGGAGACGCTGATGGAAAAGCTGTGGGAGACCGACGCCTTCGTGGATGAAAACACGCTGACGGTGAACGTCGCGCGCCTGCGGCGCAAGCTGGAGGCCGCCGGGCTCAAGGATTTCATTCTGACCAAAAAGGGCATGGGCTATCAGATCGGATAGCCTGTGCCGGACGGGAGGGCGCATGCTGCGTGCATATCTGAGGAGCCGCGCGCTGGGCGCGGCGGTGCTCGCGCTGTTTACCGGCGTGTTTGCGCTGGTGTTCTATCTCTGCGGCCTGCCGCTGAACGCGGTCGCCTACGCGGGACTGATTTGCGCCGCGCTGGGAACTGCGCTGCTGGCGGTGGACTTTGTGCGCTTCTGCCAGCGCAGGCGGCTGCTTGCGCGGCTGCGAACCTGTCCGGAGAACGCTGCGGACGCGCTGCCCGAGCCCCGGGGCGAGATTGAGAGCGCCTATCAGGAGCTGATACGGGCCGTGCGCACGGACCAGCTGGCCGCGGACGCCCGGCGGCGGGAGAAGGCGGCCGCCATGAGCGACTATTACACCCTCTGGGCCCACCAGATCAAGACGCCCATCGCCGCAATGCGGCTGGTTTTGCAGGACATGGACGGCGCAGAGGCGGGCGAGCTGCGGGGCGAGCTGCGAAGGATCGAGCAGTATGTGGAGATGGCGCTGTGGTACATCCGGCTGGACAGCGAGGACACGGATTATCTCATCCGCCGCTGCGATCTGGACGCGCTGCTGCGCCGGGAGCTGCGCGCGGCCTCGACCCAGTTCATCCGGGGAAGGATTGCGCTGACATTTGAGGAGACGCACTTTTCACCCCTGACGGACGAAAAGTGGCTGGGCTTCGCGGTGGGACAGATTCTCTCCAACGCTCTCAAGTACACGCCGCCGGGAGGGCGCGTCCGCGTGGGTATGCCGGAGGAGGGCGTGCTGGAGATTTCGGACAGCGGCGTGGGCATCCCGCCGGAGGACCTTCCCCGGGTGACCGAGAGCGGCTTCACCGGGGAGAACGGCCGCGCGGACGAGAAGGCCACGGGCCTCGGGCTCTATCTGTGCAGGCGCATCCTCACCCGGCTGGGCCACGGCCTAGAGATTGCCTCCGTCCGGGGCGAGGGCACGCAGGTGCGCATCGACCTGCGCTCCACGCGCATGGACGCGGAGTAAGGTGACAGAATTGTAAGCTGAAGCGGGGAAATGTAAGCCGAAGCGATGGCAGACAGCTCCCCGCTTCTGTTATCCTGTAAGAGCAATTCGACAGGAGGAAGACAAGCAATGACCATACTCGATGTACAGCATGTGCAAAAGATTTACACCACCCGCTTCGGCGGCAGCCGGGTACAGGCGCTCAGCGACGTGAACTTCAAGGTGGAGCGGGGCGAATATGTGGCCGTGATGGGCGAATCCGGCTCCGGCAAGACCACGCTTCTGAACATCCTGGCGGCGCTGGACCGGCCCACTTCCGGCGACGTGGTGCTCAACGGCAGGAGCCTCAATTCCATCCGGGAGAAGGAGATCGCCGCCTTCCGGCGGGACAACCTGGGCTTCGTGTTCCAGGACTTCAACCTGCTGGACACCTTTTCGCTCCGGGACAACATCTACCTTCCGCTGGTGCTGGCGGGACGCGGCGTGGGGGAGATGGAGGCGGCGCTTAAGCCGGTGGCGAAGCTCCTGGGCATCGAGGGCCTGCTGGACAAGTATCCCTACGAGGTGTCCGGCGGCCAGAAGCAGCGCGCAGCGGTCGCCCGGGCGCTGATCACCGCGCCGCAGCTGGTGCTGGCCGACGAGCCCACCGGCGCGCTGGACTCCCGGGCCACCGACCACCTGCTGGAGCTGTTCTCCCAGGTGAACCGGCAGGGCCAGACCATCGTGATGGTGACCCACTCCGTCAAGGCCGCCAGCCACGCCTCCCGGGTGCTCTTCATCCGCGACGGCGCGCTGTTTCACCAGATCTATCGCGGCGAGAGCAGCAACGAGGCGCTGTATCAGAAGATTTCCGATACGCTGACGCTGCTGGCGACGGGCGGTGATCGCAATGCGTAGGGCAAGCCTGTATCCGAAGCTCGCGGCCTCGGCGCTGCGCAAGAACATACGCATCTATCTGCCCTATCTTCTGGCCAGCACGGGCACGGTGATGATGTTCAATCTGCTGCTGGGGCTTTCGACGGATCCCCAGGTCGCTTCCCTGCGGGGCGGCGCGCAAGTCCAGTTGGTGCTGGCGCTGGGCTGCATCGTGGTCGCCATCTTCTCGGCGATCCTGCTGTTCTACACCAACGGCGTGATCGTCCGCCAGCGCAAGCGGGAGTTCGGCCTGTACAACATTCTGGGCATGGAGAAGCGCCACGTCGGCCTGGTGCTGCTGTGGGAGACGATCTACACCGCGCTGATCTCCTTCACGCTGGGCGTGCTGGGCTCGCTGGTGTTTTCCAAGCTCGCACAGCTGCTGATTCTGCACATGCTGGGCGGCAGCGTGAACCTGAGGTTGGGCTTTCAGCCCTGGGCGGCGCTGGCGACGCTCGCGCTGTTTCTGGGTATCTTTCTTCTGACGCTGGTCAAGAACCTCGCGGTCATCTTCCGCGCCCGGCCCGTGGAGCTGCTGCGCAGCGCCAGAGAGGGCGAGCGCGAGCCCAGATCCCGCATCCTGCTGGCGGCGCTGGGCGTAGTGACGCTGGGCGGCGGCTATGTCCTCTCCCTGCGCACGAACGACGTGTACAACGCCATCGGCAACTTCTTCATCGCGGTGATTCTGGTCATCATCGGCACCTATCTGCTCTTTACGACCTTCAGCATCGTGCTGCTCAAGGCGCTGCGGAAGAACAGGAGATACTACTACAAGACGAACCACTTCGTGGCGGTGTCCGGCATGCTGTATCGCATGAAGCGCAACGCCATGGGCCTGGCCAGCATCTGCATCCTCTCCACGATGGTGCTGGTCACGGTGTCCACCACCTTCAGCCTGTATCTGGGCATCGACGGCGTGATGGACGCGCGCTATCCCTCGGAGGTTGGGTACAGCATGCGCTGGGAGGAGACCACCGACGTGCAGCGCGCGGAGGCGCTGGAGTGCGTGCGCGCGCTGGCGGAGGATTATGATCTTCAGATCGAGGATGATCGCAGATACGCGATGCTCAGCTTTGTATCGCTGCTGATGGAGGACGGCGCGACGCTGGATTTCGACCGCAGAACGGGCGTGCCCAGCGAACGCTTCATTTCTCTGAACGTGCTGATGATGGAGGATTACGCGGGCTTGGGCGGCGCGGCGATGGATCTGAAGCCGGGCGAGGCGCTGGTCTATTCGAGTCGGGGGCGGAAGATGGAGGAGATGCATATCGGCGAAATTTCCCTGCGGCTGCACGCGCAGGAGTGCTTCCCGGAGCGGGTCAGCATGAATATCTACGCCGACGAGGTGGAAAATGTGTATCTGGTGGTGGACGGCGTGCAGACGCTTTTGCAGATTGCCGAAGCGGAGCGGGCGGCCTATGGAAAGAACGCCAGCGCGATTCGGGAGTGCGTCAGCTTCAATCTGAGGGGTTCGGAGGCGGACGTGCTGGCCTACGAGACGGCGCTGGTGGACGTCGCAGTCCGGGGAGATTACGACTGGACGCTGTACAACCTGCGCTGCCGCCAGAAGGAATACTACGAGGAGTATGTGGCCTTCTATGGCGCGATGTTCTTCTTGGGCATGTTCCTGGGCTTCCTGTTCGTCATGACCACGGTGACCATCATGTACTACAAGCAGGTGTCCGAGGGCATGGAGGACCGGGGCCGCTACGACATCATGCAGAAGGTGGGCATGACCCGCGCCGAGGTGCGCTCCAGCATCCGCTCCCAGGTGCTCACGGTGTTCTTCCTGCCCCTGGGCACGGCGGCCGTGCATGTGGCCTGCGCCTTCCCGATGATCGTGTTCATTCTGGCGGCCTTCGGCGTTCAGGATGTGAAGCTCTTCGCGCTGTGCACGTTGGGGTGCTTCGGGGTCTTTACGGTGCTGTACGTCGCGGTGTATCTGCTCACCGCCCGGGCGTACAATCGCATCGTGGAGGGCCGGCAGGACTGAGAAAAGCAAAAATGGAGCCGCCGCGAAGCATGTTCGCGGCGGCTCTCCTTCTGTCGAAACGCTCGGGCGCACGCAGGAGGGCTGCGCCCCTCCCGGGACTCCATCGCACCCGGCGGCGCTCACGCGTCCCGGTTTCAGCGCTCCTCGCGGATGCGGGGGGCGGTGCTGTCGCAGTAGACGCAGCGGTAGATCTTCTTTTCCGGGTTCGCCAGGCGGAATTCCTGCGTCAGCTCCTGTTCGGTGGAGGTGATGCAGCGGGGATTTTTGCACTTGATGATGCCGGTGATGCGCTCCGGCAGGCTCAGGTGCGCCCGCTTGACCAGCGCGCCGTTCCGGATGATGTTGACGGTGATGCCGGGGTCGATGTAGCCGAGCACGTCGAAGTCCAGGTCGATCACCTGGCCGATCTTGATGATGTCCTTCTTGCCCTTCTTTTCGCTCTCGGCGTTTTTGATCATGGCCACGGTGCAGTCCAGCTTGCCCAGGCCCAGAATGTTGTAGATTTCCATGCCGCGTCCGGCGGTGATGTGGTCCAGCACGATGCCGTCCTTGATCTGACCGATAATCATACGTTCACCTCCAGGAGCTTGAGAATCAGCGCCATGCGCATGTACTTGCCGTTGAGGGCCTGCTTGAAGTAGCAGGCGCGGGGATCCTCGTCCACCGCCACGGAGATTTCATTCACGCGGGGCAGGGGATGCAGGATGCACAGATCGTCCTTGGCGGTCCTGAGCTTCTCCGGGGTCAGGATGTAGCTGTCCTTCAGGCGGACGTAGTCGGCCTCGTTGAAGAAGCGTTCCCGCTGCACGCGGGTCATGTACAGGATGTCCAGGCGGGGCATCGCATCCTCGAGGCTGGTGACCTCCTCGTATTCGATGCCCTTGGGGTCGAGCACGTCGGTGAGGATGTACTGGGGAATGCGCAGCTCCTCCGGGGAGATCATGACGAACTTCACGCCGGTGTAGCGGCTCATGGCGCTGACCAGCGAGTGCACCGTGCGGCCGAACTTCAGATCGCCGCAGAGGCCCACGGTCATGTCGGTCAGGCGGCCCTTCTCCCGGTAGATGGTCAGAAGGTCGGCCAGCGTCTGGGTGGGATGGTTGTGACCGCCGTCGCCGGCGTTGATCACCGGGATGCCCGCCTTGCGGCTGGCCACCAGCGGCGCGCCCTCCTTGGGATGGCGCATGGCGATGATGTCCGCGTAGCATCCCACCACGCGCACCGTGTCGGAGACGCTCTCGCCCTTGGAGGCGGAGGAGGACTGGGCCTCGGAGAAGCCCAGCACGTTGCCGCCCAACTCGTACATGGCGGCCTCAAAGCTCAGCCGCGTGCGGGTGGAGGGCTCGAAGAACAGCGTGGCCAGCTTTTTGCCGTGGCAGGCCTCGGCGTACTTGGCCGGGTTGGCGATGATGTCCATCGCGCAGTCGATCAGCTGCTGCAGCTCCTCGACGGAGAGCTCCATGATGTCGATCAGATTTCTCATTTTGCGCCTCCGTTGATCCAGCTCTCGTCCGAAGGGCAGTTGCGGAAGGCGATCAGGCGGGCCACGTCGCTCTCCTGAATGTAGCCCTCCCGGGCGGCGATGCGGGCGATGGTGTCAAAGTCGGTGAGGCTGGTGTTCTCCACGTTGGCGGCGGCCAGGCGCTCCAGACCCTTCTTCATGCCGTAGGTGAAGATGGAGACCACGCCCAGTACCTCCGCGCCGGCCTCGCGCAGGATGTCCACGACCTCCAGCACGCTTCCGCCGGTGGAGATCAGATCCTCGATGACCACGACCTTCTGGCCGGGCAGGAGCTTGCCCTCGATCTGGTTCTTGCGGCCGTGGTCCTTCGCGCCGGAGCGCACATAGCCCATGGGCAGGTTCAGCAGGTGGGCGGTGATGGCGGCGTGGGCGATGCCCGCGGTGGAGGTGCCCATCAGCACCTCGACCTGGGGATACTTCTCCTTCACGACCTGCGCCAGGCCGTTTTCCACGTCCGCGCGCACCTGCACGTTGGAGAGGGTCAGGCGGTTGTCGCAGTAGACGGGGCTCTTGATGCCGCTGGCCCAGGTGAAGGGCTCCTCGGGGCGGAAAAACACGGCCTTGATGGCCAGCAGGTCCTTTGCAATGCGCTCTTTCATGATTCTATCCTCCTCAACCCACAAATTCGTTCATGCAGCGGCGGTAGGCGGCCACCGGGTCGGCCGCGGCAGTGATGGGACGGCCCACGACGATGTAGTCCGAGCCCAGCTCCTTCGCCTTCGCTGGAGTGGTCACGCGCACCTGATCGCCCACGTCGCCGTCCGCGAAGCGCACGCCGGGGGTCACGGTCAGGAAGGACTGGCCGCAGCGGTCATGCACCTTGCCCGCCTCCAGCGGGGAGCACACCACGCCGTCGAGACCGGCTGCCCTGGCGTTCTCGGCGTAGTGGAGGATCACCTCGTCGATGGGCTTCTCAATCCACAGATCCCTCTCCATGCGGCTCTGGTCGGTGGAGGTCAGCTGGGTGACGCCGATGAGCAGCGGGCGCGTGCCGTCGGGGCGGGTGAGGCCCTCCAGCGCCGCCTCCATCATGGCGATGGTGCCCGCGCAGTGCAGGTTTGCGATGTCCACGTCCAGCCGGGAGAGCACGGCCATGGCCTTTTTGACGGTGTTGGGGATGTCGTGGAGCTTGAGATCCAGGAAAATTCTGTGGCCGCGGGCCTTGATCTCCCGCACGATGGCGGGGCCCTCGGCGTAATAGAGCTCCATGCCGATCTTCACAAAGGGCTTTTCCTCGGTGAACTTGTCCAGGAAGGAGAGGGTCTGTTCGCGGCTTGCGAAGTCACAGGCGATGATCACGTCGCGTCCCATTAGTGCGCACCTCCGATAATTTCATTCAAATCTTGGATTCCATATTTCTCCATCGCGGCGGGCAGGGCCTCCACGATGTCCCGGCTGGCGTAGGGGTTGACCAGGTTGGCCGCGCCCACCTCCACCGCCGTCGCGCCGGCGAGCATCATTTCGATCACGTCCTCCGCGCAGGAGACGCCGCCCATGCCCACGATGGGGATTTTCACGGCCTCGTACACCTGGTACACCATGCGGACGGCCAGCGGCAGGATGGCGCTGCCGGACAGGCCGCCGGTCCGGTTGGCCAGCAGGGGCTTTCGCGCGTGCAGGTCGATGCGCATGCCCAGCAGGGTGTTGATGAGGCTGACCGCGTCCGCGCCCGCCTCCGCGCAGGCCGCGGCGATCTCCGCGATGTCACGCACGTTGGGGGAGAGCTTCATGATGACTGGCTTCGTGGTCGCGGCCTTCACGCTCCGGGTGACCTCGGCGGCCATCCTGGGGTCGGTGCCGAAGCTCATGCCGCCGCCGTGGACGTTCGGGCAGGAGATGTTGACCTCCAGCCAGCCCACCTGGTCGCACGCGTCGAGCTTCTGGCAGACCTCGACATATTCGTCCACGGAGAAGCCGCTTACGTTGGCCATGACCGGCTTGTGGAAGTATTCGGCTATTTCGGGCAGCTCGTGGGCGATCACATGCTCCACGCCGGGGTTCTGAAGTCCCACCGCGTTGAGCATGCCGCCGGGGCACTCCGCGATGCGGGGCGTGGGGTTGCCCAGCCGCGCCTCCCGGGTGGTTCCCTTGAAGGAGAAGGAGCCGAGGCAGTCGATGTCGTAGAAGCGGGAGAACTCCCGACCGTAGCCGAAGGTTCCGCTGGCGGGGATGACGGGGTTGTCCAACCGCACGCCGCAGAGCGTCACGCTGGTATTTACCACGGCAGTTCCTCCCTTCTGAACACCGGACCGTCCTTGCAGACGCGCTTCGGCCCGGATTTGAGTTCGATGGTGCAGCCCATGCACGCGCCGAAGCCGCAGCCCATGCGCTCCTCCAGGCTGAACTGGGCGGAGGTTATGCAGGCGGCGTTCACCGCCCGGAGCATGGGCAGTGGGCCGCAGGCGCAGATGTGGCTGTAATCCAGGCCCACCATGGCGTCGGTCACGAAGCCGCGCACGCCCCGGGTGCCGTCGACGGTGGCGACGAACACCCGCGCGCCCAGGCGGCGGAATTCATCCTCGTAGAAGATTTCCTCCGCGGTGTTGAACCCGAGGATGACCGTGACGCCCCGGCCGCGCTCGATCAGCCGCCGGGCCAGCAGGTACATGGGCGGCACGCCCGCGCCGCCGCCGATGAGCAGCGGGCGGTCGCCGCAGGCGTCGAGGTCGTAGCCGTTGCCAAGGCCCGTGAGCAGGTTCAGCCTTGCCCCCCGGGAGAGGTCGGCCATAGCCTGCGTGCCCCGGCCCACGCTTTTGTACAGCAGGGTGAGCTTGTTGCCCTGCACGTTGCACACGGAGATCGGGCGGCGCAGATACAGCCCCGGCAGGGCGATTTCCACGAACTGCCCTGGCGCGGTGACGGCGGAGGTGTCGCCCCAGAGCTGCATTTCATACATGCCCGGGGTCAATTGCCGGTTGGAAACGAGCTCAAAGTCGCTCTGAAGCATGGCTTACTCCTTGTCTATGGTCGAAATGGCGAAGGTGGTCTCCTCGAGCACGTCCAGCAGCACCCGGACGGTGTCCAGCGCCGTGAACATGGTCACGTTGTTTTCCACGGACAGGCGGCGGATCATGAAGCCGTCCCGCGCCTGATTCATGGAGCCCACGTCCCGGGTGTTGATCACATAGGCGATGTGGCCCTGGCGCAGGGCGTTGGGAATGTCGTCGCTGCCCTCGCTGATCTTCTTGAGCACGCGGGTGCGGATGCCGTGGGCGCGCAGATACCGCGCGGTGCCCTCGGTGGCCTCGATGTTGAAGCCCAGGTTGTAGAAGCGCTGAATCAGCGGGAAGGCCTCCTCCTGATCCTTGTTGGCCACGGTGGCCAGCACCGTGCCGTAGTTCTGCAGCTGCATGCCGGAGGCCTGCAGCGCCTTGTACAGCGCGCGGTAGAGCTTCTCGTCGTAGCCGATGGCCTCGCCGGTGGACTTCATCTCCGGAGAGAGGTAGGCGTCCAGGCCGCGGATCTTCGCGAAGGAGAACACCGGAACCTTCACATACCAGCGCTTCTTCTCCTCGGGGTAGAGGTCGAAGATGCCCTGCTCCTTGAGGCTCCTGCCAAGGATGACGTTGGTGGCGATGTCCGCCAGGGAGTAGCCGGTGGCCTTCGAGAGGAAGGGCACGGTGCGGGAGGAGCGGGGGTTGACCTCGATGATGTACACGTTTTCTTCCTTGTCCACGATGAACTGGATGTTGTACAGGCCCACGATGCCCAGGCCCAGGCCCAGCTTCTTGGAGTAGGTGAGGATGGTGCCCTTGACCTTGTCCGAGATGCTGAAGGGCGGGTAGACGCTGATGGAGTCGCCGGAGTGGACGCCGGTGCGCTCCACCAGCTCCATGATGCCCGGCACGAACACGTCCCGTCCGTCGCAGATAGCGTCCACCTCGACCTCCTTGCCGAGGATGTAGTGATCCACCAGTACGGGCTTGTCCGCGTCGATCTCCACGGCGGTCTTGAGGTACTGGCGCAGCTGGGCCTCGTTGGCCACGATCTGCATGGCGCGGCCGCCCAGCACGAAGCTGGGGCGCACCAGCACGGGATAGCCGATCTCGGCGGCGGTGCGCACGCCCTCCTCGATGTCCGTGACCGCGCGGCCCGCGGACTGGGGGATGTTCAGCTCCACCAGAATCTTTTCGAAGGCGTCGCGGTTCTCCGCCCGGTCGATGGCCTCCACGCCGGTGCCGATGATCTTCACGCCCCGCGCGCTCAGAGGCGCGGCCAGGTTGATGGCCGTCTGTCCGCCCAGGGAGGCGATGACTTCGTTCGCGCCCTCGTAGTGGAGGATGTTCATCACGTCCTCGGTGGTCAGCGGCTCGAAGTAGAGCTTGTCGGCGGTGGTGTAGTCGGTGGACACGGTCTCCGGGTTGTTGTTGATGATGATGGCCTCGTAGCCCGCCTTGCGGATGGTGGTCACGGCGTGGACGGTGGAGTAGTCGAACTCCACGCCCTGGCCGATGCGGATCGGGCCCGCGCCCAGCACCACGGTCTTTCTGCGGTCGGTGACCACGGACTGGCTCTCTCCGGCGTAGCTGGAGTAGAAGTAGGGGATGTACGCGCCGGTGTGGCAGGTGTCCACCATGCGGTAGACGGGCATGATATTCGCCTCGCGGCGCAGGTCGAACACCGCGCGCTCGCCGGTGTGCCAGAGCTGGGCGATGTACTTGTCGGAAAAGCCCAGCTTCTTCGCAGCGCGCAGAGCCTCCACGTCCATGGGGCGCTCGGCCAGAAGGGGCTCGTAGTCGGTGATGCGCTTGATGGCCTCCAGGAAGAAGGGGGTGATGGCCGTGGCCTCGTACACCCGCTCCACGCTCACGCCCATGCGCAGCAGCTGTGCCACCGCGTAGATGCTGTCGTCCCGGAAGGTGGACACATACTCCAGCAGCTCGTCGGCGGTCTTGCCGTCAAACTTCGCCATGTGGAAGTGACACACGCCGATCTCCAGGGAGCGCACGGCCTTGAGCAGGCACTCCTCCAGGTTGGCGCCGATGCCCATCACCTCGCCGGTGGCCTTCATCTGGGTGCCCAGCTTGTTGTTGGCGGAGGTGAACTTGTCAAAGGGGAAGCGGGGTAGCTTCGCCACGACGTAGTCCAGGCTGGGCTCGAAGGCGGCGTTGGTGTTGGCAATTTTGATGTCCTCCAGCCGCATGCCCACGGCGATCTTCGCCGTGACCCGGGCGATGGGGTAGCCGCTGGCCTTGCTGGCCAGGGCGGAGGAGCGGGACACCCGGGGATTGACCTCGATGAGGAAGTATTCGGAGGAATTGGGGTTGAGCGCGAACTGCACGTTGCAGCCGCCCTCGATCTTCAGGGCCTTGATGATCTTGATGGCGCTGTCGTTGAGCATCTTCAGGTCGTGGTCGTTGAGCGTCATGATGGGCGCGACCACGATGGAGTCGCCGGTGTGCACGCCCACGGGATCCACGTTTTCCATGCCGCAGATGGTGATGGCGTGGTCCGCGCCGTCGCGCATGACCTCGAACTCGATTTCCTTGTAGCCCTTGACGCTCTTTTCGATGAGCACCTGGTGCACCGGGGAGAGGCGGAAGGCGTTGACCGCGGTCTCGATCAGCTCCTCCTCGCTGTACGCGAAGCCGCCGCCGGTGCCGCCCAGGGTGAAGGCGGGACGCAGCACCACCGGATAGCCGATCTCCCGGGCGGCCTGGGCGGCCTCCTCCACGGAGTAGGTGATGCGGGAGGGGATGACCGGCTCGCCGATCTCCTGGCAGAGCTCCTTGAATAACTCGCGGTCCTCCGCGCGCTCGATGCTGCGGCTGCTGGTGCCCAGCAGCTCCACCTGACACTCCTTCAGTACACCCTTCTTCTCCAGCTGCATGGCCAGGTTCAGGCCGGTCTGGCCGCCGATGCCGGGGATGATCGCGTCCGGACGTTCGTAGCGCAGGATGCGGGCCACATATTCCAGCGTCAGCGGCTCCATGTACACCTTGTCGGCGATGGAGGTGTCGGTCATGATGGTGGCGGGGTTGGAGTTGACCAGCACCACCTCGTAGCCCTCTTCCTTCAGGGCGAGGCAGGCCTGGGTGCCCGCGTAGTCAAATTCCGCCGCCTGGCCGATGACGATGGGGCCGGAGCCGATGATCATAATCTTTTTCAAATCCGTGCGCTTTGCCATGTTCTCTTACCTCCGCTCAATTCTGTTCGGGATTCTCGATATAGGCGATCCTGCCGCCGGATACAGTCAGTTTGCAGCGACCGAGGACGGTCTCGCCCGCAAACGGCGTGCTCCTGCCCATGGACAGGAATTCCGCCGGGTCGATGGCGTACTGTGCCTCCAGGTCGAAGGCGGTGAAGTTGGTCTCAAAGGGCAGAGCGATGCCGAAGCGCCTGCAGGGGTTGTCGTGCAGAAGCTGCACCAGCCGCTCGAGGGAGATCAGGCCCTTTTTGACCAGATTGGTGTAGAGTAGCGGGAAGGCCGTCTCCAGCCCCACCACGCCCATGGCGCTCTTCTCCAGCCCGCGGCCCTTTTCCTGCGCGCTGTGGGGCGCGTGGTCGGTGGCGATCATGTCGATGGTGCCGTCGGCCAGACCCACCAGTAGCGCCTCCCGGTCGGCGGCACCGCGCAGCGGCGGGTTCATCTTGAAGCGGCCGTCCTCCTGAAGGGCGCTCTCGTCCAGCAGCAGGTAGTGGGGGCCGGTCTCGCAGCTCACGTCCAGCCCGTCCGCCTTCGCCCGGCGGATCAGGGCGACGCTCTCCTTCGTGGAGATGTGGCAGGCGTGGTAGGCGCAGCCGGTCTCCCGCACGAGGTTCAGATCCCGCTCCAGCTGCCGCCACTCGCTCTCGGAGCAGATGCCCCGGTGGCCGTGGGCGCGGGCGTATTCGCCGTCGTGGATGTAGCCGCCGCGCAGCAGGGCGTTGTCCTCGCAGTGGGCGGCGATGATCCGGTGAAGGCGCTTCGCCTCCAGCATGGCCGCGCGCATCATGTCTGTGCCCTGCACGCCCCGGCCGTCGTCGGAAAAGGCGCAGACGAGGGGCGCGAGGCCCGCCATGTCCGCGAGCGCCTCGCCCCGCTCGCCCATCGTGATCGCACCGTAGGGCAGAACCTGCACACAGGCGTCCCTGTGGATGGCCTCCAGCTGGGGCGCGAGGGTCTCCGGGCAGTCCGGCACGGGGTTCAGGTTCGGCATGGCGCACACCGCGCAGTATCCACCCCGGGCCGCGGCGCGGCTGCCGCTGGCGATGGTCTCCTTATAAGAAAAACCCGGCTCGCGGAAGTGCACATGCACGTCCGCGAAGCCGGGAAAAATGGTGAGGCCTTCAAATGCTGCGTCGCCTGCCTGTCCGTCGGAAAAGGAAAAATCGCGCGCGTTCAGGCGGCCATCTTCGTATACGAACGCACCCTTGACCGTGCAATTCATGCTTCGCACACGCTCCCTTCGGTAAGTCTCAAAAAACAGCTCCCGCGACGGCAGGAGCTGTGAACACACGAATTTCCAGACGCAGTGCGTCTGCAAACGGTTATGCGCGCCTTGCCGGTCTCTCGGTACCGTCTTAAAGAACGTTTTCATTATTCTAGCACGGGCGCCGGGGACTGTCAATGCAGGGGAGATTAAGTTTTGCCTTTCGCCATGAAAAAGGCGCGGCTGCGAAGATGGACTTCGCAGCCGCGCCGGGGACTCACTTCAGCTTTTCAAAGTCCTCCGCGCCGTGCTTGCACAGGGGGCAGATGAAGTCGGCGGGGAGATCCTCGCCCTCGTAGACGTAGCCGCAGATCTTGCAGACCCAGCCGGGCTTGCTGTCCTCCTTCGGCTGCGGCTTCGGCTTGATGTGCTCGAAGTAGTAGCTGTAGGTGACGCTGGGCTCGCCGGAGAGCACCCTGGCCTCGGTCACGTCGGCCACGAACAGGGTGTGGGTGCCGTAGTCCAGCGCGTCCACGACCTTGCCGGAGATCACGGCGTTGGCGTACTGGGAGAGGTAGACCAGGCCGTTTTCGCTCACGCGGATCTCGTACTTGCCGTCGAACTTTTCCACGTCGCGGCCGCTCTGGAAGCCGAACTGCTTGAACAGCGCAAAGGGCGCGGAGGTGGAGAGCACGGAGACGTTGAACTTGCGGGTCTTGAGGATCATGTCGTGGGTGAAGTTTGCCTTGTTCACGGCGATGGTGATACGCTTGGGCGTGTCGGTGAGCTGCACAGCGGTGTTGATGATGCAGCCGTTGTGCTTGCCGTCGGCCTCGGCGCTGAGCACGAACAGGCCGTAGCTGAGCTTGAACAGGGCATTCTGATCCACGAGCGAATTTGCGGCGGGCGCGGCGGCAGTAGCGGCTGCGGGCGCGCACTCCTCGCCGTCGGACATGGATTCGACGATGGCGTCGGCCAGCGCCTCCAGATCGGCGATCTGGTTCTCCTTCAGGGCGCTGCGGATGGTCACGGGGGCCTCGATGAACTCGGCGCCCTTCAGACTGGAGAGCACCTTGCGCATCAGGCCTGCGGCGGTGGGCGCCCAGCTGCCGTTCTCGATCAGCGCGATGGTGCGGTTCTGCAGGTTGTGGTTGGCCAGGTCATGCACCAGGTTTTCCATGTTGATGAAGATGCCGGCGTTGTAGGTGGTGGAGGCCAGCACCAGGTGGCTGTAGCGGAAGGCCTCGGAGACGATGTAGGAGGGGTGGGTGACGGACACGTCGCAGACGCGCACCTTCACGCCCCGCTCCACCAGCTTCGTGGCCAGTATCTGGGCGGCGTTCTCCGTGCCGCCGTAGACGGAGGCGTAGGCCAGCAGCACGCCCTTCTCCTCTGGGCGATAGTTGGCCCAGTAGAGATACTTCTCGATGAAATCGCCCAGGTTTCTGCGCCACACGAAGCCGTGCAGGGGGCAGATCATCTCGATTTCGATGGTGGAGGCCTTCTTCAGGATGGCCTTGACCTGGGTGCCGTACTTGCCGACGATGTTGGTGTAGTAGCGGCGGGCCTCGTCCATGTAGTCCCGCTCAAAGTCCACCTGATCGGCGAAGATGCAGCCGTTGAGCGCGCCGAAGGTGCCGAAGGCGTCGGCGGAGAAGAGAATCTTGTTCGTGATTTCATAGGTCATCATGACCTCGGGCCAGTGCACCATGGGGGCCATGACGAAGGTGAACTGCATGCTGCCGGTGGAGAGCACGTCGCCCTCCTTCACGATCTGCACGCGGCCCTCGGTTTCAAAGTCGAAGTACTGGCGAAGCATGACTTCGATCTTGGCGTTGCAGACGATGGTGGCCTCGGGATAGCGGCGCACGGTCTCGCCCACGGTGGCGGCGTGGTCGGGCTCCATGTGGTTGACCACGAGGTAGTCCAGCTTCCGGCCGCCTAGCATGTATTCCAGATTCTCAAAGAACTGGCCGCTGACGGCGCGATCCACGGTGTCCATCACCAGGGTCTTTTCGTCGTCGATGAAGTAGCTGTTGTAGGACACGCCGTCCGGGATGGGATAGACGCTCTCGAACAGGGCCAGGCGGCGGTCCTCACCGCCGATCCAGGTGACGTGATCCGTTACTTTCCTTACGCAGTACATGGTATCTTCCTTTCTCATTTGGTTCTATCTGCCATTATACACCATATTGGCGGAATTGAAACCCTATTTTTTCATCCAGGTGGCGGGGGAGAGGGTCAGCAGCAGGGGGAAGATCTCCAGCCTGCCCATCAGCATCGCCAGGGACAGCACGATCTTTGACAGCGGCGAATAGAGTGCGTAGCTGGCGGTAGGGCCCACCGCGCCCAGGCCGGGGCCGATGTTGTTGAAGCAGGCGAAGGTGGCGCTCAGGTTGGTTTCGAGGTCGAAGGCGTCCAGGCTCAGCAGCATGTACACCGCCACCATGCAGACCATGTAGATGGCAAAGTAGCTGCTGACGCTCTTGAGGGTCGCGCCGTCCACCTGCTTGCCCTCGAAGCGGACGCTGTTGACCGAGCGGGGATGCAGCAGGTGGCGGATCTCGCGGCCGATCGTCTTGATGAGCATCACCGCGCGGGAGACCTTCAGGCCGCCGCCGGTGGAGCCCGCGCACGCGCCCACCATCATCAGAAGCAGCAGCAGGCTCTTGGAGAACTCCGGCCAGAGGTTGAAGTCCGCCGTGGCGTAGCCCGTGGTGGTGATGATGGAGGACACCTGGAAGGCCGAGAGCCGCAGCGCTTCCGAGAAGCTCTGGTACAGGGGAAGGATGTTGATGGTGATGAGGCTCACGCTCACCAGCACGATGCCCAGGTAGTACCAGAATTCGCTGCTCTGCACCGCGGCGCGGAAGCGGCGGACGAGCAGCAGGTAGTAGAGGTTGAAGTTCACGCCGAAGAGGAACATGAACACCGTGATGACCCACTGAAGATACGGGCTGTAGCCCGCGATGCTGTCCGCCTTTACACCGAAGCCGCCGGTACCGGCGGTGCCGAAGGCGTGCACGACGCTCTCGTAGAGGGGCATGCCGCCCAGCAGCATCAGGACGATCTGAAGAAGGGTCAGGCCCACATAGATCTTGTAGAGGATGCTGGCCGTATCCTTGGCGCGGGGCAGCAGCTTGCCCACCACCGGGCCGGGCATCTCCGCCCGCAGGATGTGCATGGAGCGGTCGTTGGAGCCGGGCACGATGGCCATGACGAACACCAGAACGCCCATGCCGCCCACCCAGTGGGTGAAGCTTCTCCAGAACAGCAGGCCCCGGCTCATGCTCTCCACATTCGTGAGGATGGACGCGCCGGTGGTGGTGAAGCCGCTGACGGTTTCAAAGAAGGCGTCCACATAGGAGGGGATCTCTCCGCTGAGGAAGAAGGGCAGCGCGCCCGCGGCGGAGAGCAGCAGCCAGGCCAGGGCCACGGTCACGAAGCCCTCCCGGGCGTAGATCAGCCGGTTCTCCGGCCGGAACAGCAGGCGCAGCAGAAGTCCCGCGGCCAGGGCGATTCCCGCCGAGGCCGCCAGCGACCAGGCGCAGGCCTCGCCGTAGATCAGCGCGACGGCGGTGGGCAGGAGCAGCAGCGCGGCCTCGGCCACCAGCATCATTCCCACCGTGTTGAATACCATTTTTCGATTCATAGCGCACGCGTTTCCTTATTGAAGTATGTCCGAAAGGTCGTGGATGCGGTGCCCTGCAGCCAGAACGATGACCCGGTCGCCGCTCTGGATCACGTCGTCGCCCGCGGGAATCAGCGCCCGGCGGCCGCGGAGGATGCCCGCGATCAGGATGCCGGATTTGAAGCGCATCTCCCGGAGGGGAATTCCGGTCATGGGGAAATCCTCCTGCACCCGGAACTCCAGCGCCTCCGCCTTGCCGTCCATGAGCTTGTACAGCGTCTCCACGTTGCTGCCCAGGGAGTTCTGCAGCGCGCGGGCGTAGCGGGAGAGCACGTTGGAGCTGACGGTCCGGGAGGAGATGATGCTCTCCAGCCCCAGCCGGTCGGCGATTCCGCGCAGCTCGTCCCGGTTGACCTTTGCGATGACCTTCGGCACGCCCTGAGAGGAGGCGTAGAAGGAAATCAGGATATTCTCCTCGTCCATGCCGGTGAGGGACACGAAGGCGTCCATGGACTTGAGCCCCTCCTCCAGCAGCAACTCCTGCTGTGCGCCGTCGCCGCAGATGACCACCGCGCCGGGCAGCTTTTCGCTGATCTCCTGGCAGCGCTGGCGATCCCGGTCGATGATCTTCACATGGCTGCCGCTGTTCAGCAGCATGCGCGCCAGATAGTAGCCCATGCGGCTGGCGCCCAGGATCATCACGCTGCGGGCCTGCTTCTGCAGGATGCCCACCATGCGCAGAAACTTCTGAATCTCGTTGGGCGCGGCGGTGAGCTCGATGTGGTCGCCGCTCTGGAGGCGGAAGCTGCCGTCCGGGATGTAGACCCGGTCGCCCCGCTGCACCGCGCAGATGAGGAATTTTGCCTCGTACTTCTTGCGCAGCTCGCTCAGCGCCACGCCGCAGAAGGGGGAATCCTCCCGGACGATCAGCTCCACCATTTCGAAGTTGCGCCGGGAGAAGTATTCGATCTTCACGGCGCTGGGGAGCTTGAGAATGTGGTACAGCTCCAGCGCGGCGATGAGATCCGGGTTGAAGGACATGGCCAGCCCCAGATGCTGGCGCAGGAAGTTCAGGCTCTGGTCGTTGTACTCGGGATTGCGGATGCGGGCGATGGTGTGCCTGGCGCCCATCTTGCCCGCGATGAAGCAGCTGAGCATGTTCAGCTCGTCCGAGCCCGTGGCGGCGACGAAGAGCTCCGCCTTCTCCACGCCGGCCTCCTTCAGCGTGTCGCAGTCCGTTCCGCTGCCACAGACGTACATGCTGTCGTAGATGTTGGAGATTTCGGAGATGACCGCGGGGTCGGAATCCACGGCGACGATGTCGTGGCCCTCCGCGAGCAGGCTGGAGAGGATTGTGGTGCCAATCTTTCCGCAGCCGACGATGATGATGTTCATAGTCAAGATCCTTTGCCGGGGTATTTGGCGGCGTCAAAGCAGAAACCACCCATGATTGCATTATATTACAAAAGAAAGAATATTTCTACTACATTTGCGGATAATTTATCCGGATTCGGTTTTTTTGCGGAATTTGAGCGGCCCGGAGCCGCAAAGTGCCCCTCCGGTGAGGGGAAACAGAGGGCTTCCGGATCTGCAGGCGCAAAGAATCCCTGCCGAAACAGGGAGGATGCGGAGCCGTTCCGCTTGCGGGCGGCTTCGGACTTGAGCCGAGCACAGCCCCTGCCAACGCCTTGCGCCCCCTCCGGGGAGGGGGCGCGCCGATTCAGGTTTCGAGGGCGGCTCGGGCCTGCTCGGGCAGGGCCTTGGCGATCTCCGCGAGCAGCGCGCGCAGGCGCGGCTGCGTGGGAGCCTCGGCCCGTAGAGTCACCTGCTCCGCAGTGACGGACTTGCGCATCAAAAACCACGCGTCGCCGAAGTCCGCGCGCACGCCGTCCAGATGGCTGATCTGCGCGCCCTTCTCCCGGGCCATGGCCTCGACGCCGTCCAGCCAGCGCTGCTGCTGGTCGTAGGGACAGAAGATGCGGATGTCCGGCGTGATGGGCGGGCAGACGATCTCCGCCGCCATTTCGCCCAGCGTCCGGCCGGATTTGGCGATCAGCTCCGCCATCGTCAGCGCGGCGAACAGGCCGTCGTCGTAGCCCAGCTCACCGAAGAAGAAGTGGCCGCTCACCTCGCCGGCCAGGGCCGCGCCGTTTTCCAGAAAGCGCTTCTTGATGAAGGCGTGTCCGCTCTTTTCCGGCAGGGGCGTTCCGCCCATCTCCAGCACGGCGTCCCGGATGACGGAGGAGGACTTCTGGTCATACACCACCGGAGTGGGCCGCGCCTTCAGCAGCGACCGTATGAACAGCACCAGCGATTTTTCGTTTTGTACGGGCGCGCCGGTCTCATCCAGAAACACCGCGCGGTCGCCGTCGCCGTCGAAGGCCACGCCGAAGTCCGCACCGGCCGCGCGCACCGCCGCGCCCGTTTTGGCCAGGCAGCTGTACTCCGCCGGGTTGGGGGAGCGGTCGGGAAACGCGCCGTCGGGGACGCAGCTCAGCTCCGTGACCCGGTAGCCCGCGCGGCGGAAGGCCTCCGGCGCGACGGGGCCCATCGCGCCGCAGCCCGCGTCCACCAGGACGTGCAGGGGCCGGGGCGCGCGGAAGCGCTCCGCGAGCGCGTCCAAGTAGTCCGCACAGACGTTCCAGCTTTCCAGCGTGCCTTTTCCCTCCCGGAATTCGCCGCGCGCCACCAGATCGTGCAGGCGGTCCATGGCGTCGCGGGTCACGGGGGTTTTGCCGATCATGTACTTTACGCCGTTGTACTCCGGCGGATTGTGGGAGGCGGTGACCGTCGCGCCCGCGCGCGCGCCGGAGCGCTTCAGGGCGAAGTACAGCGCGGGCGTGGGGATC
Source organism: bacterium (assembly GCA_004563405.1). GTDB lineage: Bacteria > Bacillota > Clostridia > Christensenellales > Aristaeellaceae > SFTH01. Next base: position 40,950 of record SFTH01000016.1, read on the forward strand.
GTGCCCAGATCCACGGCCTCCGCGCCGGAGTCCAGAAGTCCGCGCACGAGGGCCGCCTTCAACTCCGGCGTGGAGAGGCGGACGTCGCCGCCCACCAGAAACCGGCCCGGAGAGAGGGTCGCGAGGGCGCGGCCGATGCTGTAGGTATCCCTGGCAGTGAGTTCGCGGCCGTACACGCCGCGCACGTCGCAGTCCTTGTAAATGCTCATTCAGACCTCCACGGCATAGATTTTTTCAATGTCCTCCCGGAAGCGGGCGTAGATTTCCCCGTAGGGCGCGCGCAGGGCGGGGTCCGGCTCCACGGTCAGCCGGTAGCGGATCATCTGCTCTGCGGCGGACTCCAATCCGCCGAAGTGCCCCGAGGCAGCCAGCAGCGCGGAGCCCATGGCCGCGTCCACCACCTCGGGCACCTTCAGGCTGCAATCAAGGATGGAGGCGCGGATTTTCAGCCAGAGCGGGCTGCGGCACGCGCCGCCGGTGGTGTAGATCGTATCGCCCACGGCGCAGCCGAGGCCGCGCATGTGGTCGAAGGCCATGCGCTCGGCAAAGCCCACGCCCTCCATGATGGCGGGGTAGAGTCGTCCGCCGGTCACGTCGCCCAGATAGAAGGCCTCGCAGTCGGGCTTGACGAAGGGGAAGCGCTCGCCCCGGCCCGTGAGGGGATAGCAGCGCACGCCGGTGGGAACGAGGGCCTCCGAGGCCGCGTTCATCTCATCGAAGCTCTTTTCTCCCCGGGCGAAGTTCAGCACCCGCCCGCCCAGGTTCGCCGCGCCGCCCAGCAGCCATGCGCCGTTGGGCAGCAGGTGGGAGTAGCTGGAACCGTTGGGGTCGATGACCAGGCGTTCAGTCGCACCCTTGAGCACGAAGGTGGTGCCGATGATGGAGGCCCAGCGGCCCGCGCCCACCGCGCCCGCCGCCAGCGCGGAGGCGTAGCCGTCGGTGGAGCCGCCGGTGATCACCGTGCGGGTGGAGAGGCCCAGCCGCGCCGCGGCGGAAGCGCTCACCTGTGCAATGGGAGCGCCGGGCGCGGCCACCTCCGGCATTTTGGAGAGATCCAGCCCGAGCACGGAGGCGTATTCCTCCGGCCAGCGGCCGTCGATGAGGTCGTAGCCGGTCTTGAGGGCGTTGCTGTAATCGGAGACGCGATACGCGCCGGAGAGCGTGCCCGCGATGTAGTCCGCCTGGTGGGCGAAGACGGCGGTGCGTTCGTAGATCTCCGGCATCTCGTCGCGGAACCAGAGGATGCGGGGCAGGGAGAAGGACGCGCCGAACTTGTAGCCCAGCTTCTTTTCGATGTGGCCCATGGAGGCGTGGATGCGCTCCGCCTGGGCGCGGGCCCGGGGATCGTTGTACATCACGCCGTTGGTCAGGGGACGCATGTTCCCGTCCAGGGGAACAATCGTGCCGCTGGTGCCGTCTATGGAAATGGAAACGATTTCCTCCGGGTTTTCAAGGGACGCGGTACAGGCTCGAATGGCCTCTTCCGCCGCGTCCACCCAGACGGCGGGGGACTGCTCGTACCAGCCCTCGTGCGCGGCGATGTTCAGGGAAGCAAAGGGGACGGAGTGCGCCGCGGCCAGGCGGCCCTGTTCGTTTGCGACCACGCAGCGCACGCCCTGCGTGCCCACGTCAATACCCATGAAAAGCATGTGCCTCAACTCCTTCAGCTTATGCTTGTATTATAGCGGAGGCGCGCGCCCGGTTCAACTGTTTTTTGCGGAATTCCCCGCCGCGCGGACACAGGGAAGGATTTTTTCAAAGTGACTTGAATATGAAAACATACAGGGGTATAATGGCATCCAATCCGAAGAAAGAGAGGGCCGGAACCACTTTGAACGCGCGAAAATGGCGCCCGGGCCGGGAGGCGCTGATGCTCATCTACTTCCCGGTGTATCTGTTGCTCTTCTACCTCGTGGAGCACGCGGTCACGCAGAACTACTGGGTCTCCTGGTGCCCTCTGGATGACTGGATTCCCTTCGTTCGCCAATTTGTGTACTTCTATGTGCTCTGGTATCCCCTGATGGTGGGCAGCACGCTCTGGCTGCTGGTGCGGGACGGGCGCGCCTTTGTGCGCTACGGCTGCGCAGTGATCCTCGGCCTCACGGCCAGCATCGCGATCTTTTTCCTGTTTCCGAGCGGCCAGGAGCTGCGCCCGGCGCAGGTGCCGGGAAACGATCTTGCGGCGATGCTGGTGCGCGCCATCTACGCCGCGGACACCAACACAAATGTGTTTCCCAGCATGCACGTCGTGGGCACGCTGGCGGCAGTGCGCGCCGCCTGGGACACGCAGAGCATTTCTAGGAGAGCCCGGTGGGGCATCGCGCTTCTGGGCGTGCTGATCAATCTGTCCACGGTGTTCATCAAGCAGCACAGCGCGCTGGACATCCTCGGCGGCGCGGTTCTGTTTGCAGTCGTGGACCTGCTGGTCTACCTGCCCTCCTGGAGGAGAGGGCGGCGGGAGCGCAAAGGAACAGCGCCGGAGCGATGAACCGGACAGCATCCTGTCCGGAACTGCTCCGGCGCTGTTTTTATGGATATGCCTGCGGGCGGGGCGCTCTTTTCGCTCAGCCCAGCTTTTCCACGGCCTCGGCGATGGCGGCCTCGTCGGGGCGCATGGCCAGTATGGTTTTCTCCAGCAGCGCGTCCAGTTCCCAGCCCAGCATCTCCGCGCCCTGACGGATCACGTCCCGGGAGCAGCCGGCGGCGAACTTCTTGTCTTTGAACTTCTTCTTCAGGCTGGAGAGCTCCATGTCGGAGACGCTCTTCGAGGGGCGCATCCGGGCCGCCGCGCCGATCAGACCGGTGAGCTCGTCCGCGGCGAAGAGCACCTTCTCCATCTCCAGCTCGGGCCGGACGTCCGTGCACAGGCCGTAGCCGTGGCTGACGATGGCGTGGATCATCTCCTCGGAGACGCCGCCCTCCCGCAGAAGCTCCGGCGCCTTCTGGCAGTGCTGCTCCGGGTAGAGCTCAAAGTCGATGTCGTGCAGGAGGCCCACGATGCCCCAGAAGTCCGCCTCATCGCCGTATCCCAGCTCGCTGGCGTACCAGCGCATCGCGCCCTCGACGGTGAGGGCATGCTGGATGTGGAAGGGCTCGCGGTTGTAGCGGGTCAGCAGGGCGTAGGCCTGATCGCGGGTGATGCTGCTTTTCAACATGAATACTTACCTCTTTTTCTCATTTGTCGTTCAAAGTTATTTGTAGTTCAGGATCATGACCTCGGGGAGGGATGCGAGGCTTTCGCGGGTGACTTCGATCTCCCGGGGCATGTATGCGGCGCCCGTGTCCCGCGCGAAGTCCTCGCAGCTGCGGATGTTGAAGCCGCAGGCCTCGGTGCGGTAGTGCATGGCGACGGCGCGCCTCGGCTGAATCAGGCGCAGCAGCGCCTCGGCCTCCGGGGTGTCGATGGTGAAGGTGCCGCCGATGGGCAGGAGCAGAAGATCCAGATCCCGCAGAAACGCCTGTTGCCGCGCGTCCGGCAGGTGGCCCAGATCTCCCAGGTGCGCCACGGACAGCCCTTCGCACTCCACGCGGAACAGGAGGTTTTTGCCCCGCAGCGCGCCGCGCTTTTCGTCGTGGAAGGACTCCATGGCCCGGATGCGCGCGCCGCGGATTTCATAGTCTCCGGCGGCACAGATCGTTTCAAAGGGGGCGGTCAGCGACCGGGTGTGGTTGTGGTCGAAGTGGTCGTGGCTCACCAGAGCCGCGTCGCAGGCCTCGGTGCAGAGGGGATAGCCCACGCTCTCGTCGAAGGGGTCGGTGATCAGCGCGGGGCCGCCCTCGAAGCGAAGGGAGAAGCAGGAGTGGCCGAAGTACTTGAGTTTCATGGATTCATCTCCTTAGACTGCATGCATTTTTGCCGGATGCGGGCGTTGAGCACCGCCGCGGCGTAGAGCCCGCCGCCGCAGCTGCCCCGCAGGGCCAGCGCCGCCCGCTGGCGCAGCGCCCGGTCGAAGGCCTCCGCCTCCGCGGCGCCGGTTGCGCCGGGCGCGTCCAGCAGCTTGGCACCCTGGGCGAAGAGGGCGAGGTTTTCCCGGTCGGGAACCTGACCCCGGAAGCGGACGAGGGAGGCGCTCAGCCCGTCCGGCGGCTCCGGGCAGCGGCGCTCCACGCGCGTGACCCAGCTCGCGTCCGGGAGCACCGCCAGCAGCGGGCCCCGGCGCTCGGTGAGGAAGCCCGGCAGGTCCCGAATCCCGGGGTCGAAGGCCGGGGCGTTGGTCACGAAGAGCGCGTCCTCCCGGTCGCGCCGGAGGAAGGCCCGGGGCGGAAGTAGGGCGCGCAGCGCGGCGCGCATTTGCCGCAGGGGGCCGCCGTCAGTCCACATAGGCCTTGAATACCTCCGGCAGAAATTCCAGAATGTCCCCGGCGTTCATGGCGTGCGCCCCGTATTTTTCCTGGGCGCGCGCCCCGGCGAGGCCGTGGAGCTCGCTGGCGCAGGCGGCCAGCAGGCAGGGGGACGCCGCGCGCGCCCTGTCCGCCAGCAGCGCGCCGAGCAGGCCGGAGAGGATGTCGCCGCTGCCGCCGCGGGCCATGCCGCAGCCGCCGGAGGCGCTGACGTACGCGCAGGGGTCGGACGGGGCGGCGACGACGGTGGAGGCGCCCTTGTAGAGCGCCGTCGCGCCCAGACCGGCCAGCGCGCGGGCGGCCGCGACGGGATTTCTCGCCGTGTCGCGGCCGATCAGCCGCGCGGCCTCGCCCGGGTGGGGCGTGAGGATGTGGCGCTCGTCCAGCAGCGCGCGCAGCTCCGGGCTTTCCGAGAGCAGATTCAGGCCGTCCGCATCGATCACGGCGGGCAGGCCGCTCTCGAGCGCCGCGCGCAGAATCTCCGGGCATGCCCGGCGGCTGAGGCCGGGGCCGACGACCACGGCGCTCTTGCCCGCGAACGCGCCCTCAAGCGCGGGCAGGGCGACTTCGCAGATCGCGCCCTCCCGCTCCGGCAGGGGGACGCACATGGCCTGGGGGGCGAGCACCTGCAGGATGGGCACGATGGACTGCGGGCAGGCGATGCTGACCAGGCCCGCGCCGCCGCGCAGCGCCGCGCGGGCGCACAGCGCGGCCGCGCCCGCCATGCCGAAGGAGCCGGCGACGATGAGCAGGTGCCCGCAGTCGCCCTTGTGGAGGTTGCGGCGGCGCTTGAGGATGCAGGCGGCGGCGTCCTCGGGCTCGAACAGCACCGCGTTGCGCGGGCCAAAGGGCGCGTCGGGGAAGCCCACGTCGGCCACGCGGATCCGGCCGCAGCAGTCCAGCCCGTCGGCCAGTACCAGGCCGCTCTTGAGATACTGAAAGGTCACGGTGCAGTCGGCGCGCACGCAGGCTTCGTAGGCCTCGCCCGTCGCGCCGTTGAGCCCGGAGGGGATGTCCGCCGCGTAGACGCGCGCGCCCTGTTCGCGGTCGCGGTTGATGCGCTCGATCAGGGTCTGTTCCGCGCCCTCGGGACAGCGGGTCAGACCCGTGCCGAACAGCGCGTCCACCCAGGCGTCCGGGCGGGGCAGCGCCTCCGCACCGGAGAGGTCGAGCACGGAAATTCCACGCTCCCGGGCCCGACGCAGGTTTTCAACCGCGTCCGGAGATTTCGGGGGGTGGGGCTGGACGATGATGCAGTTGTATTTCTTTCGCAGCAATCGGGCGCAGGCCGTGCCGTCGCCGCCGTTGCCGCCGGTTCCGCAGGCGAAGCAGAGCGTCGCTCCGGCGGGGATTTCGGCGGAAACCGCGTCCGCAAGCGCGTGGGCGGCGCGCTCCATGACGTCAATCGAGGGTACGAGCGACTCCGCGAAGTAGCGCGCTTCGCCTTCGCGCATGTCCCGGGGCGCTATGAGTCTCTTCATGCCGCGCCTCCTTTCAATTTGGGTGAAAATTGCGACTTTCCAGTGAATATTATAGCACAAATGTCCCGCCTTGTGGGGATTTTCTTGTAATTCGCCCGAAAAATCGCTATACTAAAATCGGTATATTGGGTTCAAAGGCCCTGCGCGGGCCGGATGCAGAAAATGGAACCCGGAGGGCGGGAGCGCCGTCCAAGGGGTCGAGTACGTTGTAAGGAGATACGTTTTATGCAGGTTACGCAGCGCTTTGCGCAGTTGTTGAAACAGAATGTGGGCAAGGTGATCGTGGGCAAGGAGAGCGCGATCGAGCTGATGATGATCGCCGTGCTCTGCCGGGGCCATGTGCTCATCGAGGACGTGCCGGGCGTGGGCAAGACCACGCTGGCCAGCGCCCTGGCCCGCTCGCTGGACTGCTCCTTCAAGCGCATACAGTTTACGCCCGACATCACCCCCTCGGACATCACGGGCTTTTCCATCGTGAACTTTAAGACCGGCGAGCTGGAGTACCGGCCCGGCATGATCATGAGCCAGATCGTACTGGCGGACGAGATCAACCGCACCTCGCCCAAGACCCAGTCCTCCCTGCTGGAGGTGATGGAGGAGGGCCAGGTCTCCGTGGACGGCGTGACCTACGCCATGCCCCAGCCCTTCATCGTGCTGGCCACACAGAACCCGGTGGACTTCGTGGGCACCTATCCGCTGCCGGAGGCCCAGCTGGACCGCTTCTTCATGCGCGTGTCCATCGGCTATCCCTCCGCCGAGGAGGAGACGGACATCCTGGAGCGCTACACCACGGGCAAGAAGCCCATGGAGGAGCTGCGCGCCATCTGCACCAGCTCTGACATCCTGCGCCTTCAGCAGGAGGTGGAGGGCGTGCACACCTCCCGCGAGGTGCGCGCCTACATTTCGAACATCGCCGCGGCCTCCCGCCGCAACGGCGCGCTGCAGCTGGGCGTGTCCACCCGCGCGGCCATATCGCTCCTGCGGGCGTCCCAGGCCTGCGCCCTTCTGGACGGGCGGGACTATGTGATTCCCGAGGATGTGCAGAAGATGGCGGAGCCGGTGCTGGCCCACCGCCTGGTGCTCTCTCCCGAGGCGCGCATGCGCAACATGACCGCCGAGCGGGTGCTTCAGGGCGTGATGAGCGGCGTGCAGGTGCCGGTGAAGGTCAAATGAACGCGCGGCTGACCGGCATGCTGGCGGCCATGATCGCGCTGCTGGGCGCGGGGCTCGCCACGGGAACGCGGGTGTATTACGCCCTGTTTCTGCTGTTGCTGCTGCTCGTGCTGTCTTCCCTGGCCTCGGCGCTGTGGACGCTTCTGACCGTGCGGGTGAGCATGAAGGGCGTGCGCTCCCGGGTGGTGCGCGGCGACCGGTTGATGACCATACTCACCGTGGAGCATCGCTCCCTGCTGCCTGCGGGCGGCCTGCGGGTGACGCTCAACGTGCCGGGCGGCGCGAACGCCAGGCAGGAGATCAGCGTGGAGGCCCCGCCCTTTGCGCGGCGCAGCTTCCGGAACGTGATTCGCTGCCCCCACCGGGGTAACTACGAGGTGGGCGTGAGCCGCCTCGCGGCCAGAGACATGTTCGGGCTGTTTGAGTTTTCCCGCAAAGCCCCCCGCAGGCTGATGCGCGTGGAGGTGTGCCCCCGGGCGCTGAGCGCGCGGCCGATGCCGCTCAAGGCCTCGGACGTGGGGCCGGAATTCCGCTCCCGTGCCACCGAGGACAACGCCTCGCCCTCGGACATCCGCAAGTGGCAGGACGGCGACGAGCTCAAGAAGGTGCACTGGAAGCTCTCCCTGCGCAAGCGGGAATTGATGGTGCGCACCTTCGAGGAGAGCGCCCGGCCGGATACGCTGGTGATTCCGGATCTGAGCGGGATCACCGCCCTTCGGGATCAGAAGCTGACCCTGGAGGACGCGATCTGCGAGGCGGCGCTGGGCGCGGTAAAGGCTCAGCTGGAGGCGGGCTTTCCGGTGCGCATGCCCCTGCAGTCCCGTCGGCCCCAGGAGCTTTCCGGGCGCACGGCGGCGGAGCTGAGCGGCTTCGCGGACGCGCTGATGCGCGTGGAGTTTGACAGCCCCTATCCCTACGAACAGATACTGATGCTGATGTTTCAGCGCATGCAGCGCACCGGCGGCGCGGTGCTGGTCACGAGCCGGCTCACCACCCGGACGGTGGACATCGCCATGCGCATGCAGCAGCGCGGCATACAGGTCAAGCTGATCTGGATCACGGACGCCCCGCGGGAGGAGGCGCTGGAGATGCTGGAGCGGCTGAAGATGTCCGGCGCGATTGTGGAGCGCATGGATCCCTGGGCCGGGGAGGCCGCGATGGCGTCCGGCTCCAGAGACGCGCAGGCGGAGGAGACGCCCTTTGATGTGGAATAAGGTGAAAAATCAAATGAATCGCGACGACCGCCTGCTGCGCGCCGTCTGCACGGTGTTGACCGCCGCGCTGATGGCCGGCTGCGCCGCGCACCTCATTGGCCGGGCGATGGGCTTTGCCCTTTCCTGGCTGCCGGTGTATCTGACCGCCGCGGCGGCTGCCGCCGCAGTGCAGGCGGGTCGCCGGGGAATCGGCTGGACCATCGCCGCGGCGGCGGCGCTGGCGCTTGCCGCGGGCGCGCTGCTGGCGGTGTATCTGCCGGAAATCGCGGAGGCGGCGCGCGCACTGCTGGCCTCGGAGCCGGAGATTGCGGCAAATTATGCCGGCGCGGGCCGGGGCCTTGCGCTGCTGCTTGCGCTGGTGCTGGGCGCGCTGTTTTCGGGCCTTCTGCACGCGCCATCCTCTGCGCCCCTGGTGCTGCTGGTGGTGCTGGCGTCGGTGATCTGCGCGCTGGCGGTGAACGAGGAAATCTCCCTGTGGCTGGCGCTTCCGGGTCTGGCGGCGGGCGTGGTGGCCTTCGGACTGCCCGCGGACGCGCGCAGGGAGGGCGTGCGTCCGGCGCTGCTGGTGCCCGGCGCGCTGCTGGTGGCGCTGGCGCTGCTGCTCACACCGGCGGGTCGCAACACCTGGGAGCCGCTCGAGGACCTGGCGGAGCGCATCCGCGCGGTGGTGGACGACTATGTGCGCTTCACCGAGGAGCGCGTGGCCTTCTCCATCAATGAAAAGGGCTACGACCGTGCGGGCATGGTCGGCGACAGCGTGGTGGCCATGCTGGGCGGCGTGGCGAATCCCGACGAGGGCGTGGTGATGCGGGTGGAGACCGATTCGGATCTTCTGCTGCGCGGCACCATCAAGCGCAGCTATACGGGCTACTCCTGGGTGGACAATTCGGCCAAGGCCCGCTATCTCTACTACGACTTTACCCATCGCGGCGTGCGCAACGACGTCTTCGACGCGGACACCACCGCCGGCAGCGACGCCTTCGAGACGTGCACGGCGACCGTGGAGATGCTGGAGCAGGGCACCAGCACGCTGTTTGTGCCCGCCCAGCTGGAAGCGTTTGATATGAGCCTGGCCGACGCAGTGTACTACAATTCCACCGGAGAGATCTTTCTCACCCGGGACGTGGAGCCGGGCGACACCTACGAAATCGCCGCGCGCGTGCCCAGGAGCGACGACGCGCTCATTGCCGAAGCGGCCCGGCGGGAGGATGTGCAGGACGAGCGCTTTGCCGCCGCGCGGGCGGACTACACCGGCCTGCCCGACGGCATTGATTCCCGGGTGTACGCGCTGGCGGTGGAGCTGACCCGGGATTCAGACAACGCGGCGGAGAAGGCCTTCGCCATCCAGAACTATCTGGCCCAGAACTATCACTATACGCTGGACGGCGGCACGCCCGCGCCGGGTCAGGACTTTGTCTCGTGGTTTCTGCTGGAGGCGGGGGAGGGCTATTGCAGCTACTATGCTTCCGCCATGACGGTGCTCTGCCGCATCGCCGGGCTGCCCGCCCGCTATGTGGAGGGCTATTATGTGCCCGCCCAGGGCGGCGAGACCATCGTCACCGGCCGCAACGCCCACGCCTGGGTGGAGGTCTATCTCAACGGCCTGGGCTGGGTGGCCTTCGATCCCACCCAGCGGGCCGTGGAGGCCCACGGCGGCGGGGACCCGGGGGCGCTGGACCCGAGCGGAACGCCGCCGGATCAGGGCTCCACGGATGAAGAGGGCGGCGAGACGCCCTTTGAGAACGACGATATCGCCCAGAACCCCGGCGACGAGCCCACGCCCAGCCCCACGCCGGACGCAGGCGACGCGCAGATCGCGCCCGAGGATACGCCCACGCCCGCGCCGGACGACGGCGACGGCTTGAACGAGCCGCAGGACGAACCCACGCCCGAGGCGGACGGCGCGCCGGAGGAGCCGGAGTTGCCGCCGGAGGCGCAGGGCGACGCGCCGGAGGAACAGAGCGCGCGCAGCCGCGCGTGGCTGTGGATTCTGTTGGCGGCGCTTCTGGTCATTGGCCTGATTGCCCTGCTGGTGCTCTGGCTGCGCCGGCGGCTGGCGCGGACCGATCCGCTGAAGCTCTGCGCCGCGGCGGAGAGCGCCCAAGCGGCGGCGATGATCCTCTATCGGAGCCTTTTGACCCTGTTGAGTCAGCTCGGCCAGGCGCCCTCCAGCGGCGAGACCCCCGAGGCCTTCGCCCAGCGGGTGACGGCATCCATTCCCAATCCCGCCTATGAGAGATTCGTCTCCGGCGTGGCGCGCAGCCGCTATTCCGGCCGGCCGGTCTCCCGGGAGGTCGTGGACGCGGGCAGAGAGGCCTATGTGGTCTTCCTGAACGGCATGCGCCGGGGCGAGCGCCTGCGCTTCCACGTCCGGCGCGCGCTGCGCGGCCTGGGTAGCTTCGAACGCATCCCATAAATTCATTTGTCAAAACATGGGAAGCTGTGCTATACTGTATACTGCGTAAGTAGAGACGCACGGAGGTCTGATATGCTGGATTTTTTAAAGAAACTGCTCTCCGGCTCCAACGAGGCGGAACTGAAGAAGATACAAAAGACCGTGGATAAGATCAATGCCCTGGAGCCCGAGATGCAGAAGCTCACGGACGACGGCATGCGCGCAAAGCTCCAGGAGCTGAGAGGGCGCGCCCAGAGCGGCACGTCCCTGGACGATCTTCTGCCGGAGACCTATGCACTCTCCCGGGAGGCGGCGGTGCGCGTGCTGGGACAGCGGCCCTTCGACGTACAGCTCATCGGCGCGATCGTGCTCCACCAGGGCCGCATCGCCGAGATGAAGACCGGCGAGGGCAAGACCCTGACCGCCACGCTGCCGGCCATCCTCAACGCGCTGCCGGGCAAGGGCGTGCACATCGTCACCGTCAACGACTATCTGGCCCGCTTCCAGAGCGAGTGGATGGGCAAGGTGTACCGATTCCTGGGCCTGAGCGTGGGCCTGATCGTGCACGATCTGGACCCCAGGGAGCGCCAGATTGCCTACGCCGCGGACATCACCTACGGCACCAACAACGAGTTCGGCTTCGATTACCTGCGCGACAACATGGTCACCTACAAGGAGAACCTGGTGCAGCGGGAGCTGAACTTTGCCATCGTGGACGAGGTGGACTCCATCCTCATCGACGAGGCGCGCACGCCGCTGATCATCTCCGGCCGGGGCGAGAAGTCCACGGAGATGTACGCCCACGCGAACCAGTTCGTGGTGCGCGGGCTGAAGGAGTGCAAAATGGAGGGCGACGAGGTCGTCGAGAGCGGCGACTACGTCAAGGACGACAAGGACAAGACGATTTCGCTGACCGAGGAGGGCGTAAAGAAGGCCGAGGCCTTCTTCCAGGTGGAAAACCTGACCGACCCGGAGAATCAGGAGCTCTACCACCACATCCTGGGCGCGCTGCGCGCCCACAAGATGATGAAGAGGGACGTGGACTATGTGGTCAAGGACGGCCAGGTGGTCATCGTGGACGAATTCACGGGCCGCCTGATGGTGGGCCGCCGCTACTCCGACGGACTGCACCAGGCCATCGAGGCCAAGGAGGGCGTGAAGGTGGAGCGGGAGAACAAGACCCTCGCCACCATCACCTTCCAGAATTACTTCCGCATGTACCACAAGCTCTCGGGCATGACCGGCACGGCCAAGACCGAGGAGGAGGAGTTCAACGGCATCTACAAGCTGGACATCGTTCAGATTCCCACCAACCGCCCCATGATCCGCGAGGACATGAACGACGCGGTGTTCATCACCCAGAAGGCCAAGTACCGCGCGGTGGTGGACGAGATTGAGAAGCGTCACGCCACGGGCCAGCCCGTGCTGGTGGGCACCGTCTCGGTGGAAAAGAGCGAGATGCTGGGCAAGATGCTGGAGATGCGCGGCATCCCCCATGTGGTGCTCAACGCCAAGTTCCACGAGAAGGAGGCGGAGATCGTGGCCCAGGCCGGCAAGGTGGGCGCGGTCACCATCGCCACCAACATGGCCGGACGCGGCACCGACATCCTGCTGGGCGGCAACGCCGAGTTCCTTGCCCGCAAGCAGATGCGCCTGGCGGGCTACGATGAGATGGTCATCGAGGACGCGGCGGGCTTCAACGAGCACGTCCCCGAGGAGGTACTGGAGGCGCGCAAGGTCTTCCGGGACTATCTGGACAAGTTCTCCGTGGAGACGAAGAAGGGCCACGATGAAGTGGTCAAGCTGGGCGGCCTGCACATCATCGGTACCGAGCGCCACGAGTCCCGCCGCATCGACAACCAGCTGCGTGGCCGTGCCGGCCGCCAGGGCGACCCCGGCTCCAGCCAGTTCTTCATCTCCTTTGAGGACGATCTGATGCGCCTGTTCGGTTCCGACCGCTTCCGGCCCATGCTGGAGAAGCTCTCCGGCGGCGAGGCGGAGGAGGCCATCGAGTTCTCCATGGTGTCCAAGCAGATTGAGAACGCTCAGAAGCGGGTGGAGAGCCGCAATTACGACATCCGCCTGCAGGTGCTCAAATACGACGAGGTTATGAACAAGCAGCGCGAGGTCATCTACGCCCAGCGCCGCCAGGTGCTCGAGGGCGAGGACATGCACGCGCGGGTGTTGCAGATGCGCGACAGCCTGATCGGCGAGGCCGTGAACCGCCATGTGGGCGACGAGGGCAACAAGGACACCTGGGACGTGGCGGGTCTCGGAGAATACCTGGAGCAGCTCTGCATCGACCGGGGCGGCGTGCAGAAGGTGTACGAGGGCCTCTCGGAGCACCTGAAGGAAGAGTTCATCCGGAAGCTCATCGAGCGTGCCGACCGCATCTACGCCCTGCGCGAAAAGATGTGGACGGAGGCAAATCTCGACATGCGCGAGTTTGAGCGCGTAGCGCTGCTGGGCAGCGTGGATCGGCGCTGGATGGACCACATCGACGCCATGACCGAGCTGCGCGACGGCATAGGACTTCGCGCCTACGGTCAGAAGAACCCGCTGATCGAGTACGAGCGGGAGGGCTACGACATGTTCGAGGAGATGAGCCACCTCATCCAGGAGGACACCGTGCGGCGGCTGTACTTCACCGTGGTGGCCCGGCCCGTGGAGCGCAAGCAGGTGGCCCAGCCCACCTCCGCCACCCACGGCGGCGCGGAGCCGGAGAAGAAAGCCCCGAAGAAGGCCCAGCCCAAGGTGGGACGCAACGATCCCTGCCCCTGCGGCAGCGGAAAGAAGTACAAGAACTGCTGCGGACGCGCCACGAACGACGGCGAGTGAAGCGACGGGCGCGGAGGAATTCCCCCGTAGCGCAATCCATGTGCGAAACAACCTGACAACGGGACATAATATTGAGTTTGGATGTGAACGATATGATTGAAATGGAAGTCTTCAAGCAGGATCTGACCGCCGTGCGCAGCATGATTGCCGAGGCGGGCGAGTCGCTGCACGTGGATCATCTGCGGGAGCAGCTGGTGGAGTATCAGGAGGACATGGGCTCCAACGGCTTCTGGGACGACACCGAGCGCGCCACGCGCATCTCGGCCAAGGCGAACTCCACGGAGAACCGCATCAAGCACTACGAGAGCCTGATCAACCGCGCGGACGAGATCGAGATCATGATGGAGCTGGCCGAGGAGGAAGACGACGAATCCATGGCCGAGGACATCAAGAAGGAATTCGCCTCGCTGAAGGAGGATCTGGAGAGCCTGCGCCTTCAGACGCTGCTCACCGGCGAGTACGACGACTGCAACTGCATCCTCACGCTGCACGCGGGCGCGGGCGGAACCGAGGCCCAGGACTGGACGCAGATGCTCTACCGCATGTACACCCGCTTCTGCGAGCGCATGGGCTTTCAGGTCAAGGAGCTGGACTATCTGGACGGCGACGAGGCCGGCATCAAGTCCGTCTCCTTCGAGGTCAGCGGCGACTACGCATACGGCTATCTCAAGGCCGAGCGCGGCGTGCACCGCCTGGTGCGCATCTCGCCCTTCGACGCCAACGCCCGCCGGCACACCTCCTTTGCATCGCTGGACGTTTCGCCCATCATCGTGGACAACAGCGAGATTGAGATTCGCAACGAGGATCTGCGCATCGACACCTATCGCGCCTCCGGCAAGGGCGGCCAGCACGTTAACCGTACCGACTCCGCCGTGCGCATCACCCACCTGCCCACCGGCATCGTGGTGCAGTGCCAGAATGAGCGCAGTCAGCTCCAGAACAAGGAGATGTGCTTCATCTGGCTGCGCGCCAAGCTGGCTGAACTCAAGGAGCAGCAGCGGCAGGAGCAGATGGGCGACATCAAGGGCGAATTGAAGAAGATCGAGTGGGGCAGCCAGATCCGCTCCTACGTCTTCCAGCCCTACACGCTGGTCAAGGACCACCGCACCGGCTATGAGATGGGCGACATCAACGCCGTGATGGACGGCAAGCTGGAGGGCTTTGTGACCAGCTATTTGCAGAAGCTGTAATATGATGTGGCGGGGGACGCGTCCCCCGCCGCTGTTTCGGGAGACAGCATGAAGAAAAGGATACGGTTCGTCGCAGACCTGCTGTGGTGGCTGTGCTTTGCGCTCTACTTCATCTCCAGCGCAGTGCTGGAGATCGGAACAAATGAGACGCTCTACTGCGAGCTCCAGACCCGTGCGGGCCTGCCGGAATCGGCGGGAATTTCTGCGGAGGCGCTGGAGAAGCTGGACGTGCACCTCGCCAGCTGCCTGCGGGGCAGAGAGGACTGGAACGTGGAGTGGCTGAACCCCGAGGGCGGGCCGCTGCGCGTGGTGGTGGACGGCGTGGAGCAGGACGCCTTCAACGCGCGGGAGATTGCGCACATGGAGGACTGCCAGCGCCTGTTCGGGCTCCTGCGGACGCTGCGCCTGGGTCTCGCCATTGCGGCGGTGCTGCTGCTTCCGCTCATCATGATCTCGGAATGGAAGGAAAAACCCGCGCGCGCAGGCAGCGTGGCACCGGTGTGGATCACTTCACTGATTCTCATCGTTCCGCTCGCCCTCTTCGGTATCTGGGCGGCGGTGGACTTTGGCTCTGCCTTCACCTTCTTCCACCATCTGCTGTTTACCAACGATCTGTGGCTGCTGGATCCCGCCACCGACCTGCTGATCCGCATCTGCCCGTCGAGCATGTTCGCCAATATGGGTCTGCGCATCGCCCTGCGCGCGGTGGCGGTGCTGCTGGGTGTGCCGCTGCTGATCACCATCCTGAAATGGATTTCGAATCGAGTACGAAAGAGGAAAGCGAATGAAACCGTTGAACTATGAGGCGCGCATGCGCGAAAAGGCGGACGCGCTGCGTCAAAGGGGACACGCCCGGATCCTTGCGGTGGAGTCCTCCTGCGACGAGACGGCCATCGCCATCGTGGAGGACGGCCGCGTCGAGCGCGCCAACGCCATCGCCAGCCAGATCGACGTGCACGCCCTCTACGGCGGCGTGGTGCCCGAGATCGCCAGCCGCATGCATGTGGAGGCCATCGACCCGCTGCTGGAAATGGCGCTTGAAGAGGCAGGCTGCACGCTGGAGGACGTCGACGCGATCGCCGTCACCTACGGCCCCGGTCTTGTGGGTGCGCTGCTTACCGGCGTGAGCTGGGCCAAGGCCCTGGCCTACGCCCGGGATCTGCCGCTGATTCCCGTCAACCACATCGAGGGCCACGTCAGCGCGAACTACGTCGCCCATCCGGAGCTTACGCCGCCCTTCGTCTGCCTGGTGGCCTCCGGCGGACACAGCCACATCGTGGCTGTGGACCACTACGGCAGCTACCGCCTGCTGGGCCAGACCACCGACGACGCGGCGGGCGAGGCCTTCGACAAGGTGGCGCGCGTGCTGAGTATTCCCTATCCCGGCGGCCCGCTGCTGGACAGGCTGGCGGACGAGGGCGACGACCACGCCTACAAATTCCCCCGGCCCCACACCGAGGGCAGGTACGACTTCTCCTTCAGCGGCCTCAAGACTGCCGTCATCAACCAGGCCCACAACCTGCGCCAGCAGGGGCAGGAGATTTCCGCCAAGGACTTCGCCGCCTCCTTCCGCAGGAGCGTGGTGGATCTGCTGGTGGACAAGACGCTGCTTGCGGCCCGGGATGCGGGCGCGGAGCAGTTGGCTGTGGCGGGCGGCGTGGCTGCCAACTCCCTCCTGCGGCGGGAGCTCGTGCGCCGGGGCGAGGCGGCGGGTCTGAGGGTGTTCGTGCCGCCGAAGCGGCTGTGCACCGACAATGCGGTGATGATCGGCGCGGCGGGCTTTTACAGCCTGATGGCAGGGGAACTCGCGCCTCTGCGCCTGAACGCGCTGCCCTCGCTGCGGATGTTCGGAGACTGAAGAGCAATACAGAGTTTGTCCTGAAGGCGGGGCGGAAGAAATGAATCTTCCGCCCCGCCTTCCTTCAGAGATAACGTATAATTTAAAAACACATACACGAAATACTTTTGCAACATTTATTCATATAATTGACGCGAATCCATCGGGGGATCGGCTGTGGAATTTCCGCCGAAAACGGGTGAAATCGTATGATTTGGACGAAAATGAGGCGAAAAAAACGCGCTGTTGTCATAAAAACCGACTGAATTTGAAGAACCTGCGCCAATAATAAACCGAAGTCTGTGCAATACAGTTTATCCACATTCATGCAAGATGTGGATAAATTCTGAAAAGCCCGGTAAAACCGGGGAAAAAGGGCCTGAAGCTGTGGAAAACCGTGTGGAAAATGTGGATTTCTCCCCGGGAGTCGCGCGTGAATATACATGCCCGGGGCGGCGTTTATGCACGCACGCAGGGAGATTCGTGAAAAGTTTTACAATATTTTGCCCATTTTGCTTGTTTGGAAACATTTCTTCTGCTATACTGGTATCGTGCATAATCGGGAAATATGTGTGCAAATGAATGTGGCGCGCTTTTTTGCGGCGAAGGAGCAGGTAAACGGCAGGAATGGAACACGGATTTGAGCACAATGCGCTGCCCGGATCGCTGGAACTGGCCTATCTGGGGGATACAATCTACGATCTCTATGTGCGCAGGCGCCTGGTGCGCCGGGGTGGCAGGGTGCAGCGGATGCACCGGGAGGCGGTTTCGCTGGTGTGCGCCCACGCGCAGGCGGAGGCCTTCGGACGCATCGAACCGCATTTGACGGAGGCGGAGGCCGCCGTGGCCAGGCGGGCGCGCAACGCCCACCAGAATCCGCCGCGGCACGCCGATCCTGCGGAATATCACCGGGCCACGGCGCTGGAGGCGCTGATCGGCTATCTATATCTCACGGACCAGCAGGCGCGCGTGGACGAGCTGATGCGCCTGGCGCTCCCGGAGGAAGCTACGGAGGAAAGCCATGGGGAATGAACAGCGCCGCGGCGAGGGCCGCGGAGATACGAAGAATGGACGCTACGGCGAGGGCCGCGGAGATATGCGGAATGAACAGCGCCGCGGCGAGGGCCGCGGAGATACGAAGAATGGACGCTACGGCGAGGGCCGCGGCGACATGCGGAATGAACAGCGCCGCGGCGAGGGCCGCGGAGATATGAAAAACGGACGCTACGGCGAGAACCGCGCGGAGCGGAATATGCGCGGCGCGGCCCGCAGAACCTATCCCGTGGCGGAGGACGGACAGGCGGATTTCTACCGCGGAAACGGCGGGCGGAGCGCGCGCGGCGCAGGCCCCCGGGTGGGCGCGGTATACGCCAATGTGCCTGCGGCCCGCAGGGTGGACGCGCAGGACGATTTCCGCCCCGCGCGGGAGGGACGCTTCGAATCCGGCGGAGCGGTCGGGCACGATTTGCCCGCTCCCCGGGAGCGCCCTGCAGCGGACAAGGTGGAGGAGAATGAAAACCTGCTGGTGGGGCGCAATCCCATCCGCGAGGCGCTGAAGTCCGGGCGGCCGGTGGAGAAGCTGCTGGTGGCCCAGGGCGACCTCTCCGGCGCGGCGCGGGACATCATCCGCATGGCCCGGGAGGCCGGCGCGGTGGTGCAGCAGGTGGACCGCAGCCGTTTGGATCAGATCTATCCGGCCCATCAGGGCATGCTGGCCTATGTGGCGGCGGTGGAATACCGTACCCTGGACGATGCGTTTGAGTGCGCGGCCCGGCGGGGCGAGGATCCCTTCCTCGTGGTGCTGGACGGCGTGACCGATCCCCACAATCTGGGCGCGATCATCCGCTCGGCGGAGTGCGCGGGCGTCCACGGCGTGATCGTGCCGGAGCGGCGCGCGGCGGGGTTGGGCCCGGCGGCGGCGAAGGCGGCGGCCGGCGCACTGAACTACATGCGCATCGTGCGGGTGAAGAATCTGAACCGGACGATCGAGGAGCTCAAGGCGCGGGGCGTGTGGGTCATCGGCACGGCCATGGACGGGGAGGACGCGCTGCGCGCCGACCTCACCGGGCCGATGGCGCTGGTGATCGGTTCGGAGGGCGAGGGCATCTCCCGGCTGACCCTGGAAAAGTGCGACCGGACGCTGACGCTTCCCATGAAGGGGAGCATCGAATCCCTGAACGCCTCGGTGGCGGCGGGCGTATTGATGTACGAGGTCGTCCGGGCGCGGGCAAAGTGAAGCGCGGAACGGGCGCGCCGCGGCGCATACTGATCGTGGACGGCTACAACGTGATCAACGTGCGCAAGCCCGTGCGCGAGAGTCGCGGCCTGGAGGACGCGCGCCGGGCGCTGACCGACCGGCTGCACGATTACGCCGGCTGGTCGGGGCAAAGCATCGTGCTGGTGTACGACGCATGGCTCTCCGACCGCAGGCAGCGCAGCATCGAGGAGCGCGGGCCGCTGAAGGTGGTGTTCACCATGAAGGGCGAGACCGCAGACTGCTACATCGAGCGGCTGTGCGACGAGCTGGCGGAGGACGTGGCGCTGCGGCGGGTGGAGCTGCGGGTGGCCACGTCGGATCTGGTGGAGCAGACCATCGCCTTCGGGCGGGGCGCGGTGCGCCTGTCCTCCCGGGAGCTGCTTCTGGAGATGGATCGGGCCGTCAGCGAGCGGGGCGGACGCGCGTCCAGCGCCGGAACCCGGAGCGTCTCCGTGGCGGAGCGGCTGCCGGTGGACGTGCGCGCGCGCCTGGAAGAGATGCGCCGGGGAGAATACTGAGAGCGGAGGAGACGGATGAGCAGGCTGGATTTCGAAGGCATGCCGGACGAGGATATTGTGGAGCTGGCCCAGGAGGCGGACGGCGCGGCGCTGGAGTATCTTCTGAACAAGTACAAAAACTTCGTGCGCA
Source organism: bacterium (assembly GCA_004563405.1). Lineage (GTDB taxonomy): Bacteria > Bacillota > Clostridia > Christensenellales > Aristaeellaceae > SFTH01. The sequence continues at coordinate 60,324 of SFTH01000016.1, forward strand.
CCAAGGCCCGCAGCTATTTCCTCATCGGCGCGGACCATGAAGACATTGTGCAGGAGGGTATGATCGGCCTGTACAAGGCCATCCGGGACTACCGGAGGGACAAGCTGAAGTCCTTCCGGGCCTTTGCCGAATTGTGCATCACGCGCCAGATCATCACGGCCATCAAGACGGCGACCCGGCAGAAGCACATTCCCCTGAACAACTATGTCTCCCTGAACCGGCCGATCTACGACGAGGATTCCGACCGGACGCTTCTGGACGTGATCACCGAGGAGACGCCCACCAACCCCGAGGAGATGCTCATCGACCGGGAGGACCTTTCGGTGATCGAGGGGCGCATCGGCGAAATGCTCTCCGATCTCGAAAAGGAGGTTCTGGTGCGCTACATGGAGGGCAAGAGCTATGTGGAAATCTCCGAGGAAATGGGCCGTCACGTCAAATCCATCGACAACGCGCTCCAGCGCATCAAGCGAAAGCTGCTGAAGTATCTGAAAGAAAAATAGGTGTCCGCGTACTGCGCACATGGCAGAAGATTTAATGGGGAAATTGCATTAGGTAGTTGACAAACCTTCTCTTTTCCATTAAAATATTTTCTGTATGACGGCGTATGACGGCGGGAACGCGCGGGTGTAGCTCAATGGCAGAGCTCCAGCTTCCCAAGCTGATCACGTGG
>SFTH01000044.1 GCA_004563405.1 bacterium
ACCGGCTGCATGCTGGGTGCGCTGGGCGCATCATATCTGGCCGTCCAACCGGACATGGACGCCGCCGTCGCGGCCTGCGCGGTGCTGGGCATCTGCGGCCAGCTGGCCGAAACGGACCGCGGCTACGGCAGCTTTATGGTAGGTCTGATGGACGCGCTTTCCACCGTGAAGGACGCGGACATTGCGCAATATCTGAACATGGAGGAACGGGAAATTGAACAGCTTTGATACCGGCCTGTACTTTATCACCGACAGCACGGGCCTCAGTGAAGAGACGTTTCTGCGCCGGACGGAGGCCGCCCTGCAGGGCGGCGTCACCCTGCTGCAGATCCGGGAAAAAGACAAAACCACCCGCGAATACCTGCATCTGGCACAGAAGGTGCATGTGCTGGCACAGCGCTACGGCGTGCCCCTGATCATCGACGACCGGCTGGACGTGGCCATGGCCATCAACGCCGAGGGCGTCCATCTGGGGCAGAGCGATATGCCCATTCATATGGCCAGAAGCCTGTTCGGCGGCGATAAGATCATCGGCGCCACGGCAAAAACCGTGCCGCAGGCCCGGGAAGCCTATGAGCAGGGTGCGGATTACCTGGGGGTCGGCGCCATCTATCCCACCACCACCAAGGTCAAAACGGTGCTGACGTCCACTGATACCCTGCGGGATATCTGCCATGCCGTCCCCATTCCCGTCAACGCCATCGGCGGCCTGAACCGGGACAACATCGACGTGCTGCAGGGCATCCCCATCGCCGGCATCTGCGTGGTCTCCGCCATCATGAAGGCGGCGGATCCCAGGCAGGCGGCCATCGACCTTCGCGCCCGGGCGAAAGAACTGGGCATCATCGTATGATCCGGAGCGTGGGGATGTGCATCGCCGCCTCCGGCCGGTATCCGGCGGAGGCGGCGCTCTTTCCGCTCAACTACCACAATACCGATCCATTCCGGAAGTTTGCCTCGGCATAGACGCCGGGGCCTTCAAGCGGCAGACCGGGGGCACCACCTTCTGCCGCTCTATAAAAATAATGTTGCATCATGAAAGGAGCAAACCGATGAGAACAGCATTATCGATCGCCGGAAGTGATTCCAGCGGAGGCGCCGGTATCCAGGCAGATATCAAGACCATGTCCGCCCATGGCGTATACGCCATGACCGCCATCACGGCCCTGACTGCCCAGAACACGACCGGCGTCACAGACATTCTGGACTCTACCCCCGCATTCCTCGCCGCACAGCTGGACGCCGTGTTCACCGATATCTTCCCCGATGCGGTCAAGATCGGCATGGTATCCTCCGCGGACCTCATTCGCGTCATTGCCGGAAAGCTGTGCCAGTACAAGGCCCGCCACATCGTGGTGGACCCCGTCATGGTGGCGACCTCCGGCTCCCGCCTGCTGCAGGAAAACGCCGTGGAGGCGCTGAAACAGGAACTGCTGCCGCTGGCCGAGGTGGTCACCCCCAACATCCCCGAAGCGGAGATCCTGGCGGAGATGCCCATCCGCACCCCGGCCGATATGGAAACTGCCGCGGAGCGCATCAGCCGGCAGTATCACTGCGCCGTGCTGTGCAAGGGCGGACACGATCTCAACGACGCCAACGACCTTCTGTGGAAGGACGGCGCGGGCCGCTGGTTCAACGGCCGCCGCATCCATAACCCCAACACCCACGGCACCGGATGCACGCTCTCCAGCGCCATCGCCTCCAATCTGGCCAAGGGCCTTGCTCTGGAGGATGCGGTCCGTCAGGCCAAGGAATACATCTCCGGCGCGCTGGCCGCCATGCTGGATCTGGGCCGCGGCCGCGGGCCCATGAACCATCTCTTTGACCTGAAAAGCGGGTACATAAAGGAGGCGGAATGATATGGGCGACTCTGTATCGTACCGCCTGCATGACGCGGCAGCCCCTATCTGGGAGGCCTGCCTGAAGCACCCCTTCGTCACCGGCATCGGCGACGGCACGCTGGCGGTGGAGAAGTTCCGGTACTTCATGCTGCAGGACTATCTGTATCTCTTTGACTATGCCCGCGTGTTCGCGATGGGCGTGGTCAAGGCCCGCGACCCCCGCCTGATGCGGACCTTCGCCGCCAATGTGGACGCGATCCTCGGCGGCGAAATGGAGATCCACCGCACCTATATGGCGCGTCTCGGCATCACGGAGGAGCAGGTCTTTGCGGTGAAGCCTGCCCTCGATAACCTTTCTTACACCAACTATATGCTCTCCGTCGCCAGCACCGGCGGCCCTGCGGAAATTGTGGCCTCCATCCTCGCCTGCTCCTGGAGCTACGCGGAGATCGGTCAGGCGCTGGCCCGGATCCCCGGCGCGGCGGAGCATCCCTTCTACGGCGAATGGATCCGGGGCTACGCCTCCGATTCCTATGCCGCCACCAACCAATCCCTGATCGAGCTGATGGATGCGCTGGCCGCCGGCGCTTCCGGGGAACAGCTGGCGCGGCTGACGGATATTTTCGTCAACTGCAGCCGCTATGAGCTGGGCTTCTGGGATATGTCCTGGGAAATGCGGGCATGAGTATCCTGACCTTTGACCGTGTTTCCTACCGGTATCCCGGCGAGGATCATGACATCATCGACCAACTCTCGTTCGATGTTGCGCCCGGCTCTTTCCACTGCATCATCGGCGTCAGCGGCTGCGGCAAAAGCACCATTTTCCGCATGATCAACGGCCTGCTGCAGCCGAAAGCCGGCACCATTCTGGTGAACGGCGTCTCCGTGGCCGGACAGAAGCACTACTGCGGCTATATGCCCCAGAAGGACATGCTGTTTCCCTGGCGCACCATCGGGGAAAATCTGGCGCTGCCGCTGGAGATCCGGCGGCAGTACACCAAGGCGGAGCAGCGGGACAGGATCGACGCCGCGCTGGCGGATGTGGGGCTTGCGGGCTGCCGGGACAAGCGCCCGGACGAGCTCTCCGGCGGCATGCGCCAGCGGGCGGCCTTTGCCCGCACCATGCTGACCGGCAGCGACCTGCTGCTGCTGGACGAGCCGTTCTCCGCCCTGGATTTCCTGACCCGCATCTCCATGCAGGAGTGGCTGCTGGAGCAATGGCAGCGCCATCAGAAGACCATCCTGTTCATCACCCACGATGTGGAGGAGGCCATATTCCTCTCCTCCGGTGTGCTGGTGGTGGAGGAAACGCCCATTCGCGCCCTGCGGGAGATCCCGGTCCCCCTCTCCCGTTCCCGCACCCGGCATGACCTGAAACGGCCGGAGATCGTGGAGCTGCGGGAGCAGCTGGTGGACATGCTGAGAAAGCAGGTGATCCTGTGAAAAAAGCCTGCAAAAGCAATCTCCCGGCCCTTGTTTTCCTGTTTGTGCTGCTGATGCTGTGGCAGCTGGGCGCCATGAAGGTGAACGCGGCCTACATCCTGCCCACGCCGCTCCAGATGTGGCAGCTGCGGGACGTGCTGTTCACCGTCCATCTCCCCGCCACCATGCTGGTCACCCTTGTGGGGCTCGCCATCTCGCTGGTGCTGGGTCTCGGTCTGGCCGTGCTGATGGACGCCAGTCTCTTCTGCCGGAAGGCCATCTATCCGGTGGTGGTGGCGTCCCAGACCATCCCCACCACCGCCATCGCCCCGCTGTTCGTCCTCTGGTTCGGATACGGG
>SFTH01000017.1 GCA_004563405.1 bacterium
TCAATGAAGAGACGTTCTTTTGGGCGTCTCTTTTTCCTTGACATCGCAACCTTTTGGGCGCAGACCCGGTCAAATGGAAAAATGAACCAGAGAAAGTGGAGGACAGAAGAATGAAGACGCGTATCAAGAGCGTACCGGCGTTGCTGCTTACGCTGGTCCTGATCGCAGGGATGGCACTGGCGGAGGTGCGCACGACGGGAAATGTGAATCTGCGGACGGGCCCCGGACTGGATTTCGAGATCGTCGGCTCGGTCGCGCCGGATGCGGAGCTGGCATACCTCGGTGAAACGCGCACGGATTCGCGCGGCGTGGACTGGTATCTCGTGGAATTCAAGGGCGGCGAAAGCTGGATCTCCTCCCGCTATTCCGAGTTGAGCGGCGAGGAAGTGCCGGTTGCATCCGTTTCGGAGATGGATGGGGAGTGGGTGGAGCTCTCCGGCTACTACCTGTGCGATCTGGTGGACGCAGCGGAGCGCCTTGGGCTTACGGACTATGCGGAAATGGATTCGGAGGCGCCGTATTCCTATTCAAATGGCGCGCTGGTGCTGGCCGGTTACGACCTCGTGGAGCACATGAGCCTGGAGGGCGCGGGCTATACGCTCTTTGGCGCGGCCTGCGGCATGTCCGTTTCGGAGGCCAGGGAGCGGCTTTCGGAGGCCGGCCTCGCGCTCTACTGCGAGAATCCCAATCTCGTCGTCTTCGAGCATCCCGCGGGCGGGAATTCGATCTATGATGCGAACGGCTTTGATTCCTGCATCAACCTGGAGTGCAGGGACGGCGCGGTCGTTCTCATGGACTGGTCCACATACACGGGTTGAGCGGCGCAACCGGCGTTCGATTGACGCGCGTCGGGCGGCCTGCTATAATGTGTGCTGTAACGACGTCTCGGAGGTCAGAGTGTGGAGCTGAGAATGCGACTGGGCGCGCTGCGCCGCAGGTTTAGAATCGCATATTTGCGGGAGTGGATACGGGAATGGAGCAGAATACTGCTCAATCCCCGCCTGCTCTTCTGCCTCCTTCTGGCGTGGATGATCACCAACGGATGGAGCTACATCCTCTTTGGGCTGGGAATGGCGCTGGGCGTAAACTGGATGCGCATCGTGGGCGGGGCGTACATGAGCTTTCTTTGGCTGCCCTTTACGCCGGAGAAGCTGGTGACGGCGCTGATTGCCATCGGCCTGTTGCGGTTGCTCTACCCGGAGGATCAGCAGACGCTGGGGGTTCTGCGGGCGAAGCTCGCGCGGCTGCGCGAACGGAAGGACAAGCCGTGTCGCCGCTGATTCGCGCCCTGGCGGAGCTCGCCCTGGCCGTCGGGGCGGCGCTCCTGCTGCGGCGCTATGTGTGCGTGCTGGCCTATGTGAAGGGAAGCTCGATGCGGGACACGCTGCGCAGCGGAGAATGGATGTTTGCCGTCCGGCGGGGTCTGCACGGGGAGCTCAGGCGCTTTGACGTGGTGCTGTGCCGCTTTCCGGGGCGGCGAGAGCTGTTTGTGAAGCGCATCGTGGGTCTGCCCGGAGAGCGCGTCTCCCTGGAGGAGGGCGCGCTGCGGATAGACGGCGCGCCGGTGGAGGAGGACTTCCCGCTGCGCCGCGGCCGCCGCTCCATGGCGGAGTGCACGCTCGGGCCCGATTCCTATTTCGTGCTGGGCGACAACCGCCCGGCCTCCCGGGACAGCCGCGCGGTCGGCCCCATTGCCGAGGGGCAGATCGTGGCCGTGGTTCGCTGCGTGGTGTTCCCGCCGTCGCGCATCCGGCGCATATATAAGTAAAGATTTGCCAAAACGGATTGACATGGCCTGTGCGACGTGCTATAATTCCAACATAATATTTCCGGTGACAATAGCCTGAGGGATCCACCTGTTCCCATACCGAACACAGAAGTTAAGCCTCAGCACGCTGATGGTACTTGGCTGGCAACGGCCGTCGGGAGGTCGTGACATGCCGTTTCCCGTATATCCGAATTTTCAAAGAAGGCTCGCGCGTTTCATGCTGAGGGCGCGGTTTGCGCTCCTGCCCCTGTTCGTTGCGGGACTGATTTTGTTTGGCGTGGGGGCGGCGCGGAACCAGGGAACGCTGATGGCCGCCGGTACGCTGGCCGGCGCGGTCGGCTTTTTGTACTTCGGCACGTTCGGCGCCCGGGACGCGCTTGCGCAGGTGGAGATCGGCGAGGAAGAAATCTGTCTGGTGGACGAGAGGGGGGAGCCCCTGCGCGCGGCGGAGTACCGGTATGTGCGCAAAATTGAGACGCGGACGCTCTATCTGACCTATCTTTCAACGCAGAGAAGGAATCGGGGGCTGTTCGAGGATCCTCTGGGCAGAGAAACCGAACTCATTCTGGCGTATATTGACCGCGCGCATTGCTTTGAGGATCTGAAGCTCCGCCCGACCGGCTGGCGGAAAGCGGAAAAATACTGGTGCAACGAGCTGCTGTACCATCCCTACTGCATTGCGTTCGCCTACGACGAGGAGGCCTGGAGGCTGCTGCAGGCGCGCGTAGCCCATCGGGACGCAGCTCCGTCCGGCGCGAAGGGTGCGTGCGACAGGCTGCGCCCGCCGGAGGAGGCGGGCGCAAAGTAAAACGCTCTTCGATTTCTCGAAGAGCGTTTGCTTGGCGATGCGGAAGGGGCTCGAACCCTCGACCTCCAGCGTGACAGGCTGGCATTCTAACCAACTGAACTACCGCACCATGGTGGGCCCTCAGGGACTCGAACCCTGGACCGATCGGTTATGAGCCGACTGCTCTAACCAACTGAGCTAAAGGCCCAAACCGGAGAAAAAATGGTGACCTCTACGGGACTCGAACCCGTGTTACCGCCGTGAAAGGGCGGTGTCTTAACCGCTTGACCAAGAGGTCACACCATGGTCGGGGTGACAGGATTCGAACCTGCGGCCCCATGCTCCCAAAGCACGTGCGCTACCAAACTGCGCTACACCCCGACGTCGTCGTAGAGCCGTGCCCGAAGCGACATATAGAATTATAACAAGTCGGGGTGATTTTGTCAATACTTTTTTGGGACGGAAAATGGGATGTCGGGAAAAGTTTTGACGAAGTGCCTCAGATTTCCCGCCGTCCCTGGAAGGCGCGCAGGAGGGTCACCTCGTCGGTGTACTCCAGCTCGCCGCCCACCGGCACGCCGTGGGCGATGCGGGTCACGCGCACGTCCATGGGTTTGATCAGTCGGGCGATATATGCCGCGGTGGCCTCGCCCTCCACATCCGGGTTCGTGGCCAGCACGACCTCCTTCACCTCGCCGGAGGACAGGCGCTCCATCAATTCGCGGATGCGGATGTCGTCCGGGCCGACGCCGTCCATGGGGGAGATGACCCCGTGCAGCACATGGTAGAGTCCGTTGTAATCGCGCATGCGCTCCATGGCGTTCACGTCCCGGGGATCCTTGACCACGCAGATCACATCCCGCCGTCGGTTGGGGTCGGCACAGATGGCGCAGGGGTCCACGTCGGTGAAGTTGCCGCACACCGGGCAGAAGTGCACCTGCTTTTTGCCGTTGAAGATGGCCACCGCCAGCTCGCGCACCTGTTCCTCAGGTTGGGAGATGATGTGGTAGGCCAGTCGCTGGGCCGTCTTTCGGCCGACGCCCGGGAGCTTGGAGAGCTGGTTGACCAGCCTGGAAATCGCTTCTACTTCCGCCATGTGTACCTCGCCTTGAACCAAAATTTTGGGCGCGCGGTTGCGCGCCCCGTTTCGCTCTGATCAGAACAGTCCGGGCATGCCCAGGCCGCCGGTCATCTTGCTCATCTCGCGCTCCATGGTTTCGCCGGCCTCGCGCAGGGCCTCGTTCACCGCTGCGACGACCAGATCCTGAAGCATCTCTACGTCGTCCGGATCCACCGCTTCGGGCTTGATGGTCAAGGAGAGGAGCTCCTTCTTGCCGTTGACGCGCGCCGTGGCCATTCCGCCACCTGCGCTGGCCTCGAATTCGCGGGCCTCGATCTCCTCCTGCATCTTTGCCATCTGCTGCTGGAGCTTCTGAGCCTGGCGCGCCAGCTGCTGCATGTTGCCGCCGCCCATCATATTCGGAAATCCGCCTCTTGCCATGATACTACCGTCCTTCCCGCGCCAGAGGCGCTTGAAATGTTTTTGCATTGCTCTCTTTATTATACATGATTTTCCCCAGCGCGTAAAGCAAAAATCTGTGCGCGGGGCGCAAAAAGGCCGCCGCCCAGGGGGCTGCGGCAAGAGCTTGTTTTGTTTCTTTTGTTTTGGAGTCAAACCGGTTTTCAGAGATCAGCCTTCGGTCGTCGCGGCGGTTTCGTCGCCGGCGGGCGCTTCGGTCACGTCGATAACGGGCTCTTCGGTAGCTTCGTCGGTGGCGACGGGCGCTTCAGTTTCGACGACGGGCGCCTCGGTGGCAGTCGTGGTGGTGGTCTCCTTGTTGGAGCAGGCGCTCAGGCCGATGACGGCCAGCATCATAACGAGTACGAGAGCAATAATTTTCTTCATGGAACGATCCTCCCAAACATTGTTGTTCCTTGAAAGCTTTTCCTTCAAGTGAGAGATATTATAATCCGCAAAATGCGGAATTATACCGTTAAAGCGGTAAACAGTTGGGAAACTCATTTCGGCAAAACTGGTACATTTTGGCAGGAGAAAATGGCGCAGGAGTGGAGATGCGTTGCGGATGCACGCACAATTCTGAAAAATCTGGCTGCATGGGCGGGCGGCGGCTGAACCTTCAAGGAGCGGCGAGGCAGGGGAGTCCGGGATTATCCCAGTTCACACTTTGAGAATCCGTTTTCCTCGAAGCCTCCATCCGCCGAGGGAGGTGGCAAAATCTATGATTTTTGACAGAGGGAGGAAAGGAAGGACGGGGGAATCGAGGGGATGAATCGGCCTGACGGGTTCTCTCCCTCAGTCAGCTGCGCTGACAGCTCCCTCATCAGAGGGAGCCGGGGGATTTGTCGGTTCCAAAGCACAACATGATGATTCGCCTGGCAGAGGAAGCCGGGGATTTCCGCAACCGAAGCATGACATGGGAATCCGATCTGTCAGGGGAAGGCAGGGGGTTTCGTGCCCCGGATCAGGACATGAAAATCCGGCCTGCGATGCAAGCGCAGGCCGGATGAGCGGTTTACGAACGCCCCGCGAATACCGGGGTCTTTGGATTCTGGTTCAGCTCTGCGGGGGCTTCAGCTCGGTGATGACCAGCAGCGCGCCCTTTTCCACGCCGATTTCGGCCGTCTCCGCCGTGAAGTCGTTGCCCATGCCCAGCGGGAAGTCCGGCGTGAGCGTCGCGCCCTCCAGCGGGTACTTTGCGCCCCGGATGAATACGCCCTCGCAGGGGCCGCCCAGGGCGAACACCGAGAGCTTGCCCATTGCGCGTGCAACGCGGATGGAGCCGTTCTTCACTGCCTGCACCCGCACCAGGCCGTCGCACAGCGCCGCCTGCGCGCCCCGCTCCGCGAGATACAGCAGGGCCTGCAAGTTGGCCAGGGTGTGGTCCAGCCGCCCGCCCAGGCCGCCCACGAACAGGAAGTCCCGCACGCCCAGCTCCAGCGCGTACTTTGCGCAGAGCATGGCGTCCGTGTCGTCCTTGACCACCGGATGGCGCACCACGTCCACTCCCTCGGGCGCGTCGGAGGAATCGAAGTCTCCGATCACCGCGTCGGGCGCGATGCGCAGCCTCCGGGCCAGCGCGTAGCCCGCGTCGGCGCAGAGGACGAGGTCGCCCTCCCGGAAGGCGTAGGCCTCCGCGGGGTCGCCCTCGCAGCGGGCGGTCAGGATGGCGCAGCGCCGCCAGGGCAGCAGGTCGGCGTAGCGCTCCACCACGCCGTCGGCCATCTCCGCCATCTCGCTGTGGGCGTGGCGGGAGGCTTCGTCCAGCACGCAGAAGGCGCGCATGCCCGCGCGCTTCGCGCCGCGTATGCCCTCCGGCACGTCCTCGAACACGGCGCAGTGCTCCGGGGCGACGCCCAAGCGCTCCGCCGCCAGCAGGAACACCTCGCCGTTGCCCTTGCCCCGGCCGCCGGTGTCGTCCGTGGAGCAGAGGGCGTCGAAGAGCTCCAGCACGCCCAGGTTGGTCAGACAGGGCCGGTACAGATACTCCGGCAGCGCCGTGGCCACGGCCAGCTTCACGCCGCAGCGCTTCAGCGCCGTGAGATACTCCCGCGCGTCCGCCTTCAGGGGCACGCGGCAGGCGTACTCCTCCCGGGCCAGCTCCGTCCATTCCCGCACGATCTCCTCCCAGGGGCCCGGAAAGCCGAAGCGGCGCATGGTGTACTCGGCGCTCTCCCGGTAGCTCAGTCCCGCGAGGGCCCGTCCGTAGTCCTCCGGCACGGCCATGCCGTGCCGCGCAAAGTAGATTTCGTCCACGCGGGTCCAGACGTACATGCTGTCCAGCAGCGTGCCGTCCAGATCGAAGATGGCCGCGTCGAAGGGAAAGATGTTCTTCATGCTTCTTCCTCTGTGTGTCGAATGAGCGCCTCCGCGCAGCGCAGGCCGTCCACCGCAGCGGAGAGTATGCCGCCGGCGTAGCCCGCGCCCTCGCCGCAGGGATAGAGACCCCGCACGCTCAGGGAGTGAAGCTCCGCGCCGCGGGTGATGCGCACCGGGGAGGACGAGCGCGTCTCCACGCCGGTGAGCACCGCGCCGGGATGGCCGAAGCCGCGGAGCTTGCGGTCGAACAGGGCGATGGCCGCGCGCATGTCGGCGGCCACATAGTCGGGCAGGCACCGGGCGAGGTCCGTCCAGTTCACGCCGGGGCGGTAGCTGGGGCGCACGTCCGCGCCGTTCGCGGAGGGCCGGCCGGCCAGAAAGTCTCCGACCAGCTGGGCGGGCGCGCGGTAGTCGCCGCCGCCGGCCTCGAAGGCCGCCCGCTCCCACTTCTGCTGGAAGCGCACGCCCGCCAGCGGGTCGTCCCCGCCGTAGTCTCCCGGCCCGACGGACACCAGCAGCGCGCTGTTGGCGTTTTCGCCGTCCCGGGCGAAGAGGCTCATGCCGTTGACCGCCACGCCGCTCTCCTCCGAGGCCGCCGCGACCACCTGGCCGCCGGGGCACATGCAGAAGGTGTAGGCCGCGCGGCCGTCCGGCAGGTGGCAGCTGAGCTTGTAGTCCGCCGCGCCCAGGGCCGGATGCCCCGCCGCCGCGCCGTACTGGGCCCGGTTCACCAGCGCCTGCCGGTGCTCGATGCGCGCGCCGATGGAGAAGGGCTTCTGCTCCATGAACACGCCCGCGTCCAGCAGCATCTGGAAGGTGTCCCGGGCGCTGTGGCCGATGGCCAGAATCAGCGCGTCCGCGTCGACGTCCGCGCCTCCGGCGCGCACGCCCGTCAGGCGTCCGCCCTCGACGCGCAGGCCGTCGAGCTTCGTCTCGAAGCGCACCTCGCCCCCCAGGCGGCGGATCTCCTCGCGCAGGTTTTTGACCACGGCGCGCAGGCGGTCGGTGCCGATGTGGGGCTTGGCCTCGTAGAGGATCTCCTCCGGCGCGCCCATGCGCGCAAAGGTCTCCAGCACCTCCCGGCAGCGGGGGTCCTTGATGCCGCTGTTGAGCTTGCCGTCGGAGAAGGTGCCCGCGCCGCCCTCGCCGAACTGCACGTTGCTGGTCGGATCGAAGCCGCCGCCCGCCCAGAATTTTTCCACGTCCGCCGTGCGCGCGTCCACGTCCCGTCCCCGCTCCAGCACAAGCGGGCGCAGCCCCGCCTGGGCCAGCCGCAGCGCGGCGAACAGCCCCGCCGGGCCCATGCCCGCCACCACCGGGCGATGCTTTCCGGGCCGGACCTGGCGAACCGGCTCCGCCGCCTCCGGGGGCGGCAGGAGCTGTGCGTTGCGGGGCAGGTGCGCCGGGGCGCGCGTCAGCTCCACGTCCAGCGTGAGGGAAAAGTGGACGTCCCGCTTGTCGCGGGCGTCCACGGATTTTCGGAACAGCCGCACGGAGCGGATCTCCTGCGCGGGCAGCTTCAGCGCCCGGGCCGCGAGGCGTTCCAGCGGCGCTTCCACGTCGTTCAGACTCTGCCGAAGCTGGGATATGCGTATCGTCATGGTTGTACTCCTGCGAAGTTCGTCTTGCCCGTACAGCGCCTCAGAATCTCCCGGGCCGCGAGATGCGCGGAGGCCCAGGCCCATTGCAGGTTGAAGCCGCCGCAGTCGCCGTCCACGTCCAGCACTTCGCCCGCGGCGAACAGGCCGGGCGCGAGGCGGGATTCCAGCGTGTCCGGCCGGAAGCCGGAGAGCGCCGCGCCGCCGCAGGTCACCTGGGCCTGGTCAAAGCCCAGCGTGCCCCGCACATCGAGGGTCCAGCCGGTGAGCGCATCCCGGATGGCGCGGCGCTGGTCCGGGCGCAGCTCCTCCGCCCGCAGGGAGAGGGGCTGCACGCCCGCCTGCTTCACCAGCACCTGGCCCAGCCGCCTGGGCACGACGCCGCTCAGAAAGTCCTCCATCGTCCGCTGGGGCAGGTCCCGCGCCCGGCGTTCGATGCAGTCCTCCGGCGCGCCGGGCAGGAAGTTCAGCCGGAGCGCGCAGCGCTGTCCCCGGTGCATGGCGAGGTTGACCTCCCGGGCGAGCTGCATGGCCGCGATGCCGGACACGCCGCTCTCGGCAAAGAGGATCTCGCCCGCCTCCCGGCGCTGCGCCCGGCCGCTGCACAGCAGCGTCAGCTCCCCGTGCATGCGGATGCCCTTGAGGGCGCGCACGGCCTCCGGGTCCGTTTTGAGCGCCGCGATGGCCGGAAGCCGGGGCTCGATGCGGTGCCCCAGCTCCTCCAGCAGGCGGTAGCCGCCAGGGCCGCCGCCCAGCTTTGGCGCGGCCATGCCGCCCGGAGCGGCGAGCACGAAGTCCGCTTCCGCGCTGCGGCCGTCCGCGGCGAGGATGCGAAAGCCCTTGCCCCGACGCAGCAGCTTCACGACTTCAAATTCCGTCTCGATGCGCGCGCCGGCCTCCGCGGCGCTCAGGCGCAGCGCGTCCAGCACGCCCGCGGCCTGGTTGCTCAGGGGATACACCCGCCCCGCCTCGTCCGGGGCGCAAAGAAGGCCGATGGATTCAAACCAGGCCACCGCCGCCCGGGGCGGCAGCGCCTCCAGCGCGGCGCGCACATGGCGCGCGTCGCCGTGGTAGTCCGCCGGGGAGGCGTTCAGATTGCTCAGATTGCAGCGGCCGTTGCCCGTGGAGAGGAGCTTGCGCCCCACCCGGGGCTGCTTTTCCAGCAGGAGCGTCTCCACGCCCTCGCGGGCGAGCAGGCACGCGGCGAACAGGCCCGCGGCGCCGCCGCCGATGATCGCCGCCCTCACAGCACGATCCCCAGCTCTTTGATGAGCTTTCCGCCGCCCAGCAGCGCCACCGAGTGGAGCGCCCGGGAGCAGGCGGTGTAGAGCCTGCGGCGCTCCGCGTCGTCCAGCTCCACATCGGGCCAGACCACGATCACCGCGTCGAACTCCATACCCTTGACCTGCCGGTAGCATGCCACCACGTTGTCCGTGCTCTCATAGTTCAGATCGGCCTCGCCGCCGTCCAGCCGGTACACGTTCTCCAGCTTTGCGGACAGGGAGTCCGCCTGGGCCCGGGTGCGGGTGACGACGGCGATGGAGCCGTAGCCCTTCTCCCGCAGCCGCTTGAGCTCCTGATGGAGCAGAGATTCGGAGTACTGGGCCACCAGGGGCATATCGCCCTCCCGGCCGAAGGGATTCAGCCGGTCGCCGCCGGGCAGCAGCGCGTTGCACAGCCGGGTGATGGGCAGGGTGGAGCGGTAGCAGCGGGTGAGCCGGAACACCGGCGCGTCCTGCGCGTCGAAGCACTCGCCCCAGTTCTCCGGCGCGCAGGGGGGCATGCCGGGGCAGGTGCGCTGCATGGGATCGCCCAGCAGCGTGACCCGGGCGTTGGGGAAGTAGGCGTGCAGGAGCGCAAGCTCCGTCTCGGAGTAGTCCTGGCACTCGTCCACCAGAAGGTGATACACCGTCTTGTCCGGCGCGACGAAGCCCAGCTTCACCAGCAGGTAGGCCTGGGCCGCCGCGTCCTCCCACCAGAGCAGGCCCGCGTCCCGGTTCTCGAAGAAGGCGTCCCGCAGGGCCCTGGGCGCGCCCTTCATGGCCTCCTGCTCGAGCGTCCAGCCCGTCACCGTGGTCAGCTTGCGCAGCTGGGCGCGCACGCCCTGAAGCTGCTGGGAGGCGGCCATGCGGGAGACGAAGGTCAGCTCCCGGCCGGAGTACCTGCCGGCGTAGCTCTGCTCGTACTGGCGGATGAGCTTCTCCTCCCAGCTGGCCATGCGACTGTCCAGCGTGGCCTTCATCCGCTCCACCCGCTGGGCGGGCGTGAGCAGGGAAAATTCATTTTTGTACATCCGCCGCAGCTCCTCCCGGCGGATGAGCGTCTGGTCGTCCATGCGCACGTTGCCGAAGTTCGGGCCGAAGGTGGAGAAGGACTCCGCGGTCTTGCGCAGGGAGCGCATGAACTCCGCTCCGGTCTTGTAGGCCACGGAGGCAAAGCGCAGCTCCGCGTCGCCCGGAACCAGGCCGTCCATCTGCTCGGCCAGGGGCTCGACTTTGCGGTCCAGAATGTGCTCCACCAGCTCCCGCATGGTGCGGGCGCGGATGCTCTCCTCGCCCAGCTCCGGCAGCACGTTGGACACATACTCCGAAAAGGCCGTGCTGGGGGAAATGATCTGGATTTTGCTGGCGTCCAGCAGATCCCGGCGGCGGTACATCAGAAACGCCGCGCGGTGCATGGCCACGCTGGTCTTTCCGCTGCCCGCGCCGCCCACCACGCACACCACCGGCGCGTCGTCGGTGCGGATGGCGGCGTTCTGCTCGGCCTGTATGGTGGCCACGATCTGGCGCATGTGGCGGCTGGTGGCCCCGGAGAGGATGTCCAGCAGCATGGAATCGTCGATGGAGAGCTGGGTGTCCACGTAGTACTTCAGCTGCCCGTTTTCCATGCGGTACTGCCGCTTGAGGGTCATTTTGCCCACGATTCTGCCGGAGGGGCTGTCGTAGGACACGTCGCCTGGCATGGAGTCGTAGTACAGGCTGCACACCGGCGCGCGCCAGTCGTGCACCAGCAGGCCGCCCTTCTCGTCCTCCAGGCTGTACAGGCCGATGACGATCTTCTCCAGCTCCTGCGACCCCTCCTCGATGAAGTCCACCCGGGCGAAGAAGGGATTCATCAGCATCCGGCGGTAGCGCTCGGCCATGTTCAGCGTGAACTCCCGGCGCGCGGCGAAGCGGTCCACCTCCACGCTGAGCTGCTCCATGTCCTGCACGGAGAGCTGGGTGGGGCGCACGCGCAGCTCCTCCCAGGCGTCCGCGATGATCGCGCGTATGGATTCCGAATGGCTGCCGGAAATCCGATCCGCCTGTTCAATGATGGCCAGCAGGAGCTGCTGCACCCGCGCGGTGTACGCCTGCTCCTGTTGCATGTCCCGAAGCTGATCCATGATGTTGCCTCCCCGTCGGTCGATTTCAATAATTATAGCATGGGCGCGCGGAAAAGGAAAGAACAAAAAGCGGGAACCTGTGGCCCTCCGGGCACGTCAAAGCTGGGAAATGCTGGATTCATGCGAAAAAACGCGGGTTTCAACCGGAAAGTGCTTTACTTTTCGGTTGAATTCCCGCATAATGGGATTGAAACGGAGGGAAAAGACCGTGCAGTTCGAACCCCGGCGCGACGCGCGGCGGCTGACGATGATCGCCTTTGCCGCCCTGGTCAGCGCCTTCAACATCCGCAGTTTTGTCCGCAGCGCGGGGCTGTTCCCCGGCGGCTTTTCGGGCCTTACGCTGCTGCTGCAATCCATCTTCCAGACCTATCTGGGCATAAGCCTTCCCTACACGCTAGTGAACCTGCTGCTCAACGCCGTTCCGGCGGCCATCAGCTTTCACTTCATCGGCCGGAAGTTCACGCTGCTCTCCTGCGCCTATCTGGTGCTCAGCAGCGTGCTGGTGGATCTGATTCCCGGGGTGACGCTGACCAACAACAGCCTGCTGCTGAGCGTGTTCGGCGGCATCATCGGCGGCTTCGCGGTCTCCGTGTGCCTGAACGCGGACGCCACCAGCGGCGGCACGGACTTCATTTCCATCGCCCTGTCCGAGCGCCGCGGAATCGACGCGTTCAACTTTGTGCTGGCGGGCAACGTGGTCATGCTCTGCGTCGCGGGCCTGCTCTTTGGCTGGGAGCGCGCGCTGTACTCCATCGTCTACCAGTTCACCAGCACCCAGGTGATCCACGCGCTGTTCACCCGCTACCAGAAGCAGACCCTGCTGATCGTCACCGGAAATCCCCAGAGGGTGTACGACGTGATCCGGGAATCCACCCACCACGCCGCGACGCTCTTCAGGGGGGAGGGGCTCTACGAGCAGGAGGAGCGCTTCATGATCTACTCGGTGGTCTCCCGGGCGGAGGCGCGCGATCTGGTGCGCAAGGTGCGCGCGGTCGATCCCCAGGCCTTCATCAACTCCATCCGAACCCAATCGCTCACGGGCCGCTTCTACCAGCGCCCGAACGATTGACATATCCCCCCCGGAAATTTGTAAAGGAGGACAAACACCATGATGAATACCCTTCTGTCGATTCTGGTCTGCATCGCCATGCTGTGCAGCGGAACCGGCGCGCTCCCGGCCCAGCCGGAGTCCGCCACCACCTGGACGCTGCGCAACCTGAGTATCGACCTGAACGGCGAGTCCGTGACCCTCGATCCCGAGGTGCGCATCACCACCGCCGCCGGCGCGGAGAAGATGCAGCTGCACTTCGAGGTGCTCAGCGGCGAGGACGTGCTGATGCCTGTTTCCGGCGAAATCACCCCGGAAGCCATCCGCTTCGCGTTGGGCCGCGGCGAGCAGGCCTACACCGTGACCGACGCCACTCTGACCGAGCTGATGGATCTGAACGAGGAGGACGCGCAGGCGATTGCGTTGGTGACCGGCCTCATCGGAGACTATTGCGCGCTGCTCAACCGCAGCTCCACCGATGCGGAGTTTGCCCGGGAGATGAGCAATGTGGCCCTTCAGGCGATGATCGACGCCTGTGGCGCGCAGGCCGAGGAGACCGAGGTGGAGGTCTACGGCGAGTTCTATCCGGCGCAGATGTACAAACTGGATCTGGATCTGCGCAGCGCCCTTGGCATGCTGGACGAACTGCGCACCTGCGGAATTGACGAGTTCGAGGCGCTGGTGGAAGATCTGGCCGGACTGTGCGCCCTGGCGCTGGGCGAGGAGATGGAGTTCACCAGCTTTGCCGCCCTCGCGGATGAGATGGACGGCGTGGAGGTCTCCTATCCCATGACCCTGACCATGATGCAGCAGGACGACCTCGCCTACAGCTTCATGGCCTACTCCGCCGCCATCGAGGGCGAGGAGTTCATGCAGATGAACGCGGAGGCCATCGCCCAGGACGAGGAGACCGAGGTCAACATGATCCTCAACGGCGACATGGACGGCACGAGCGTCACCTACAATCTGTCGATGGAGATGACCGGCCCCTACAACGCGCCGGAAGATGTGAGCGTGGATCTGGCCATGGGCACCGTCAACGATTCCAGCGAGACCTATGAAGGGGACGCGATGGACGAATCCGGCGAGAGCGTGTCCCACCTGTATGAGAGCCATGAGGAGACCATCGTCCACATGTCCATGGAAACGTGGAAGGTGGACGGCATGGATGTGTCCGACGTCAGCGTCAGCGTGAACAACAGCTACACCTCCTCCACCGACGGCGAAGAGAACTACAGCTACGAAAACACCGTGCGGCTGGAGGGCGATTCGGAGGACTATGCCGAGGAGGACGGCAGCGTGACCACCGATGTGAGCCTGAGCCTGGAGGTGGATGGCGAGACCATGGAGCTGTCCTTTGATCTCAACCGCACCGAGGGCGCGGCGGTGGACTACTTTGCGGGCCTGACGACCTGCGAGATCGACGCTGAGATGGACGATGAGAGCCCGGCCTACGGCATGCTCAGCTCCGACGCCATGGGCTTTGCCGCCGACGCGATGCAGCTGAGCTCCGACGAGAGCGTGATCGCGCTGATGGAGCTGATGGGCATGAGCACCGTGGAGGACGGAGACGTTGATCCCTACGACGGCGATTCCTACGATTACGATGATGACGATTATGACGACGATGACGGGGAGAGCGTCTCCAGCCTGGAGGAGGCCGCCGGTATCTTTGCCGGAAACGTTCCCGACTTTGAGACGCCCGAGGGCTTCGTCCTTGAAAGCGTGGATGCGAGCGAGGACATGTTGACCGCGAGCTACTATGGCGACGCGGGCGGCTTTTCGCTGAACGCGTTCAGTTACGCCTCCGATTCGACGACCTACTACGCGATGAACGGCGGCGCGTTGGAGTCGGCGGAGCGCATGGCGGAAGTGACCAGCTACGACGGCGAGAGCATTGATTCCGTCACCCTGTACGGGCCTGAGGGAACGCTGTACTTCTACTTCTCCCTCGAGGACGCGAGCCAGGAGGCCGTGGAGGCCATTCTGGCGGGCCTGAAGGGCTGAGGCGCCTGAAGAGAACCAGAATTGCATAAGAATGCACAATGCGGCGGAGGACGATTGTCCTCCGCCGCGGTGCGTCGATGGGGATTTTTGACGCATCAAAGGATGCCCCTCGTTTTTTCCGCGCAGACTCCGCTCCTCCGCCGCAGGCGCTGCGTCCACGGCGGATTCGCCTTCCGGAGCGCAAATCTGCACCTACTGCGCCGCCGGGGTGGACATGGCCGCCTCCACCGGGCCGATGCGCTCGGCGAGGGTCTCGCAGAAGGGGCCGATCTCCCGGGCCCGGGCCTCCTCAGGCAGGGCCAGAAAGTCCTTGATGGGCGCGATGAGCTCCGCCGCGGCGCCGCTCAGGCGCAGGCGTTCCTCCAGCCCCCGGCGCTCCCGGAAGTAGCGGGTGATGGTGTCGCAGGCCCGGGCCAGCTCCGCGTCTCCGGCGCGCTGGGCCTCGGTCACCATCTGGTCGCAGGAGGCGCCCAGATCGCTGCGGGCGCGGTGGTTCACCTGGGGCGCGTCGCAGTTCACGCCCTCGCTGTTGAGCCGGTCCACCAGGGCGCGCACATACTCCGGGCGGCTCTTGATGACCGCGCGGTACTTGTTCTGGTAGCGCAGCATCAGGCTGTGGTCGCCGCCGGAGAGCTTTTGCAGGCAGCTGCGCACGCTCTGTCCCTCCGCGCGGGCCACCAGCACCTGCTCCATCAGCCAGTCCACCTCCGGCTGGGTGAAGGGCACGAAGCGCGCGGCGCGCTCCTGGCTGTCCTCCCGGTTGCGCACCTGGGCGTAGTAGTAATTGCGTATGCTGTTGGGCCGCCGTCCGGTCTGCTGGGCGATGCGCTCGAACACCGCCTTCAGCGGCAAGCCCTGCCTTTGCGCCTCGTCGGCGGTCTCCCACAGGAGCCTGTTTTCGCTCTCGCTCCAGCCCGACCGCCTGCCCGTTTTGGAAATGACCTGCTCCATGTCGCTCTTCCTCCAAAGCTTTGATGATTTAGAGTATGCACTTCGTGTGCGATAAATATACCCGGGGCAAACATCTTCAAAAGTTTTTCACAAGTTAAGGAACGCGCAAGAATGATCAAAAAATCTTGCCGCTATCCGCTTGACTTCCCGCGCGCTTTCCATACAATAGTATATAGACCTGCAACAGCAAATTCTCCGGGAGGCGCGATATGCAAAAGATCACCAGCTTTACCATTGACCACAACCGCCTGCTGACGGGGCTGTATGTCTCCCGGGTGGACCGCGTGGGAGAAGCGATGGTCACTACCCTCGACATTCGCATGACCCGGCCCAATCTGGAGCCCGTGATGGACACTGCCGCGGTGCACGCCATCGAGCATCTGGGGGCCACCTGGCTGCGCAACGAGCCGGACTGGAAGGCGCGCGTGCTCTACTTCGGCCCCATGGGCTGCCGCACGGGCTTTTACCTGCTTTTGTCCGGGGAGGTGAGCGCCCGGGAAGCGCTGCCCCTGGTGGACGGCATGTTCCGCTTCATCTCCGGCTTCGAGGGCGAAATTCCCGGGGCCAGCGCGAAGGACTGCGGCAACTATCTGGACATGAACCTCTCCATGGCAAAATACCATGCAAAGAAATACATCCGCGAGGTGCTGGACGATCCCGCGCCGGAGCGGCTCTGCTATCCCGAGTGAACACAGGAGGAAGAGACATGATTTACAGCGCAGAAGAAATGGAGACCCGCGCGGCGCTGGAGGCGGCCGCCCGGGTGTGCGCCGCCGCCCGCACGGCGCCCAAGGCCTGCGGCATTGACCGGATTCAGACCCTGACCCTCACCGACGCGGACAAGGACGCGGTGGCCCGGGAAATGGAGCGCCTGGGCGAAGAGATGGGCGCGGAGTTCTTTATCCGCGACGCGGGCAACGTGCGCGCCGCGAAGGTGCTGGTGCTCATCGGCATCGTGGAGGCCCAGCGGGGCCTGAACAAAATCTGCGGCTATTGCCACTACGAGGACTGCGCCGCCTGCCGCGCGAACAACGGCGTGTGCGTGTACGATCCCGTGGACGTGGGCATCGCCCTGGGCAGCGCCGCCGCCACCGCCGCAGACTGCCGCATGGACAGCCGCATCCTCTTCTCTGCGGGCCGGGCGGCGCAGTCCCTGGGCCTGCTGGGCGAAAATGTGCGCCTAATCTACGGCCTTCCCCTGGCCGTGACCGGGAAGTCTCCCTTCTTCGACCGCAAGAAGAAGGCCTGAGCCGGGCGCGGAGACTCCGCGCGGGCAATACAGAGAATGGAAGGA
Organism: bacterium; assembly: GCA_004563405.1. Lineage (GTDB taxonomy): Bacteria > Bacillota > Clostridia > Christensenellales > Aristaeellaceae > SFTH01. The sequence continues at coordinate 16,677 of SFTH01000017.1, forward strand.
AATGTACGCATGAATAAACCGACGCTCGTCGTCATGGCTGCCGGGCTGGGCAGCCGCTTCGGCGGCTGCAAGCAGATGACGCCCGTGGATCCCATGGGACATGTGATTATGGATTACTCCATCTACGACGCGCTGCGCGCGGGCTTTGGCAAGATCATCTGCGTGATCAAGCCGGAGATGGAGGCGGACTTCCGCGCCGCCATCGGCGACCGCATCGCCCGCCGGGCGAACCTGGCCTACGCCTATCAGACCATCGACCGCCTGCCCGAGGGCTACCGCGTGCCCGAGGGCCGGGTGAAGCCCTGGGGCACGGCCCACGCCGTGCTCTGCGCCGCCGACCAGATCGAGAGCGACTTCGCCGCCATCAACGCCGACGACTACTATGGCCCCTCCGCCTTCCGGGCAGCCTGCGACTTCCTGACCGGGCCCCGGCCGGAGAACACCCACGCCATGGTGGGCTACCGCATCGAAAACACCCTCACCGAGAACGGCTACGTCTCCCGCGGCGTCTGCGAGACGGACGGGGAGGGCACGCTCCGGCGCATCACCGAGCGGGTGCACATCGAGCCCCGCAGCGGCGGCGCCGCCTACATCGAGGAGGGAGAGGACGAGGTGTTCATCCCGGCGGGCACGCCCGTCTCCATGAACCTGTGGGCCTTCGACCACAACATACTGGACGAGATGCGCCGCCGCTTCGTGGAATTCCTGGACACGAAGGCCGTGGAGAATCCCCTGAAGGCCGAATTCTACCTGCCCAGCGTGCCGGACGCCCTCATCCGCGAGGGCAAGGCCCGGGTGAAGGTGCTGGACACCTGCGAGCGCTGGTACGGCGTGACCTACCACCAGGATCTGGAGGGCGTGCAGGCCGCCATGGCGAAAAAGCGCGCCGCAGGCGTGTACCCCGAAAAGCTCTGGGAGGACTGATTTTTTCAAAGGCTCCGGCTTGCGAAGCGCCAAAGCCGGAGCCTGCATTTTGCCCTTGTGTTTTCATTCACGGGGGCGTATAATAATGTGGAAAACACCAGAATGTGAGGAAGCGTATCCATGAAAAAATACCGTCCGTACCGCGCCGGCTTTATTGTCATCTATGTGCTCGGCGTACTCTGCATCAGCGACGCCATCTACACCCTGATCAGCCAGGCCACCGGCACAGCCAACGAATACATGGCCAGCTTTTCCCTCTTCAGCTATCTGATCGCCGTGCTGGCCTTCCTGTACGTCAAGCTCTACATCGTCACCCGCATCGAAATCGACGGCAAGTTCATGCGCTTTGTGAACCCCGTGTACATCAAGCCCGCCCCCGGCGCGAAGCGCGCCATGTTCATCTACCGCCAGGGCGATACGGACATCAAGCTGGTGGACAAGCGCTTCCCCCTCTCCGAGATGGAGAAGTACGGCTACATCGAGGATCTGGGCTACGCCCAGCTGGACAAGTCCAACGCGGGCCCGAACAACAAGCTCTTCCCCGTGCATGAGATCGCGCTGGTGATGAAGGACGGCAAGCGCTACCACGTCAACGGCGGCTTCTACTCCGAAAAGCAGCTGCGCGCCATCGTGGAGCAGCTTCACGCCGCCACCGGCCTGCGCCCCGAGGGCAAGCTGAGCGCGCTTTTGAACGCATAAACCCATTTGCGAGCCCCGGTTCCGACAGGAACCGGGGCCCTTTGTGCCTTTTGCAGGCGCTTTGCCGCCGCAGTCATGGGTGCGCATGGAATGGTCCGCCTTACAGGTGCGGGAGGGACCTTCGATATTGGCGCAGATCCTCCTCCCGGACCTCTGAGAGGATGCGCTCGAGCGCACAAAGCAGGCTTTCTTTGTCCCGCGGGAGCTCGCCGCGGAGCTGGAACGCGTTGGAGGCGCCCATGGCGGCGAAGTATGTGGAAATCTCCAGATGCTCCACCAGCGTGTGAAGCTCCCGGTATTTTTCCAGTTCGTCCTCCTCGGTCCAGCTTCCCCTTTGAATTTCCGCGAAGAGTTCGGAGTCCGGATAGACGGTCAGCATATTGGGGCCGATCAGAAACGGGTGGAGCTGATTGAAGATTTCCGCAGAGGCCATCGCGCCGGACGCGCCGTTTCCCTTCCCCGATATGCCGGTCAGGTAGAAGAAGCCGTAGGTCATCCCCGCCTGTTCCAGCCGCTTGCACTGAATCAGAATGTCCCGGGAGGTATAGCCCTTTCGCATGAAGGCCAGCGCCGCATCGTCCCCGGTCTCCACGCCGATGGTCAGCGCATCGTAGCCGACCTGGCGAAGCCGGACGAGATCTTCATCCGTCTTGTTGGCGGAGTCCGTGATGCGCGCAAAGCAGCCGATGGAGCGAACGGAGGGAAGGTAGCGGTGGATGCGCCTTGCGATTTCAAGCAGCTTTTCGGTTTCCAGGACGAATGGATTTGCACCGGTCAGAAAGACGCGCCGTATGGGCGCTGGCCCGCGCCTGCCTTCGAGCTGCGCACAGGCCATCGAAACCGGGCTTTTGCACAGAATCTGCGCCTCCAGCAGATCGCTTTCGATGTCCTTGAGGGGAGAGAGTCTGAAGTGGAAGGGGAGGTCGGCGTACAGCGTGCAGAACTTGCACTTGTGGTGCGTACATCCTGCCGTCACCTCCAGCAGGAGCGAATCCGCTTCATAGGGCGGCCGCCAAACGGTGCCTGTGCTATGCATGGTCAATACCTCCGACAGTTGGATTGCGCGCAGGCAACGGGACGAACCCGCGCGCGATGATCCCGTTGCGGTCATTATAGCAGGGCACGCCCAAATTGGAAGTACTGTACTTTTTTGCAGTACTTTATTCGATGCAAATCCTGTGCTATGATGGAGGCAGGAAGGAGGTGCGGCCGGTGCGAAAGTCGGATGCGGCCATTGACCGTTGCAGAACAATCTCTACCCTTCAGAAGCTGCTGGGCGGGAAGTATAAAATTGAGCTCCTCTGTTACATCGGAAAATGCGACGTGCGGCGCTTCGGGCAGCTTCGCCGCCAGATTGGCGAAATCACCGAGAGCTCCCTGACGAAACAGCTGCGGGAGCTGGAGGCGGACGGCTTTATCGTCCGCCACGATTTCTGCGAGGTTCCGCCCCGGGTCGAGTATGCGCTGACGCGGCTTGGGGAGAGCTTTTTGTCCGTCCTTGACTGCATGAAGGCGTGGGGAGATCAGAACTTGCCCCATTGAGGGGCGGCGCGCACGCACAAAAACAGCGCCGGCGGAGCTGCGGCGCATGGTTCCGTCCGCAATTCCGCCGACGCCGGTCTGTCTCAGGCCTTGCGCATGCAGAGGATGCTGCCCCTGGGCGTGCCGGTGAGGCGGGCGATGACGTTGCACTTGGCGATCATCAGAAACCAGATGTCACCCCGGTCGCAGCCGTACAGGCCCTCGTAGTTGCCCATGCCCTTGGCAATGACCACGTCCGCGCCGTAGAAGGCGCGGTTGAATTCGGGGCTGGTGCGGCGCAGCAGGGTGGTCAGCAGGCTGTCGCCGTTGTCGATCACCTCGGCCACGTCCTCCATGCCCACCATGGCCGCGTCCTCCCGGGTCACGTCGTTCACCACGGCGGTGCCGCGCACGCCGTATTGCACGCGCAGCTGCGGGTAGAGGCCGCGCAGGGTCTCGATCAGGAGCTTGTCCATGGCGATTTCGCCGCAGTTGTCGCCCAGCACCAGCAGCGTGCGGGCGCGGGAGAGCGCCGCCTTCAGGCTGTCGCAGTCGTCCACATACATGCCCGTGCGGTCCACCTCGCGCACCTTCTCCATGGCCGCCTCCAGGGAAATTTCCAGCCCCAGCGCCGCCAGGTCGATCAGGTTGCCCGCGATGGCGGCCCGAACCGCCGCGCGGAGGGGGTCGCCGCTCTCCTGAATGTGCCGCCGCACCTCCGGGCAGAGGCGCAGCATGCCCCGGTTGAAGTGGGCCTTCACGCCCCGGTAGGGATCCTCGTCCCCCACAGCACGGGTCACGATGCGGTAGACCTCCTCGATCAGCTCACAGTTGTTTCGGTCGACGCCCTTCCGGGCGATCAGCTCCACCGCCTGCTGCATCAGCGCCTTGCGCCGGGGCATCTCCATGCCCAGCAGCTCCGTGGTCGCCGTCACCTGGTTGAGGGCGCAGTTCAGGCACTCCAACCCCAGCAGGGAATTGAGCGGGTCGCTTGAATGTGTCTTCTGTTCCATTGTGCCTATCTCTCCATCGTCGCCTGAATCGCGTCCAGCATGGCCGCGCGCAACCCGGCGCGCTCCAGCGCCTCCACGCCGCGGATGGTGGAGCCCGCCGGGGAGCACACGCCGTCCTTGATCGCGCCGGGGTGTTGGCCCGTGGCGAGCTGCATTTTCCCCGTGCCCGCCAGGGTCTGGCTGGCCAGGCGGTAGGCGGTGGCGCGGGGCAGGCCGTACTTCACGCCCGCGTCCGCCAGCGCCTCGATCACCATGGCGCAGAAGGCCGGGCCGCAGCCGGACACCGAGCCGCCGATGCCCATCAGATGGGTGGGCAGCTCCTCCACCACGCCCAGGCTCTCAAAGCGCGCCATGATCTCTGTTCGCTCCTGCGGCAGCAGCGAGCTCGCCTGTTCAAACAGCATTACGCCCGCGCCCACCATGGCCGGGGTGTTGGGCATGACGAACTGCACCCGGGTGCTCTCGTCCACCAGCGCGCGCAACCGGGCGAAGTCGTAGCCCAGCGCCACGCTGATGAGCGCCTTGCCCTTCAGCGCGTCCCGCAGCTCTGCGAGAACGCCCTCGATTACATAGGGCTTGACGGCGATGAGCACGGTGTCCGCGCCCTCCACCGCCTCCTGCGCGCTCCTGCAGGGCGCGATGCCCGTCTCCCGGGCGTAGGCCTCGAGCCTGTCCCAGTGGGGCGCGTAGCCGCGCACGTCCTCCGCGGCCACCGCGCCGCCGGCGATCAGGCCGGAGCAGATGGCCCGGCCCATGTTTCCCAGTCCGATAAATGCAAGCTTTTTCATACGACCTCCAGAGTGCCGTCCGGGGCGGGCGCGAGGTTCAGATCGCCCCTTCGGGAATGTTCCATGCAGCGCTGAATGTTTGGCCAGTCGTTTGCGCGCACAAAGGCGCGGGCGGCCTCCTCGCCGTAGCCGCCCATCATCTTCCGCTGGACGATGCGCTCCAGCTGGCGCTCGTCTCCCGCGCGCAGGAAGATGGAATAGTCGCAGCGCAGATCGCGCCAGGGCGCCTCGTCCAGCAGCAGCCAGTTGCCTTCCACAATCAGAATCTGCTCCCGGATCTCCACCGCCTCCGGTACGGGGTCGTGAATGCGGCGGTCGTAGAGGGGCCAGCGCTGGCCCGGCAGCTCCAGCCGCGCCAGCAGCGCGGCGAGGGCGGGCACATCGTAGGTCTCCGGCGCGCCCTTGATCTTCCGCAGGGAAATCTCCGCGCCGTCGCGCACCAGGCTGTGCGACTCCAGATAGGCCTGGGTATAGTGGAAGCCGTCGATGCCCACCGTCTGCACCGGCGTGAGCTCCGCCTCCTCCCGGGAGAGCTTCTCCAGATAGCAGCACAGCGTGCTCTTGCCCGCAGCGGGTGGTGCGGCCAGAAACACCGCGATGCGCCGTCCCCGCTCCCGCTGAAGCGCGGTCAGCCTGCGCAGCAGCGGCAGAAAGATCTTCTCCCGGTCCCGCGCGTCAAATTCCGCCGCGATCATGAGACCATTGACCTGAAATGCAAATTGCTCCTTCATGGGGCACCTCCGTCCGCGTTCGCGTCTTCACAGCTTGTATTTCGCGCCCCCGGGGGAAAATCCTGCCGGAGCGGGAAAAATGACGGATCCGCTGCAAAAACTTATGGTTTCAACCTGATTGTAACCCAAAATTGCTGAAAAGAGCGTCGAAAAATGCTATGATACGTTCAATCCAAATATGTTAAAGAGGGGCGATATATCATGGCGCATTATATCAGTGAACCTTCCCACACCTTCAGCGAGTACCTGCTCATTCCCGGCTACACCTCCGAGGAATGTATTCCGGACAACGTGTCCCTGCGCACGCCGCTGGTGAAGTTCAAAAAGGGCGAGGAAGCCCCCATTTCCCTCAACATCCCGCTGGTTTCCGCAATCATGCAGTCCGTCTCCAACGACACCATGGCCATCGCCCTGGCGCGCGAGGGCGGAATGTCCTTCATCTACGGCGCGCAGAGCATCGAGGATGAGGCCGCGATGGTCGCCCGCGTGAAGAACTACAAGTCCGGCTTCGTGGTTAGCGATTCCAATGTGCGCCCGGATCAGACCCTGCAGGACGTGCTGGATCTCGTGGAGGCCCACGGCCACTCCACCATCGCCGTCACGGACGACGGCAAGCCCAACGGCCGCCTGCTGGGCGTGGTGACCGGCCGCGACTACCGCGTGTCCCGCATGGCCACCACCGAGCTGGTCTCCGGCTTCATGACGCCCCTTGAGAAGCTCGTGACCGCCCCGGCGAGCACCACGCTGAAGGAGGCCAACGACATCATCTGGGAGCACAAGCTCAACTCCCTGCCCATCGTGGACGGCGAGGGCCGCCTGCTGTACTTCGTCTTCCGCAAGGACTACGCCCAGCACAAGGAGAACCCGCTGGAGTTGCTGGACGGCAAGAAGAGCTACATGGTGGGCGCGGGCATCAACACCAAGGACTACGAGCAGCGCGTCCCGGCGCTGATTCAGGCCGGCGCGGACGTGCTGTGCATCGACTCCTCCGAGGGCTACACCTGCTGGCAGGCCAAGACCATCCGCTACATCCGCGAAAAGTACGGCGACAGCGTGAAGGTGGGCGCGGGCAACGTGGTGGACCGCGACGGCTTCCTGTTCCTGGCGGAGCAGGGCGCGGACTTCGTGAAGGTGGGCATCGGCGGCGGCTCCATCTGCATCACCCGCGAAACCAAGGGCATCGGCCGCGGCCAGGCCAGCGCGCTGATCGAAGTGGCGGCCGCCCGCGACGAGTACTTTGAAAAGACCGGCGTGTACGTTCCGATCTGCTCCGACGGCGGCATCGTGCACGACTACCACATGACCCTGGCGCTGGCCATGGGCGCGGACTTCATCATGATGGGCCGCTACTTTGCCCGCTTCGACGAGAGCCCGACCCAGAAGCTGCTGGTGAACGGCTCCTATGTGAAGGAGTACTGGGGCGAGGGCTCCAACCGCGCGCGCAACTGGCAGCGCTACGACCTGGGCGGCAAGGCCAAGCTCAACTTCGAGGAGGGCGTGGATTCCTACGTCACCTACGCCGGTTCCCTGCGGGACAACGTGGCGCGGAGCCTGTACAAGGTCAAGTCCACCATGTGCAACTGCGGCGTGACCACCATCCCGGATCTCCAGCGCGACGCGAAGCTGACGCTGGTGTCCTCCGTGAGCATCGTCGAGGGCGGCTATCACGACGTGACGCTGCGCGCGACCAACGGCAAGAACTGATACTTCAAAACATCAAATCCGGCGCATTCCGCCGGATTTGATCTGTCTCTGGAACGACTTAACAAACATCAGGAGAGGATCAAATGTCTGACAAGTGTGATCTGAGCGCCCTGCGCGCCAAGAAGGGCTTCATCTGCGATATGGACGGCGTGATCTACCGCGGCAACCAGCTCCTGCCCGGGGTCCGGGAATTTGTGGACTGGATGAACCGGGAGGGCAAGAAGTATCTCTTTCTCACCAACTCCAGCGAGCGCAGCCCCAAGGAGCTCCAGCAGAAGCTGGGGCGCATGGGCCTGCGCGTGGGGGAGGAGCACTTCTACACCAGCGCCCTGGCCACCGCCCGCTTTCTCAGCCTCCAGGCGCCGGGCTGCACGGCCTACGTCATCGGCGCGCCCGGCCTGCTCAACGCCCTGTACGACTGCGGCATCACCATGAACGACGTGGACCCCGACTATGTGATCGTGGGCGAGACCGCCACCTACAACTTTGAGATGATCTCCAAGGCCGTGCGGCTGGTGCTGCGCGGCGCGCGGCTGATCGCCACCAACTCCGACCTCACCGGCCCCGTGGAGAACGGCGTGGCCCCGGCCTGCCGGGCGCTGGTGGCCCCGGTGGAGCTGGCCACGGGCAAGCACGCCTACTTCATGGGCAAGCCCAACCCACTGATGATGCGCACGGGCCTGAAGCTGCTGGACGTGCACAGCGAGGAGGCCGCCATGGTGGGCGACCGCATGGATACGGACGTGATCGCGGGCCTGGAATCCGGTCTGGACACCGTGCTGGTGCTCTCCGGCTGCACCTCCCGCGGCGAGCTGGACGACTACCCCTACCGCCCCAACTACATCCTGAACGGCGTGGGCGACATTCCCGGCGAAATCTGATTTTTCGGAAAGGAAGCGCGAAAGATGGAACAGAAGCAGTACCGCTGCCCCAAGTGCGGCTTTGACCGCTACGAGAGCGATCAGTTTCAGGCCACCGGCGGCAACTTTGCTAAGATCTTCGACGTGCAGAACAAGAAGTTTCTCACCGTCAGCTGTGCCCGCTGCGGCTACACGGAGCTCTACCGCGCCAAGACGGAGACCGGCTGGAACGTATTGGACTTTCTGCTCAACGGCTGAGGCAGAGATCGGGACGAAATAGAGCGCGAACGGGCCGTCGCCCGCTCGCGCTCTTCGGTGCTTTATGACAAGCTGAGCGCGCGTCCGGCATTTGGCCGGGCGCGCGCTTTTGCAGAGTTGCCCTGCGGCCGGATGGCCGCCGCATGCTCCGGCGGGGCCGGAGCGTCTATGTAAACGGAGCTTCCGGCGGGCCGCCGGCCCGGACGGGAGCTTCCGGGGAGGGAAGGGGAATCGCCCCGCCGCCTTCGGGCGGGGCGCGGAACGTCAGCCCTCAATCAGGATCATTTTCTTTTCCGGGACGCGCCGGGCTTCCCGCTTCGGCAGGACGATGTGGAGAACGCCGTTCTCGAAGGAAGCCTTCACGTCCTCCTCCGTGACCTGCCCGCCCACGTAGAAGCTGCGCTGCATCGTGCCGGCGAAGCGCTCCTGGCGGAGCACCGTGCCCCGGTCGCCCTTCTGCTCCTTCTCCAGGGACTTCTCCGTGGAGATGGTCAGATAGCCGTTGTTCAGCTCCAGGTGAATCTCGTCCTTGCGGAAGCCGGGCAGGTCGACGTCCAGCTCGTAGCTGTCGTCCGTCTCCCGAACGTCCGTCTTCATGATGCGCTGCGCGTTCTTGCCGTACAGTGCGCGGTCGACGTTGCCGAAGCCGCGGAAGAAGTTCCGGTCGAAGTCCTCAAAGACGTCCATCAGATTTTCACCAAATACAGTCGGAAGATAAGTACTCATAATGCAAGCCTCCTATTCATTGGCTGCGTTCCGGCAACATTGCCGGAGCGCCGGTTGTGATCCCGTGTGTCATGGAAATGCGGCGGTGCGCCGCATCGCTCATCTCTGAACGACACCTATATTATACTCGAAGGTCAAAGAAAGTCAATATCTTTTTGGAGAAAAATTTCACTTTTTTTTTGCGCGCCGAAGGCCGCGTGCGAAAGGTCCGCAGAGCCTCCGCCGCGCACCGGCGGCAGCATGCAGCGCCCTGTGCGGACCTTGGCGGGCACAAAAAAGGAGGCCGCGCGGACCTCCTTTCAAACGGGTTTGGCTCAGCTGCGCACGACCTCGTGCTCCGCCCATTTGCCGCTGCGGAAGCGGCGGACGTAGAGGAAGGCGCGCACGGCCCAGTCGCTGAACATGCCGATCCACACGCCCAGCGGGCCGAAGTTCAGCACGCGGATGAGCACCACCGAGATCACCACGCGGCAGACCCACATGGTGGTGGTGGAGAGAATCATGGAGTAGCGCACGTCTCCGGCGGCGCGCATGCCGTAGGCCGGGGTGAAGGAGAGGGTCCAGAGGAAGGGCTTGACGATGCAGATGATGTAGGTGAGCTGCGCCGTCATGGCCGCGGCCTCCGGCTCCATGCCCGCGATGCGGGTCACGGGCTTCACCGCCAGCGCCACCAGCAGGCAGGCGACGATGGAGCAGACCTCGCTGTATGCGGTGAGGCGCAGGATGTAGCGCCGGGCCTCGTCCCTGCGTCCCGCGCCCATGCACTGGCCCACGATGGTCATCATGCCCAGCCCGATGCCGATCTGTGCCTGGCCGGAGAGCAGCTCCAGCGTGGCGGTCATGGCCTGGGCGGCGATGGCCGTGGTGCTCAGGGTGGATACGGTGGACTGTATGGCCAGCTTGCCGAAGTGGAACATGCCGTTTTCGATGCCCGTGGGCACGCCGATGGCCAGTATGTTCCAGATGCGCCTGAAGTTGGGCCGGATGTGCAGATAGTCGCGCACCACGATGGCCTGCCGGGGCTTGCGCAGCTGCACGAGGATGACCACGGCGCAGAGCACGCGGGAGGCGAGGGTCGCCAGCGCTGCGCCCGCCACGCCCATGCCGAAGGCATAGATCAGCAGCGCGTTGAGCGCGATGTTGACGGCGTTTGCGATGGTGGACACCAGCATCGGCAGCCGGGAATTGCCGTCCACCCGGAACAGCGCCGCGCCCGCGTTGTACAGGGCGATGAAGGGGTAGGAGAGCGCCGTGATGAGCATGTAGGTCAGCGCGCCCTCCATCACGTCTGCCTCGACCCGCCCGAAGATGAGCCGCAGCAGCGGGCCGCGCAGCAGCACCAGCGCCGCCATGACCGCGATGGAGATGGCGAGAACCGTGAGCATCAGCTGGCCGCCGGTGTCCGAGGCGTCGCGCCTTTCGCCCCGGCCCAGCAGCTGGGCGCAGACGATGCCTCCGCCGGTGGCCATGGCGGCGAACACGCAGATCAGCAGCACGTTGATGGAATCCACCAGCGAGACCGCCGAGATCGCCGCCGAACCCACACTGGCGACCATCATGGTGTCCGCCGTGCCCATCAGTGAGGTGAGCACCTGTTCAATCATCAGAGGAATCAGCAGATTCCAGATCTGTCTTCTGGTAAACATAGTTGCCTTCCATTCGGAGTGTAGTGTTCAATGCTCCCCATTATAGTCCCGGGGATGTTGCATACAATACCGCGAGCGGGTTAAATCCGGGAAACCTTGCGCAAAAGCTGCGCGGAGAGCGCCCGCCGGGCGGATTTGCGGGCAAATGCGCGCTCTCGCTTGCCTTTCCGGATTCCGCGTGCTATAATTCTCCCTCGGAAAGCACATTCCTTTACGAATGGAGGAAAGCCTGTGGTTGGCCTGGGTACGATCATCAACGTGGCTGGAATCGTGGCCGGAGGGCTGCTGGGGCGGCTCTTCGGGCGCTTTCTCACGCAGCGCTATCAGGAGACACTGAACCGGGCCTGCGGCGTGAGCGTGTTGTTCATCGGCCTGGGCGGCGCGCTGGAGGGCATGCTGCGCGTCGGGGAGGGAGGCCTGACCAGCGGGCGCTCGATGCTGATCGTGGCGTGCATGACGCTGGGCGCGCTGCTGGGGGAGCTTGCGAACCTGGAGGACCGGTTTGAGCGCTTCGGCGCGTGGCTGAAGCACAAAACCGGCAACGCCGGGGAGCAGCGCTTTGTGGAGGGCTTTGTCACGGCCTCGCTCACGGTGTCCATCGGCGCGATGGCGGTGGTGGGCTCCATCGAGGACGGCCTGTTCGGAGACTACTCCATACTGGCCACCAAGGCGGTGCTGGATCTGATCATCGTGCTGGTGATGACCTGCTCGCTGGGCAAGGGCTGCGCTTTCTCCGCCATCCCCGTGGCCTGCTTTCAGGGGGCGATGACCCTGCTGTCCCGGCTCATCCGGCCCGTGATGACCCAGGCGGCGCTGGGGAACCTCTCCCTCGTCGGCTCCATACTCATCTTCTGCGTGGGTTTCAATCTGGTGTGGGGCAAGCGCGTGCGCGTGGCGAACCTTCTGCCCGCCATCCTCTTCGCCGTGGCCTTCGCCTTCATGCCCTTTGAAATCTGAGGGACGGGACTTGACAAGTGTATGCAATCGGAACTATAATAACTTTTGAATGAGACAATTTCATAACCTGTCGGCAAATTTTGCATCATGGGATGCAGGAAGTCGGGTGAGAATCCCGCACAGGAACGCTGCTGTATTGGTGGAGCATCCTTCAAGGTTTGAAGAAAACCGGTCACTGGAGCAATCTGGGAAGGCGAAGGAGTTGCGATGAAGCCTGAGTCAGAATACATTTGACCGATGGGAGTGCGCAGGTACTCCTCGAGTTCAGGACGTGCGGTGTTTTTTGTGTACATAATTATGCCTTTTTGAAGGGTAAAGTCGCCGCGTCGGTTCGCAAGAGTCCGGCGCGGCGGCTTTTTTGCGCGTTTCCGCAGAGGGCGGATGCGAATAAAAAATGATGGAGGTATATCTATGAAACACAATCGAATTCTGGCTCTGATCCTGATACTGTTGCTGGCGTCAGGCGCGCTCGGTTCTGCATTTGCGGAGCCCATTGTGATCGTCGATGATGTGGGCCGCACCGTTGAGTTGGAGAAACCCCTGGAGAGGGTTGCGGTGTTCAACAAGATGAATGTGGAGATCGTGCGTGCATTGGGAAAAATTGATACCGTCGTAGGCATTGATGCAAATACTGCGCAGGACGAGGCGTATTGGCCGGAGCTGGATCTGAACGCAATCGCCGGTCAGAAGCAGACGGAACTGAACTATGAGGCCATCGTCGCCATGAATCCGGATGCGGTCATCCTTCCGAGCAATGGAAGCTGGGAGGAGGCGGAAGAGAAGCTGGAACCCTTCGGCATTCCGGTCATCGTTGCAACGGGATGGGAGAATACAAATTTCGAGCCCCAGGTGCGCATTCTGGCCGCAGCTTTTGGGGTCGAGGAGAAGGGGCAGGAGTACATTGATTTCTGCAACGGTCCGATTGATCTCATTCGGGAGCGCATGGACTCGGTTCCGGAATCCGAGCGCAAAAGTGTCTATTTTGAAAACAGTGGAGACTATTGTACCTGCCTGGTTGGCTCCGGCTGGAACGATATGATCGTGCTGGGCGGCGGCGTAAACCTGTTCGGAGATATCAACTTTGCAGATGCGGACACTTCCAAGGGAAGCGTTCACAGCTTTGCCGTCGATCCGGAGCTGATCCTTGAGCGCAATCCGGACGTCATACTCTACAACGTCTATTCGACCGCAGCAAAGTCCGGAACCAGCATTTATGTCGAAATGGATCCTTCAGAGATTCCCGATGTCCTTTCGGAGATCTGCAAGCGCCCGGGTTGGGAAAATCTCGATGCGGTTCAGAATGGACAGGTGTACGGCTTTACGGCGTTCACGGGCAATGCCTGCTTCAAAATTGTCGCCAGCTGCTATATCGCGAAGTGGCTCTACCCCGACCTGTTTGCAGATCTGGATCCGGAGGCGTTCTACAATGAATGGTTGACGGTCTATCAGGGCGCCGCACCCCTGGGCGAAGGCCAGGTTGGCCAGATTCATTGACCATGAAAGGCGAGGTGGAGTAAGATGAAGCGGATTCTTTCGGTGCTGCTGATCTTTTCGCTGCTGCTTGCGGCAGTCGCGATTGCCGAAGCAGATGAACAGATCTCCGTGGTGGATGGCATTGGGCGGGAATTTGCCTTCGATCAACCCATACGCACCGCTGTTGTCTACGACCGCTACAACACGGAAGTGTTTCGGGCTGTGGGCGCGAGCGGAATCATGATCGGGGTGGATCAGGACTGCATTGATACCTATCCTCAATACTGGGACGGAGTCGGCGACGCGCTGAAGGTGGTCGGTCAGTCCTGCACTGATTACAACGTGGAATTGATTGCACAGCTGCAACCCGACGCGGTTTTCATGAGCAGTCTGGGCGAATATGAGAGCGTTACGGAACAGCTGGCGCAGTTTGGAATTCCCGTGATCATCATCAACGCATGGATTCCGGATGAGTATTACGACTATATCCGCCTGGTTGGAAGGGTGACGGGGCATGAAGCGCAGGGCGAAGCCTTTATTGCCTTTTGCGAAAACATGATGCAAACCGTTGAGACGCGCGTGGCGGAAATTCCGGAAGCGGAGAGAAAGACGGTCTATTTCGAAAACGGCGGCGAATACAAGACCTGCCTTCCCGGTTCCGGCTGGCACAATATGATCGTGAATGCGGGCGGAATAAACATCTTCGGAGACATCACAGAATTGGATTCCTCAAAGGGCGGCACCTCGTCCTATCTGGTGGATCCGGAAGCCATTCTCATGGCGGATCCTGACGTCATTATTGACAACGTCTACAGCACGCAGATCCACGGTGCGCTGGAAATGTTTGTAGACCTTGAAGAGGGAGAACTCGCAGGGGAACTGGAGCGGTTTGTTGATCGCCCCGGCTGGGATCAGTTGTCGGCGGTTCAGAGCGGACAGGTGCTGGGCTTTACCAGCTTTGTCGGCAATGCCAACAGTAAGTTGATCGCCATTGCCTATATCGCGAAGTTCCTGTACCCGGAAATCTTTCAGGATCTGGATCCGGATGCATGCCTGAGTCAGTGGCTGAACTATATGGGATTCGACCCTTTGGAGGGGCATATTGCCCGGTTGCGCTGAAATGATGAATACAGAAGATATTCGGAACGTCAGGCAACAGTACGACCGGCACATGCGCGCCAAGGCCGCCATTCTGGCGGCCTGCGCTGTGCTGGTGCTCTTGATTGCCGTATTCTCCATATGCGTCGGCGCGGCCGATCTTTCATTGACGGATGTGCTGCATGTCTTCGTTGCGGATGCGCATACGCGCGCGCAATCGGGCTATGACACAACGGTCAAGATTGTCTGGATGCTGCGCATGCCGAGGGTCATCATGGGCGTACTGGCCGGTGCAGGCTTGGCGCTCTGCGGCGTGGTCATGCAGGGAATTACCCGAAATCCCCTCGTCTCTCCCTATACGGTTGGCATATCCAACGCAGCGGCCTTTGGCGTCGCCGTCGTGGTGCTCTTTTCCAGTAAGCTGCCCCTTTCCGGAATTCTGAGTGGTCAGGCTATGCGCACAGTCGGGGCGTTCGTTATGGCGGCGCTGTGCGCTATGGGCGTCTATGGCGTTTCCGCAACCCGCAAGATGAATGTGACGACGCTGGTTCTGATGGGTACGGCGCTGTCCTATTTGTTCAGCGCTCTGAGCAATACGATGCAGTATCTGGCCAATGAGCAGGAACTGAGCACCATCGTCAACTGGACATTTGGAAATCTGCAAAAGGCGACCTGGGGACAAATCGCCGTCGTTGCCGGTCTGTTTTTTGTTGTTTTTCTGGTTTCGATGCTGTATGCGCGATCGCTCAACGCCATGGCAGGCAGTTCGGAAGATGTACCCAGGGCATTGGGCATCAACGTGGCGGCCGTGCGACTTATCGTTGGATTCCTGACGATACTTCTGTCCGCAATAATCATCAGCTTTGTGGGAGTCATCGGATTTGTAGGAATCGTTGCGCCGCACATTGCTCGCATGATTGTCGGGTCGGATCATCGCTTACTCATTCCCCTGTCCTGCATCTGCGGTGGCCTGCTTCTGGTCGTTTCGGATACAATCGGCCGTACGCTGTTCAATCCCGTCGTCATTCCGGTGGGAATCGTCGTTGCGTATGTGGGCGTGCCGGTCTTTGTGCACCTGATCATCTGCAACAAGAAGGGGGGAATGTCGGGTGCTTGAAGGAAGGGAACTCTCTTTTCGTTATCGGAATTCGGAAATCATCTTTGAAAACATCTGCTTTCAGGCCGCGCCGGGAGAGCTCCTGACCATCATGGGGCCGAATGGCGTTGGAAAATCCACCCTGCTCAAATGTATCAATCGGATTCATCGACCCTGTTCAGGGGAGATTCTCTACGACCAGAGGAATGTGTACGACTATTCCCGGCGTGAAATTGGCCGACTCTTCGGCTACGTTCCCCAGGATATCGGCGGAGGGATGGACGTCAGCGTCATAGAATCCGTCATGCTGGGGCGTACGCCGCACATTCGCGTTCGCGCGTCACAGAGAGACAAGGATATTGTATTCGAGATGATTGAACGGCTGGGGTTGCAGCGGTACGCCTTTCGCAGTCTGAATGCACTGAGCGGCGGGGAGCGCCAGCGCGTGTTTCTGGCGCGGGCGCTTGTGCAGGAGCCGAGGGTACTGCTGCTGGATGAACCCACTTCCAATCTGGACATCCGGTATCAGCTGGAGACGCTTGATCTGATTCGGAAGATCGTCCACGGGCAGAAGCTGATAGGCGTCATGATCATTCATGATTTGAGCCTGGCTTATCGCTATTCAGATCGTGTACTGATGCTGCGCAGGCGCGCACAGACGCTGTCGGGGCAGAAGAACGACGTGATTTCAGACGAATCAATACGTGACGTCTACGGAGTCGTTGCGCGCGTAGAATCAGATGGCGAGTACCCTTTCATCAATGCGATGCGCGTTGACCGGTGATTTGCATTGCGGAATCTGTGGGAAGGTGCAGATGTGTCATTTGCTTCGCCTTCATGCCCTTTGAAATCTGAAAGCGACTGAACAATCGAAAACGCCGCCCGCCGGCAGGGAGCCGGGGGCGGCGCGCTTTGCGTCTGCGGGGGAAGATCCGGGCAACTGCCGCGGGGGACGCTGCGAAGACTGACATACTGCCGTCCGCGCAGCCGGGTGGATTTTTTCGCGCCTCAGCCGTCGCAGAGCGGGTAGAACAAGAACTTGCCGTCGTCCAGGCGGCGTGCGCGCACGCCGAAGGCGCGCTCGAGGACGCCGGAGCGGTAGAGGGCCTCCGGCGCGCCATGGAAGGCGATTTCGCCGCCCGAGAGCAGCAGCACCTCGTCGGCGAATTCCAAGGCGAGGGCGAGGTCGTGCAGCACGACCGCCACGCAGCGCCCCTCCGCGCGCAGGGATTGCAGCAGCGCCATCAGCTGAAACTGGCTGGAGAGATCCAGAAAGGCGGTGGGCTCGTCCAGCAGCATCACCGGGGCCTGCTGGGCCAGCATCATGGAGAGATACGCCCGCTGGCGCTCGCCGCCGGAGAGGCGCAGCACGGAGCGCTCCCGGAAGGGGGTCAGGTTTGTGCGCGCCAGGGCCTTCTCCACGATCTCGAAATCCGCCCTTCGGGGGCCCTGCCCCCACTTCAGGTGGGGATAGCGCCCGTGCAGCGTGAGCTGTTCCACGCAGATGTCCGGCGCGGGCCGCGACTGGGGCATGTAGGAGATGCGCAGGGCGCGCTCCCGGCTGGAGAGCGCGTCGATGGGCATTCCCTCCAGCCGCACCTGGCCGCCCATTGGCCGAAGCAGGCCCGCGGCGCACTTGATCAGCGTGGTCTTTCCGCTGCCGTTGGGGCCGATGATCGCGGTCAGGCGGCCCGGAGCCAGCGCGGCGCTCAGGCCGTGCAGGCGCTCCACGCCCTCGTAGCCCGCGCGCAGGTCTTCAAATTGCAGCATGAAGAATCTCCTTTCTCAGGTGGCGTCGTGGCGGTTGCGCTTCTTCTGGCGAAACAGAAGATAGAGAAAGAAGGGCGCGCCCAGAAAGGAGAGCACGATGCCCACCGGGAGTTCATAGGGAGCAAAGGCGGTGCGGGCGATCAGATCGCAGATCAGGCACAGCGCCGCGCCGAAGAGGGCCGTGTTGGGCAGACGGATGTGGGAATCGTTTCGGCAGAGGATGCGCGCCATGTGGGGCGAAACCAGCCCCACGAAGCTCAGCAGCCCGGAAAAGCTCACCGCGGCGCCGGCCAGCATGGCGGCGGCGATGAGAAACAGCGCCCGGAAGCGCTCCACCCGCAGCCCCAGGCTCCGGGCCACGTCGTCTCCCAGCGCCATCAGCTCCAGCTCCCGCCGGAAGAGCAGGGCCAGCAGCAGACCCAGCGCGCAGAGCGGCGCGGCGAAGCGCAGGTTCCCCATGGACACGTTGGCAAAGCCGCCGATGGAGAAGGCCGAGCGGTTCACCACCGCGTCGGGAATCAGTGTGACGATCGCATCCATGCACGCGCCGAGGATGGTGTTCACGGCTACGCCCGCCAGCACGATGGTGCTGCGGGACGCGCCGGTGAACCGCGCCAGAAGGTAGACGGCGAAGGCAGCGAGGCACGCTCCCGCGAAGGCCGCTGCAGGCACGAGGGCCGCGAGGCCGGGCAGCAGGGACATGCACACCAGCGCGCACAGGCCCGCCCCGGCGTTCACGCCGATGACGCTGGGCGCGGCCAGGGGATTGCGCAGCACCGCCTGGAGCAGCGCGCCCGCCACGCTCAGCGCCGCGCCGGCCAGCAGGGCCGCCAGCGCCCGGGGCAGGCGCACATACCAGAAGATGCGCGCGGCGGCGCTCTCCCGCCCGGGCCCGAGGGCGGCGCGCAGCATCTCGATGGGGCCGAGGCCGCTCGCGCCCAGGCAGAGGTTTGCCAGCAGGGCGAGTATCGTCAGCGCGAGCAGCGCGACGAACGCGCGCAGGCTGCGGCGCTTCATTCCGCCGCACCCTCCGCGGCGATCAGGTCGCGGATGACCGCGTAGGACTCGGCCCAGCGGTGGTTGGGATGATAGTGGAAGAGCTTCGAATCCAGCACGACATAGCGGCCCTCCCGCACGGCGCGCAGCCCGGCCCAGGCGGGGTTGTCCGTCAGAAGCTCCGCCATGGCGTCCATGGCGGCCTCGGAGTTCGCACCCATGGTGACCACGAACACATAGTCCGGATCGGCCATCAGAATGGCCTCCAGGCTCAGGTTTTCGCTCAGGGGGCTGTCGCCGTCGGCGATGTTGTCAAAGCCCATGTCCTTGAGAATCACGCCCGCCACGGTGTCCGCGCTGCCCTTGGCCTTCACGCCCGTGGAGAAGGCGCGCAGCAGGAGCGCCGTGCGCGCGCCGGCGTTCGCGTCCGCCTGCGCCCAGGCGATCATCTCCTCGATGGGCGCCTGCACGGTCTCCACCTCCCGGGCGTAGAGGTCGTCCCGCCCGGTGAGCTGAGTGAAGATGGAAATCATGTCCATATAGCTTCGGTAGTCCTTGGTGGAGAACAGGGCGTTGGGAATGCCCGCCTCGCTCAGCACGTCGCCGAGCTCCGCCTGACCGGCCACATCCGCCGAGAGCAGCACGAAGTCCGGCTCCAGCGCCAGCAGCGCCTCCAGGTTGGGCGTGGTGTGGGTGCCCACGCTCTGCACGTCCGGCCCCAGGCGGGGGTCGCCCTCCCGGAGCACGTCGTCGGTGGTGCCCGCCAGCGCGCCGCCGGCGGTGAGCCACGCGTCGCCGTAGGAGCCGTACAGGGCGACGACCCGCTGGGGATTTTCCGCCACCTGCACGCTGCGGCCGTTTGCATCGATGAATTCCAGCGCCAGCGCGGGCGCGCACAGCAGGCCCAGCGTGAGAAGCGCGCACAGCGCGCGCACAATGCACTTCTTCATTCTTTCACTCTCCGATGGATCAGATTCGCGCCGAGGCCCCGGCGGTAGGGGCGCACCCCGGTCGGAATCCGGCTTCGCGCCGCGGGATGCGTCCGAAAAGGAAGCGCCCGTGCGCCAGATCATTATAGCACGGCCGGACGGGGAATGTAAATCGGCATTTTCTGCTGCGCGGGAGGAGTCGCGCGGATTTCGGAGGTTCGCCCCTTCATTCCGGGGATCAACAATTTGAGGCCCGCGCCGGACGGCGCGGGCCTCGGAACGAACCGGCGAATGCTCACTTCAGCGCTTCCAGCACCTCGTCGAGGGTGGGAATGCTCGCGGCGGCGCCGGGGCGGGTGACGGAGATGGCCGAGGCCTTGCTGGCCCGGCGCAGCGCCTCCTCGACGGGCGCGCCCTCCGCCATGGCGGCGAAGAAGAAGCCGGTGAAGGTGTCGCCCGCGGCGGTGGTGTCCACGGCCTTCACGCGATAGGCGCTCTGGTGCACGCGCCGACCCTCCCCCGCGTAGACGCTGCCCTCGGAGCCGAGGGTGAGCACGATGCGGGCGTGGGGATAGAGCGCGGTCAGGCCCTCGAGCACGTCCCCGGCGTCGCTTCGGCCGGAGAGCTCCGCGCCCTCAATCTCGTTGAGGATGAACCAGGAGATGCGCTCCAGGGGCAGGGACTTGAGGTTGTCCGCGATGGGCGAGGGATTCAGCACCACCTGCATGCCCCTGTCCGCCGCCAGCTCGATGATGCGGCCGATGTCGTTGATTTCGTTTTGCAGGATCAGGAAGTCGCCCGCCTCGAAGGGCTCCAGCGCCTCCCGGATGAAGGCCTCGGTGACGCACTGGTTCGCGCCGCCGTAGAGGAAGATGCAGTTGTTGCCCGCGGGCTCCACCTGGATGACCGCGTGGCCGCTGGGCGCGTCCACCGTGCGCACGAAGCGCACGTCCACGCCGTTTTCCTGGAGGAAGCTGCGCAGCATTTCGCCGTCCTCGCCCACCAGGCCCGCGTGGTAAACCTGCGCGCCGGCCTTGGCCAGGGCCACGGACTGATTCAGGCCCTTGCCGCCCACGCTGCGGGTAAAGCTGGTGGAGGACAGGGTTTCGCCCGCGCGGACAAAGTGGGGCATCTGATAGACGAGGTCGAGATTCAGGGAACCAAAGTTGAGGATCTTCATAGTGGGGAGCTCCTTTCCGTGGTCATTCGCCGAAGCGGGAGCGCCGTGCGGGCGCATCATAGCGTGAGGAATTGTAGCGGGGAGAATCGTAGCGCGGCGCGCCGGTGCGCTGCGCCGTCTGATTCAGGGGGCGCGGAGCCGGGCGCTCGGGGTCGCGCGGAGCCGGGCGCGGCTGGGCGCGGCGGCGCTCGTTGCGGGCGATTTTGCGCCGCTCGTCCAGAATCAGGAACGACGCGTTGACGGTGGATATGACCGCCAGCAGCACCAGCAGCGCCTTGGTGATGCGGTTGTCGATGAAGCACATGGCGGAGTTCACCCGGTCGATCAGGTAGAACACGATGTACATGTTGCTCAGCAGGATGGCTGCGTGGGGGAGAACCTTGCGAAGCATGCGCGCTCCTTTCTGCGTCAGGAGACGCGGTCCACAATGGTCAGGTAGTCGCTGCAATTGCGCCCGCCGGTGACCGGGTTGTTCACGATTTCGGTGCACAGGGCCAGCTGGGAGGTGCGCCCGCCGTCCAGGTTGTAGCACTGCTGGCAACCCAGCGTCTGGGCCAGCGCGCCCAGCTGATCCATGGTCAGGCCGCGGGAGTCGTCCGTGCGGCCGTCGGCCACGATGAAGCAGTAGTGGCCGGGCTCAAAGTAGCCCAGGGCGCTGCGGGGCTGGTTGCCGTAGATGCCCTCGTAGATTTCGTCGAATTCCGGCCGGGGCTGGCCGTTTTCGTCCAGCATCGCCGGGCCGAAGTTCCAGATCTGGTAGGCGCCGTTGGCCATCTCCCGCTCGCAGTCGAAGTCCTCGGGGCTGAAGCACTGCATGCTGCCGTCCCAGTACAGTACGCAGATTTCCCGCACCACCTTGTCGGTGTAGTACAGTTCGCCGTTGCGCACGCACACGCCGCCCTCGCGGATGCCGTAGAAATCGCCGTTCATGGTCAGCACGCTCTGCTCGCGCACGGCCACCTTCAGGATGTTCTCGGTGATGTTCTTGCCGTATTCGCCCTTGGCGAAGCCCGTGCGGAAGCAGGAGATGTCCCGCAGATAGATGTCCGCCACATAGAAGCGTATGCGGTTCTGATAGTGTTCGCTGATGCTGATGTTGACGTTCTGCGTGATGTAGGAATTCTCCGTGTAGATGGGGTCCCCGGTGATGAACTTGTCCGCGAACTTTGCGCTGAAGTCGCCCACCCGCGCGGGCGCGGCGGTCTCCGCAGGCGCGGCGAGGCTCTGAGCGGCCACGGCCTGTCCGGCGTCCTCCGGCGCGGCGGCCTCGGGCGCGGCGGTGGCCTCCGGAGCGGGTGCGGCCATTGCGGGCGCGGCGTCCCGGGAGGAGGTGATTCCAAGGGAGGCGCGGTTGCGGGGAATGACGTGGTGGGGCAGGGAGAAGAGCACCAGCGCAAGGCCCAGAGCGAGCAGATGCAAAAGCGCCACCAGCCAGACGGGCTTGGGGCGGCGGCGGAACTGGCGCACAATCCACGCCGGACGGCGCTTCGAGGAACGGTTCAAAAGAAAGACTTCCCTTCGTATTTTGCAATTGTTACCATTATACACGCTTTTGGGGAAATTGGGAATAGAAATTGCGTCGCATTTTGCAGCCCCGACACAAAAAAAGCGCAGAAGGAGGGCCCGCGCGGGATTTGACAAGCGCTGCAAATGGTATATAATAAATATGGATTGTCATATGCGCGCGGGGCGCGCGGAAAGGATAGACGAAATGGCAAAAATGACCAGCATCGGCGGACAGGCGCTGATTGAAGGGATTATGATGCGCGGGCCGGAGACCTCGGCCATGGCCGTGCGCAATACCTCGGGCGAGATCATCCTGGAGGAGTGCGAGACCAAGGGCAAGGACCGGCCCCGGTTCTGCAAGCTGCCCTTCGTGCGCGGACTGTTCAATATGTACGACTCTCTCACCTTCGGCTACAAGTGCCTGATGCGCTCGGCGGAGCTCTCCGGCCTGGACGAGGAGGAAAACAAGAAGAAGGAGGGGAAGGCGCCCTCCGCCTGGGACAGGCTGTTTGAAAAGCTGCTGATGCCCATCGCCACGGTGCTGGCGGTGGTGCTGGCCGTGGCGCTGTTCATGTACCTGCCCATGCAGCTGTGGAAGTGGATCGCGGGCAACAGCGGCGCGGCGGACAACTACTTCCTGCGCGCCTGCTTCGAGGGCGTGCTGCGCATCCTGGTGTTCATCGCCTATGTGTGGGCGACCAGCCTGATGAAGGACATCCGCCGCACCTACATGTACCACGGCGCGGAGCACAAGACCATCTTCTGCTACGAGGCGGGTCTTCCGCTGACGGTGGAGAACGTGCGCGGGCAGAAGCGCCTGCATCCCCGCTGCGGCACCTCGTTTCTGATTCTGGTGCTCATCGTGGGCATCCTGGTGTCCATGTTCATCCGCATCGACTCCCTGCCCCTGCGCATGGCCGTCAAGCTCCTCACGCTGCCCATCGTGGTGGGCGTGGGCTATGAGCTGATCAAGTTCGCGGGCCGCAAGAACAACCTGCTCACCCGCATCATTTCCGCGCCGGGCATGGCCCTTCAGCGGATCACCACCCGGGAGCCGGACGATTCCATGATCGAGTGCGCCATCGCCGCCATGGAAAAGGTGATCCCCAGCGACGGCGAGAGCGACCGCTGGTGACGCCGCTCAGGATCTCAGCCAGTATGGATATGCAACTGTGGAAATGCTTTCCGCCCCGCGCCCGCCGCGGAGTGGGAAGCGTTTTCGCGCCAATGGAGTGGAGGATGGAAGGAAATGGGAACGCATAGGGAACAGGCGCGCCCCGCGCGCGCAAGGGCGCGGCGGAAGGTCAGGACGGACAACGCGTCCTTTCCGCGCCGCGCGCTGACGCTCGTGCTCTTTGCAATCGGCATCGCGCTGATCGTGGAGGGCTTCAACCAGGGCAGCGTGCCCCGGATGGTGAAGTATCTCACCCACCGGCCGCTGAACTTCGGCATGAACTGCCTGATCGTGCTCACGTCCCTGAGCATCACGGAGCTGTTCAAGCACCGCAAGGCCATGACCTGGACGCTCGCGGCGCTGTGGGTCATCCTGGGCTTTGCCAATTACATGGTCTGTCGGAACCGCACGCTGCCCCTGGCCAGCGGA
Organism: bacterium; assembly: GCA_004563405.1. GTDB lineage: Bacteria > Bacillota > Clostridia > Christensenellales > Aristaeellaceae > SFTH01. The sequence goes on from SFTH01000017.1 coordinate 40,155, forward strand.
GATCTGCTGCTCACCTACGAGGTGGTCAGCCTGATCACGGTGTACTTCAGCTGGCTGGAGATCATCGCCATGTTTGCGGCTGCCGTGGCGCTGATCGCGCTGATCGCCTGGATGTTCTCCTGCACGGCCCGGCGCAGGCGCGTCAATTACGCCTTCGGCGCGGGCATCGTGGCTGTGATGGCCCTGGTGCTCTTTGGCGCGCACATGTTCGCCATCAAGGCCGGGGTGATGCCGGACGTGTTCCCCGATCGGGTGAACTCCAACCGGGAGTACGGCTTCACCACCTGCTTCGTCTTCACCTTCGGCGAGCGGGGCATATCGAAGCCGGAGGAGTATTCCAGCGAGACGGTGGAGGAGATCGTGGTCGAGAGCGAGCATGCGGAGCCGGAGGTTCAGTCCACCGCCATGCCCGCCGCCGCGCGCTTCAGCGAGGCGGAGGTGAAGCAGCCGAACATTGTGTTCGTGCAGCTGGAGTCCTTCTTTGACGTGGATACCATCCTCGGCGTGGAGCTTTCCCGGGACCCCACGCCCTTCTTCCACAGGCTGCTCGACGAATGTCCGACGGGCGAGCTGTATGTGCCCACCGTGGGCGGCGGCACGGCGAACGTGGAGTTTGAGGTGATGTCCGGGCTGAACATGGACTTCTTCGGCGCGGGCGAGACGCCCTACAACACCATCATTCAGGAGGTCACCTGCGAGACCATCGCAGACGTGCTGCGGGGACACGGCTATACCTCCACCGCCCTGCACAACAACACCGGCACCTTCTTCAGCCGGAACCAGGTCTATGCGAACCTGGGCTTCGACCGCTTCGATTCCCTGGAGTACATGGCTTTCCCCAAGTACAATGCGGTGGGCTGGGCCCACGACACCGTGCTCACGGGCGAGATTCTGCGCGCGATGGAGACGAGCGAGGGTCGCGACCTGATCTTCGCCATCTCCGTGGAGTCCCACGGCAAGTACAGTGAGATCTATGTGCCGCAGGAGGGCGACATTGAGGTGCTCAGCGCGCCGGAGGAGATGTACTTCGCGCCCTTCCAGAACTACGTCAACGTGCTGCCCGCAGTGGACGAATTCATCGAGCAGCTCGTGGCGGCGCTGGAGGACTGCGACGAACCCGTGGTGGCCGTGTTCTACGGCGACCACCTGCCCGGCGTGGGCCTCGATCCCGAGATGCTCACCACCGGAGACTACTACGCCAGCCGCTATGTGATCTGGAACAACTATGGCGCGAAGTTTGAGGCCCCCGACATGCAGGCTTACCGCCTGAGCGCGGAGCTTCTGCGCCAGCTGGGCATCTCTGACGGCGTGATGACGAAGTTCCACCAGGCTTACCCCGTGGACGAGTGCGGCGAGGAATACCTGGAGAAATTGCAGATTCTGGAATATGACATGCTCTATGGCGATCAGAGCGCCTATGGCAATGCGGGCGCGCCCGCGGCCACGGACCTTCAGATGGGCGTGGCGCCGGTGGAGCTGGAGAGCGCCGTGCTGGAGTACGGCCGCCTGCTGGTCACCGGTGAGAACTTCACGGAGTTCAGCGCGGTGGTTTCGGGCGAGGAGGCGCTGGGGACGGTGTTCGTCGACGCGCAGCACCTCGCCGTCTCCCTGGACACAACCGAAGCCGGGGAACTGAGCGGCGACGTCTGCGTGGCCCAGCTCTCCCCCGACGGCAAGGAGCTCAGCCGCACCGAAACCTGCCCCGTAGAGCGCTGGCGCGCGCACCAGTAGAACGGGACCTGCGCCAAGGCGAGATTCCAAAGCCCTGCTTCCCAAAGCGGAAGCAGGGCTTTTGCATCGGCTGGCAGATCGGAAATCCGGCTCATTCGCGTCGTGCGCCGCTTCCCTCACTCCCCGGGCAAGCTCTGCATCAGGGCGAAGAAGTGTTCGGGGGCGCCGGTGCGGAAGTAGTCGTACCAGGCCTGGAGCGTGGCCGGGGAGAAGACGTCCAGGCGATCGAGGATGTGCCTTGCCCATGCGAGCGCTCCGGTGCAGCCGGCGGTGATGAGGTTGCCGTCGGCGACGCTGGGTGCGTCGGCGCAGTGCGCCTGTCCGCGGTAGCCGGGGGCGAACCGCTCCAGAAAGCCGGGGCCGTTGCTGGCGTGGGGGCGGTGGTCGAGCAGGCCGCGATTGGCCAGGGCGACGGTCGCGCCGCAGATCGCGCACACCGTGCCTCCGGCGGCGAGCAGTGCTTCTGCCCGGTCGAGGACGGCGGCGTGGCGCGCGTCGCCCCAGGTATCCGCGCCCGGCAGGAGCAGCACGCCGGACGCGTCGATGGAAATCTCGTCCACCGTGCAGTCGGGAACGACGTTCAGGCCGCCCATGGTTCTGACCGGCGCGCGGTTGCACCCCGCCGTTCGCAGTGCGACCTCCGGCGCGCCCTCCCGGAAGAAGCGCCCGGAGCTGAGCTCCGCCGTCACATGTCCGATTTCCCAATCGGCGAGGGTTTCCAGAACGTAAAGATAGACTGTGTACATGTTTCGCCTCCCAAATCGCTGATGTTTGAACCTCCGCGCCCATTGTAGCACGGAAAAGGGGACGGCGCTGTGTCAGCAATTCGGGGAAGATCTCCGGCCGGAACCGCTTTTTTGTGCGCGCCTGCGCCGGAATGGCCTTGCGTTGACCGGAGCGGGCGCGAGGCCGCGTCCCGGCTTTTTTGTGGAGACGCCTGCATAAAAGCGCGCTTCTTCGCCGACGATAGAGACAGATTTTCCCGAAAGAGGAGGAATGTGCTTGATTCGTCGGTTTTTGTGTGCGCTGGCGGCGCTGGCGATGCTCTGCGGCTGCGCTCATGCGCAGGAGGGCGCGGAGATGGGAGAGATGGTGCGGCTGCACGTCGTGGCTGCGGACGACGGCGCGCGGGCGCAGACGCTGAAGCTGGAGCTGCGGGACGTGTGCCTGCGCTGCGCGCGGGTCTGCATCGGGGACGCGCCGGACGCGGACGCAGCTTACATGCGGCTGGAGGCGCACCTGGAGGACTTTCAGGCGGCCTGCGCGGCGCGCGCCCGGGAGCTGGACTACGAGGGAAGCGTGCGGGCGGAGCTGGGGAGGTTTGATTTTCCCGACCGGATCTACGGCCGGGTGCGCGTGCCCGCGGGCGAATACCGGGCGCTGCGGGTGACCATTGGCGCGGGGGAGGGGCGAAACTGGTGGTGCGTGCTGTATCCCTCGCTGTGCCTGCTCAATGAGGCGGACGCGGCCTCCGGCGAGACGGACGCTTCGGGTGCGCTGGCCTGGCTGCGCGCCTGGCTGGGAGGCGCGGCATGAGGCGCGCGGCGTGTCTTGCGCTGGCGGCGCTGATGATCTTCGGCATGCTCCTGCCCGCCTACGCGGCCACCGTGCTGGAGGTGGGCTCAAAGGGCGACGACGTGACGAAGGTGCAGAAGCGGCTGATCCAGTTCGGCTATCTCTCCGGCACGGCGGACGGGAAGTACGGCGAAAAGACCCGGGACGCGGTGATTCTTTTCCAGAAGCGCAACGGCCTTGCCGTGGACGGCCGCGTGGGCCCCAGGACTGCCGCGGCGCTGGGGGTCACGCTGTCGGGCTCGGGCTCCTCGTCCGCGTCCGCGGCGGCCTCCGCCTCGTCCACCGGCTATGTGTCCTCGGACCACCGCCTGCTGGCGAAGCTGGTGCACGCCGAGGCCCGGGGCGAGCCCTACAAGGGCCAGGTGGCGGTGGCGGCGGTGGTGCTCAACCGGGTGAGCAGCGCCTCCTTTCCCAATACCGTCTCCGGCGTGATCTACCAGTCCGGCGCGTTCAGCTGCGTGGACAACGGCTCCATCAACAACACGCCCGATTCCAGCTGCATCCGCGCGGCGCTGGACGCGCTCAACGGCTGGGATCCCACCGGCGGCTGTCTCTACTATTACAACGCCAGGACCGCCAAGGACAAGTGGATCTTCTCCCGCACGGTTCAGACGGTGATCGGCAATCATTCCTTTGCCATCTGAGGAGGCGCACATGGACAATCTGAGAAAGCGAAACTGGATGCGCACGGGGCTGGCGGCGCTCTCCGCCCTGCTGGCCTCCATGGTCATACTGAACATCGCCCGCTCGGAGGAGCTGGAGAGCGCCCGGACGCGCATCAATGCCGTCTATGAAAAGGCGTTTTACGAGACTTGCGAGCTGACGGAGGCCATCTCCACCAACTACCGCAAGCTGCTGGTGGCGGGCGACGGGATGCAGATGCAGGTGCTGCTGGGTGACATCAGCCGCGAGACCCAGGGCGCGGCGGGCAACCTGGCCCTGCTGCCCCTGGGCGAGGAGACGATTTCGGCCACCATCAAGTTCATCAACCAGGCGGAGGACTTCGCCGAGACCCTGTCCCAGAAGCTCGCAGGCGGCGAGAGCGCCTCCGAGGCGGACTACGAGGCCATGGAGGCGCTGTCCGAGAGCGCGGCGAAGTTCTCCGTGGGGCTTTCCAAGCTGCTGGAGCGCTACGAGCGGGGCGAGGCCGTGTTTGGCGCGGAGGACTACGGGGAGACGGGGAGCGAGCGCCTCTATCCCCTGACCGGCCAGGCCGGAGAGTATCCGGTGCTGCTCTACGACGGTCCCTTCTCGGACGGCGCCACCGTGGGCGACTTCCAACTGCTCCGTCAGGCGCCGGAGGTGGACCGGGCGGAGGCGGAGGCGCGGCTGCGGGCGTTCATCCCCGTGGACGAGCTGCGCTACACCGGCGAGAGCCACCCGGAGGTGGACTGCTACGAGTTCCGGGTGCGCAGCGGGGATTACGCCATCTCCGCGGGCGTGACGAAGCAGGGCGGCGAGGTGCTCTACCTCTTGCCGGAGACCGGCGAGGAGGAGGTCAACTACACCGAGGAGCAGCTCTACGACATCGCCCGGGCGTTTCTGATCTCCCGGGGCTACGGCTCCATGGAGATGAGCTATTCCTCCCGCTTCGGCGGAATTCTGACCATCAACTACGCCGCAACCCAGGACGGAGTGACGCTGTATCCGGATCTGGTGAAGGTGCAGCTGTCCATGAAGGACGGCCGGGTGATCGGTCTGGATGCAAAGAGCTATCTGAAGAACCACCGGATACGTTCGCTGCCCCAGAGCGCCTTCACGCCGGAGGAGGCCATTTCGCGCATCAGCCCACGCCTGACGGCGAATTCGGCCCGGCTGTGCGTGATTCCCCAGAACCGCTCGGAGTATCTCTGCTACGAGATCAGCGCGTCGGATTCCAGCGGCGAGTTTCTGGTGTATGTGGACGCGCAGACGGGCGTGGAGCGGGAGCTGATGCAGGTGCTCTCCCGGGACAATGGAACGCTGGTGATGTGACCATGGAGTATTCAAGACCTTCACCCGCCCGCACGGGGGCGCATAATATGCACCAGACCCTCTATGCGGAGCGTGATCCAATGATAATGCGCGGCGATCTCTTCAGCGCCTGTCTGGATCCGGTGGTCGGCTCGGAGCAGGGCGGCATCCGCCCGGTGCTCGTGGTGCAGAACGACGTCGGCAACCGGTACAGCCCCACGGTGATCGTGCTCGCGGTCACGGGTCAGATCAACAAGACGCGCCTGCCCACCCATGTGCCGGTGGCGGCCGGGAGTACGGGCCTTCAGAAGGACAGCGTGGTGCTTGCGGAGCAGATCCGCACGCTGGATAAGCGCCGCCTGCGCGAAAAGATCGGCTCCCTGCGGCCGGAGGTGATGCAGAGGGTGAGCGAGGCCATGATGATCTCGCTGGGCTTTTCCCCAAACTGACCGGACGGGCAAGCGCCGCGCACGTTCCGTGCGCGGCGCAAATTGCAAAATAAATGGCAACGGTTTAAATGGAAGCGGATATGTCTTGGACGTTGGGAACCAGGAACGAATTCGATTTGATTGCCGGGGAAGAGATGCGCCGGTTTGGGGGGAGGGTTGTGCTCACGTGCAAAAGTGCGTCGCATCAATATTGAAATGATGGGATGATTCCTTAATAAAGTAGCGTATGTAGATAATATAAAAGGCATAATTTATAAAAAGTTGGGATTAAACTATAAATACCGGATTTTAGAGAGCATAGTTACAAATAATGACATTACACTGCGGAAATTTAGACACAGAACGAACGAATAATTATAATAGCTAGAGAAAATAGAAATTATTTATAATTATATATTGACAAATGTTTGGAAAAGCATTATAATGAAGCCACGAAACAGCAAGATAAGATTGAGAGATAGTGAAAATGCAGTTTTCGACGATCTATTATCTGACAATTTGCGCTCCGACGATTGAAAAATCATTAAAAATGATTGATGAATATGTGGATCATGGAGCACGTGATTTTCAACTGGATATACCTTCGGAAAACCCGGTTTTCGAAACGGAACTGGTGAAAGCTTATATGCGCGGAGCGCTTGAACAGTACGTGGGTTATGATCCTTATCTGAATGCGCTGCGTACAGTCCGAAAAAGGCATGAGGATATAAACCTGCATCTGGTGTTGTATCCGGATGTCATACATGCCATAGGGATCGGCAATCTTCGAGAATTCGTCGATGAAAACCGAATTGCAAGTATTATGGTGGCAGGTGGGGACTCGGGAGTTCTTGCAGATTTGCGCATGGCGGGAATTCCGACGATTGAACGCATAGACCGCACGTTGAATGACGAACAACTTCGGCAATTTTCCGCCTATTCGGGAAAGTGTTATTTGAACTTGAATTATAAGCGTCATTCCGAGCTGCAACCTCATGGGTGTGTCAGTTTTAAGGAAAAGGTGGATTATATTCGGAACGCGGGTGTGAGAGCCCGGATTCTGGCGGTTGAAGGGATTTCCAGCGGACAGATGATGCGTGAGGTGCGCGAGTCAGGTGTGGATGGCGCTTTGTTGGGGAATGCATTGATGCGGTTGTGGAATGACGAAAAGGCATTGTGGGATATGTTTGAAACATTCCAGGAAGCAGCTCAATGTAGGATAGAAAATGTGAAAGGTGGAACGCCAGAATGAAATTCTACCCCGTATACTATTTTACCCTTGCATGTCCGACGATTGAACGAACCCTTGAGAAAATTGATCAATATGTTGAGAAGGCCAATGTGCGGGGTATCCAGATCGATATGCCCTCCGGAGATCCCTATGGCGAAACCGATATGGTCAAAGCCATGATGGCAAAGTGTATCTCTGATTACAATGGCAACTATGATGCTTATATGGATGCGATTCGCAGCATTCGAAAAAAGCATGAGAATCTGGAAATACATGTGGTGGTTTATCCCGATGTCGTTGAACGCATAGGTATTGAGAAATTTACGGAGTTCTGCAAGGAAATCAGTGCTTTTACGGTTCGCATTGCGGGTACCGAGGTCTATGAGAATTACATTTCCTATTTGGACACGCATGGCGTCATAACCTCGGACTGCATCAATTACGCCATGCCGGAAGAAGATATAAAACGCTGCTGTAATACGAAGGGCATTATCCATATGCGCACAAAGCGCAAGACAGAAGCGCCAAATCGCGGCCTGGAGACGTGGGAGCAGAGACTGAACTATGTGCGTGAGCATGGGGTAACCGCGCGCATATTCGCGACAGCGGATATGAAAACGGCGCAGGATCTGATCAATGCGCGAGATGCCGGTGCGGACGGAGTATATGTAGGCAACGTCCTGATGAATCTGTGGGACGACGAAGAAGCGCTTTGGAAGCTGCTTGGAGAGATGCAGGATACCATTATCGACGATTGAGGAGGGAAAACAATGGCATTTCAGGTGATTTATTATGTTTCCATCGCTTGTCCGACCGTCGAACGTTCGCTGGAAATGATTGAGAAATACATAGAAGCAGGGTGCAACAGCTTTCAGATTGACATGCCCTCTCATGATCCTTATGGAGAAACGGATTTTGTAAAGAAGTGCATGGCGGATGCGTTGAACGCGCATGGAGATTATCAATTCTACATGGACGCTTTCCGTGCTTTGCGGAGAAAGCATCCTGATCTACAAATTAGCATTGTTGTATATAAGGATGTAATGGACAGAATAGGGATTGAAGCGTTTACGGATTTCTGCCTGGAAATTGGCATGTATTCTGTTCGCCTGGCCGGCAATGACGAGCGCGAAGCATATACGCAATATATGCGTTCGCACGGCCTCTATACGATTGAGGGCGTCGGGTATTATATGCCCGAGGAACATATCCGGGCGATTCTGGGTCGGAACAATATCGTCACTCTGCGCACAAAGCGCAAGACCGAGGCGCCAAACCGCAAATATGAAACGTGGGAACAACGCATAGGTTATCTTCGCTCAAGGGGTGTTCAGTCTCCGATTTTTGCAATTGCAGACATGAAGGGCGCTCAAGATATCCTGCGGGCGAAGGAAGGCGGTGCGAACGGAGTCATCGTTGGGAATGTGTTGATGCAATTGTGGAATGACCCGGAAGCTTTTGATCAGAAGCTGAAAGAAATACAGGGTTGCGTGGAAAAATAAGCGGTTTTGTGGGAGTCGCTGAACATGGCAAAGAAGAAGATTTTTTACGGTTGGTTTGTAGTGGCGGGCTGTATGCTGTTGCGCCTGGGAATTGGAATTCCGAATTATTCGTTGAGCGTGTTTTTAAAACCGATGTGCGATTCTCTCGGGATATCACGCGGCGCATTCTCGGCATATTCTACGTTCTCTCATCTGATGACAATGCTCATGCTTCCGCTGATGGGCGAATGGTTTCGCAAGTATAACTTCAAGCGTTTGCTTTGGCTTGGCGCGATCATGACAACCGTGGCCATGTTCTCCTATTCTCTAGTGCGGAAAGTCTGGCATTTCTACGCATTTTCTGCATTGTATGGCATTTTCAGCGGAATGTTGAATTCTGTACCGATTGCCATGCTGATGGCAAACTGGTTCAAGAAAAAGCGGGCGCTGGCGACAAGCATTGCGTTTGCCGGTTCGGGAATCTCAGCAATGGTCATGGTTCCCGTGGCAAACGCGATCATTGAGGCTGCAAGCTGGCAGGCGGCTTTTCGTACAATTGCAGTTGCCTACATGGTATTTACATTCTTGCCATTGATATTCATCATAAAAGTTCATCCATCCGAAGTCGGTGAACTTGCATATGGTGAGGAGGCTGATGCCTGCGAAGAGAGCACAGCCGTTCAGAATCAGGGAATTACGCGCAATGAGGCCATGCATACGAAAGCTTTCTGGCTGGTGGCCCTGTGCATGTTGTTGACGGGATTCGTATTCATGGGAACCCAGAACCATGTAATCGCCTATCTGACAGATGTCGGTCATTCGTCGAGCTTTGCTTCGCTGAGCTATTCAGTTATTATGCTGTTCGATACGGCGGGAAAGATACTGCTGGGTCTTGTGTTTGAACGATTGGGCTTTAAAAAGACAACCGCAATCATCTTTGGACTGTTTTTTGCATCGGAATGCGTGCTGCTGTTTGCGACGACCAGGGCAATGGCGATTTTGTACGCAGTTATGATGGGCCTTTGCGCGGGCATTCAAACCGGACTGTATCCGACGGTAATCAATTATTTGTTTGGAGACCGGGAATATGGTTTGATTTACAGCAATCTGAACGTGATGTATTTTGTCGGAATGTCCCTGGGAGTGCCCGCCTCGGGTTACATCTATGACTTCTGCAAAAGCTACCGTCCAGCGTGGATTGCGTACGGCATTGTGATTGTTATTATTGCCATGATGCTGTTCGTGGCAGAGCGTTTTTCAAAAAGGGAGGTCGCTGAGATACACAGGTGAGAATAATGCGCGAGCATTATAAAATAAAGTACGGAGGTAATAAACCATGAGGAAAATCCTGGCATTGATCTTGATGATTGCGTTGGCACTGTCACTCCTGTGCGGCTTGTCTGCTTTTGCGGAAGAAGATAAGTCGAATCAGGTGGCGATCATCCTGCAAGAGGGTGGCCTGGGCGATCAGGGTTACAACGATGGAGCAAAGACCGGTTTCGACATGATGGTGGAGAAGTATGGCATTGATGGCGTTCTCGTTGAAGCTGCAGCAGTGGCGGAAGCGGATACTTTCATTCGTCAGCTGGCTTCTCAGGGGTACGGACTGATTATCTGCCTTGACTGGACAATTATCGACTTTGTGAAAGCGGCTGCACCGGATTACCCTGATACACTCTTTGTTGTACTGGGCAAGTCGCTGCCTGGTCCCGGAAGCATTGAAAACCTGATTGAGCCCTACACCGCGTTGCATGAGCGCGCGTTCCTGGCTGGAATGGTTTCGATTCTGTGCTCAATGGACGAGAACCAGTTTATCGATGACAAGGGCCAGGAAGGCTGCACTGTGGCCGTTATGACCGCTGGTGAATCTGTGAATAACGGACGTACCAATTCTTCCTTCCAGCAGGCAGCCGCTGAGTTCTGCCCGGATGCGACGCTGATTTTCGACACCACTTCTTCTAAGACGGACACTGCGGTCAATCAGACGATTGCAGAAAATCTGATCAAGAATCAGGGCGTCGACGTTATCTGGCCGAATATTGGAACGGGCTCTCTGTCCGTATATACGGCATGTGCGTTGAATAATGCCTATGCGATCGGCGTTGACATCAACCAGGACGAGCTTGAACCGGGCACCATGTTGACTTCCGCCCTGCACAACACCACTTACATGGTCGTTGAAATGGTCACTGGTTGGCAGGAGGGAACCCTGAACGGTCTGAACGAGTACTATTGGGGCACGCAGACGGGCGTTGTTGGCATTACGGACATGGCGACCATTGCGAAGTATGTGGACAATCAGGAGAACTTTGACCGCGTCATGAACATCATCAACGACTATGTGGAACGCATCGATAATGGCGATTTCGTCGTTTACAATTACTTCGTTGAAGGCGCTGTAATGTACGAGGATTGGGCTGCGGCGCATCCGGATACCACTTATACGGATTGGGTGAAGGCCGGACGTCCTGAATAAACCTGTAGAACCATTTTGACAATGACGGTTCTGAAGGGATTCTCATTTCCCTTCAGAACCGCACCTAAGAGAACTTGAACACAGCGAGATGTGCTTTACACTTCAATATGGTGGGCGGTGATTACATGGGCTATATCATTGAAACGCGCAACCTGACGAAAAAATATGGCGATTTTACTGCGAATAAGGAAATCAATCTTCAAATTCAGCAAGGCGAAGTACGCGCGATCATTGGGGAAAATGGCGCGGGGAAAACGACGTTGATGAGTATGCTCTACGGCTCACTTGTACCTACAAGCGGGGAAATTCTCTTTGACGGACAACCTGTCAAATTCAATTCTCCGCTGGACGCAATTAAGCAGGGAATGGGTATGGTTCATCAGCACTTTCAGTTGGCCCCAAGCCTTACGGTTTATGAAAACATCATTCTCGGGTTGGAAATCCAACGGGAAATCAAACTTGGAAACAAGAAGGTTCAGATTCCCGTAATCAATAATAAAAAAGAGCGTCAGGCAGTTCAGGAGCTGATCAGACGCTATAACTTTAATCTCGATCCCAATGCTCGCGTGAAAGACCTTTCTATTGGCGCGCAACAGCGCGTGGAAATTCTGAAGATGCTTTATCGCGACATAAAGGTGCTGATTCTGGATGAACCCACTGCGGTTTTGATCCCTCAGGAGATTGAAGAACTGATTGCAAAGATTGCAGAGCTAAAGAAGATGGGCGTGACAGTCATCATTATTACGCATAAGCTCAATGAAGTCAAGCAATGTGCAGACACAATTTCTGTTATGCGGCGCGGCAAGCTGGTGGGAACGGTTGAGAATAATGATGCAACGACGACCACATCTCTTGCTGAGATGATGGTTGGCCGGCCGGTACTGCTGGAAGTGGAGAAGAGCCAAAAGGTGGTCAACGAGGATAAAGTGGTCTTCAGCGTTGAGCATCTTAGCGCGAAAAACTCTTCGGGGCGACAGGTGATCAAGGATGTATCTTTTGAGATACATGAAAATGAAGTGTTGGGCGTTGCTGGCATCGAAGGAAACGGTCAAACGGAATTGATGTATCTGCTCTGTGGCCTGATGAAGCATGAAAGTGGCAGCATCAAGGTCGACGGAAAAGAAGTGCTGGGAATGTGGCCGGATGAACTCCGCGAGCAGGGCATCGGTATTATACCGGAGGATCGCTATCGACAGGGCGTGTGCCTGCCAATGCCGGTGAGCTTTAATCTGATATCGGGATATCATGGCGAAAAACGTTTCTGCAATAAGGGCATCATGGATTACAGGGAGATCAAACGCAACAAGGATGAGCTGGTCGAAACATATGATATTCGTCTCTCTGACAACAATGACCCACCCGTAGCTTCTCTGAGCGGCGGAAATGCTCAGAAAGTCATCGTTGCGCGCGAGTTTAGCCATGATCCGAAGGTGTTGCTCTGCAGTCAGCCGACGAGAGGAATTGACGTGGGTGCGACGGAGTTCATACACAATCAGATCATCCGTTTCCGGGATCAGGGCAAAGGAATCTTGATGATCTCTTCCGAGCTTACGGAAGTGAAGGGGCTTACGGATAGAATCATTGTCATGTATGAAGGCGAGATTGTTGGTGAGTTTAAATCGGATGAGGTAACCTTCAACGAACTCGGTCTGTACATGTCCGGTGCAAAATCTATGAAAAAGACTGATCCAGCAAATACTGCGAAAGGAGTTGCCAACTTTGAGCAATAAAATGAACCGGCGGATTCGCGCGCTGCTGAACGTTCTGATTCCACTGCTGTTCGCATTTGCAGTAGGCGCAGTCTTTGCTTTGATGGCGGGATACAATCCATTGTATGTTTACTATAAGATCTTTAAGAACAGCTTTGGCTCCGTTGGCGGAATTATGCAGTCGCTTGGATTCGCAACACCCCTGATGATGACGGGCATTGCAATTGCCTGTGCGTTTAAGGCGGGCATCTGGAATCTGGGCGTGGAAGGCCAGCTATACATCGGTGCGATGGCAACTGCGCTCGTTGGCGGCGGATATTTTGGGATTGCCAATCTGGGCCTGCCATCCTGGCTGCACATATCGCTGGCTTTGCTGGCAGGCGCAGTATTTGGAGTTCTGTATGCTTGCATTCCGGCGGCGCTGAAGGCTTACCTGGGCGTTAATGAGGTTGTCACAACCATTATGCTCAATTATGCGGCAGTGCATTTTACGACTTATCTAGTAAAGGTTCACTTCCAGGGAAGTGCGACCTACGACTCGACCAATATGGTGATGCGTTCGGCCGTAATCCAGAAGCTGAATGTGAATTATCGCGTTACTTGGGCCCTGTTCATTGCCATTGCGATCATATTGATTATCTGGTTTATTCAGCGTAAAACCAAGTTTGGCTATGAGATCAGTGCGATTGGCCGTCAACTTGAATTCTCTGAAGCAGCCGGCATGCGCGTGAAAAAGAAGATTTTCATCATGTTCATGATCAGTGGCGCCATTGCAGGTATTGCCGGCGGAACGGAAATGTTGGGTGTCAATAAGCAGTTTACGCCAAATTTCTCAACGAATCCGGGCCTCGGTTGGCAGGGATACTTCATTTGCGTATTGTCAAGGCAGAATCCTCTGGCTGTACTCATCATCGCCATCATATTTGGAGCGTTCCGCTTTGGCAGCATTGCGCTGCAGTCTGAGATCGGATTGCCGTTGGATTTGCTGAACATCGTGCAGGGATCGCTGATCATCTTCTATTCGATTCAGTATCTGAATCCGGCAAAGCGCTTCCGCTCATGGAAGCGGTCATCGGCCGCAAAGGCCGAATTGAACTGAGGAAGGGAGGGAGCATTCATGTTGGACTTTATCATAAGCCTCCTGTATTACACTGTCCAGATGGCTACGCCTTTCCTCCTCTGCTGTATTGGCGGCGTATTTGTCCAGAAAGCAGGAACAATGAATTTCGCTTTGGAGGCGGGCATAAACATCGGCGCGTTCTGTGCGATCGTCTTTACAGTACTCAGCGGAAAGCTGTATGTGGGCGTGTTGTGTGCCTTCCTGGGTTGCATAATACTGAACCTCATATTCGGATTGTTCGTAATCAAGCTCAAGGCGAACCACACTATTGTAGGTCTGTCGCTGAATATGCTGCTCAATGCTGTGCCTCCGTTCATCCTGTCTGAGTTCTTCCCGAGTCGAGGATACCTGTCTGCACTGCATGTCATCGACCTGAGCAAAATGAAGCTGGATGTTCCGATCCTGAGAAGTATTCCGGTTATTGGAGATATTTTCAATAATCAGACGCCGCTTACCTACTTTGCATTTTTGCTGATCGTCATAATGACTTTCATCTTTTACAAAACGAGGTTCGGCGTGCACGTCCAGGTTACCGGCGAGAACAAAGGCGCTGCCGAGGCGGTTGGCATCCATACAGACAAGATTAAATGGATCGCTTTGATCATCTCCGCGTGCACCTGTGCGTTGGCAGGAATGAATCTTTCGGTGGAATTGACGGGTATGTTCAGCTTGAACATTGCGTCGGCACGCGGCCTCATCTGCCTGGCAGCAATTAACTGCGGCAAGCGCCGTCCGGTACAATCCTGTCTGTTTGGACTGTTGTTTGGCTTTTCCCGTGCGCTGCAAATCGTGTTGAGTCAGTATGTGGGTTCGAACACAGCGGAACTGATCAACGTGTTGCCATATGTGGCAATTATACTGGTGTTCCTGGTGACGGAACTCCCTGCTGCTCGGAAAAACACGATGCGAATTTTCCGCGAAGGATGACAAATATTGAAGATGCGAGGTTATAGCAATGATCGTTGATAAGAAAACGGCCCTGATTTGCGTTGATTTACAGAAGAATCTTACGATTGAAGGCGGCGGGAACTATTATCCGACTGCTGCTGCGATGATGCCTCTGGTTGTACAGCGGATCAATGAGTTTCGGTCAAAGGGTGTGCAGATTGTCTATATCTGGACAAAACCGCATCTTTCGTCCGGGTTGGCTTCCAATGGCCCGAAGGTGAATCCTGAGTTGGCTGGTCGGCTTGTTCCGCACTACGAGTGGGGCCGCGAGCTGGATGATCGACTGACGGTTATGCCGGAGGATTGGATTATCCGGAAATTTACATACAGCGCCTTTTGGAACACGCCGCTGATGGAGAAGCTCCAGCAGGCGGGAATTGAAAACGTAATGGTTTGCGGCATTAAAACCAACGTTTGCTGCCGACAAACGGTCATCGATTCCGTTAGCCACAATTTTAAGTCTTACATGATTAGCGATATGACTTCGACCAACAACGAGGAGATTAAAGCTTATCATCTGGATGAAATCAATCGCTATTTTGCGAAGGTCATTGATTCTGAAGAGGTGCTTCGCAGGCTGGACGCCGGTGAATTCTGATTGAGAGGTAGGCTACTATGAAGATAGGAAAGAAAACTGTGCTTTTGAGTGTGGACTTGCAGAAAATGCTCACACTGCCCGGAGGCGACAATTATTATCCTATGGCTGGCGAGATGATGCCCCGCGTGGTAGAAATGATCGATCGCTTTCGGGAAAAAGGCGTAATGATTATCCATATCTGGACGAAGTATCATAATTCTTCCGGGGTTACCGCCTCTGCAAAGATGGTTAATCCTGAACTCGATGGTCGCGTGATTAAGCTGAAGTCGGATAGTCATGATCTGGATGATCGTATAAATGTATGTCCCGAGGACATTGTGATGCGGAAGTTTTCTTACAGTGCGTTTCTGAATACGCCTTTGCTGGAGATTCTGCAGCAGAACGGTATTGAGAATGTACTCGTGTGTGGCATAAAAACAAACGTATGCTGCAGGCAGACCGCGATCGATGCCGTCAGTCACAATTTCAAGACCTATATGATTCGCGATATGCTCTCCACCAATACTCAGGAAATATCGGATTATCATCTTGATGAAATCAACCGTTATTTCGCGAAGGTCATTGATTCTGCTGAGGTGCTTCGTAGACTGGACGCCGGAGAGTTTTGAGTGAGGGAAAGCGATGGAACAGTATGATTTTTTGATGTTCGGAAATTGCACGACCAATCAGATCCTGCAATTTGACGAATTCCCGGCCATAGGAAAGACGACCATGGCAAAGAATACACATGCCTCAGAATGCTTCTATGGAGGATGCGCATTCAATGTATTCTATGCATTGGTAAAGCTGGGCGCAAGAATCCGGCCTGTGATGAGGTATTCTGATCCGCGCTTTAAAGACAAAATCTATGAGATTCTTGCAGAATATAATCTGCCCTCCGAATATATCCGCGCACCGAAGATGCGTTCCTACAATACCTGCCTGCTGCTTCAGGACAATCAGCAGAATCATGCGACGATTACTTATCGCTTTGGAGAGGACTCACATCTTTCAAGTTTCTACGATGAAGAGGTGGAAATCCTGCCCGAGCATTTTGAAAACGTGAACATGGTTCTGATGGTTATGGGTAATCCCAAATCCAGCTATAAGATTCTGGAGCAGATAGAGGCACATAACCTGGACTTCGCGTTTTCCTATCGCAATGATCCCAAGCTGCTTCCCAAGGAATTGCTGGAAGCAATTCTTCCAAAGGCGAAAATCATTTTTACCAATGAAACCGAGTCAGACTACCTGTCTGAACTGTTTGGCTGGAAGCACATAACGGATTTGATGAAGATGGGCAAGGCTGAGGTCATCGTTACAACGTTGGGCGCACGGGGAAGCATCGTTTACAGTCGTGGCGCGAACGGTACCATTGAGAAAGTGGAAATACCGATCACGAAGTGCGAGATCGAGGATCATGATACCGTTGGCGCGGGAGACGGATTTGTCGCAGGATTTATGTACGGCTATATTCATGGGAAGTCCCTGGCATGTTGTGCACAGTATGGAAGTACGCTGTCATCTTTTGTGTTGGAGAAGAGTGGAACAACGACAAATTTACCGAATTTGCAACAGTTGTTGGAACGCAATTCAAAGAGACCGGATGCGAGGAATGAATGATGAAATACGATATTGTTGATCGGATGCGCTCGGGTGAGAGAATATCCATCGGAATGGTTCATACGCTTCCGCTTCCTGGGAGTTATCGTGGACAATATTCCATGGAAGAGATCATTGACCGGGCAGTAGCGGATGCACAGGCCTTGGAAAACGCCGGATTTGACGCAATCATTGTGGAGAACCTGAACGATGGTCCGCATGAAGACGGAAGCATGGACGTCAGAAAGGTGGCCGCCTTGGCACGCATTTGTACGAAGGTGCGTGAAAGTGTGAGGATTCCGATTGGGATTGACTCCTGTGGAGAACAGACGGCAGGTTTTGGAATCGGTATCGTCACAGGCATTTCCTTTATCCGGCTGTCCTATATGGTTGATATCCGTGTGGGAGCAAGGGGCATCATTTTGCCCAATGGAGGCAATGCAGTGATGCTGCGCCGTCGTCTGGGGGCCGATGAGATTCGGATTTTTGCGGATATTCAGGTGAAACATACCTATCCGTTGTTGGATTCAATTTCCTTGGAAGAGTCTGCAAAGTGGGCAATATCAAACATGGCAGATGCCCTCATCGTAACCGGGGCGGAAACCGGACGAGCGGCAAGCATTGAAGATCTGAAGAAAGTGAAGCACATTTCCACTGTGCCGGTTGTTGCGGGCAGTGGTGTCACTGCGGAGAACGTAGCGGAACAGTATGCGGCATGTGACGGTGCCATTATTGGAAGCTCATTGAAACGGAGCCGAAATGTGATGGATCCCATTGATGCTGAACTGGCGAAAGAGTTTATGCGTGCAGTGGGCAAGTGACCTATCTGCATGAAGAGGAGAGAAAGACATGCGTGTAATTGGTTACCTGACGAGCGGATATCCGTCAATCGACAAGAGCGTTGAGACGGCCCGGATTTATGTCGAGGGCGGTTGCGACATGCTGGAGATCAGTATCCCCCTCGAAAACAACCGTGAAAAGCCGTTCTTGAACGATGTGATGAAGCAGGCATACAGGGCATGCCCGGATTATGATCGGCATATGGCTGCAATTAGCCAGATTGCAAAGGAGAATCCGGGAATTGATATTACGATATTGCTCTATAATGAAGTGATTCTGGAGATCGGGGTTGAGAAATTCGCCACATTCTGCCTGGAGAATGGGATTTACGATGTGAATTCAGCAAATCTGACAGATGCACATGCGCTCGAAGTGCTGGAAAATAACGGCATTCACCTGGCTGGCCTCGTAAACTACAATCTGGAGGAATGGCGCATCCGAGACGCGCTGAAGACCAGGGGTTTTGTCTACTGTCAGGCATTTCCGCGCGCAGGTCAGGAGCTGAATCCAGATTATGATACCATTGGAAAGCTCATTCCACATCTGAGGGAGCTTGGAATTCATCAGAAGATTTACTGTGGAGGAGGTATTTCCGAGCCTGAACATGCCCGGCAGGTGAAGCATGCCGGCGCGGACGGCTTTTTTCTCGGCTCATCAATTATTGCAATGTACGATCAGCCTGAGAAACTGAAGGCCATCATTGGTTCGTTCTGTGACGCCGTGAAATAGTGGCGCCATTGGCGATAATACAAATCATTCGACAAGAAAGGGTGTTAACAGATGAAAGATTTTTGGATTTGGGTGCCTACGAAGATTGTGTTTGGCCGTAACTGCTTGGATGAGCTGGCAGACGGTGTAAAACTATGGGGAGGAAAGGATGGAAAGGAGCCGCGTGTTCTGCTCGTTACCGGCGGTGGTTCTATTAAGAAAATGGGCCTGTACGACAAGGTGACGGGTATTCTGAACGATGCTGGCATCAAGTTCTTTGAGTATTCCGGCGTATCCGCGAACCCGAAGGTTTCCCATCTGCGCAAGGGCATTGAATTTGCGCGGGAAAACAAGGTCAACGTCGTGCTCGCAGTGGGCGGCGGTAGCGTTATTGACGAGGCGAAGGGTATTGCAGTCGGCTATGATTACGATGGCGATATCTGGGATCTGTCTACCGAACTGAATTCCAAGGGAGCGGCTGTGAGTACTCCGGTTCTGCCTGTACTGACGATCCTGACGCTCTCTGCAACTGGCACTGAAATGGCGACCGGATGTAACTGGACCAACGATACTGTGACTCCGGCTGTCAAGCGTGGTCTGCATGGCCCTGAAGTGCGACCGAAAATTACCTTCGAGAATCCCGAGTTTACTTATTCTGTGAGTGAATTCCAGACGGCTGCCGGCAGCGCGGACGTCCTGAGCCACATTTTCGAGTCCTATTTCTCCAATGCGACGACCGCTTATATGCAGGCGCGCGTTGCTGAGGCGATGATGAAGACGGTGATCAAGTATGCACCTATTGCGATGAAGGATCCCACCAATTATGAGGCGCGTGCAAATCTGATGTATTGCGCATCCTGGGCCAACAATGGTTACATTGTCAAGGGCAACCAGGTCAATTGGAGTGTGCATGCGCTGGAGCATGAGCTGACTTCTTTCAATGATACCACCCATGGCGAAGGCCTGGCGGTTATCACGCCGCGATGGATGGAGTGGGTGATTACGGACGAGAGCAAGCTTTATCGCTTTGTTGAACTGGGCCAGAACGTATTTGGCATCAGCACTGAAGGCAAAACGGATCTCGAGGTGGCGAAAGAGACCATTCAGGCAGTGAAGGACTTCTTCTGGAAGGATTTGAAGCTCAAGAGCCGTATCCGTGACCTGGGTATTGAGCACGATAAGCTTGAAATGTTCACGGAACAGGTCAGCAAGAAGCTCGGCTACCTGCAGGGCTGCTACAAGCCCTTTACGCGCGAGGTCATTGCGCAGATTTACGAGGCGTCCTATTGAGAAGATAGCTTGGATAAGACGCGCTGAGTTGTACACATAGACAACGACACTGCCGGCTCCTGAAAAGAGCCGGCAGTTATTTTCAGAGGCCGCTTCAAGCAGGATGGGAATTTGAAAGCTATGAGTGGTCCATCCCGGGCAAAATGAGATAAGGTACAATAAGTTGCGCAAAAAGGAATAGACATGGTAGGCAGGCAGCTGGTAGAATGGAGTTGCTACACGACACATTCGAAAGGAGCCTGGGAA
>SFTH01000018.1 GCA_004563405.1 bacterium
CTGCCGCTGTTCGGTTTCTCTCTTCAGCATCTTCATCACCTGCTCCCATTATATCAAAATAGGCCGCTTCACGCGACCTTTTTGACAGACTGCGGGCCCGCAAGGGGGCGCTCCTCCTCCGTTCGCGCCGGTCAGAACGCGGAGAGAACCAATATGACCGCGATGATCACCGGCAGCACATACGTCATGTAGGGGCGAATCCAGCGGGGCAGCTTCAGACCCAGGCCGGAGTTGACCTCCGCCTCGTACCGGTCCCAGCCCCAGCCGTAGCGGGAGGTGCAGAACAGCACATAGCACAGACTGCCGATGGGCAGCAGCAGGTTGGAGACCATGTAGTCCTCCAGATCCATAAATGTCTTGCCGAAGATCTGCACGTTGCTCCAGACGTTCAGGCTCAGGATGCAGGGCAGTGAGAGCACCATCATCAGCGCAACGTTGATCGCCGCGATCTTCCGGCGGCTGAACTTCGTCAGCTCCAGCCAGAAGGAGACGATGTTTTCAAACACGGCGATCACCGTGGAAAAGGCCGCGAACATCATGAACAGGAAGAAGAAGGCGCCGATCACCCGGCCCGCGCCCATGGAATTGAAGATGCTGGACAGGGTGGTGAACAAAAAGCCCGCGCCCGCCTGGTCCGCGGGGATGCCCTGCGCGCCCGCGTTGAAGGTGAAGTACGCCGGGAAGATGATCAGGCCCGACATCAGCGCCACGAAGGTGTCCAGCGCCGTGATGGTCACCGCCTCGCCCAACAGGCTGCGGTCCCGGTCGATGTAGCTGCCGAAGATGGCGATGGAGCCCATGCCCAGGCTCAGGGTGAAGAAGGCCTGGCCCATGGCCGCCGAGATCACCGTCCACACGCCCGAGGCGCGCAGGTTCTCCAGCGACGGCACCAGATAAAACTTCAGCCCCGCGCCCGCGCCGGACAGGGTGCAGGAGTACGCGCCCAGGCCCAGGATCAGCGCCAGCAGCATCAGCATCATCACCTTGGTGATCTTCTCCACGCCCTTCTGAAGCCCCAGCGAGCACGCGCCGAAGCACAGCAGAATGACGCCGAAGGTGACCGGAATCAGCAGGCCCGGATTGCTCACCATCGCGCCGAACGCGCCGCCCAGCGCCTCCACACCCTCGTATTGCAGGATGGAGCCGGTGAGATACTTGAAGAAGTAGATCACCATCCAGCCGGAGATGCAGGTATAGAACATCATCAGCAGATAGTTGCCCACGACGCCCAGGTATTTCATCAGGTGCCACTTCTGCCCCTTGCGCTCCAGCACCTCGAAGGAGGTCGCGATGCTGCGCTGGCTGCCGCGCCCCACGGAGAGCTCCGCGGTCATCACCGGTACGCCCAGGAGCAACAAGAACACCAGGTAGATCAGCACGAAGAAGGCGCCGCCGTAAGCGCCCGTGATGATCGGGAAGCGGTACACATTTCCCAGGCCGATCGCGCAGCCCGCGGAAATCAGAATGAAGCCCAGACGCGAAGAAAACTTTTCCCTCTGCTGCATGGTAAACAGTCCTTTCTCCGGCGCACCCTTGCGCCGCAACGAATAAATGATAACACAATTTTCACCTTGTGTCAATCTTCGCGCAGATGCGTCCGCCGTATAGCGCGCCACCCCTGCATATCTTGTATTTTTTGTTTGCTTCTGATGAATATCATCTTATATTTGCAGCATCAAAGGATGCCCAGGCCATCGTGACGCAGCCCGGACGAAGCGCGGCCTTCACAGCGCATTGTCCGGCCTGGCGCAATTCGGACAATGCACAAGCCCGCAGGGGCTTCGCGCGCGAAGCCCTGCGGGCTGAACGGTCGCCGTCCTCCCCCCAATCGGGCGGAACCGGCACGGGGATCACTTCTTGTGTCCGATGCGGGACAGGAAGGGAATCTGGACCTTCTGCTTGGAGATCACGTCGAAGGCGACGGCCGCCAGCAGAACCAAGCCCTTGACCACCTGCTGCGCATCCTGGGAGATGCCCAGGATGGACATGGCGTTGTTCAGAACGCCCATGATCAGCGCGCCGATGAGCGCGCCGCCGACGGTGCCCACGCCGCCGTAGGCCGAAGCGCCGCCGATGTAGCAGGAGCCGATGGCGTCCAGCTCAAAGCTCTGGCCGGCCTGCGGAGAAGCGCCGTTCAGGCGGGCGGAGAAGGTGATGCCCGCGACCGCCGCCAGGAAGGACATGTTCACATAGGCCAGGAAGAGCATGCGGTTGGTGTTGACGCCGGAGAGCTGCGCCGCCTTTTCGTTGCCGCCAATGGCATAGAGGTGGCGGCCCATGACGGTCTTGCTGGTGATGAAGCTGTACACCAGCAGCACGATGGCCAGCGTGATGAACACCGTAGGAATGCCGCGATAGCGGGACAGGGTATAGAACAGCCACAGCACCGCCGCGGCGATGATCACAGAGCGCAGCACGGTGGCGACGATGGACTCCAGCTCATAGCCCTTCTTCTTGCGGTTGATGCGGTTGTAGAACTGCAGCGCGATGTAGACCGCCGCGATGAGGATGCCCACCACCAGGCAGATGGTCTTGCGGCTGTCGGCGGTGCCGATGAAGCCGGTCGTGAGCAGCATGTAAGAATCCGGGAAAGGCGAAATGGTGAGGCCCTTGAGGATCATCAGCGTAAGTCCCCGGAACACCAGCTGGCCGGACAGAGTGACGATGAACGCCGGGATGCGCACATAGGCGATCCAGAAGCCCTGCCAGAAGCCGATCAGGATGCCGATCAGCAGGCACAGAATCACGGAGAGATAGGTGTTCCAGCCCCAGGTGATGATGAACGTGCCCGCGCAGGCGCCGATCAGCGCCACGGTGGAGCCGACCGCCAGGTCGATGTTGCCGCCCGTCAGGATGCACAGGAGCATACCGACGGCCAGGATGACGATGTAGGCGTTCTGGTTGATGAGGTTGGAAACGTTCATGGGCTTGATCAGGATGCCACCGGTGAGGATGGTGCCCAGCACGATAATGGCAACCAGAACGATCAGCATCATGTACTGCTTCAGAAGTTGGGTAACGGACAGTTTCTTATTCATTTGCCGATCTCTCCCTTGCTCGCCTGCATAATCCGATCCATGATCTTCTCCTGCGTGGCCTCCTCGCGGGTGAATTCACCCACGATCCTGCCCTCGCACATCACATAGGTTCGGTCGCACATGCCCAGAATCTCCGGCAGCTCCGAGGAAACCATCAGAACCGACTTGCCCTGGGCGACCAGATCGTTGATGATGCAGTAAATTTCGTATTTTGCGTTGACGTCGATGCCGCGGGTGGGCTCGTCGAGCATCATGATGTTCGGCTGCGCGAACATCCACTTGCCGATGAGCACCTTCTGCTGGTTGCCGCCGGACAGATTGCCCACGGTCTGCTCCACGCTGGGGGCCTTTACGCCCAGCTTCTTTTTGTACTCGTCCGCCGCCTGATACTCCTTGTCCACGTCCACCACGCCGCGCTCGCTGACAAAGTCCAGGCGCGCCAGGGTGGTATTGTGCTTGATGGAGTCGCTCAGTACCAGGCCGTCGCCCTTGCGATCCTCGGTGATGTAGGCAAGACCCGCCTGGATGGCCTCGGATACGCTGTTCAGATAGACCTCCTTGCCGTCGATCAGCAGCTGGCCGGAGATCTTCGTACCGTAGGCGCGGCCGAACACGCTCTTGCACAGCTCCGTGCGGCCCGCGCCGATCAGGCCCGCGATGCCCACGACCTCACCCTTGCGCAGCGTGATGGACACGTCGTCCACGACCTTGCGCTCGGTGTAGAGGGGGTGATAGACCGTCCAGTTTTTGACCTCCATGGACACGTCGCCCACCTTCGGCTCCCGGGGAGGGAAGCGGTTGGTGAGGTCGCGGCCGACCATGCCCTTGATGATGCGGGGCTCGGAGATCTCCTGCACGCGCTTGTCCAGCGTCTCGATGGTGGAGCCGTCGCGGATGATGGTGATCTTGTCCGCCACATAGGCGATCTCGTTGAGCTTGTGGGAGATGATGATCGAGGTGATGTTCTTCTCCTTGCGCAGGCGCAGCAGCAGATCCAGCAGGTTCTGCGCGTCCTGCTCGTTCAGCGAGGAGGTCGGCTCGTCCAGAATCAGCAGCCGCACGTCCTTGGCCAGCGCCTTGGCGATTTCCACCAGCTGCTGCTTGCCCACGCCGATGTCCTTGATCAGCGTGTTGGGATTCTCGTGCAGGCCCACGACCTCCAGATACTGCGCCGCCCGGGCGTAGGTCTCGTCCCAGTTGATGATGCCGCGGCTGGCGCGCTCATTTCCCAGGAACATGTTCTCCGCAATGGAGAGATAGGGCACCAGCGCCAGCTCCTGATGGATGATGACGATGCCCAGCTTTTCCGAATCCTTGATGTTCTGATGGCGACATTCCTTGCCGTCAAAAATAATCTGTCCCTCATAGCTTCCATAGGGATGGATGCCGGAGAGCACCTTCATCAGCGTGCTTTTTCCAGCGCCGTTCTCGCCGCAGATCGCGTGGATTTCGCCCTCCTCCACCACGAAGTTGACGTCCGACAGCGCTTTCACGCCCGGAAATTCCTTGGTAATGGATTTCATTTCCAAAAGCGTTTTGGCCATTCGTGTTCCCCCTTTTCATCCACCGGCGGAGGCTCCCCCGGTGAAGCGCGAAACCGGCGCGGCCGTTGCGCGCCCATCCCGCCGCGGCGTTCGCTCTGCGCCGCCGCGCACTTTCCTCTCAGACCGCCGCGACCGGCGCTCTGAACAGCAGAGGGCGGATATTATCCGCCCTCTGCACGGTTGTTTGAATCTCAGCCGGCCAGCTGATCCGCGGTGTAGTAACCGGAATCAATCAGCAGCTCCTGATAGTTGTTGACGTCGGCGAACACGGGCTCGCAGAGGTAGGACGGAACCACCTTCACGCCGTTGTCGTAGGTCTCGGTGTCGTTGACCGGAACTTCCTCGCCGGAGAGGATGGCGTCCACCATCTTGACGACCTGGGTCGCCAGGGTGCGGGTATCCTTGAACACGGACATGGCCTGGTAGCCGGCGATGATGTTCTTGGTGTTGGTCACGTCGCAGTCCTGACCGGTGATGACCGGGAACTCCTCGAGGGCGAAGCCGGCGGCCTTCAGGGAATTGGTGATGCCCAGCGCCAGGGAGTCATTGGGGGAGAGCACGATGTCCGGGGCAACGCCGTCGGAGTAGTAGGCGGTCAGCAGGTTGTCCATGCGGGCCTGGGCGTCGTCGGTGCCCCAGCCCAGGATGGCACAGGTCTGGAAGTCGGTCTGGCCGGACTTCACGACCAGCTTGCCCTCCTCAACGAAGGGGCTCAGCACGTCCCAGGCGCCCTGGTAGAAGTACAGCGCGTTGTTGTCGTCCGGGGAGCCGCCGAAGACTTCCATGGTGTAGGTCTCGGTGGTGTTCTCCAGATCGAACTTGTCCTTGATGAAGTTGCCCTGGATGGTGCCGACCATGTAGTTGTCGAAGGTGGCATAGTAGTCCACGGCGTCGGTGTCGGTGAGCAGGCGGTCATAGGCGATGACCGGGATGCCCTCTTCCTTCGCGGAGGCCAGCACGGTGCCCAGCGCGGAGCCGTCGATGGAGGCGACGACCAGAGCGTCCACCTCGTTGAGGATCATGTTCTCAATGTCGGAAACCTGCTTGGCAACCTCGTTGTTGGAGTAGGTCAGGATGACTTCGTATCCGGCCTCTTCCAGCTGGGCCTTCATGTTGGCGCCATCCTGATTCCAGCGCTGCAGGTCCTGCGTCGGCATCGCAACGCCGACCTTGCCTTCCGCGAGCGCGGCGCCGGCGAGAACCAGCATCGCGACCAGAACGAGAGAGAGAATCTTCTTCATAGTATAGTCCTCCTTCTTATATATCCCAGGGCACGGCATGCCCTCAGATTCTGTAAAAATCACAGGCAGCATTATAACATAATATATACATTTTGTCAAACCAGTATTTTCAATTGCTGAAGATTTTTAACATGATTTGGGAGTTTGAACATCTGCGGGCGCGCCGGATGCCGTGGCCCAGCGGTCTGCCGCGGAGCGAAGGAGGAGGCCGCGGATCGCCCCGGAGAGACGCGGCATGCGCTTCGGCGCCATCTGCAGCCCACTGGTTTGATTCCGGCGCGCATCCGTGCTATAATATATAAATGTAGAAACATTTCAAACGAAGCGGAGGAAGCAGCATGACGCCGAATGAACTGCTGGAAATTCTGTCCCGGGCGGCGAAGCTCAAGACCACGCCGCGCCACTGCGACACGACCGAGGGCCGCAGGGAGAGCGTGGCCGACCACAGCTGGCGCATCGCGCTGATGGCGCTGCTGCTCTCCGGCGAGGCGGAATTCCGGGACGCCGACATGAACCGCGTCATCCGCATGTGCCTGATTCACGACCTGGGCGAGGCCTTCACCGGCGACATTCCCACCTTCGAAAAGACGGAGGCGGATGCGCGGCGGGAGGACGAGCTCTTCCTCGCCTGGGTCGACCGCTTCCCCTCTCCCCAGCGGGAGGAGTGGCGCGCGCTGCTGGACGAGATGGAGGCCATGGAAACCGCCGAGGCGAAGACCTACAAGGCGCTGGACAAGCTGGAGGCGGTGATCTCCCACAACGAATCCAGCCTCGCCTCCTGGCTGCCGCTGGAGTACGATCTCCAGCGCAGCTACGGCTGGGAGAACGTACAATTCTCGCCCTATTTGAAGGAGCTGCGCGCCTGTATCGACGCATGGACGCAGCGCAAGATCGAGGCCGGGGACGCGTGAGCCGCCGCGCATCTCCGCCCCGAAGCCGCCCATAACCGGAAGATACACTACAAAAACGCCCGCAGCGAAGCCAATGCGCGCTTCGCTGTGGGCGAACGTTTTATGGAAACCACTCCGTCAGGAATCGCCGCGCCGCTCCTCCCCGTCCTCCAGCGCGATGCGCTCGAAGACCTCGTTCCACCTGATGTTCTTCATCCGGCGCACCCGGCCTGCGTCCAGCCGCGGATCAAACAGGCAGGCCGCGCGGTAGTCGCACAGCGCGCAGGGCTCGCGGCCGTCGAAGCTGGCGGGACTCACCCGGGCCTCCCCGGCGCGGATGCCCTCAATCTGCTCCCGGGCCTTGCGCAGGGCATGGTTCACCAGGCGCTCAAAGTTCACATCGTCGGCGCAGGGGGTGTTGGCATAGAGCCTGCCCTCGCCGGTCATGCGGGCCTGAAAGACCTCGGCGGGGTTGGGAGCCTGGGCCAGGAGAAGCTTGGGATCCTCCGGCAGCAGGCCGCTCATGCGGAAGCGCCCCGCGCGCTCCTTCTCCACCTGCCCGGGATCGGTGGACTGGGTGTTGACCACGCCCTCGTCCAGGGGGAAGTAGTACACGCCCGCGCTGCGCGCGCCCTTCTGCTTCAGCGCCGCGCCCAGATACACCGGCAGCTGGAGCTGCAGGCCGTAGTAAGCCCCGGCCAGGTTCAGGGGCTTGCCCCCCAGCTTGAAGTCGATCACCCGCAGACTGTTGCCCTCGCTCCAGTAGTCCGTGCGGTCGATGCGGCCCTCCAGCACGGTGTCGCCCACCTGAAGCCGGCGCGCTCCGTCCTCCCGGCCGAAGTTGCGCTCCAGCTGTTCGGTGTGAAAGGCGCTGCCCTGCATGTGCGCCGCCAGCACCCGGGCGCAGCGGCAGGCCGTGGCCCGCAGACCCCGCTGCTCCGCCCGCGCGCCCGCGCTGTCCTCCATGGGCGTGCCCACCCGCTGCTTCGCCAGCATTTCGTCCACGATGCGCGCCATGCGCGCCTCCGCCGCCTCCGGCGCAAGCGCGTTCAGCTCCCGCCCGCAGTCCCGGAGGAATTCGTTCACCGCGCCGTGGAGGAAGTCGCCCGCCTGCCGCCGGTCGAACTCGAAGGGCTCCACGCGCTCCGGCCGCAGGCCGTAGGCGGCAAAGTAGGCGAAGGGACAGTTTGCAAATTTCTCCAGGCGGGTGATGCTCTGGCTCTGGAGGCGGCCGTAGAGCGCGCGCACCGAGGCGGGGTTCACGGCCTCCCGGCCCGCCTCGCCCCGAAGCATGTCCTCCATGCGCGCCAGCCGCTCCGCCGCGCCGCCCAGGCGCTCGCCCGCGCCTGCCAGCGCCGCCTCCGCCGCCAGATCTCCCGGCGCGGGCCGCTCCCCCGCCCGCCGCGCGGAGATGGCCCGCGCCGCGCAGCCCAGCGCCGCTCCCGGCGCGCAGCACAGCAGGGCCTCCGCCTCGGCGGCGGTGGTCTCCCGCATCGCCGGAAAGATCTCCCGCAGGAGCTCCAGCGCGAGGCCCGGCCGCTGGGCCGCACCGTCCGTCCCGCTTAGGGCGCAGGAGAAAACCACCTGCTCCGAGGCCATGCCCAGCGCGGCCTTCATGTAGAAGCGCCGCATACGCGCCGCATCGGTCTCGTCCGGTCCCAGGTAGGCCCGGGTCTGCTCCTCCACGATTCTTCTCTGCGCGCCGGTGAGCAGGCCGTCCTCCTCGGGGCCCGCGCCGTCGGCCAGACCCATCACGATCAGCGCCCGGGCGGGCTGCATCAGGATGCGCCCCATGCCCTGGGCGTACACCGCGTCGCCGGACTGGGGCAGGGGCTTGATGACCGCCGCCTCCAGCGACTCCGACAGCGCCTGGTCCAGCTCCCGCAGGCTCAGCTTCTCCCCGCCCATCAGCGCCGCCATCTGATCCAGCGCGCCGATGATGCGGTTCCAGGCCTGGGAGAGCGCGCCCGCCTCCTCCCAGAGGCCCTGCCCACTCAGCGCATGCTGAAGTGCCTCGCTGCGGCCATGGGCGTCCACTTCCTCCAGATAGCCGAACAGCGCCGCCAGCTGTCCCTTCAGATCCTTCGCTGCGCGCAACGCGTCCCGCAGGCCCAGCACCGGGGCCATCAACCGCGCGCGCAGGGGCTCCAGCTCCGCAATCTCCGCCTCCGCGCCCCGGTTCAGCGGTCGCAGCCAGCGCGCGCCCTCCAGGCCCCGGCGCACGGCGTAGTTCGCCAGCCGGTCGGCCTCGTCGGCGGTCAGGTCCGTAAAGCCGCAGCGCATGAGCGTGAACACGTCCTCGCTGCGGTAGTTTTTGTCGATCAGCCGCAGCGCGGTTAGCAGGCACTCCGCCGTGGCCATGCGGGAGACCGGACGGCTGTTCTCCAGCACCAGCGGCACGCCGTAGAGCCGGAAGGCCTCGATCAGGCCCTGGCGGTTGGCCTCCAGATTCGCGCAGAGCAGCTGCATCTCCCCGTATCGCATGCCCTGCATGGCGAGGCGGCGGCAGGTGGCCGCGGCGAGCATGCACTCCTGCCGCGCGTCCTTGGCAAGCGTCAGCCGCACCCGCTCCGGCGCCGCCGTCCAGGGGCGCACCGGATAGGCGTAGAGCTCCCGCTCCAGCGCCCGCAGCTCGCCCGCGTCCGCCGCCTCCGCGATGGGCATGCGCCGAAGCTCCGCTCCCGCGTCCCGGCAGGCGGCGCTCAGGCGGCCCAGCGCCCGCTCCAGCGGGCGGTAGCAGTCGTAATCCCGGGCGCTTTCATCGTTGGGCAGGGGCAGAAACAGCTCCGCCGCGGGACAGGCTGCGGCGATCTCCGCCGTCAGCCGGGTCAGCGTGGGCGGCGTGACGTCGAAGCCGAAGAACCAGAAGTGGCTCTCCCGGACAAACGCCGCCTGCCGCGCGCGGCCTGCGGCCTCGATGAGTTCGCTCTCCCCGTCCTGGTAGCGCCCCCGGACCAGCTCGCCGTACTTTTCCAGCAGAATCGCCAGGTCGTTGAGCTTCATGCGGGCTGCGCCCGTGCAGGATTCGGCGCAGGCGCGCAGCGCCTCCGGATCCACGCCGCCCTGCAAAAACAGCTCCAGCTGGCGGGCGCAGCGCCCGGCGAAGCCCCGCCTGCGCAGCGCATTTTTGTAGATGGTGAGCCCCTCGGCGTCCCGGATGGCCCGGCGCACCAGCATCACCCGGCCGCGCTCGTCCACGCGCACGCCCTCCGGCATGCCCGCCGCCTCAAAGATCTGCGCGCACAGGCGCGCGGGGCTGAGCACCCGCAGGCGGAAGGAGCCGCGCAGCTTCAGGCCGCCCAGCAGCAGCCGCTCCGTGAGCAGCGTCAGCTGCCTGGGCACGACGATGTACTGCACCGCGTCCTCTCCGGCCAGCGCCGCGCCGATTTCCCGAAGCAGCGCGCCGGACAGCTGGCGGTTTTCTCCCGTGAAGACCCGAAGCAAGGCTCCTCCCTCCCCTCTCTGCCGGATGCGAATTTCAGAAGATGGACGCTGCGCCGTAGGTGGCCACGGCCATGATGGCGCAGGCGGTGACGTTGCCCAGCAGGATGGCGACGGCCGCCTTGCCCCGGGGCATTTCAAAGAGCGTGGCGATGGCGCTGCCCGTCCAGCAGCCGGTACCCGGCAGGGGGAGCGCCACGAAGATGTACAGGCCCAGCAGCTCCAGCGTCTCCTCGGACACCTTGCCCGCCAGATAGCCGCGAATGCCCTTGCCCCTGTTGGCGTGCATCTTCCGGCGCTTGCGCTCGCTGCGCCGCTCCAGCCAGGCCGCAAACTTGCGCACGGGCCTGATGGGCAGGGTGTAGAACCAGTCCAGCACGGGCCGCAGCAAAAGCAGGATGAAGGGCATCGGCAGCGTGGAGCACACCACGGCCAGCACATAGGCAAAGCCCGCCGGCATGCCCATGCCCCACATCACCGTGATGGCGTAGCGGCCTTCAAAGGTGGGCACCATGCTCAGAAGCACCGCGATGAGCACCTTGCCCAGCTCCGACGAAGCCGCGGCCGCTCCCGCCGCCTCCAGAAGGCGCGTGCAGCCAGGGAAGAAACGATTCATCATATCCGATCCTCCGAATTCAAAAATACTACGATTATATCATAGCACATGCGCATGCGCCTTTCAACCGCCCGGGCGCAAAGCCCAGCTGTTTTCATCGCAGCTTGCTTGAAAAGTCACATTTCACTGCTACAATAAGCTTGGATAAATTCACGATACAGCGATGGGAATGATACTTTTGAAGTACGACGCGATCCTCTTTGACTTTGACGGAACCCTCACCGAATCCGGCCTTGGCATCACCCGCAGCGTGGCCTACGCCTTTTCACGGATGGGCGTACCCGTGCCCGGGCAGGAGATCCTGGAGCGCTTCGTGGGCCCGCCGCTCATCGCGGCCTTCCAGATGTATGCCGGTCTGGACGAGGAGGGGGCCCGCCAGGCCACCGAGCACTACCGCGTGCGCTACCGCGAGACCGGCTGGAAGGAGAACCGGGTCTACGCGGGCGTCGCGCCCATGCTCCGCGCGCTGAAGGAGGCGGGCTGCTACCTGGCCATCGCCAGCGGCAAACCGGAGGTCTTCGTGCGCCAGATCGCCGAGCACTTCGGCATCGCAAGGTACTTTGACAAAATCGTGGGCATCACCTTTGAAACCACCCATGCGGACAAGTGTGCGCTGATCGCCCGAGCGATGCCCGAGGGCATGGAGCCCGCCCGGGCGGCCATGGTGGGCGACCGCCTGTTTGACATGGAGGCCGCGAAGAAGATGGGGCTGCGGGCCGTGGGCGCGCTGTACGGCTACGGCACCCGCGAGGAGCTGGAGCAGGCCGGCGCGGACGAGATCGCCGAAACCGTCGCCGATCTGCGTCGCATCCTTCTGCCCGGCGTCGCGCCGGAGCGCGGACTGTTTCTGACCTTCGAGGGCGCGGACGGCTGCGGCAAGAGCACCCAGATGAAGCTGCTGGCGGAGTATCTCGACGCGCGGGGGTACGAGACCGTGGTCAGCCGCGAGCCCGGCGGCTGCGAAATCTCCGAGCGCATCCGCGATCTCGTGCTGGACATCCGCTACAGGGGCATGTCGCCGGAGTGCGAGGCGCTGCTCTACGCCGCCTCCCGGGTGGAACATGTGCGCCAGGTGATCCTCCCCGGGGTTGCCGCCGGAAAGATCGTGCTCTGCGACCGCTTCCTCGACTCAAGTTTTGCCTATCAGGCCCGCGGACGTGAACTTGGCGACGATTTTATACGTCAAATAAACGCACCGGCAAGGCTGGCTGTCCCGGACCGCACGCTGCTCTTTGCGGGCGATCCCCAGGTCATCCTGCAGCGGCTGCGCGCAGGGGAGAATCTGGACCGCCTGGAGGTGGAGAGCGACGATTTCTTCTCCCGCGTCAATCGCGCCTATGCCGATATTCACGCCGCCGACCCGGAGCGCGTGCACGTCATCGACTCCAACCGCAGCATCGAGGAGATCTTCTCGGACGTCTGCGCGGACGTGAACGCCCTGCTCGGCTGAGCGCCCATCCCAATTTCCCGCCAAAGGAGTGGAAAATATGGCTTACGAAAATCTCTGCATGTACTGCTTCAAGGACATGGGCGGCGAGGCCGTCTGTCCCCATTGCGGCCGGGACTCCCGCGCTGCGGTGCCGCAGATTCAGATGCTGCCCGGCTCGCTGGTCTATCACGACCGCTTCCTGGTGGGCCGCGCCCTGGGTCAGGACGCGGGCGGCATCGTCTATACCGCCATGGACACCAAGCGCGGCGGCGTGATCCGCATCCGCGAATACCTGCCCCGCAACTGCGCCGAGCGCCTGAACGACGGCGCGGTCGTGCCCATCGCGGGCATGGAGGACGCCTTCGAGGCCGGCATGAAAAAGCTGCGTGCCAGCGTGGAGAGCGTCGAGGATCCGAAAAAGCGTCACTTCTATTTTGAGGAGAACGGCACGGCTTACATCGCGCAGCGCAAAAACGCGGCCTCCGGCGGCGGCGCTGCGGAGGACGCGGACGAGGACGAGGGCGACCGCAAACGGCAGATCGTTCTCTACGTCGCCATCGCCGCGGCGGTGGTGCTGGTGGTGGCCATCGGCCTGATCTGGTTCCTCAATTCCATGGGAGATGCGGACGACGTGACTCTGGACAATCCGCTGACCAGCGCCTCCCCCGGCGCCACCTGGCTGCCTGCGGAGACGCCCACGCCCACGCCCTATGCCACCGCTACCTTCGCGGCGCTGGTGGATCCGGAGCTGTCCTGGATGGACTACACCTACTCCGGCGACGTGGAGAGCGAGTACCAGCAGCAGACGAACGCGGCCGCTACGAAGAAGCCCACCGTGAACACCGACACGGATTACAGCACGGTCAGCGGCTCCTCCAGTTCGGCCAGCGTGAAGAATCTCCAGCAGCGGCTCTACGAGCTGGGCTGGCTGAGCGGCTCCAACATCACCGGCAAGTACGACTCCGCCACCAAGCAGGCGGTGAAGGACTTCCAGACCTACGTCAACAACTACTGCTCCCCCGCCGTCAAGCTCGCCGTGGACGGCATCGCCGGCGAGAAGACCCAGCAGTGGCTCTACAATGCCTCCGTGTCCCTGACCCGGCCCACGCCCACGCCGCAGCCGCCGGTCACCGCGGCGCCGGACGACGGCACCGTGGACGCCGGCTCCTCCGCGGCGGAGATTCGCGCCGTGCAGAACAAGCTGATCGCCCTGGGCCTGCTCCCCGCGGGCGGCGCAGACGGCAAGTACGGCACCAGCACCGCCACGGCGGTCAAGAACTTCCAGATCCGCGTCAACCAGCTGCAGGGCTACGCCGCGCTGGAGATCACCGGCACGGTGGATCCACAGACCATGGCCTATCTGAACTACTATGTGGAGTGGTGGCAGGAGCAGCAGCAGGCGACCGCGACTCCCTCCGCGCCCGCAGCGACGGCCACGCCTGCGCCCGGCAAAACCCAGTCTCCGGCCACGGGCACCATCGACGCCTCCTCCCCGAAGGCGGAGATTGCCTCCGTGCAGGAGATGCTCAGCAAGGTGGGACTTCTGAAGGCCTCCGACGTGGACGGCGTGTACGGCAAGGGCACCATCGCCGCGGTCAAGACCTTCCAGAGCTGGGTCAACGCGCAGCGGGGCGAGGAGACCCTCGCCGTCAGCGGCAGCTGCGACGCGCTCACCCAGGCCTACCTGAAGTACTGCGTTGAAAACAACCGCGTGGTGGCCATGCCCACGGACGCGCCCACCCAGGCGCCCACCGAAGCACCCGAGCCCACGGAGGTTCCCCCGGAGCAGCAGGCCGGCGACGGCGTCGGCCCCGACTCGCCCGTTGAAAGCATTTCCTTCGTGCAGGAGATGCTCGCGGATGTGGGCCTCCTGGACGCCTCCGCCATCGACGGAAGCTACGGCGAGCAGACGAAGGCCGCCGTGCGCACCCTCCAGCAGTTCATCAACGACCAGCAGGGCCAAACCGTGCTGGAGGTCACCGGCATCTGCGACCGCAAGACCCTGGAGGCGCTGCAATACTGCTACGACCGCGGCTGGAACCTCACGGATGCGGGCGATGAACCCGAGCCCACGGACGTTCCGCCGGAGCAGGACAACACCGGCTCCAGCATCACCCCCGAGTCCTCGAGGGAATCCATCAGCTTCATGCAGGAGATGCTCGCGGACGTGGGCCTTCTGGACATGAGCCAGGTGGACGGAAGCTACGGCGAGGCCACGAAGGCCGCCGTGCGCGCCCTCCAGCAGTTCGTGAACGACCAGAAGGGCGAAACCGTGCTGGAAGTCACCGGCATCTGCGACGTGCTGACCACGCGCTACCTGCAGTACTGCTACGACCAGGGCTGGAATCTCACGGACAGCGGCGACACGCCAGATGAAACCGCCGCGCCGGAGCCCACCGCAGAGCCTACGCCGGAACCCACCGCGGAGCCCACCCGGCCCGCCGTCGCGACCGTGGAAGGCTTCCGCGTGGCGCTGAACGGCCAGGCGGCCGACGGCGGCGTGGCGGAGCTCGAGCCCGGCCAGTACGACGTGACCTGGAGCGCGGACGGCGGCGTGGCGAGCTACTACCTCTATCTCTTTGACAGCGCGCATAACCTGCTCCGGAGCGCGGAGCAGACCAGCCAGACCAGCTTCCGCATGGACACCTCCGTCATGAATCCCGGCGAGGTGTACGAGCTGCGCATCGGCGCGCTGCCGCAGAACGGCACGGAGGACGACATTCTCTGGCAGTCGCTGCAGTTCATGTGCGCCGCGCAGGCCACGCCGGAGCCCACCGAGGCCCCCACGCCGGAGCCCACCCAGCGTCCCGGCGTATCCGCGCCCGCGATCAACATCGGCAGCTCCGTCTATCAGTCGGACGGCGTGACCTACATCAACGATTCCACCATCATCTTCAGCTGGATGTCCAGCGGAGAGGTGGAGAGCTACAACGTCTATCTGCTCAGCGCAGACGGCAACAAGTATTCCCTGGGCCAGACCAGCGACACCAGCAAGACGGTCAAGCGCGACCAGCTGCAGCCGGGCCTGTACAAGCTCTATGTGGGCGCGACGCCGGTGGGCGGCGGCGAGGACGACACCGTCTGGAGCGAGCTGCTCTTCGGCGTGCCCGCCCCCGAGGCCACTGAGACTCCCGTCGAGGCGACCGAGGCGCCGGACGCGGGCGTCAGCAGAATTCCCGAATACCTGGACGCTTCCAGTTCCTCTGAGGACATTCGGAACGTGCAGATGGCCCTGTACAAGTACGGCCTGCTCAACACCGACGGCCTGGAGGACGGCGTGCTGGACGCGCGCACACTGGAGGCGGTCGCCGCCTTTCAGCTCAGGGCCAACGAATCCCTGGACGCAGGTCTGATGGTCATCGACCCGGAATATGACGCCTACATCGACGGCGCGACGCTGCGCCTGCTTCTCGACCCGTCCACGGCGCTCGGCTGAGCGCCTCGGACGTAACTTACGCCCGCGACCCCATGTTGAGATCACATGGGGTTTCGTCTGTTATCACAAGGGAAATGCAAATACTGCAACAGGGAGGACTTCACATGCCGTTTTTTGAGACTTCCGTTCAGGAAATCAAGTACAAGGTGCTCAAAAAGGTGGCCGAGCTGGCCTACGCGGACGCCTTGAACCCGGAGAATACCATGGGCATTGCCGAGGAAATCATCCCCGAGGGACGTCCCACCATGCGCTGCTGCATCTACAAGGAGCGCGCCATCATCAACCAGCGCGTCTCCGCGGCCATCGGCGGCGGCGGACACAGCCGCCGCGCGGTGCGCGTGCTGCCCATCGCCTGCGACGAGTGCCCCATCGAGGGCATCCAGGTGACCCACTCCTGCCGCGGCTGCATCGCCCACTACTGCATGAACGCCTGTCCGAAGGGCGCAATCTCCATCGTGAACCTGCGCGCGACGATCGACAAGTCGAAGTGCGTGGAGTGCGGCCAGTGCCTCTCCGCCTGCTCCTATTCGGCCATCGTCCGGGTGGTGCGCCCCTGCGTGGAGGCCTGCAAGACCCGGGCCATCGAAATCGACCCCGACACCCACAAGGCCCGCATCAACGAGGACAACTGTGTCTCCTGCGGCGCGTGCGTCTACCGCTGTCCCTTCGGCGCGATCACCGACGAATCCTACCTGCCGGAGATCATCCGCCTGATCCGCGAATCCGACGAAAACCGCAGGTACCACGTCTATGCCATCATCGCCCCCTCCATCGCCACCCAGTATCCCAGGCTCTCCGTGGGCCGCATGGTGACGGCACTGACGAAGCTGGGCTTCTACTTCGTGGCCGAGGCCGCTGAGGGCGCGGACCTGACCGCCTGGGAGGAGGCCGGGGAGCTGGCCGAGAAGGGCTTTCTCACCTCCAGCTGCTGTCCCGCCTTCGTCTCCTTCGTGGAGCAGGAATTCCCCAACCTCAAGAATTACGTCTCCCACACCCTCTCCCCCATGGCCGCCATCGCGCGCCGCCTGAAGGAGAAGGACCCCGGCGCGCACGTGGTCTTCATCGGGCCCTGCATCGCCAAGAAGAGCGAGGCCATGAACACCCGCGCCGGCGAATATGTGGACTACACCATGACCTTCGAGGAGATGCAGGCCATGTTCGGCGCGCGCAGCATCGACCCCGACGCCTGCGAGGAGGCAAAGCTCAAGAGCGTCTCGCCCTACGGGCGCGGCTTCGCCCGCTGCGGCGGCCTGGCGGACGCGGTGCGCGAGGCACTCGCGGAGCAGAACATCTCCGAGGAGACCTTCACCCTCGACCCGGCCATCGGCGACGGCCTCGCCGAGTGCAAAAAGCTGCTCACCATCACCCGCAGCGGCAAGCTCAGGCAGAACTTCATCGAGGGCATGGCCTGCAAAAACGGCTGCGTGGGCGGCCCGGCCTGCCTGACCCACAATCCCCGGGCGCTTTTGCAGCTGGACCGGCACAAGAGCCAGGCCACGGGCAGCATCCGCGGCACGGTTCAGGAGGACGCGAAAGCGTGATCTGTTAAAATTCGACGTTTCCGTGCGCCTTTTATTGGATATACTGTTGACAAATTGGTCGCATAGCGCTAAAATCGTTTTATGGAATTTTTGCAATTCCGCCTGTAAAGGAAAATCTGAAAGGAGAAACCCAACATGAAGAAGCTCTTTGCTCTGGTTCTGGCCCTGGCCCTGGCGCTGTCCCTGGCCGCCGTCGCCTCCGCTGAGGAAACCGGCTCCATCTACTACCTCAACTTCAAGCCCGAGGTTGCCGAGAAGTGGGAAGCGCTCGCCGCCGCCTACACCGCGGAGACCGGCGTCGAGATGACCGTCGTCACCGCCGCCTCCGGCACCTACGAGGATACCCTGAAGTCCGAGATCGCCAAGACCGAAGCTCCCACCCTGTTCCAGGTCAACGGCCCCGTGGGTCTGAACACCTGGAAGGACTACTGCTATGACATGTCCGGCTCCGACTTCTACGGCGAGCTGACCAGCGACGCCTTCGCCCTCAAGGACGGCGACGCGGTTCTGGGCATTGCCTACCTGACCGAGTCCTATGGCCTGATCACCAACACCGCGCTGCTGGAGAAGGCCGGCTACACCGTGGACGACATCACCAACTTCGAGACCCTGAAGGCCGTCGTCGAGGACATCACCGCCCGCAAGGACGAGCTGGGCTTCTCCGCCTTCACCTCCGCCGGCATGGATTCCTCCTCTGACTGGCGCTTCAAGACCCACCTGGCCAACATGCCCATCTACTATGAGTATCTGGCGGACGGCATCACCTCCACCGAGGCCATCAAGGGCACCTACCTGGACAACTACAAGGCCATCTGGGATCTGTATATCAACAACGCTACCTGCGAGCCCGCAATGCTCGCCGCCAAGACCGGTTCTGACGCTGAGGCGGAGTTCCAGCTGGAAGAAGCTGTGTTCTTCCAGAACGGCGACTGGGAGTACGGCGCAGTTTCCGAGTACATCCCGGACGAAAACCTGACCATGCTGCCCATCTACATCGGCGTTGAGGGCGAGGAGAACCAGGGCCTGTGCACCGGCACCGAGAACTTCCTGTGCGTGAACAAGAACGCCTCCGAGGCCGACATCCAGGCCACCCTGGACTTCCTGTACTGGCTCGTGACCTCCGAGACCGGCACCACCACCCTGGCGGACGAAATGGGCTTCGACATCCCCTTCAAGGCCGCCAAGGAATCCACCAACTACTTCAAGCAGGTCGCCGCTGAGACCGTTGCCGCCGGCAAGACTCCCGTGACCTGGAACTTCACCACCATGCCTTCCGAGACCTGGAAGGACGGCGTGGGCAAGGCGCTGACCGACTACGCGCAGGGCACCGGCGACTGGGATGCGGTTGTGACCGCTTTCGTCGACGGCTGGGCCACCGAGTACGCGGCTGCCAATTCCTGAAACTGACCCTTCGCAGTCCCCTGCGGGCTGCGGACATCCCGGGATGCGGCGCGGCATACGCCGCATCCCGTTTCGTGTACATTCGGCCAGCGTCCTCTCCCCCCGGCACATCGGAGGCGGAGGACGCCTGCCGGATACGCCCAGGCATTGAATTCGAGGAGGTTGTTCGCATGGAGAAATCCATCCGCAAGTACTGGCCGATCTTCGTATTGCCCACGATGCTCGCCTTCCTGATCGGGTTTTTGATTCCCTTCCTCACGGGACTCTATCTCTCGTTCTGCAATTTCACCACCGTATCGGATGCGACGTTCGTGGGACTGAGCAACTATATCCGGATCTTCACCGATCCCACGTCCAACTTCACCCATGCGCTGTGGGTCACCTCCCTGTTCACGGTGGTCAACGTGATTCTGATCAACGTGTTCGGCTTTGTGCTGGCGCTGCTGCTGGTGCGCGGCTTCCGCGGCACCAACATCTTCCGCACGGTGTTCTTCATGCCGAACCTGATCGGCGGCATCGTCCTGGGCTGGGTCTGGAACCTGCTCCTCTCCGGCATACTGGCAAAATTCGGCCGCACGCTGGTCTACTCCGAGTCCTACGGTTTCTGGGGTCTCACCATCCTCATGACCTGGCAGCAGGCGGGCTACATGATGGTCATCTACATCGCCGGATTGCAGAGCATCCCGGACGATCTGATCGAGGCCGCGTCCATCGACGGCGCAACGTCGCTGCAGACGCTGTTCAAGATCAAGATTCCAATGGTCATGCCGTCCATCACCATCTGTACCTTCCTGACGCTGACCAACTCCTTCAAGCTCTTCGACCAGAACCTCGCGCTGTTGAGCGCGGAGTCCTCGGGCAAGCTGAAGCTGCTGGCGCTGGACATCTATGAAACCTTCTATGGCCGCAACGGCTGGCAGGGCGCAGGCCAGGCCAAGGCCGTGATCTTTACAATCATCGTGGCCGCCGTGGCCATCCTGCAGATGCGCCTGACCAACAAGCGGGAGGTGCAGCAGTAATGGCAAACAAATCCAAGCGCGTGCGCACGCACAAGAAGGGCGACTGGATTCTGACCCTCGTGTTCTCCCTGTTCTCCCTGGTGTACGTCTATCCCCTGTTCGTGGTGCTGATCAACTCCTTCAAGAAGAAGGCCTTCATCAGCCGCTTGCCCTTCTCCCTGCCGGACGCGAAGACCTTCGTGGGCTGGGAAAACTACACCAACGGTCTGAACAAGATCAACTTCTTTGATTCCCTGCTCAACAGCGTCATCATCACGGTGCTCTCCGTGGCGCTGATTCTGCTGTGCACCTCCATGTGCGCCTGGTTCATCACCCGCGTGCGCACCAGGCTCACCCGGGCCGTCTACTACCTCTGCCTGTTCTCCATGATCGTGCCCTTCCAGATGGTGATGTTCACCCTCTCCAAGACGGCCGATACCCTCAAGCTCAACACGCCCCTGACCATCCCCGTGGTGTATCTGGGCTTCGGTGCGGGCCTGGCGGTCTTCATGTTCTGC
Source organism: bacterium (assembly GCA_004563405.1). Classification (GTDB taxonomy): domain Bacteria; phylum Bacillota; class Clostridia; order Christensenellales; family Aristaeellaceae; genus SFTH01. The sequence continues at coordinate 20,094 of SFTH01000018.1, forward strand.
GGATACATGAAGTCCTGTCCAATTGAGATTGAAGAGAGTGCCATGGTGGACGGCTGTACGCCGCTGCGCACCTTCTTCTCTATCGTGTTCCCCATCCTCCAGCCCACCTACGTCACCACCGCCATCCTGGAGGCCATGTGGATCTGGAACGACTATCTGCTCCCCTACCTGGTGCTCAACCTGAAGAAGTTCAAGACCATCCCCATCGCCATCCAGTACCTCAAGGGCGGCTACGGCACGGTGGATATGGGCGCGATGATGGCCATGCTGGTGCTGTCCATACTGCCCATCGTGGTGCTCTACCTCTTCCTGCAAAAGTATATCATCAAGGGCATCGTCGCCGGCGCCGTAAAGGGCTGACGCGATCTCCGGGATCCATTCGGATTCCCCGATATGGGGAACCGTCTCCGCGGCGGAAGCACATCGCTTCCGCCGCTGTGCTTTGGAAAAACAACTTCGCCGCCCTGGTCGCAAAATTGATTCCCACATCTGTTTTGCGTCATCTCTTGCAGCCATCTCTTCGGCGGAAGCGCAACGCTTCCGCCGCTTTTTGCGCCTTTCTCCGTCTGCATCCGGCGATTTCCCGCCGGATCCCGCCCCGGCACAGCGCCGCTCCCCAAAAGTTTACACGGCAATCCTCCCTTCACAGCTTGACAGTGCAGGTATCCTTGTATACAATAATACATAAATTTCCGTACACAAGGAGGCGCGAGCTATGCTGGAGATGTCTGGCAAGACAAACCTGCTCGAGCAGAAGAGCTATAAATACTCCCTTCAGGACGTACCCGACCCAAACCTGTACCGGGACGTCTACCCCTACGACGAGGTGCCCCGGGTGGCGTTCAACCACCGCCGCGTGCCCATCGGCATGCCGGAGGACATCTGGATCACCGACACCTCCTTCCGGGACGGCCAGCAGTCGGTGGAGCCCTACACCGTCAAGCAGATCGTGCAGCTCTACAAGCTGATGGCACGGCTGGGCGGCCCCTACGGCATCATCCGCCAGAGCGAGTTCTTTGTCTACAGCGAGAACGACCGCAAGGCCATCGAGAAGTGCCAGGAGCTGGGCTACCGCTTCCCGGAGATTACCACCTGGATCCGGGCCAGCCGGGAGGACTTCAAACTGGTGCGGGATCTGGGCATCAAGGAGACGGGCATACTGGTCTCCTGCAGCGACTACCACATCTTTAAAAAGATGAAGATGACCCGCAAACAGGTGATGGAATACTACCTGGCCACTGTGGCCGACGCCTTTGAGGCGGGCGTGATTCCCCGCTGCCATCTGGAGGACATCACCCGGGCGGACTTCTACGGCTTCGTGGTGCCCTTCGTAAACGAGCTGATGAAGATGTCCTCCGAGGCGGGCATTCCGGTGAAGATCCGCGCCTGCGACACCATGGGCTACGGCGTGCCCTACGCCGGAACCGCGCTGCCCCGCAGCGTGCCCGGCATCATCTACGGCCTGCAACACTACTCCGACGTGCCCAGCGAGCAGCTGGAGTGGCACGGCCACAACGACTTCTACAAGGCCGTGGTGAACGCCTCGACGGCATGGCTGTACGGGGCCTCGGCGGTGAACTGCTCCCTGCTGGGCATCGGCGAGCGCACGGGCAACATCCCGCTGGAGGCCATGGTGATGGAGTACGCCTCGCTGCGCGGCTCCCTGGACGGCATGGACCCCACCGCCATCACCGAAATCGCGGACTACTTCCGCTACGAAATCGGCTACGAGGTTCCCGCCATGACCCCCTATGTGGGCCGGAGCTTCAACATGACCCGGGCGGGCATCCACGCGGACGGCCTGCTCAAGGACGCGGAGGTCTACTCCATCTTCAACACCCGCAAGATTCTGGGCCGCGGCCCCTCGGTGATGATCGGCAAGAGCAGCGGTCTGGCGGGCATCGCCTTCTGGATCAACGAAAACTACCGCCTGCCGGAGGGCGAGGCCGTGGACAAGCGGGATCCGCTGGTGGTGGAACTGAAGAAGTGGATCGACGCGGAATACGAGGGCGGACGCCAGACCTCCCTCTCCACCGGCGAGCTGGAGGAGAAGATCGAGGAGCTCTCCGGCGGGCGCTTTTCCAGACTGTGAGGAGGTTGCGCATGGAATACAGAACCGTTTCCCTGGCCGATCAGGTGTTTGAACGCCTGGAGAACGACATACTCAGCGGCAAGTATCAGCGGGGCGAAATCATCACGGAGCTGCAGCTGTGCAGCGAGCTGGGTGTGAGCCGCACGCCCGTGCGGGAAGCCCTGCGGCGTCTGTTTCAGGAGCACCTGATCGAGGACAGCCCGAAGGGCACCCAGGTGCTGGGCATCTCCCGCAAGGACTTTGAGGACATGTCCGCCATCCGCCTGCGCATCGAAGGGCTGGCGGTGCGCGGCTTCATTGAAAACGCCGACGAGGACAGCCTGAAGGAGCTCAAGGAGGCCATCGACTTCCAGGAGTTCTATCTGGCCCGCAAGGATGCGGATCACCTGAAGATGCTGGACGGCCGCTTCCACGAGATCATCTACTGCCGCAGCGGCAGCATCGTGCTGCGGGACACCCTGCTTCCCCTGCATCGCAAGGTGCAGAAGTTCCGCCGGGCGGCCCTGACCGAGCCCATCCGGGCGGAAAAATCCGTGCGGGAGCACCGGGCCATCTATGAAGCCATCGCGGCCCGGGACGCGGACCGCGCCGAACAGCTGATGAATGAACACGTCAGAAACGCCATGAAGAACATCATGGATAAGGAGATGTAAGAAATGGGCCTCAGCATCGCAGAAAAAATCATCCGCGCCCACCTGGTGGAGGGCGACATGACCCCCGGCAGCGACATCGCGCTGCGCATCGACCAGACCCTGACCCAGGACGCCACGGGCACCATGGCCTACCTGGAATTTGAAACCATGGGCGTGGAGCGCGTGCGCACCGAGCGCAGCGTGGCCTACATCGACCACAACACCCTGCAATGCGGCTTTGAAAACGCAGACGACCACCGCTACATTCAGTCCGTGGCCAGGAAGTACGGCGTGTGGTTCTCCCGCCCCGGCAACGGCATCTGCCACCAGGTGCATCTGGAGCGCTTCGGCGTGCCGGGCAAGACCCTCATCGGCTCCGACAGCCACACGCCCACCGCCGGCGGCCTGGGCATGCTGGCCTTCGGCGCGGGCGGCATGGACGTGGCCGTGGCCATGGGCGGCGGCGCGTACCACATCAACATGCCCCGCCTCTACAAGGTCAACCTTACCAGCAAGCTGCGCCCCTTCGTCACCGCGAAGGACGTGAGTCTGGAGATTCTGCGCATCCTGAGCGTCAAGGGCGGCGTGGGCGCGATCATCGAATGGGGCGGCGAGGGCGTTTCCACCCTGAGCGTGCCGGAGCGCGCCACCATCACCAACATGGGCACCGAGCTGGGCACCACCACCTCCATCTTCCCCGCCGACGAAGTGACCCGCGCCTTCCTGGAGGCGGAGGGCCGCGGCGGCGATTACGTCCCCATGGCCAGCGACCCGGATGCGAAGTACGACCGGGTGATCGACATCGACCTCTCCGCGCTGGTTCCGCTGGTCGCCTGCCCCCACAGCCCGGACAACGTGCGCCCCGCGTCGGAGCTGAAGGGCGTGAAGGTGGATCAGGTGTGCATCGGCTCCTGCACCAATTCCTCGCTGCTGGACATGCTGAAGGTGGCCGCGCTGCTCAAGGGGCGCACGGTCTCTCCCTCGGTGAGCCTGTCCATCTCCCCCGGCTCGAAGCAGGTGCTCTCGATGCTGGCGGACTGCGGCGCGCTGGCGGATATTCTGCAGAGCGGCGCGCGGCTGCTGGAGTGCGCCTGCGGCCCCTGCATCGGCATGGGCTTCTCCCCGAATTCGGCGGGCGTGTCCCTGCGCACCTTCAACCGCAACTTCGAGGGTCGCAGCGGCACCGCCGACGGCCAGGTGTATCTGGTCTCCCCGGAGACCGCCGTGGCCGCCGCCATCTTTGGCGAGATCACCGATCCCCGCGCCCTGGGCGAGATGCCCGAGGTGCATCTGCCCCCGCGCTTCAAGATCGACGACAGCGCCGTGCTGGCCCCCGCCGCGCCGGAGGAGGCCGCGGGCGTGGAGATCGTGCGCGGGCCGAACATCAGGGAATTCCCCTCGGGCAGGCCGCTGACGGACGAGATCCGCGCGGAGCTGACCCTGAAGGTGGGCGACAACATCACCACCGACCACATCATGCCCGCAGGCGCGAAGATCCTGCCCTACCGCTCGAACATTCCCCACCTGAGCCAGTTCTGCTTCGGCGTGTGCGACAAGAGCTTCCCCGAGCGGGCAAAGGCCGCCGGAGAGAGCATCGTCGTGGGCGGCTCCAACTACGGCCAGGGCTCCTCCCGGGAGCACGCGGCGCTGGTGCCGCTGTACCTGGGCGTGCGGGCGGTAATCGCCGTGAGCTTCGCCCGCATCCACGCGGCGAACCTGATCAACGCGGGCATCCTACCCCTCACCTTCGCGGATCCCGCCGCCTATGACCGCCTCAACCAGGGCGACCGCCTCGCCCTCACCGGCATCCTGGAGGGCCTGGAGCGCGGCTGCGTGACCCTCACCGACGAGACCACCGGCGAGCGCTTCCCCCTCAACTGCGCCTTCACCCCCCGCCAGGCGGGCATGCTCCGCGCGGGCGGCCTGCTGGCCTATACAAAGGAGATGAATTCCTGATGAACGACATCGAACGCGCCGTGGAACAGTTCCGAACCCTGCTGGAGGAGCAGCTCGCCCGCACGCAGCGCATGGAGGCGGGCGTTGCGCCCCGGGACTTCGCCCGCCAGGAGCAGATCGCGATCGGCGTCGCCCCCGGCGACGGCATCGGCCCCATCATCGTCCGGGAGGCCCGGCGGGTGCTGGAGGCGCTGCTCGGCGACGAAATCGCCTCCGGGCGCATCGTCCTGCGGGACATTCCGGGGCTGACGCTGGAAAACCGGCTGGCGCTGGGCAAGTCCGTTCCCGAAGAATCCCTCGCGGCCATTAAGGCCTGCGACGTGCTCCTGAAGGGCCCCACCACCACGCCCAAGGGGGGCAGCATGGAGAGCGCCAACGTGACCCTGCGCCGGGAGCTGGATCTCTACGCCAACGTGCGCCCGGTGGCCGTGCCCGAGGAGGGCATCGACTGGATCTTCTTCCGGGAGAACACCGAGGGCGAATACGTCCTGGGCAGCCGGGGCGTGGAGATTCCGGACAGGCTCTGCATGGACTTCAAGGTGACCACCCGCCCCGGCACCCGGCGCATCGCCCGCGCCGCCTTCGAATACGCGAAGAACAACGGCAAGACCCGGGTCGCCATCGTCACCAAGGCCAACATCATGAAGAAGACCGACGGCAGCTTCAGCGCCATCTGCCACGAGGTGGCCGAAGAGTACCCCGGCATTGAGGCGGAGGACTGGTACATCGACATCATGACCGCGAACCTGGTCAACCCCGCCATCCGCAACCGCTTCCAGGTCTTCCTGCTGCCCAACCTCTACGGCGACATCATCACCGATGAGGCCGCGCAGATTCAGGGCGGTGTGGGCACGGCGGGCAGCGCCAACACCGGCGACCGCTACGCCATGTTCGAGGCCATCCATGGGTCCGCACCCCGGCTGATCGAGGAGGGCCTGGGCGAATACGCCAGCCCCGAGAGCATCCTTCGCGCCTGCGTGCTGCTGCTCCGGCACATCGCACGCCCGGATGTCGCCAATCGGCTGGAGCGGGCGCTGGACAGCTGTGCCCTGCGCGTCACCGGCGATCCGACCGGCGCGACCTGCCGGGCGTACGCCGACGCGATCCTCCAACTGCTCGCCTGAAGCGCCCCTGCACATCAAGCGCCCCTCAACCGCTGCAATGCGATTGAGGGGCGTTGCATTTTCCCCGTTCATTCCGTCTGCACTCACTCCACGCCCAGCTCTCCTCCGTGGGCCTTGAGCCACTTCTTCCAGCACTCATACTCCGGCATCTGTCCGCGCACCAGCGCCCAGAAGCGGGGGGAGTGGTTGAATTCGATCCGATGGCAGAGCTCGTGAATCACCACATAGCGCAGCGCCTCCGGCGGGGCCATGATGAGCTTCCAGTTGAAGTTCAGGTTGCCCTTCGCTGAGCAGCTGCCCCAGCGGGACTTCTGATCCCGTATGGCGACGCGCCCGTATTCCACGCCGATGCGCGGGGCGTAGGTGTCCAGCTCCTCCCGGATGCGCATGAGCGTCCGGCGGGAGAGCGCCTGCTTCAGCGCGGCGCGCACGGCCTCCTCGTCCTCCGGCGCGGGCAGGGAGAGCTCGCAAACCTCCGCCTGCAACTTCAGCCGCACCTGCGCGCCCTGCTTCAGCCGCAGCGCGTAGGCCGCGCCCTCGATGCACACCCGGCTGCCCGGGGCCACGGGGTGGCGCAGGCGGTTTTCCAGCAGCTGCCTCTCCAGCGCGGCGTGCATCTCCCTCAACTCCGCCGCCCGCGCCCGCACCAGCGCGTCCACATCCCTGAGCCGCGCGCCCGACGGGGCGTACACCCGCGTCTCGCCGCCGGGCAGGGCCTTCAGGAGCACGTCCCGGCGCGGCGCGCGCACCAGTATGTAGTCCAGCTGCTTTCCGTCTGCGATCACGCTGCGCTTCACTTCAGGCTTCCCTTCCGGGTCTGGGCCATCAGCGCCGCGGGGTATTTCTCCGGCGCGCGCATGATCTCCGCCAGCCCCCGCGCGGCGCACTTGCCGGGGGCGTCCGCGATGCGGCAGGGCACGCCCAGCGTGTCGCCGATGCGCTTGTCCATGCCGGGCATCTCCGCGCCGCCGCCCACCAGCACCGCGCCCGCATCGTTCAAATCGGCGGCCAGCTCCTCCGGAATCTCCGAGACCACGCCCGCGCACAAACCGGCGATCTCGCTGACGACCTCCTCGCAGGCGTGCAGCGCCAGGGCCGTCTCCACGTCGAAGACCTCCGGCAGCCTGCGCTCCATGCTGAAGCCCGTCATGTGCATCACCACATCCCGGGGCGCGGCCTCCGGCAGCGCCGTGCCTAGGGTGTGCTTGACCTCCCGGGCGGAGTTCAGGCCGATGCGGTATCCGCCCTCGGTGCGCACGATGCGCTGCACCCGCGCGTCGATGCGGTTCAGGCCGTAGGGCAGGTAGCCGAAGGCCGCCACGCGGCCCAGGGTGAACAGCGTGACCGTCACCTTGCCCGCGCCGATGTCCACCACCAGCTTGGCCTCCGGGGCGTTGAGATCCAGCCCCGCGCCCAGCGCCGCAGCCGCGTCCGCGCGCACCAGCGCGGCCTCCGCCGCGCCCGCGTCCACCGCCGCCGTCAGCAGCGCCTCCTGTTGCACGGGTCTGGAGAAGGGCGCGCAGGTGAGCATCGCGCCGAAGCGCTTGCCCCGGGGCAGCTCCTCCGCCTGCCGGTACACCCATCTCAGGAGCCGGTCCGCGTAGAAATTGTTCTCCAGAACGCCGTCCCGCAGGGGGGAGACGACCTCCACGCCCGCGCAGGTGCGCCCGGAGACCCGCGCGGCCACGTCTCCGCAGCACAGCGGATTCTCCCGGCCCTCCCGCAGCGCCAGCCGCGCCGCCGCCTCCAGCGTCGCCCCGCGGTTGTATTCCGCCACGCGCACAAAGTCCGTTCCCAAATCAATGCCGATGTCCCAGCGCATAAGTGCCATCCTCCCCGATTCTATGCTCCTATTATAGCATAGAAAGCGCGGGCAGACTGGAACAATAATTCGACAATATTCCCTCAGCGCCCCCGCCGCAGCGCACCAGGCGCAAAGGCCAGCAGGGCGACGGCGCAGACGACTGACCCGGCCAGAAAGGCCGCTTCCCGGCCCGCTACCCGGGCCAGCAGCCCACCCAGCAGGTTGCCCGCGATGCGCGCGGCCCCGAAGGAGACCATGTTCAGAAGCCCCTGCCCCGAGGCGCGCAGCTCCCTGGGCACATTGTCGGAAATCCAGCAGGCCATGGAGACGGTCATCACGATGAAGCCTCCGCCGTGGAGCAGCTGGCTCGCCAGCGCCACGGCCGCCGTGGGCGCGAGGCCCAGCAGCAGCCAGCGCAGCGCCAGAACCAGCGCTGCCAGGCACATGGGTTTCTCCGCGCCAAAGCGGCGGTAGATGCGGTCGCTGAAGAGCAGATACGGCGCTTCGCTGAGGGCGGAGAGCAGATAGCCCAGCCCCAGCAGCGCCTCCCCGCTCCCCGGCAGGGACTGAAAGTGGGGCGCGAAAAAGGTGTAGAAGAAGCCCATGGTCATCTGCACCGGCAAAAGAAACAGCAGCATGCGCACGAGAGATCGGTCCTTCAGAAGCGCCGCCATGGAGACGCGCCGCCCACCCTGCCGCCCCGGCGAGGGCGGAAGCGCCCGGGTCGCGAGCGCCGCGAGCAGCAGCAGCGCCGCCGTCGCCCAGATCACGCCCGCAGGGCCCAGCCGGCCCGAAATCGCGCCAAAGGCCGCGCCCGCGAGGGCAAAGCCCGCGCCGCCCGCCAGGCGGTAGCCGCCGAAGGCCCCGCCCTGCGCCTCCAGAAGGATCGCGTCGTTCAGGGGCAACAGCGCGCAGAAGAAGGCGAAGAACAGCATCGCCGCCGGGAGCTGAAACCAGAACCCGCCGTCCAGCAGCGCCAGCGGAAGCGCCGCCGCCGAGAGCAGCGCCAGCGCGCCCAGCAGCCGCCTTCGGTCCCGCGCGCGGTCGCCCAGCATGCCCCAGAGCGGCTGCGCACCCAGCGCTGCGAGCGCCGTGGCCGCGCTGATTCCCCCCAGCTGTGCGCTGTGGAAGCCCAGATATGTGTAGTAGAGACTCATGTAGCCCTGGTAGATCGCGTTCGCGCCGTAGTAGCCCAGGGAGAACAGCGCGTGCCGGAGCGCAAAGCGCCCGTTCTCGTCGCCCATTGCATCCGCCTCCCCTCCGTTTTTTCCAGTATGGACAGCCGGGCCGCGAAAAACACGCGCTTATTCTGTACCGCATGGCCGCGGCCCGCCCTCAAGGCAACGAACGCCTTTACAATTCGGGCGATTTTGCGAGTTCGGGAAACTCGCCTGTCCCAGGCATCCCAACGGGCGCGGAGGACGCGCTGGCTTCGGGGGGCGCGTTTGGCGTGGACGTTGCGTCGGGCGCGGGGAGCGCGCTGACTTCGTAAATCCCGTTGGACCCGGGCGTTGCGTCGGCACGGGGAGATTGTCTGACGCGTGGCTCTCGATGGACTCGTGGCTCCCATCGATCGCGGGGGCCTCGATGTCCTGCGGCGTTGACAGGTTTGGCGTTGACAGGTTTGGCGTTGGCAGGTTTGACAAATCCGGCGTTGGCATTGCGTTGTCGGGCGTCACTCCTGGATCGGGCGTTCCGACGTCCTCCGGCATGGCGCTGGCCGCAGGCGTTTCGCTGGGCTCGGGAGTCTCGCTGGGCTCGGGAGTCGGATTCATGTAGCCCATGTCGATCAGCGCCTGGCGGATGCTGTCCTCCTCGTTCTCACAGCCGGACAGCCCCAGGCAGAGCGCGGCGAGGAGCAGCGCCGTCAGCGCGCATCGAAGCGCTTTCTTCATTCAGGTTTCCTCCCTTCTCAGCGGAACAGATCGAGGAACTTCTCGCCCAGGCTCTTCTCTATCTCCTCCTCGACGACGATCTCCGGCTCCTCGGCCTCGCTGACGCCGGGGATTCGGATCACGAACTGCACGGATTCCACCCGGTTGCGGGGGTCGGCGTAGGAGACCGGCTCGAAGTCGCCGCCGGTGATGGAGGAAATCGCGTCGTCCACGCCCTCCTGCGCCTGCGCGTCCATGTCGCCGGTGCCCTCGCTGAGCTCGTTCACGCCGCCCTTGAGACTGTCCGCGCCGGAGGAGAGGGAGCTTGCGCCGTCCAGCAGCGTGTCCGCGCCGCTGGCAAGGGAGTCCACGCCCGCGTCCACGCTGGAGATGCCCGCGCTGAGCAGGGCAAAGTTGGTTTGCAGCTCGCCGACGCCCGCATCCAGCGCCTGAATGCCCGCGTCCATTTCGCGGATCGTGGCGAACAGGGTGGTCATCACGCCGTCGCTGGAGCTTGCGCCATTGGCTTCCATCTGATCCAGCATGGACAGGACGGACTGCAGTGAGGCCTTGACCTCGGCCAGTTCCGCGAGCGCATCCCCGATCTGGCCGTCCAGCTTTTTCAGCGGCTCGGACAGGGAGACGGTCAGCTTGTGGTTTTCCTTCGCGCACTTGCGCAGCTCGTCCAGGCAGCCGTTGATCTCCTCGGCCTTGTCCAGGATGCGGCGCAGCGCTGCGATCTCCGAGGAGAGCGCGGAACTCACGTCGGAGTTTCCGGAGGCCCTGCCCAGCAGAGTGCGCAGCAGGGAAACGTCGGATGTGGAGAAGCCGGATTCGGGGATCAGGTCGCAGATTTCCTTCGCCTTGCTCTCCAGCGACTCCGCGAGCGCGATCAGGCCGGAGAGCTTTCCGCGCAGGTCCGTCAGCGCGCCCTCCATCTGCGACACCGCGTCCAGCAGCGCGTTGCACAGCGCGCGCATCTCGGCAATGGTCATCTGGGGCGCACCCTGAGTCTTGCCCTCCACGTCGTCCACGGCGGCCACGAGCTGCGCGGACGCGGCGGCGAGCTGCGCGGAGCCGGCCCTGGTCTCGTCCAGACCGGCGGAGAACTGCGCCGCGCCGCCGACCAGGCTCTCTGTGCCCTCGGCCAGCGTCACGGTTCCGCCTTGAAGCTCTTTTGCGCCGCCCTTCAGACTGGACGCGCCGCTGGCGAGCCGGGAGGAGCCGCTGCTGAGCCGGGACACGCCGTCCTGCAATTCACTCACCCTGTCGTCGATCTCGCTGGTATCGATGTCCACGTCCATGCCCAGCGGCACGCCGTTGATGCTGACGTCCACCATGGCAAAGTCCGTCACATTTGCGGTGATGGTGTAGGTCGCGTCCGGGCTGGGCAGAACCACATAGGTCAGCAGGTGGTCCGTGCCGGAATTGGCGATGGTCGCACCTTCGGCAGTGATGCCGCTGCACCTTTCGCCGTCCAGCGTGACGGTCATGTTCAGCGCGTAGTGCTCGTAGAAGTCGGTCAGGCTCTCGCTGCCCTTGCCGATGGTGATCTGCATCTCCAGCGCGCCGCTTTTGCCGCTGAGCTCCTCCGGGCGGATGGGCGCGCCGTCCAGCGCGTAGTTCACCCGGATGCTCCAGGGCAGGGCGGCAGAGATGGGATCGCCCTGGTAGAACAGCGTGCCTGCCGGAACCGTCAGGCGCACGGAGTCGGAATTCTGCTCCAGCGGCGTTTCGTCGCTCAGATTGGCGACCTTGTAGTAGCTGCCGTAGTCCACGATTGTCTCAGAGCTTTCCGCCTCGAAGCGGTTCACGATGTACACCGCGTCCAGCTCGCCGCCGGAGCGCAGGTTGTCGTACACGATTTCATTTTTCTCCGCAGCCATGGCGGAGGACATCAGGCAGAGCGCCGTCAGACAGAGCGCCAGCAGGCTTGCAATCCATCTTTTCATCCATTATCACTCCTTTTGCACAGCTTTATCTTCGGAATCAACCCGCTTTTTCGCCGGGGCCAGCTTCAATCCGAGGGTGGGGCGGCGGATCAGGCCGTCCAGCAGGTACAGCAGGCCCGGCAGCACGAAGAACACGATGGCCAGCGAGCACAGCGTGCCCTTGCCCAGAAACATGCCCAACTGACTCAGCAGGCCGTGGGTGGAGAGGTAGCCCAGCAGGAAGCCCACCACCGTCAGCGTCATGCCGGAGGTCATGATGGAGGCGGTGACGGCGGAAATTGTGTTGACGATTGCGTCCCGCTTGCCCATGGTCTGCCGGTGCTCCAGATAGCGGTCGGTGAACAGGATGGCGTAATCCACCGTCGCGCCCAACTGAATCGAGCTGATGATGAGGTAGGCGATGTAGAAGATCGTTCTGTCGAAGAAGTAGGGCAGCGACATGTTGATCCAGATGGCCGTCTCGATGGCCAACACCAGAATCACCGGCAGCGACACGGACTTCATCGACAGCAGCAGCACCACAAACACTGCGGCGATGGCGAGGAAGTTGACCTTGCCCATGTCGGCGGTGACGGTGCCCATCAGGTCTTCGGTGCTCACGCCCTCGCCTGCTAGCTTCCATTGACCGGGATACCACTTCTCCGCAACTTCGCGGATGCGGTCGATCAGCTTGAAAGTGGCCGGGCCCTCGAAGTCCGCGTTCACGCTCAGCACCAGGCGGCTGTAATGCTCCGACATCAGCAGCTTCAGCGTGTCCTCGCCCGCAAACTGAGTGGGGATGGTGGTACTTGCCACGTCCACGTAGGACAGGATGCTGGTGACTTCCGGCAGCGCCTGCAGCTCCTCGGAGAGCGCCCGCTCCCGCACCACATCGCCCCGGGGCACCATCAGCACGTAGGTGTCGCTCTTGCCGAAGGTCGCCTCGATTTCTGCGGTATCCGCGCCCAGCTGGGTGACCGGGCCGAAGATGTGGGCGGAGCCATAGTAGTACTCGTTGCTGCCCGAGGCCCGGTTTGCCGGGTAGATCAGCATCAGAAAGACCAGCACCGCCGAGATCATCAGCCGGTACACCACCCTGCCCAGCGTGCGGAAAGAGGGCAAAAGATAGCGGTGGCGGGTCCTTTCCATCAGCCTGTGGGTAGAGAGAATCAGCGCCGGGGAGAACACGAACACCGTGATCAGGCTGATGGCCACGCCTTTCGCCAGCACCAGGCCTAGGTCGGGGCCGATCTGGAAGCGCATCAGGCACAGCGCCAGGAAGCCGATGACCGAGGTCAGGCCGCTGGAGAGGATGGAGCCGGTGGACATGCACAGCGCCCGCACCATGGCCTCGCGCTCGTTATCGGTTTCCTGCTTGCACTCCTCGAAGCGGTGGATCAAAAACACCGAGTAGTCCAGCGACACCGCCAGCTGCAAAATCGAGCCCGCGGCGTTGCTCACGAAGGAGATTTCGCCGAAGATCAGGTTCGAGCCGTTGTTGATCATGATGGCCACGCCCAGGCTGCACAGCACCACCAGCGGCTCGATCCAGGAATTGGTACTCAGCAGCAGCACGAGGAGCACGAACAGCACCGCGAACACGGTAATCATGCGGATTTCGTTCACCGTGCTGGTGGTGGCTACCGCGGTGGACACCGCCGCGCCGGTCATGGCGTTCTCGTCGCCGATGATGGCGCGCAGATCGTCCACCGCCTGCAGGCGCCTGTCGTCCTCGATGGTCAGCGTGAACAGCGCGCAGCCGTCACAGTAGTAGGTCTCCACCTCGTCCGCATCCAGCATGGACAGCGGGGTGTGCACGTCGGCCACATCGTCCAGCCAGGTCACGTCCGTCACGCCGTCCACCGTGCGGAAGCGCTCCTTGTAGGTGAGCGCCTCGGCGATGGACACGTTCCGCACCATGACGCGGGCATTGGGGATGCCGCCCTCAAACTCCTCGCCCAGCAGCTCCAGCGCCTGGGTGGAGTCGCTGTCCGGCGGCAGGTAGTCGTTCATGTCGTAGTTGACGGCAACCATGCCCTGGGTGACCGCGCCGCACAGCGCCGCAAGAATGAATACGGTGAGTATGTTGCGCGGATGATTGACAATTTTTCGATAGAAGCTCTGCATGCCGTTTCCTTTCTCTGCAATTGACGGGCGACAATGCCCGCATTCGCGTTATGCCGCGCGCCTGCCGCCGATGAGCACGGTCAGCGCGTCCGCCACCGCCTCCACGATCAGCGTGATGCCGGTGAAGCGCCAGATGGCCACCGTGGTGGAGAAGGGGCGGCAGAGGATGACGACAGCAAGGGCGATGGACAGCGCCGCGCTGAGCGACGACCAGCCCCAGCCCTTGCGCTCGTTGCGTATGCCGTCCATGGTGAGCTGCACCTTGCAGAAGCCGCCGATCAGGATGGCGACGCCGTAGAGGGCCGTGAGCACCGGAAACGCCGCGATGACCTGCTTGGTTCCTGCGACGCACAGGACGCCCAGCGTCAGACCCATCAGGCAGAGCACCAGCGTCCTCTCCCGCTCCGCCACGGCGGGTGAGGCCCTGAAGTAGCGCCATCCGTTCATCAGGCCCCCAGAATCAGCAGGACACCCGACGCGATCACGATGCCCGCCGTGAAGTAGACGGGGTTCACCAGCAGCAGGATGCCGATCAGAACCTCCAGTATGCCCATGATGATCCATTGAGACTTGCCCCTGCGTTTTTCCTTCATGTGTATAACCTCCCGTTTGTTTGTCCTCATGCTTCCCGGATGCTGCCGTGGAGCGCGTAGCTCCGGCCGCCCCAGTGCAGCGTCAGCTCCAGACCCTTCAGGTCGATTCGGCCCTCCGCCGTGAAGGGCAGGTTCCGCATCAGCGTGCGCATCCGGCCCATCAGGGTGCACGCGCTGTCCGCATCCACGGTGCCGCGCACCGGGTTGCTGAAGCTCATCAGCGACAGCTCTCCCCGGCACTCCCCCGCGATTCCATTCAGCACGAGAAGCCCGCGCTTCTTGCCCAGCGGCGCGTCCAGCATAACTTCGTAGGTGTACTGCATTATGTCCCGGCCTCCCCTCGGATCGTACGCGTCCAATCTAGCGCGTCCGCCTTTCGGAGGAAATAGACAAATCGACCCGCCTTGCCCAGTTTTTGGACAAATACCCGGAATTGACCAACAAACGGAGCCTCCGAATCGTATTGACAAGCGGGTGTTCCTCTGCTATAGTGATGCAAATTGTAAAATATCGGAGGACTTTCGATTCCATGAAACGCACGGGCTCCTCGCAGGAAACGAAGCGGGCGCTGGCTGCGTCGCTGAAGAAGCTGATGAACAAAAAGCTGCTGTCCAAAATCACGATCAACGAGATCGTGCAGGACTGCGGCTTGAATCGCAACAGCTTCTATTATCACTTTGAGGACATCTACGCGCTGTTCAAGTGGATGCTGGAGCAGGAGGCCGTGGAGGTCGTCAGGCAGTTCGATCTGGTGCTGGACTACCGGGAGGCCATCCAGTTCGTAATGGACTACGTCAGCGAAAACAGGCACATCGTCAACGGCGCCTATGACGCCATGAGCCGCGAGGGCCTCAAGCGCTTCTTCTACGCGGACTTCATCGACATCGTGCGCAGCTACATCGACGGCGTGGCGGATCAATACGGCGTGGACGTGGACGGGGACTACAGGAATTTCCTCGCCGAATTCTTCACCGAGGCCATCTCCGGGACGATCCTCTCCTGGTGCGCAAGCGGCGACAGCGACCTCCAGAACCGGGAAAAAACGCTGCTCTACTTGGAGAACATCATGCACAGCATCGTCCCCCAGACGCTGGTGCTCCAGGATGCCCGCGCGGAATCCACGCAATGACCGCGCCTCCCGAATCGGGTAATCCCCCGGCTCTGTCACGCCAGAGCCGATTTTTTTCTGTCCTTTTCCCCGTGCCCCGCGCATTTGCGCCCTGTCCGCCGAAAATCCCTTGCGCAGCCGCATTTCACCTTGCAACGGCGTAAAAAATGGTTTACAATAGATGCGTATGGGCGGCGGCGCAAAGCCGCGCCCTCCGAGAGGAATGATTGAAATGATACGAATGATCGTCACCGATCTGGACGGAACCCTGCTGGCGGGCAAGAGCGTGCTTCCCGAGGAGAACATCCGCGCGCTGCGCCGGGCCATGGACGCGGGCGTGAAGGTGGTGCTGGCCAGCGGCCGCATGCTGGAAGCCACGCTGCCCATCGCGGAGGCCATCGGCGTGAACGCGCCGCTGTCGCTGTTCAATGGCGCCATGACCTACGACCTGGCCACCGGGCAGGTGCTGCGGGCGCACACCATCCCCCGGGAGACCGGCCTGCGGGTGCTGCGGGAGATCGAGGCGCGGGGCGGCTATGTGCACGCCTTTCCCGGCAGGGGCTTCTATCTGGAGGAGCGCTGCCACTGGACGGACTACTACGAGAACAAGATCGGCGTGAAGGGCACGCGGGTCGGCCGCAAGCTCTCCGAATGGCTGGAGAGCGATCTGTTCAAGCTGCTGTGCATCGGCGAGGCCGCGGAGCTGGACGCGCTGGCGGCGCAGCTGCGCCCGATGTTCCCGGAGCTGAACTTTGTCAAGTCCGGCGAATACCACCTGGAGGTGGTGTGCGCGGGCGTGGACAAGGCCAGCGGCCTGAAGGATGTAGGCGAGGTGACCGGCGTCTCCCCGGAGGAGATGCTGGCTTTTGGCGACGAGATGAACGATCTGCCCATGTTGCTCTACGCGGGCACGGGCTACGCCATGGAAAACGCCGTGGAGGGCGTGCGCAGGGCGCTCAAGTACGTCGCGCCCCGCAATACCGACTGCGGCGTGGCGCGCATCGTCGACCTCTATCTGAGCGAGGGACGAATGGGAAGGAGCTGAAGCCATGATCCGCGAGAAGGACTTTGTGGAGGCCCTGGGCCTCAAGCGCATCTACGACGCGAAGCTGAAGTACCTGCCGATCGAGGTGAGCAATTCCACGCGGCCGGGACTTCAGCTGGCGGACTACTGGGACTTCTTCGCCTACGAGCGCCCGCAGCTGCTGGGCCTGGTGGAGATGACCTATCTCTCCAGCCTGGACGAGAGCACCCGCCGGGCGCGGCTGACCAAGCTGTTCAACTACAAACTGCCCT
Organism: bacterium; assembly: GCA_004563405.1. Lineage (GTDB taxonomy): Bacteria > Bacillota > Clostridia > Christensenellales > Aristaeellaceae > SFTH01. The sequence continues at coordinate 36,631 of SFTH01000018.1, forward strand.
GCATCATCATCTGCCGCGGCATCCCCTGCTATGACGAGATGCTCATCCTCGCGGCGGCCCATCGCATCCCCATCTACTCCACCGCGAAGGAGACCACGAAGTTCGAGCTGGAGCTGATCCGCTATCTGAACCAGTGCCTCGCGCCCCACGAGACGCGCCACGGCGTGCTGGTGAACGTGTTCGGCACGGGCCTGCTCATCACGGGCAACTCCGGCGTGGGCAAGAGCGAGGCGGCGCTGGAGCTGATCAAGCGCGGCCACCAGCTGGTGGCCGACGACGTGGTGATGATCCGCCGCATCAACGACAGCCGCCTGGAGGGCGAATCCCCGGAGCGGGTGCGCCACTTCATGGAGATCCGCGGCGTGGGCATCATCAACGTGGCGAACATCTATGGCGCGGGCGCGGTGCAGCGCCGCAAGTCCATCGACATGGAGGTTCACCTGGAGATGTGGCAGGACGGCAAGGAGTACGACCGCCTGGGCCTCACCGACACCTACACCGAAATCCTCGGCGTGAAGATTCCCACGCTGCTGCTGCCCATCCATCCCGGCCGCAACCTGGCCGTGGTGCTGGAGGTGGCCGCGCGCAATTTCCGCCAGAAGCAGATGGGCTACAACGCCGCAGTGGAACTGGCCCGGCGCAGCGCCGAATTCGCCATGCGCGAGAGCGAGGACGACGAGGAAGAGAGCGAAACCTGATCAATTCATGCACACGGAGGCAAGACACATGCTCTATATAGGAATCGACGTCGGCGGCACCGGCATCAAGGCGGGCGTCGTCAGCGAAAATGGAACGATACTGCACAAGCTCAGCTGCCCCACGCTCCGGGAGCGCGGCCACGAGGCCGTGATTCACGACATGGCGCGCCTCTCCCTTCAGGTTCTGGCGGAGAGCGGACATGCGCTGGAGGAGATTCACTCCGTCGGCGTGGGCATACCCGGCATGCAGGATCCCCGCACCGGGCGCATCCCCTTCTGCACCAACCTCGGCTGGCACGACGTGCCGCTGGTGGAGCTGTTGCAGCAGGAGATCGACAAGCCCGTCTACGTCAACAACGACGCCACCGTCGCCGGTCTGGCGGAATCCATCGCGGGCGTGAGCGCGGGCACGAAGAATTCCGTGTTCATCACGCTGGGCACCGGCGTGGGCGGCGGCGTGGTGCTGGACGGCAAGCTGTTCATGGGCCCCCACGGCATCGCCACGGAGGTCGGCCACATGATCACCGTGGCCGGCGGCGAGATGTGCACCTGCGGAAACCGGGGCTGCTGGGAGCGCTACGCCAGCGCCACCGCCATCATCCGGGAGGGCCGGCGCTTCGCCGAGGCCCACCGGGATTGCGCCCTCTTCCGCGCGGTCAACGGCAATCTGGATCAGATCGAGGCCCGCACCGTGATCGACCTGGCCAAGGCCGGCGACCCGGACTGCGAAAAGCTCTTCGACAATTACGTCTACCACCTCACCGTGGGCCTGATCAACCTGATCAACCTCTACGACCCGGAGATCATCGCCCTGGGCGGCGGCGTGTCCAAGGCAGGAACCTTCCTGCTGGACAAGGTCAACGCCCTGCTGCCGGAGATGATCTTCTTCAAGACCATGCCCCACGCGAGAATCGAGCTCGCCCGCCTGGGCAACGACGCCGGCATCATCGGCGCAGCCATGCTGGGCAGACAGGAGGCGTAACCCATGCGCGCATACGAGCGCCTTCTGCGCTACATTCAGTTTGACACCGCCTCCAGCGAAAAAAGCGAAACCTGCCCCAGCACGCCCGGTCAGCTGGTTCTGGGCCGCGCGCTGGTGGAGGAGATGCTCGAAATGGGCATCTCCGACGCGCGCATCGACGAAAACGGCTACGTCTACGGCTCCATCCCGGCCACGGCCCCGGGCTATCCCGCCATCGGCCTCATCGCCCACATGGACACCGTGGACTGCGTGCCTGCCCTGCCCATGAACGCCCGCATCGTGGAGAACTACGACGGCGGTGCGGTGCGCCTGGACGGCGGCGACCTGCTCGATCCCGCGGACTTCCCGGAGCTTAAGCTCCGGGCCGGCAAGGATCTGATCGTCACCGACGGCAGGACCCTGCTGGGCGCAGACGACAAGGCGGGCCTCGCCGAGATCCTCACCGCCTGCGAAGCGCTCCTGCACAGCGACGCTCCCCACGGCAGGGTCTGCATCGGCTTCACGCCCGACGAGGAGACCGGCCGGGGCGCGGACCGCTTCGACATCTCCGGCTTCGGCGCGGACTACGCCTACACCGTGGACGGCGACGAGGTGGGCGGCGTGGAATATGAAAACTTCAACGCCGCGTCCGTGCGCCTGACCTTCCACGGCAAGAGCGTGCACCCCGGCAGCGCCAAGGACAAGCTGATCAACGCGGCGCTGATCGCCATGGAGTTCAATTCCATGCTCCCACCCCAGGAGCGTCCGGAACATACCGAGGGCAACGAGGGCTTCTACTACCTCTGCGAGATCTCCGGCGGCACGGAGCTTGCGCGGGCGGACTACATCCTCCGCGACCACGACCGCGCCCGCTTCGAGGCGCGCAAGCAGACCATCGCGCGCATCGCCGCGTACCTGAACGAAAAGTACGGCCCCGGATGCGTGGACTGCCAGATGCAGGACTCCTACTTCAACATGCGCGAGGTCATCGAGCCCCACATGCACATCATCCGCCGGGCGGAGGCGGCCTACCGCGCCGTGGGCGTCGAGCCCTTCGCCAAGCCCATCCGCGGCGGCACGGACGGCGCGCGCCTGTCCTTCGACGGCCTGCTCTGCCCGAATCTGGCCACCGGCGGCATGAACTTCCACGGCCGCTTCGAATGCATCGCCGTGCAGGATATGGATTTGATGGCCGACATGCTCTTCCAGCTGCTCACCCTTCCCCCGGAGGTGGACGAGGCGTGATTTTTACCAAGATGCACGGCATCGGCAACGACTTCATCGTCGCGGACGCCATCCGCAATCCCTTCCCCACCGACCCCGCCGCCCTGGCCCGCAGGCTCTGCGCCCGCCGCTTCGGCGTGGGCGCGGACGGGTTGATCCTCATGTGCCCCAGCGACCGGGCGGACGCGACCATGCGCATCTTCAACAGCGACGGCTCCGAGCCGGAGATGTGCGGCAACGGCATCCGCTGCGCCGCGAAGTTCCTCTACGACAGCGGCCTGTGCCGCCGGGAGGAGATGGCGATCGACACCCGCGCGGGCGTGAAGGCCATCCGTCTTCAGCCGGACGGCCCCCGCGCGCTGGTGACGGTGGACATGGGCGCGCCGGACTTCGCGCCCGCGCGCATCCCCGTGGCCGCCCCGGGCAACCGCATCCGGGTCGATCTGGGCGGGCGCGCGGTGGAATTCTTCTGTGCCTCCATGGGCAATCCCCACGCCGTGACCTTCGACCTCTATCCCGAAGAGGACGACTTCCGTCGCTTCGGCGCGGAAATGGAGCGCCATCCCCTCTTCCCCGCCCGGGCGAACATCGAATTTTGCCGGGTGGAGGACGCGGAGCATGTGCGCGTGAAGGTTTGGGAGCGGGGCGACGGCCCCACCCTGGCCTGCGGAACCGGCTCCTGCGCGGTGCTGGCCGCGGGCGTGGAGCTTGGCCTGCTGCGCCGCAGCGCGGAGATCCGCCTGCCCGGCGGCGCGCTCCGGGACGAATGGCGCGACGACGGCCACATCTACATGACCGGCCCCGCCGAAACCGTGTTCACCGGCAGCATCGACAAATAGAGCGATGCCGCATCCGGCCGCAAACTTTCCCACGACAAAGCGCCGCCCCCGCACATGCGGGAGCGGCGCTTTCTGTCCGTATGCCCTCTAATCGTCCTCCAGAAGCGCTTCGTAGCTTACGCGAAGCGTCTTCGCAATCACCTTCAGTTCGATATCCGTAACAAAACGTTCTCCGCTTTCAATTCGCTGAACCACATTCTTATCGACTTCCAGTCCGGAGAGTTGAAGCATCTCGGCGAACTTGCGCTGCGACGGCTTGCCCGGTAGCGCGAGCCGATACTGCCGCATCTTCCCGCCGCATATGTTGTTCCGCCCCGCGACAGACTTATTTTTATACATTTTGTTCTCCCCGCGACATTCAGTAATTGTCAACGAGAAAATTATATGATAAAATGAAGCCGCTTTTGACATTTACTAAATGTCATTCGTGAATTCTTCTGTTCCGTATGCAGAATTGCAACCGATCCGCCATCGTGGAAACCGGCCCGTTGAATCGCGGCATTTCATCGCCGCCACCAAAATACGGAAACTGCGCCCGTTTTTTCCACCGGCGGCGGACTGAAGGGAGGGACGCATCTGGATTACGGCAGCATCGGCCGGGAAATTCGCCTGTGCAGGCAAAAACTCGGCCTCTCCCAGGAACAGCTCGCCGAGCGGGCGGGCATCTCCCCCTCCTTTCTCGGACACATCGAGCGCGGCACGCGCAAGCTGAGCGTGGAAACCCTCTGCGGGCTCGCCGTCGCGCTCCACTGCTCCGCCGACGCGCTGCTGGGCGCAAACATCCCGAGCGCGCCCGCCGCCGTCTCCGCCCGGGCGCTGCTGCGCATGGCCCTGCGCATGGCGGAGGAAGAAGCGCCGTAGCCTCCGCCTCAATCCGTGCAAATGCACAGGGCAAAGCAATTCGGCTGGAGTCTCCGTCCGCCGGACAGGGCGCGGCAAAACACCCGGCAAATCAAAACCTGACACGCAAAGACGCCCACCGAAGCATTTCGGTGGGCGTCCCTTTCTTTTCGCTCCCGCGTCGCTCAGAACAACAGCAGCACGTTGTAGTATCCGATCATCAGCGCGCAGAACAGCAGCGCCCGGGGCAGGGTCTTGCGAACCAGCGCGCCCAGGCTGATGTGGTAGTATTCCGCCGCCACCACCAGGCAGACGTGGGTGGGCGAAACCTGGCTGGCCGCGTGGCACATGCACATCAGCAGCACTGTCAGCTCCACGCCCCCGCCCAGCGCAGAGAAGGCCAGCGGCGCGCCGAGGGCGATGATGCCCGTGTTGCCGCTGATGATGCCGCCCAGAAAGAACATCAGCGCGAACACCAGATAGCCCGGCACCGGCAGCGCCGAGAGCGCCCCGGGCAACAGCTCCAGCGCCCCCGTGTAGGCGATGAACTCCTTGAGCGCCAGCACCAGAAAGGTGTTGAGCAGCAGCTTCCATTCAAAGGCGCTGCGCAGCATGCGCCACAGTTCCGCCGGCCGGAAGCGGTAGACCGCTGCCGAAGCCAGTATGGACACGGCCAGCGCGGGCACCACCTGCATGCCGCCGATCAGAATCAGCGCCAGGATCAGCAGCAGCGGCCACAGGTGCTGGAGCAGGTGCAGTGCGTCCGCGCGGCGGCTCCGGCTGCGGGGCGTGCCGGGATCCCGGGGCAGGCGGCGCAGGTAGGGAAAGTAGGCCATCAGCCCCAGCACCAGCATCGGAGGGAGCATGCCCAGCATGAAGCTGCCCAGCGGCACGCCGGAGAGGTTTGCCATCAGCAGCACGCCGGAATAGGTGGGCAGGGCGCTCTCCGGAATGTGGCGCACCCAGTTGGTCACAAATGCCTGCTCCCTGGACTCGAGATAGCCGTCCGTCGCGTCCCGCACGATATCGCCGCAGAGGATCATCGCCGCAGCGGAGGGCAGCAGCCCAATGAACAGGGGCGCGCCCATGGCGTTCACCCGGCGGTTGTGAAACAGGCCGTTCAGATCCTGCTGGGCCAGCTTGATCTGGCTGCGCGCCTCCAGCATCCGCTGCAGGAAGGTGATCAGATACAGCGAGACCAGCACCGACAGGGAGCTCCAGTCGGCAAACACGCGCCCCACCCGCCCCAGCGCGGCGACGGGCGGTATGCGATAGAGCAGCGCCGCGGCCAGAAGGCCGCCCAGTATGGCCTGATACAGCGGCCGGCGCAGCGCCAGCAGCAGTATGATCATCAAAAACACGATTCCCAGATAAACAAGTGCCATATCTTCCTCCCGAACGTTCCCCTTTGTAGCGTCTGTTTTCCAGTATAAGGGCAACGCGCCCCGCTGTCAATGCCGCCCCGCCGCGCGCCCTCCGGGCGAAGAAAGATTGAAAATGCCCAGCCCCAAATATTGAAATTTTTTATTAAAAATGGTACTATTAGACATTAGAATTCTCTGATTTTCTGTCGTGAAGCGGAGGAATTTTCTTGGAATACAAATGCAAGAATCCGCATGCAACCGTCCCGGACATTCCCGTGCGGCGGACAAAGCCGCGCGGCGAATCCCTGCTCGTCCTCTACGAGCCCTCGTGCAGCGCGTTCTCCTATCCGGCCGGGCTGTCCGCGCGCTTCGGCGCGAACTTCGACAGCCGCCCCCTGTGGCGCATCTTCACCGAAGATGGAATCTGCTCTGTGTGCGACGCCCGACGGCTGCGCGCCTCCATCGAGCGCGCCTGCGCCGCGCCCGGCGCCTTCTTTGAGGAGTATCCCCTGCGGGAGGCGCAGGGCGTGCGCCGCTACTGTCTGGGCTTCGTCTGCGCCGCGCCCGGCGCGCGCGTCTCCATCACGCTGACAGATCTGGAGGAGGACATCGCCGCCGTGGAGCAGCTCAGCCGCACGTCCCAGCGGGACGCGCTGACCGGCCTGCTGAACCGCAGCGCCTTCTGCAGCCGCGTGGAGGAAATACAGAACACCGACCCCGAGGGCATCGCTGCCGGTGAATACGCCATGATCTACCTCGACGTGTTCAAGTTCAAGGCCATCAACGACGTCTTCGGCGTCTCCGAGGGAGACCTGCTGCTCCGCTACATCGCGAACACGATTTCCCGCCTCGCCTCGGACCGCGCGATGCTCTGCCGCCCCGGCTCGGACAGCTTCCTCTGCTTCACCCGAATGAAGGGCGCGCCCCTGATCGGAAAGATCGAATCCGTGCTCGAGGCCATCGCCGGCTACAACCTGCCCATCGCCATCACCTGCAGCGTCGGCATCTATGTGACCCGGGAGAGCGACCTCTCCCCGGACGCGATGATCGACCGCGCGATTCTCGCCCAGGCGGCCATCGAGGGCAGCTACACCACGCGCTACAACTTCTACACCGAGGCCCTGCGCGCCGCCATGCTCAGTGAACAGGAGATTTCGGGCATGATGGAGGGCGCGCTGAAGTCCGGCCAGTTCGTGGTCTACTACCAGCCCCAGTACAACCACGCCACCGGCATGCTGGTGGGCGCGGAGGCCCTCGTGCGCTGGCAGCACCCGGAGCGCGGCCTGCTTTCGCCCAGGGTGTTCATTCCCAACTTTGAGAGCAACGGCTTCATCGTCCGGCTGGATCTGAACGTGTTCGAGCAGGTGTGCGCCTTCCTGCGCCGGTGCATGGACGAAGCGCTGCCCCTCGTGCCCATTTCCAGCAACTTCTCCCGGCACGACTTCTTCCAGGCGGACTTTGTGGAGCGGCTCGAGGAGATCCGCGCGCGCTACGGAGTCCCTGCGAAGTATTTGCGTGTGGAGATCACGGAGTCCGTGGTCATGAGCAGCAGCACCCTGGCCAACGAGGTGGTGCGCAGGCTCCACGAGCACGGCTACATCGTGGAGATGGACGACTTCGGCAGCGGCTATTCCTCGCTGAACGTGCTGAAGGACATCGACCTGGACGTCATCAAGCTGGACATGCTCTTCATCTCGGGAAAATCTCCGATGAAGCGCGGCGGCGTGATTCTCAGCTCGGTCATCCGCATGGCCAAGTGGCTGGGCGTTCCGGTCATCGCCGAGGGCGTGGAGCTGCCCGAGCAGGCGGACTACCTGAGCAGCATCGGCTGCGACCATGTGCAGGGCTACCTGTACTCCCGCCCCGTCCCACAGGAGGGCTTTGTCGAGTGTCTGAAGAAGGGCGCGGGCGCAATGGCGCCCCTGCCGGATTTCATCGACAACCTCGATGCCAACCAGTTCTGGGATCCCAGGTCCCAGGAGACGCTGATCTTCAACCACTATGTGGGCGGCGCGGCCATCTTTGAATACTCCAGAGGCCGCGTGGAGGTGCTGCGCGTCAACAAGAAGTACCTTCAGGAGCTCTGCATGAACCTCACCGAGCGCGACCTGATCGACGATGATCCCATGCGCTACTTCGACGCGGATAACCGCGCCGTCTACACCGCCACGCTGGAAAGGGCCGTTCAGAGCGGCGCGGAGCAGGAGTGCGAAACCTGGCGCACCCTCACCTCCTCCTGCTGCGGCACCGAGCGGGTGTGCATCCGCAGCACCGTGCGCATGATCGGCAAGAGCGGCGACAGCTTCCTCTTCTACGCGATGATCCGGAACATCACCGCCGAGAAGGAGCAGGTCTCCAGCCTGTTGGACGCCGAGCGGCGCTTCAAGGCCGCCAGCGAGCAGGCCAACATCTACTTCTGGGAGTACACCGTGGCCACGCGGGAGATGCGCCCATGCTTCCGCTGCATGCGGGATCTGGGCCTGCCGCCGCTGATGACCAACTATCCCGACAGCGCCATTGAAATGGGCGTGTTCCCCCCGGAGGTGGCGGATCTGTACCGCGACTGGCACCGGCAGATCGCCGCGGGCGCGCCAAGCCTCGAGGCCGTCATGCCCCTGACGGCGGCGCGCATCCCCTTCCACGTCCGCTACACCACGGAATTTGACGAAAACGGGCGGCCCGTGCGCGCCTACGGCTCCGCCACACGGGTGGTCTGACCCCTTCGCCCCGCCGGAACTCCGGCGGGGCGAAGTCCGTTCTCCGGCGCGCTGTGCGCCGGAATTTTTCCTTCCCGCACAATTGCGCTCACAAAAATGCGCCCGTGTCCCGGCTTTCGTCCCCGGCGTGCGCCTCCTGTTAACGTAGGGCCTGTATAATGGGAACGAAGGGGTGAATCTCTTGAATAAAAAGGCTGAAAAATACCGCACGCTGTTTCTCTCCACGCTCCAGCTGAGCGCGTGCACCTTCGGGGGCGGCTTCGTCATCATTCCGCTGATGCGCCGGAAGTTCGTGGAACAGCTGCACTGGATCGACGAGCAGGAGATGCTTGACCTCACAGCCATCGCCCAGTCCTCCCCGGGGGCCATCGCCGTCAACGCCTCCATCCTGGTGGGCTACCGGGTGGCGGGCATCCCCGGCGCGTGCCTCACGGTGCTGGGCTCCATCCTGCCGCCGCTGGTCATCATCTCCGTCATCTCCCTGTTCTACGCCGCATTCCGGGACAACCCCATCGTCAACATGGCCATGAACGGCATGCTGGCGGGCGTGGCGGCGGTGATCCTCGACGTGGTGTACACCATGGGGCGCTCCATCTTCAGGCTCCGGCGGGTGCTTCCGGTGCTGGTGATGCTGCTCTCCTTTGTCGCCGTGCGCTTTCTGAAGGTGAACATCCTGCTGATCATCCTCGCCTGCGGCCTGATCGGCGCTGCAGACACCCTGCGGCAGCAGAAGCGAAGGGAGGCGGCATCGAAGTGATCTACCTTCAGCTCCTCTGGAGCTTCGTTCAGATCGGCCTGTTCAGCATCGGCGGCGGCTACGCGGCCATGCCCCTGATTCAGAACCAGGTGGTCGACATTCACGGCTGGCTCACCATGAACCAGTTCGCCGACATCATGACCATCGCGGAGATGACCCCCGGCCCCATCGCCATCAACGCCGCCACCTTCGTGGGCATCCGCATCGCGGGCATCCCCGGCGCGCTGGTGTCCACGCTGGGCTGCATCCTGCCCGCCTGCTTCATCGTGACGCTGCTGGCCTTCGTCTACTACCGCTTCAAGGGCCTCTCGCTGGTGCAGGGCGTCCTCTCCGGGCTGCGCCCGGCGGTGGTGGCGATGATCGCCTCCGCAGGCCTCTCCCTGCTCATCCTCTCCCTATACGGCCAGCGCGCGCTTCCGGCAGATCTGGGCGGCGTCAACCTCATCTCCGCCGGAATCTTCGCCGTCGCCCTGTTCGTGCTGAGGCGCTGGAAGACCAGCCCCGTGTGGGTCATGCTGGGCGCGGGTGCGGCGGGTGTGCTGCTCTACAGTATCTTCTAGCCCCGTCCGTCCGCGCCGCCGCACCGTTCGTGCGCTTCGAACTTTACAGAACACCCGCCACAGCGTATAATGAGGCGGGAGCCCACGACGGCCCCGCTTCAAAGGAGTGTTCTTTCAAATGAACCACAGTCCCGTCTGATACGGTAAACCGACGCGCAGGCCGGCGCTTCGCCGGTCTTGTCTGTATGCCCGCTTTACCGCCGTTCAGAAAGGACTGTTTTTTATGAATCCCCGTCGGAATCTTCCGGTTCTGTACGCCATCGCCCTGCTTCAGGGCATGGTGTTCTACGCGCCCATCGCCAGCCTGTACCGACAGGCTGCGGGGCTTTCCCTCTCCCAGATCGCCCTCATCGAGGGCGCTTCCTACCTGTTCTGCCTCGCTATGGAGCTGCCCTGGGGCATGCTGGCGGACCGCATCGGCTACCGCCGCACGATGATCGCCTGCTGCGGCCTGTACTTTCTCTCCAAAGTCGTGTTCTGGCGGGCGGAACGCTTTTCGGCCTTCCTGCTGGAGCGCCTTCTGCTCAGCGCCGCGCTGGCGGGCTACTCCGGCGTGGATGAGAGCCTGATCTATCTCTCCTGCGGCGAGGGCGACGGCCACCGGGCCTTCGGCCTCTACGACGCCTTCGGCACGGCGGGACTTCTGCTGGCCGCCGCGGTCTATTCCCTGTGCATCGGGGAGCGCTACCGCCTCGCGGCGCTGGTCACCGCCGCCAGCTACGCAGTCGCCCTCCTGCTCTCCCTGCTCCTCGTGGAGGTGCGCCCCCGGTCCCGCGCCGACGCGCCCACGCTGCGCGGCTTCGCCCGCCTGCTGCGCCGGACCCTGCGCGCGCGGCGCTTTCTCGCCTTTCTGCTGGGCTTCGCCCTCTTCCGGGAGGCGATGCAGATGGTCACGGTGTGGCTGAGCCAGAACCAGTACCTGCGCTGCGGCATGGGCGCGTCCGCCGTGGGCGTCGCCTACCTCGCCGTCACCCTGCTCTCCCTCGCCGGCGCGCTCTCCAAGCGCCTCACGGACGCGCTGGGGGAGCAGCGCTTCGCCGCCGCCTGCTATCTGCTCGCCGCCGCCTGCTGCACCCTGCTCTGCGTCGCCCGTGCGGGCTGGCTCTCGGTGCTGCTGGTGGGCCTCGCCGCCGCGGCGGGCGCGCTGCTGCGGCCCTACGCGGCGACCCTCTGCAACCGCCGGGCGGATGCCGCCCTGCGCGCCACCCACCTGAGCATCTTCGCTCTGCTCCAGGACAGCGCCGCTGCCGCGAGTGACCTGGCCTTCGGCCGGGCGGCGGATTTCTCCCTGAACGCTGCCCTGCTGCTCTGCGCCGCCGCCTGCCTCGCGGGATGGCTCTACACCCGCGCGGCGCAAAACGAACGCTGAAATGAAAGGATGAACCATGCCATGACCGCTGAACAGATGTGGAAGGAATTCACCGCCGCCCGCCCGGAGTTCGCGGGCGCAAAGTACGAGGCCTGGCCCTTCGGCGGCGCGCCGGACGCGCTGGCGGAGCTGACCCTGCGGGGCGTCAAGACCGCCACGGCCTCGGCCCACCCCCTCTACGAACTGGAGGGCGCTCCCCTGCCCCACCCCGGCGATCTGAGCATCGTTCTGGACGGCAGCGACGGTGCGGTCTGCGTCATTCGCACCACCGCCGTGAACGTGCTCCCCTTCCTCGAGGTTCCCACCCGCCACGCCTGGCTGGAGGGCGAGGGCGACCGCAGCCTGGTCTATTGGCGCGAGGTGCACGAGGACTTCTTCACCCGCGAGCTCCAGGCGGTCGGACGGGCCTTTACACCGGAGCTGCGCGTGGTGTGCGAGGAATTCGAAGTGCTCTGGCCGCGCGCGGTTTAATGGTTTTTTTCTTGCAAAATTCCCATTTTTTCGGTATACTGAATTCATTCCCTATGTCAATTACAGGAGGAGATGCACTATGCAGCAGGACGTCATTCTGGTACTGGACCTGGGCAGCGAGGAAAACCCGAAGCTCGCGCGCGAAATCCGCGCGCTGGGCGTGTACAGCGAAATTCATCCCCACGACCTCACGGCGGCGGAGCTGGGCGCGATTCCCAACATCCGCGGCGTCATCCTCAACGGCGGCAAGAACCGCATCGTGGATGGCGTGGCCATCGACGCGTCCGATGCGGTCTATGCGCTGAACGTGCCGATTCTCGCAGTGGATCACGCGGCCAGGTCCGGCGAGAAGCTCGCCGCCTGGCCCGAGGACGAGGCCGCGCGCGCCGCGCTCCTCTCCGACTTCCTCTTTGACAAGTGCGGCTGCGGCAAGACCTGGAACACCCAGAACTTCATCGACGACCAGATCGAGCGCATCCGCCGCCAGGTGGGCGACGGCAAGGTGCTGCTGGCGCTGTCCGGCGGCGTGGATTCCTCCGTGGTCGCGGCGCTGCTGATCAAGGCCATCGGCGACCGCCTCACCTGTGTGCACGTCAACCACGGCCTGCTGCGCAAGGGCGAGCCGGAGCAGGTCGTTCGCGTGTTCCGCGACGAGCTGGGCGCGAACCTGATCTATGTGGACGCGGTAGACCGCTTCCTGGACAAGCTGGCCGGCGTTTCCGATCCCGAGAAGAAGCGCAAGATCATCGGCGCGGAGTTCATCCGCGTGTTCGAGGAGGAGGCCCGCAAGCTGGAGGGCATCTCCTTCCTGGGTCAGGGTACGATCTATCCCGACATCATCGAGTCCGGCACCAAGACCGTCAAGGCCGTCAAGAGTCACCACAACGTGGGCGGCCTGCCGGAGGATCTGCAGTTTGAGCTGGTCGAGCCGCTGAAGATGCTGTTCAAGGACGAGGTGCGCGCCGTGGGCGCCGCGCTGGGGCTGCCGGACGGCATGGTCTACCGCCAGCCCTTCCCGGGCCCGGGCCTGGGCGTGCGCTGTGTGGGCGCCATCACCCGCGACCGCCTCGAGGCCGTTCGCGAGTCCGACGCGATCCTGCGCGAGGAATTCGCAAAGCACGGTCTGGAGGGCAAGGTGTGGCAGTACTTCACCATCGTGCCCGACATCAAGAGCGTGGGCGTGCGCGACAACAAGCGCGCCGACGAATGGCCCTGCGTCATCCGCGCCGTGAACACCGTGGACGCCATGACCGCCACCGTAGAAGAGCTCCCCTGGACCCTCATCCACACCCTCACCGACCGCATCACCCACGAGGTCAAGGGAGTCAACCGCGTCCTCATCGACGTCACCCCCAAGCCCACCGGAACGATCGAGTGGGAATAAAAAAGAAAAGCCGAAAAACCCAGTAATATCAAGGATTTTCGGACTTCACCCACCGTTTCTGATAAGGTTTTGATAAGAATCCGCTCTACCGCAATTATTCTGCGTACCAAGTGGCTTGAGAGTAAAGAGTAATTGCACTTTGCTCACAAAATACCCATATTAACTTTAAGCCCGTACTGATCGGATGGTCAGTACGGGCTTTTTGTCATTTACAGGCTTATTTCAGCTTGTCCTTAAGGGCATCCACCAGTATATCGCTGAGTTCCTGCGACGGAACTTTCGCCCAACGTTGGGTGGTGTCCTCTGCCGGGAATGTATAACGCCAGCGGTCATACTGTTCTTTGCTGATCTCACCGTTTCTGAATCTTTCCGCTTGCTCAGCCCATGCGGAAAGCATCTGGAATACCGAACGGTCAGTGTTCGGCTTGCTGCCGTCAAAAACGATATGTACTTCGTTGTCATTCTTCTCAACTCTTACGCCGTGTAAATCCTCAACGGCAAAAAGCGTATGGATAAAGCCGAGATTGCTGTCGATGTCGGGAATGCTCAAAGCCAAAGGAGAAACCTCCAGTACATTGGCAAGAGCATTCACCAAGTCCTCCTTGGGCGTTCTGGAGCCGGCCTCATACTGAGCCATGCGGACATCGGCGGTCTTTTCAGGGAAACCCACGGCTTGACCAAGCCACTTCTGCGTCATACCACGCAGATTGCGTATAAAACGGATTCTTTCACCGATTGCCATGCTTTTCACTCCTTGCGGTGTTGTTGTATTTATTGTAGCAGATATGTTTAGTGTATGTCAAGATAACAAAAGCAATAATGTTTAATATTTTCTCTGCAGCCTCTTGACATAACGGAATATGCTTAGTATAATGATGACACAGTCTTAAATAAATATGCTTAATATAAGAGCAAACCCCTAACGCATATCGCTGAAGATCTGTCCGCCCGGGCAAATCGGATGGCGGCCAGAAAGTATCCGACACTAAATAAGGAAAACCATATTCAAAAAGGAGGAATTTCATGGAAAACAAGTTCATCCGAGTGGATGAAGTCGCAAAGGAGCTGGATGTTTCAACTTCCTACGCTTACAAGCTGATTCGTCAGCTCAACAACGAACTGAAAGCAAAGGGATTTGTTGTCATCGCAGGACGAGTAAACCGTCAGTATTTCAATGAAAGACTCTACGGAGCAGAAGCATAATGAAAATTCTGTCCTGTGCGTTCAATATGGATACTGCTTGCGTGGAGCTGAAATTCGATGACGGCAGTATGATTTCGATTGATATAATCGCTGTGGAGAACGAGATTGCCGACAATATGCATCAGCGGTCAGAGCTGGACTATCTGAGCTACAATGACCCTGTGGCATACGCTGATCTGATACTGAACGGCGATCCCGAAACCTATCTGAAAACTGTCACAGATTACAAGCTTTTGGATAGCTAATCAGTACATCGCCCGTGGGAGAAATCCAACGGGCATTTTTTGATTTAGTGTTGACTTAAACAAACAATAGCGCTATAATTAAGTAACTACTAAAACAAAAGGAGCGACAGCATGGAACTTGATCGTATGTTAAAAGCATTGGGCGAGCCGATGCGTTTGAAAATATATCAAGCTCTTTTGGAAAGAAAGCATTGTGTGCGCTCTCTTTCTAAAAAGTTTGGTATCTCAGAATCTGCGATTTCACAACACATGAAAGTGATGAAAGATGCAGGTTTGGTATATGGAGAGAAATACGGCTATCACACACATTATCTGCCCTTGCAGGATGCCGTAGATTACCTTACCGAGCAGTTTGAATTGATGCGAACTGCCTCCCTTACCGTTGACCGAGATATGACGATCTGCCAATGTGAGTACCGGAAGGAGGGCGAACAAGAATGAATATCTTACTTGATTTGTTTCTTACTTTTGCAAAGATTGGTTTGTTCACCTTTGGCGGTGGCTATGCCATGATTTCTATGATTGAAAACAACTGCGTGGAAAGAAAACAATGGATTACCCACGATGAAATGATGAATGTGACCGTCATTGCGGAGTCAACTCCCGGTCCTATTGCCATTAACTGTGCAACATTTACCGGATATAAGAAAGCCGGTTTTGTTGGTGCATTGGCAGCAACACTGGGCATAATTGTTCCGTCCTTTGTGGTTATCTATCTGATTTCCATGTTTCTGGATAACTTTTTGGCATTGACCATCATTGCCAACGCCTTCAAGGGTATCAAAATTGCAGTCGGAATTTTAATTTTGGATGCAGCGTTTACGATGATTAAGAAAATGCACAAGAAGAAACTGCCCAGAGCGATTATGATTTGCTCCGCTATTGTGATGCTCTGTATCAATATCTTCGCATGGAATTTCTCCTCGATCAGTCTGATGCTGATTGCGGCGGTTGTGAGTCTGACGATTTTTGTTCTGAACGGCGCACCCGATCAGAAAGGCGGTGCGAAGAAATGATTCATCTTGATCTGTTTCTCGGTTTCTTAAAAGTCGGATGCTTTGCCTTTGGCGGAGCCTACGGCGCAATTCCTTTGATTCGTGATGTAGTAATGTCTTACGGATGGCTGAGCGATGAAATGCTGACCTATATGATCGCTGTCAGCGAAAGCACACCCGGACCAATCATGGTTAACCTTGCTACTTATATTGGAAGCAGCCAAGCGGGCTTTCTTGGCGCCGTAATTGCAACATTGGCGGTTGTTCTTCCTTCGTTCCTGATTATCCTTTTGGTGACGGCCTTACTTAAAACCGCTTTGAAAAACAAGTATGTTCAAGCGGTTTTGCGTGGTCTGAAGCCCTGTGTTATCGGCATTGTTCTTGCAACTGGTATTTATATGGTCTTTGGAAACTGCTTTGGAGCGATTTCAGCAATCCAGATTAATTTGCAGGCAATCATCGTTTCGGCAATTCTGGTTGCTTCGATGTTTGAGTATAGGCATTTTGCAAAGAAGAAGCTGTCGCCTATTCTTTTAATCGTATTATCCGCAATAGCGGGCATGGCAGTGTACGGAATATAGAATTAGGGTCACAAAATGAGCAAACCACCATCTTGATTTTTCGATCAATTTTGCGTATAATGTAATTGTTAGGGTGCCAACCACCCGAAACAACTGTGTTGACCATCCCATGGTGATTTATCACCGCTGATAAGATTTTGATAAGTATCCATCATACAGCTAAGACAATATGGGCAATCAAAATAATCAGAACAGCAGGCACAATATCTTCTAAGCAAAATTGTTTAATACGCAAGTCCCTGCAACGAGTGGGAATAATTCCATAGCGACCGGAATTCCTTGATTCTCAAGGCGTTCCGGCCGTCTGCGTTTTCCGCGGCGACGATCTGGACTTTTTCACGATTCAAAGAAAAAGAGCGAACTGATCCTGCTTCAGACAGCTCGCTCTTTTTCTGTGCCGACCGCGCACCGGCGGGCTTCTCCGGGGAATCCAGCGGCACAGCGGAAATTTCCACGCCATCCCCCGCACATTGCGGGAGAAGTGGACGTGCGGCGCGCCGGCCGGAGGGTGCTGCGGTTCACTCTCCCGGCCGGCCGGGACACGCGTACGTTCAGCCCCGCGAGCGCGCCGCCACCCGGCAGAAACACGGTACAACCCACGCTGCCCGCTTCGTCCTGCGCCCGGCCGATTTGAGCGCCCGCTGGCTGGCAACCGGGATTCCCCGAAATCACATCCTTCTCCCGTCAATCCTGCGCGGCGCGCAGGTCGCAGAGCGCCTCGTACTCGTCCACCAGCGCGCCGAAGAAGTCCAGCGCCCGCCGATAGGTCTCCGGATCCAGCGGATCCACGTTCGCCACGGACAGAAGCTCCACCGGGGACTGGGAGCCGCCCAGCTTCAGGAAGGCCAGGTAGTCGTCCACCGCGCCCGCTTCGCCGGACATGATCCGCTCGCAGATGGAGGCCGCATAGGCCACGGAGGTCGCGTACTGATACACATAATAATTGTAGTGGAAATGCGGAACTGTCGCCCACTGGTAGCGGCCGTCCGCAAAGGTGCTGACCGTATCACCGCGATAGGACTTCCAAAGCTCCGTCCACAGATCGCTGAGCGCCTCCGCGTCCAGGGAGCCGCCCGCCTCCACCGTCTGGTACATCGCGTCCTCAAACTCCGCATACAGTGCCTGCACGAAGAACGCATTGCTGAACATGTACAGCACATTCTCCAGGTAGTACAGCTTTTCATCCTGCGTGGCGGCGTTCTCCATCATGTAGCTGTAATAGAGCAGCTCGTTGGTCGTGGAGGCGACCTCATCGGTGAAGGTCGAGGGGGTCGAATAGAGGCCGTGCTGATTTTCGGAGGAATACAGTTCATAGATCGCGTGGCCCATCTCGTGGGCAATCGTGCTCACGTCGATGGAATAGCCCACATAGTTGAACAGCAGATACGGCATGTATTCGTCGCTGATCTTCATGCTGAACGCACCCGAGATCTTCGTGTCCGACGGATACACGTCCAGGTGGCCGTTGTTCACGAGCGCGTCGAAGTGGGCCAGATAGTCCTCGCCCAGCGCGCCGAGCGCCTCGCGCACCTGCGTCACAGCCTCATCAAAGGGGATCGCCCCGGCGTCCCAGTCGGAGACGCAGGTGGCGATATCGAAGGGGTACTGCTCCTCCAGGTCGAGGGCGCGCCGGTGGGCGTCCAGATAGCGCTGGTAGCCCGCCGCGCCCGCATGCGCCGCCTCGATCACCATGTCGTAGACCTCCGGATCGACATCTTCAGCCGCCATCGCCGCCTCGCGGCTGGTCTCGTAGTTGTCGAGCTGCGCCATGGCCCAGTTGGTGGAGGCCGTATCCTCCAGCAGGGCGGCGAAGGTGTTCGCAAAGGCGACGGGTTTGGTGAGTATGACCTGGTTGCACAGCGCCTTGAAGTCCCGGTCGCCCTCCGGGTCAAACACGATCTGCGTGTACAATTCTTCGGTCAGCGCCTGCTGCGTGCCGTCCGGCATCTCGATCACGGGATCGGGCAGGTCGACGTCCAGCAGGATATTGTACACGCTCTCCGCCCGCCCGAGGGCCTGCGACAGGATGGCCAGCGCCGCATTGGTCTCCTCGCTGAAGGGCTCGTGTCCGGCGTCCAGATAGCCGCTGAGGAAATAGCACATCGGCTCCAGCAGCGGATCCCCGATGATCTCCTCCCGGGTCTCCAGCGGAAGCGAAAAAATTTCCGGCTCCACAAAGGCGTTGTACTGCGCCTCCGCGCTGGACATGGCAGACATCTTTGCCATCAGCGTGCTGAACACCGGGTCGGCGGGATTGAGATTGTAGCCCAGGTAGGCGTACAGCATCAGTTTCTCCTGAAGGCGCGTGAGCTCGCCCAGGTAGGCGAACTGCAGGTAGTCGTACAGGCCCTGGGCGGTGTTCAGCGTTCCCCGATAGGACGCATGCAGGGGAAGCAGCTCCATGACCCTGTCGTAATCCGCCGTCCATGCGTCCACGTCCGGATAGATCTCGGTCAGATCCCATTGCGTCGGGCAGGAATCCCCCTCCGCGACCGCCGCCCAGCCGCTCAATGCGAACACGAGCGCCAGCAGAAGCGCGAGCGGTTTCAAAAGTTTCTTCATCGTTCCCTCTCCTTCGATTTTCATGTAAGTCTCCACGTTACCTTCATTGTATCACAATCCCCGCAGCAGCACAATTGCTCCGGCCAAAAAATGCCTCCGTCTTCCGCCCTCTGCGCCGGACGGAGCGGTTCCGGCGCACACGACGGACAGAACAAGCCAAAGTTCATTCATGATGTAGACATTTTCCGCCCGTTATGGTAAAATAGATTTACTATTTACCGAAAAAACGAAGGGGAACGCGGAATCTGTCTGGCGCTGTCCCCGGGCGCGTTCAGCATCCCTTCGCCGGGCGCTGCCTGTGCGGACGCGCTTGCAGGCGGCCCCGGAGATGGGCTGCCTGACGGCGGCGGGAAGCGCCGGTGCTGCCTCTGACAGCCGCCCGCGCCGGCGAAGCGCGCATGCAGCCAGATGGTGGAGACGATCTGGCGGCGATTCCCAATGGGGACGGCGCGGCGACTTCCATTTTTTGAAGCACGCCATCTTCTGATCTCCGGTACAGCGGGGTGCTGGTTCAATTTGACCGGCGCCCCTTTTCAAGGCGCGGGCGACCTGTCCGCAGCTGCGCCGCCGCATCCGGGCGGAGCGGCGCGCTTCAAGCCAGATTGCGGGCCGGCATGCCCCGCCCGAGAGGAGGCCGCGATGACGCCGGAAATCCATGCTTTCGTCCTCTGCCACGCCGGAAGCGTGCGCAGCAACAACGAGGACAACTATTACCTGCAACACAGGATTCGCACCTGCGTGGAGCAGAAGATCGACAGCGCGGACTATGCGGGCGCGCCCCGGACGTTTCTGGCGGCAGTGGCGGACGGCATGGGCGGCGCGGAGCGGGGCGAGGCGGCCTCGCTGGCCGCAGTCCGGGCCCTGCGCCCGGCCTCCTTCCGGCACATGCGTCGGGCGGCCCAGGCCAGCGTCCGGGCCGCGAACGACGAAATTTGCGCGCAGATGCGCGCGCTGGGCGCGCGCATGGGCTCCACGCTGACGGCGCTGTACATCTCCGGAGACCGGGCGCTGTGCAGCAATCTCGGCGACAGCCGCATTTACCTGTTGCGGGGCGGCGCGCTGACGCGCCTGACCCGGGACCACAACCGGGCGCAGCAGCTGGTGGATCTGGGCGTGCTCACGCCGGAGCAGGCCCAGCGGCATCCGTCGCGGCACGAGCTGACCCAGCACCTGGGCATCCTCCCCGAGGAGATGGCGCTGGAGCCGGAGCTGGGGCCAGAAATGCAGCTGGAAGCCGGAGACCGCTTCCTGCTGTGCAGCGACGGCCTGTGCGACGGCGTGACGGAGGCGCAGATCGCGGAGGCGCTCGAGGGCGGCGGCACGCCGCAGCGGCAGGCCGAGGCACTGGTCGAACGGGCGCTCGCCGGGGGGAGCCGGGACAACGTGACGGCAATGGTGGTACACATTCGGGACAAGATGGGATGGGGATCATGGACAAGAGCTACTATCAGAAATATGAGCCGGTCTTTGGGGTGTGGAAGATCGCGGACCAGCTCGGAGAGGGGAGCTTCGGCAAGGTGTTCGAGCTGGAGCGGGAGG
>SFTH01000019.1 GCA_004563405.1 bacterium
GGTTCCGAGATCTACGGCGGCCTGGCCAACACCTGGGACTACGGCCCGCTGGGCGTGGAGTACAAGAACAACATCAAGAAGGCCTGGTGGCAGAAGTTCGTGCAGGAGAGCCCGTACAACACCGGCCTGGACTGCGCGATTCTGATGAACCGCGAGGTGTGGGTGGCCTCCGGCCACGTCGGCGGCTTCAACGATCCGCTGATGGACTGCAAGGCCTGCAAGGCCCGCTTCCGCGCCGACAAGCTCATCGAGGACTTCACCAAGGGCGCCGAGACCGGCGACGGCTGGACCAACGCCGAGCTGGAGAGCTACATTGCCGAGCACGACATCGTCTGCCCCGTCTGCGGCAAGAAGGATTTCACCGGCATCCGCCAGTTCAACCTGATGTTCAAGACCCATCAGGGCGTGAACGAGGACTCTGCGGCGGAGATCTATCTGCGCCCGGAGACCGCGCAGGGCATCTTCGTCAACTTCCTCAACGCCATGCGCACCACCCGCAAGAAGCTGCCGGCCGGCATCTGCCAGATCGGCAAGTCCTTCCGCAACGAGATCACCCCCGGCAACTTCATCTTCCGCGTGCGCGAGTTCGAGCAGATGGAGCTGGAATTCTTCTGCAAGCCCGGCGAGGATCTGGAGTGGTTCGATTACTGGCGTTCCTTCTGCCGCGACTGGCTGCTGTCTCTGGGCATGAAGGAGGAGAACCTGCGTCTGCGCGACCATGAGAAGGACAAGCTGGCCTTCTACTCCAAGGCGACCACCGACTTTGAATATCTGTTCCCCTTCGGCTGGGGCGAGCTGTGGGGCGTGGCGGACCGCACCGATTACGACCTCAAGCAGCACTCCGAGCACTCCGGCAAGGCCATGGAGTATCTCGACCCGGTGACGAACGAGAAGTTCATCCCCTACTGCGTGGAGCCCTCCGTGGGCGTGGACCGTCTGGTTCTGGCCTTCCTCTGCGACGCCTACGACGAGGAGGAGCTGGAGGGCGGCGACGTGCGCACCGTGCTGCACCTGCATCCGGCGCTGGCCCCCTTCAAGGTGGCCGTGATGCCCCTTCAGAAGAACAAGCTGGGCGACCAGGCCAGGGCGCTGTACCAGCAGCTGTGCAAGAAGTTCCGCTGCGACTACGACGAGACCGGCTCCATCGGCAAGCGCTATCGCCGCCAGGACGAGATCGGCACGCCGTACTGCATCTGCGTGGACTTCGACACCGAGGCCACCGGCAACGTCACCGTGCGCGACCGCGACACCATGCAGCAGGAGATCGTCCCGGTTTCCGAGCTGGTTTCCTGGCTGGAGAAGAAGCTGGAGTTCTGATGCACAGATCCTTCAAAGGTATGCAAACTGCCTGCAAAGCGATGAAACGCTTTGCAGGCAGTTTCTTTGGATTGATTCCTGCGGGGTGCATTGCGCGGCGCGCCCGTTTGGAGCGCGCCGCCTCGCCTTTATTCCGGAATCAGTCTGCACTCCACGCGTCCGAGGGTCTTTTCCTCGCCGATGACCTTGGCCTCCAGCCAGATCGTCTCCGGGATCTCCGCGAAGGACTGCATCTCCATGTTCCAGTTCCATAGGCCGTCCACCTCCGAACCGCTGCCGGATCCGGTGTTAATCCGGTTTCCGTCGGCGTCATAGATGCGGAAGTCGATGCCCATCTCCTCGCCGCTCTGCGCCTGCTGATACCTGTATTTGAGGTCGAAGTAGCCGCGCACCTTGGTGAATATGATTTCGCCCGGCAGGATTTCGAAGCGCTCGCCCTTTCCGTCTCCCACGGGCTCGACCCTGACCCTTTGCGTCTCTCCCCGCTTCGGCAGCGTGATGGAAATCTCGTCCAGCTTCAGGTCTTCGCCTTCGTCCGCGGAAACCTGTGCGCTGCAATGAATCCGCACGCTTTCCACATTGAGGGGTTCCTCGGCAAAGAGGCTGGTGCGGATGATCACGCTGCCGTCCTGCTGGCCTTCATCGCTGCCCGTTTCCGTCAGCAACGGCTGTTCCTCCTCCGAGAGCCCTTCAATTTCCACGCGCACAGCCGACCAGTAATTCAGCACTTCGCGGCCGTCTGCGGGCGCGGCGGGTTCAAAGGCCATTGCCGTGGAGTCGTACAGAACGCCGTCCTTCATGTAGATGGGCAGGCCCTTCTCCTGCGCTTCCTCCACCGAAGCCGGAATCTCCAGCTCAACCTCACCTTCCAGCAGACGCTTGTCGTCCTTCTCGTTCACAACCGTCCAATTCCAGATTTCCTGAACTCCTTCGTCAATTTTCAAGGGTACAAACTTCGTTTCCACCAGCGGAGAATCCGTGGCAAAGGCGTTGTACAGCACATGCTTTTCGTCCCTTGGCGTCAGGCGCATCTGCACCAGCACGCCCTGGCCGTCGAACACGGCCTCCTCCACCGTAAGCCTTGCCAGTTCATTCTCAGCAGAGCCCAGGTTCGTGCCCACCAGCTCCTGCGCGCCCTCCAAAGGCACGATGGGGTCGGCGGTTTTCTTCAGCATGTCAAAGACGCCCAGCTTCGAGGCGGCGATGCCCGCGCCCGCCAGCAGCGCGACGATGAGCGCCGCGGCCAGCAATGTAAGCGTCAGATTCCTTTTCTTCTTCATTTCCTTTTCCTCCAGTCCGTTCAGCGTGGAACGCAGCCGGAGATGAAAGTCCTCGGGAACCTCGCCAAAGGCGCGCTGCCAATCCGCTCG
Source organism: bacterium (assembly GCA_004563405.1). GTDB lineage: Bacteria > Bacillota > Clostridia > Christensenellales > Aristaeellaceae > SFTH01. The sequence continues at coordinate 2,688 of SFTH01000019.1, forward strand.
TTTCATTGCTCTCCCTCCTCCAGCTCTTCTCTCAGTTTGCGCCTTGCCCGCGCGACGCGCGATTTCACCGTGCCCTCGGGGATGTGAAGAATTCTGGCAATCTCCCGCATGCGGTAGCCCTCCACGCAGTTGAGCAGGAGTGGAAGTCGCAGCGCCTCGTCCAGCGCCATCACCGCTTCGTACAGGGCGCGGTTTGCGTCCGCAGCCGGGGCGGCGCGCTCCGGAACGCGCTCCAGAGGCACGATGCGCCTCCGCGCGCTGAGTATGTTGTGACATTCATTGATCAGAATCCGCGTCAGCCAGGTCTCGAAGTACTCCTCCCTGCGCAGACGGTTGAGGTTCTGCCAGGCCTTCAGCACGGCCTCCTGCACCGCGTCCATCTGATCCTGCGCATTGCGCAGCATGCCGCGGCTGATGCGGTACAACCGCCCTTCCACCGCCAGCACGCGCTGGGTAAATTCCTGCTTGTCCATACGTCTGCGAATCCCTTTCCTGAAGTGCAAACCCGATCGATCCAGTTTACATCCATTAGACGGGCTGGGCGGGTGAATGGTTTTTGGCGGGCGCGCTTTTTCAATATTTTACTTGCAAAAACGCCTCCGGGGGGCTATAATGGGTTCAATCGAACAATGCGTGAAGGAAAAATAGGATCGCTTCAAGCGCACAGAGAGCCGGTGAGGGTGGGAATCCGGTGGCGGCGGCGGTCGTTCCACTTTCCGTGCATCCGGCGACGAGCCGGAGGGGCAGCGCCCCTTACAGCGCCGCGAGTGGTCGGAGCAATCCGGCAATTTGGGTGGCAACGCGGAGGTCTTCCGTCCCATTATAGAGGGATGAAAGGCTTTTTCTTTTGCGCAGGAATACGAAAACTGGAGGGAAACCCAACATGATCGACATCAACCTGATTCGCACCAATCCCGATCTCGTGCGCGAAAACATCAAAAAGAAGTTCCAGGACGCCAAGCTTCCCCTCGTGGACGAGGTGATCGAGCTGGACAAGCAAAATCGCGAGGCGATTCAGCGGGCGGACTACCTGCGCTCCCAGCGCAACAAGATCTCCAAGATGATCGGCGGCCTGATGGCCAAGGGTCAGAGGGAGGAGGCCGAGGCCGCCAAGCAGCAGGTCAAGGACATGCAGGACGAGCTGGCCGCTCTGGAGGTCAAGGAAGAGGAGCTGGCCGCCGAGGTCAAGAAGCGCATGATGGTCATTCCCAACATCATCGACGCCTCCGTGCCCATCGGCAGGGACGATTCCGAGAACGTGGAGAACGAGCGTTTCGGCGAGCCGGTGGTGCCGGACTTTGAGGTTCCCTACCATGTGGACATCATGGAGAAGCTGGACGGCATCGATCTGGACGCCGCCCGCCGCACCAGCGGAAACGGCTTCTACTACCTCAAGGGTGACATTGCGCGCCTGCACAGCGCCATCCTGTCCTATGCCCGCGACTTCATGATCGACCGCGGCTTTACCTACTATGTGCCGCCGTTCATGATCCGCTCCGCGGTGGTCAACGGCGTGATGTCCTTTGCCGAGATGGAGAACATGATGTACAAGATCGAGGGCGAGGATCTCTACCTCATCGGCACCAGCGAGCACTCCATGATCGGCAAGTTCATCGACACCATCATCGACGAGAAGGATCTGCCCCAGACCCTCACCAGCTACTCCCCCTGCTTCCGCAAGGAGGTCGGCGCCCACGGCATCGAGGAGCGCGGCGTGTACCGCATCCACCAGTTCGAGAAGCAGGAGATGATCGTGGTCTGCAAGCCCGAGGACTCCATGATGTGGTACGATCGCCTCTGGCAGAACACTGTGGACTTCTTCCGCACGCTGGACATTCCGGTGCGCACGCTGGAGTGCTGCTCCGGCGACCTGGCTGATCTGAAGGTGAAGAGCTGCGACGTTGAGGCCTGGTCTCCTCGCCAGCAGAAGTACTTCGAGGTCGGCTCCTGCTCCAACCTGGGCGACGCCCAGGCCCGCCGCCTCGGCATCCGCGTCAAGGGCGAAAACGGCAAGAAGTATCTGGCCCACACCCTGAACAACACCGTCGTGGCCCCGCCGCGCATGCTGATCGCCTTCCTGGAGAACAACCTGCAGGCCGATGGCCGCGTGCACATCCCCGAGGCCCTGCGCATGTACATGGGCGGCAAGGAGTATCTGGGATAATGGAATACTTCATACGGCATGGCGCCCGCCATGCCGTATGAAACCGAAAAAGCCCGCTTCAACAAGGAGAAGCGGGTTATATTCATGAGCAAGGGAGAAAAAACGAGGCTACCCTTGTTTGCGTTTGCGGAAATCGTGCTTATGAGGACACGCTTGCAGAAATGGAGGACGCAGCAAAAAAATTCGGCTTGACGGGGAAGAGTGCGTTGTTGATCTTTGACAGGCATGCAAATCTGAAGTATAAGTATGGGAACAGACATTTTTGGGCAGAGGGATATTATGTGTCAACAGTAGGACTCAATGAAGCTACAATCAAGAAATACATCGAGGATCAGGATAAGCACGATATTGCCTTGGGTAAGCTGAGTGTAAAGGAGTACGAAGACCCTTTTAAGGGTGGCAAGTAATACGAACGCCCTTAAGGGGCGTCAAAAGCAGCAAAGGCAATAGGCTTGAACGTAGAGAAAGCCAGCGCCTTTAGACGCTGGCCGGTTCTCTAGGCTTTTAACCTTTGTGCATATTCAATTTGATATATGATAGAGTTCATCGCGCTGCTTTCGGATGCGCTCAACGTACTTTTTCCAGGATAGCGGATCGTTGGAATTGTCGGTCAGAAGACAGCTTTGCAGATTCCTGAGCGCGGTTCTGCACCCAAAGTCGGCGGAGGTCAGTTCGCACTCAAATTCGATGCTGGCGACATATTCATAGCCGCAGCGTCGAAGCTCCGCAAAGATCTTGCGCCAGTAGCCCAGGTCGTGTCCATAGCCAAGGATGCAGAAATTCCAGGGTCGCTCGGCAGGACGATCAAAGAAAGTCCGGCAAATCAAACCGCTCTCGCGCACGCGCTGATCATCGAATGCGATGTCCTTCGCATGCATGTGATAGATCATGCCCTTGAGCTCGCGAATGACGAGAATCGGATCCATGCGCTGCCAGAGCAGATGGCTGAAGTCCAGGTTGACACCAATCAGATCACTTCCTACGTCCGCGCGCAGGCGCTGAATGGTTTCCGGGTTGTAGCACATCTGTCCGGGATGGAGCTCAATGGCGATGTGTTCGATGCCGTGCGCTTCGGCAAAAGAAGTGAAATCCTTCCAATAGGGAACGAGCACTTCGTTCCACTGCCATTTGTAGATTTCGGGATAGTCCATCGGCCAGCTCACCGTGACCCAGTTGATGTATCGCGAAGCGCTGTCTCCGCCAGGACATCCGGAAAAGCAAACGATGGTTTTGAGACCGATGCGCTCTGCCAGAAGCACGGCGTTTCGCATCAGGTCGTCGGAGATACGAGCCTGATCCCGGTTGGGAGAGATGGGATTGCCATGACAGGAGAGGGCGGATACCTCCAGATGATTCCGGTTGAGCGCTTCCAAGAATGCGTTCAATGCGTCCTCGTCCTTGAGCAGAGCGCTGGGGTTGCACTGCCTCGTGCCGGTCTCTTCGCCACAGCCGATTTCAACCATATCTACGCCGAGCTCTCCGGCATAATCGAGGAATTCGATGAGGGAGAGATCGCGGCGTGCATTGGAGAATAATCCGGTTTTCATTTGTTTCCCTCCTTTTGGACGGCGATGAAGTCGGGCAGGAAGGTTCGCTGATACTCTTTGATCGATGCTTTCCAGCCACAATGCGCCGCAGGCTCACGGTAGATCATGGAATTGAGAATCTCATATGCGCGAACGACGCCGTCAAATTGACCGAAGCCAACGTCTTCGTGCTCAATGGAGAGCGTGCCGTCATATCCGGCGTCCCGGAGCGCGGTCAGCATCTTTTTCCAATAGAGTTCACCCGTTCCGTAGGTCGGAATCTTAAACTGGAAGGGGCTGGGCTTGTTCGAAATTGGACCGTTGTGGGTGAAGAAGCCGTTTTTTCCCATTTCGGTTTCGTCCACCAGGGTATCCTTGGCGTGGAAGTGGTAAATCATGCCCTTTAGTTTGCGGATCGCGGTGGGACAGTCGATACCCTGCCAGATCAGATGGCTCGGATCAAAGTTCGCACCAATGTTGTCGCCGCAGTTTTCACGCAGATGAATCAGGGAATAGGGATCAGAAACGGCCCAGCCAGGATGCATCTCAATCGCGATGCGCACGCCGTGCTTCTTGGCAAAGGCGGCGAAATCGCGCCAATAGGGAATCAGACATTGATTCCACTGATAATCCAGCGTTGCAATTCCATCGTAGGGGAAGGCGTAGGTGACCCAGTTGGGCCGGATGGTTTCGGGACAGTCGCCGGGAGCGCCCGAGAAGGTGACAATGGTATCAACTCCCATCTTTTCCGCAAGGAGTACGCCGCTGCGCATGATGCGATCGAAGCGCTCCGCAACCTCTTTGACGGGATGAACTGGATTGGCGTGGCAGGAGAACGCGCTGATGCCGAGGCCGGAGCGCTCGACGGTGTTTTTAAATTTCTGGAAAGCGTCGTCATCCTTCAGCAATTCCTCGGCGTTGCAGTGGTGAAGTCCCGGGATTGCACCGCAACCAATTTCAACCATTTCCAAGCCGATCGTTTTGCAAAACGACAGCACGTTTTCGAACGGCGTTTCACAAAACACGTTGATCAAGCAACCGATTTTCATAGGTATCCTCCAATCTCCTCATATTACTTGCGGCTGAACCGCTTGGGGTGCAAAAGGTAACACAAAACCAGACAGGACGAAATCGCCCTGTAAAGGAGAGCACTATCGGGATTTATTTTGTGGAGCCGCGTATGATAAGCTCTGTGTTGAGAATGATATTCTGTGTAGGCATGGCCTGATTCGCCCATTGCTCATGCAGCAGTTCGCAGGCGATGAATCCCAACTGAAAGCGCGGTTGGCTGACAGTTGTAATCTTGGGGACCGACATGATGGAGAACTCCTGATTGCCAAATCCTATGACACAGATGTCCTCCGGAACCCGTAAACCCTGCTCCTTTGCAGCGACGATCGCCGCATAGGCAATGGTATCGTTGGCAGCAAAGATCGCGTCGGGATGGTCCTGAAAGGTCAGCATCGGACTGATGAACGTATGCGCCATCGCAAAGTTTGCTTCGCTCAGGGAGACGATGCAGGAGGGGTCAAGCTCAATGCCTGCGTTGCGCAGCGCCTGCTCGAAGCCCCTGCGCCGTACCTGCGCATAGTGGAAGCGGGAAGGACCATTGACAAACACGATCTTGCGCGCGCCACGGGAGATCAAGTGAGATACAGCCATGCGCGTAGCGCTCTGATCATCAATGCCAACATAGGGTAAAGAGGCGTTCTCGTTGTATTCTCCGCATTGTACAACGGGCAATTCGGCGGTCAACTGGTCGAGGATTTCTGTTTGTACGTGGTTGAGAAGGATCACGCCTGCGGCGCGCATGTTTTGCAGCGTCCTGAGATATGCGTCGATGGTATGCACATTCAGGGGATCCTGCGTCAGAACGGGCGTCCATCCATAGCGATAGGAGGAGGTCTGAATCCCGTTCATGTATTCTGCACAATCAATGTCTGAAAACGAGGAGAGATTGACTGCGACGATATTTGAATCATTGCGCTTGCGCAACTGAAAATCGCGCTGCTCCGGTATTTCATATCCGAGGCGATCAATGGCCTCCATCACTTTGTCATAGGTGTCCTTGTTGACCAGATGACTGTGATTCAGGACGCGCGATATTGTAGCCGGGGAGACACCGACTTCCTTGGCCAGGTCTGCAACCGTCAGCTTTTTACCTGCATCGGACATGGTTTTATCCTCAACCTTTCATGAGTCTATAATACACAATTTGGAATCAAAAATCAAGAGGTAATTTTCAAAATGTGCAAAGGCATTTCATGAAAGAATTGAAGCGTAAAATGAGATGCAGATTAAATTAGTTTAAATAGCCCAATATATAAGCAAAATAAATATTGAATTATACTATAATATTAATAGTTACATTTGATACTTGCGAAAACGTTTCATTGTGGTATAATGATTGCATAATCTATGAAATGCGTTTCATGTGCATATCATCAAAGCATTGTGTATTTGCAGTATTCTGGCCGAGAGAGGATATGGAACTATGAACGAATACTATCTGGAAGTTCGCAACATCTCAAAATCATTCGTGGGTGTTCAGGCGCTGAAAAAGGTGAATTTGAAGATTCGTCCGGGAGAGACGCATTGCCTGGCTGGCGAAAATGGATGTGGCAAGTCCACGCTCATCAAGGTGATTTCCGGATTTTATACCGCGGATGAGGGCGAAATCATCATTAATGGAAAATCCTATGCCAGGCTGACGCCGCGCGAATCCATGAATCTTGGCATACAGGTGATTTATCAGGATTTTTCCCTGTTTAACAACCTGACTGTGGCCGAGAACATCGCCATGTCCTACAACGTTTCAAACAGCTATAAAACCTCGAATAAAAAGCGCGACCGTGAGCTTGCGCAAAAGGTATTGAATACGATCGGCATTGATCTGGACGTCAATACAGAGGTGGGCCGTCTGTCTGTGGCGCAAAAGCAGATCGTTGCCATTTGCAGGGCATTGCTTCAGGAGGCAAAGCTCGTCATCATGGATGAACCGACCACCGCGCTTACGACCAGGGAGGTTGCGAGCCTGTTCAAGATCATTCGTGGCCTGAAGGAGCGCGGAGTCGCTATTCTGTTCGTCAGCCACAAGCTGGACGAGGTGCTGGAAGTTTCGGAATATGTGAACATCATGCGCAACGGCGAAAACGTGATCAGCGGTGCAGTCAAGGAATTTGACAAATCCAAGATGACTTATTACATGACCGGTCGTGAAGTGGATGAAACACGTTTCAGTGGCACCGTCAATCGCGATAAGTGCCTCTTCCGGGTGGAGCAGTTAAAGCGGGAAAAGGAATTTTCGGATATCAACTTCAGCCTCTACGAGGGCGAGGTTCTGGGCATCACAGGCCTGCTCGGCTCGGGGCGTACGGAGCTTGCGGAGACACTCTTCGGACTCAGGGGCGCAGCGGGCGGCGCGATCTATCTGAACGGCCAGAAGCTGGAGCTGCGCAATGCCAGCGATGCGGTCAAGGCGGGCATCGGCTACATACCGGAAGACCGATTGACAAAGGGGCTGTTTTTGAACATTTCCATTTATCGAAACATCGCGGCGACCATACTGACGCGCTATTCAAACCGCTTCTCCTTCATGCAGAAGGGCAGGATCTCCGGCGTTGTGCGTCGGCAGGCGCAGGATCTGAGCATAAAGGCTGCATCCCTTGAAGCGCCTGCAAACTCTCTGTCCGGTGGCAACCAGCAGCGCGTTGTGCTTGCAAAATGGCTGGCAGCCGAACCAAAGATACTGATTTTCAATTGTCCCACGGTGGGTGTAGACATTGGCTCAAAGGCAGAGATCCATGAAATCATCCGCAGCTTTGCAGAACGGGGCATAGGCGTCATCGTCATTTCCGACGATCTTCCCGAAATCCTCTCAGTCTGCGGGCGCATCCTCGTGATGAACGCCGGAAGGTTCACGGGCGAATACCTGTCGAACGAGATTGACGAGGCGACGTTACAGGCACAGTTGATTAAGGCATGAGGAGGGGCGAACAATGGATATGACCCAAAGAAAGAGAAAGCTTCGGCTTGGGGACAACGGCATTCGTCTTCTGGCGTTTGTGCTGATCCTGGGCGTCTTTGCCATCATCAATCCGACGGTGCTCTCGCTGGTGAACATCTGTTCAATTCTGAACAATGCCGCGTTTATCGGTATCATGACCATGGGTCTGATGGTGGTTATGATCACCGGAAACCTGGATCTCTCACTGGTCTCGATCGGCCTGATCAGCGCGCACAGCACCATCATGCTCTATATCGGGCTCAATTACAACGATGGCGGCACTTACCTGATGTTTTTGATTGCCGGCATCATTGGCATGCTGTGCGGAATGATTAATGGATTCTTTACCTACAAGTTCAATATTCCCGGCATCATCGTCTCCCTGGGTATGGCGCAGATTTACAATTCCATCTCCATTGTGCTCACCGGCGTGAGCTACATACAGACGCTTCCGGCAGGAATGCGCGCATTCAGCCGAAAGCTGGTCGTCGAGATTCCCACCGCGCTGGGAAATGCGACCATCAGCGTGGGCGCGGTGATGTTTATCGGCTCCATTATACTCGTCTGGGTGCTGCTCAACAAGACAATGATTGGACGCGGTATTTACGCGCTCGGTGGTGATAAGGTGGCAGCTGCGCGCGCCGGCTTCAATATGCCGCTGCTCTATGCGACGGCGTATGGCGTGATGGGTCTGTTGTGCGGCATTGCCGGAATGATGTACTACGCGAACAACACGCTGTTCCAGTCCGACTGGATACTCACGGAACAGGCGGATGCGACAGCCGGCGCAATCTTCGGCGGCGTCATCATGAAGGATGGCAAGGGAACGGTCGGAGGCGTGGTTCTCGGCATACTGCTGATCGGACTGATTCGCAATAACCTCTATTTGATCGGCGTGCCCTCCTATGCACAGAAGCTGGTGGTGGGCGTCATCATTCTGATCAGCGTCGCGTTTTCATCCATCAACCAGTTTAAGGAAGCGCGCAAGTTGCGTTGATTGAGCAGAAAGACGGAGGTGGGCTTATGGAAAACAGCAAGAAAAAGACTTCCATAAAGGCGCTGTTCACGAGAGACGTGCGCACGACGACGCTGTTGCTGATGCTGGTATTGCTGGCAATCTTCTTCAGCATTCTCAATCCCAAGAATTTCCCGTCCCTGGCAAATCTTCGCTCCATGATGCTCCAGATGGCGGAAACGGGAATTTTCGTGCTCGCGATGTTTATCATCATGATCTCAGGCGGCCTGAATCTTTCCATCGTCATGCTGGCGAACATGTCTGCGGCAATCATGGCGACGGTTACGACGGGTATGCTGCTGGGAGACGTGCTTCAATCCAATGCGAGCCGCATCGTCGTGGGTGTAATCGTTGGATTGATCACTGGAATGCTGGGCGGTGCGCTCAACGGTTTGTTTGTCAGCCACTTCGGGTTAAACGCGCTGCTTGTAACGACGGCGACGTCGCAGCTGTTTGAGGGCGTCGCGCAGCTGGTCACAAAGGGCGGTTCCATTGTGAATACGATTCCGTCGGTCGTGCTGTTTGGCAACGGTTACATTCTCAACCTGATCCCCAATGTGTTTGCGCTGACGCTGCTGTGCTATCTGTTGGCGAGCATCTTTGCCAACCAGACCAAGTACGGTGAAAACTCGCGCCTTCTCGGTGCAAACGCCACGGCGAATCAGTATTGCGGAAACAACAACAAGCGGACGCTCATGACGGCGTATATCATCAGCGGATTGTTCTCTGCGGTCGGCGGCATTGTGGTTTTCACAAAGATGGGTATCGTGCGCTCCGAGTACGGAAGCACGCTCAGTTCGCAGGCACTGTTGACGCTGGTTCTGGCGGGCCTGCTGCTCATCGGCGGATCGGGCAAGATCTCCAATGTGCTCATCTCCCTTTGCATCCTGCAGGTAATCTCCAGCGGACTCAATCTGGCGGGAATTACCACATACATGAAGAGCGTGTGCTGGGGCCTGATGCTGATTCTCGTGGTTTCAATCAATTCCCAGGCCTGTAAGGATGTGCTCAACCGGATTAAGATGCGGCGCAGGAATCAATAAGCTGTGTTTAACAGGGCGGCAACCCTGCTAAATAAACAAATTGAGGAGGTTCGTCAAATGAAAAAGGTTCTCTCTCTGGTGCTTGCCATGTTGATGGCATTCGGTTGTACGGCTGCGTTGGCGGAGGAAACTCTGGTTGGTGCGGTTGTCGTCAAGTCGATCGGCTCTGTCTGGTTTGACAGCATGGGCTGGGAGACGGACAAGTGGGGCGAAACGATTGGAGAACGCGGATTTACCCTTGAGAACCATTACATTGGGCCCACGTCCATGGATTCCGCAGCGCAGCTGCAGAGCCTTTCCGACGCGCTGGCGCTCAATCCGGATATCCTGTGCGTTGTTCCGATCGCTGCGGACGCGGTGGATGCGATGCTGGCCATTGCCAAGGCGAATGGCACCACCGTGGTGACGCATGAGGGCGCTACGCTCCAGAACATCGACTACAACGTTGACGCCTTTGAGCCCGGCGCCTACGGCGAGCACTTTGCAGATCTGCTGAATCAGTATGGTGGCGAGAGCGGCAAGGTTGCCATTACGGTCGGTTCCCTGACCGAGGTTTCTCACAACCAGTGGGCCGACGCCCTCTACAAGGCTCTGCAGGAGAAGTATCCGGGCTGGGAGAGCATTACCGGAGAGGCTTACATTGAATCCGGCGCAACTGATACCGCCTATGAGGTTGGCAAGCAGCTGATTCAGGCCTATCCCGACCTGACGGCCATCTGGGTTGGTTCCGCTTCTGCGACCATGGGATTCTCCCGCGCGATCGAGGAACTGGGCAAGACTGGCGAAATCCTGCTGATCGGCAATGCTTCTGCGGCTGCCCGTACGGACGCCTGGGAGGCCGGCACGCTCACGCATACCTGCTTCTGGTATCCGGGCTATTCTGCCGCCGCTGCCTATGAGGTTGCGCTGCGCATCCGCGAGGGCAAGGAAATCAAGACCGGCGACGATCTCGGCATCCCCGGCTTTGAGAGCATCATCGTCGATGGCAAGAACATCTACGGCTCCGGCTGGTTTGATGTGACGGTGGAGAACTGGAAGGAAATGGCCGAAATCATGTAATGAAAGGGGCCTGCCTGCCTTCGGTTGGATTTGCATCTGGCCGGAGTGCAGCTCCGGAAAACAGCATTGCCTCCCGATTTCATCGGGAGGCAATTTTGTATGGGATGAAGTGTCCTGGCGCTGCAGTTGCAGGAAATTCAATGCTGCGCATCGGCCTTCCGGGGATGGAATGGCGGATGCGCAGCAAAGCTGTCGAACGATGGCACAGTTGAAGCCGCTGCGCTGCCGGTCAATGGGGGATTGGCTTACTTCTTCAGCTGCTTTTTGGCTTCCCGCAGGGCGAGGATGCGCTCCATTTCGTTGTAGACGATCATGAAGCCCTCGTCCACACCCATGCCGGGTTTGGCGAGAATCTGGGTGGGCTGGGTGGCCATGGCGCAGTGCACGCACACCTGAGCGCTGCGGTCAGTTTCGTTGCAGGTGCCGCCCTGGTATGCGCCGATGCCCTTTTCCTTGCAGTAGAGCACGGCTTCGATGGTGTTGTTCACACCGCCCAGGTCGGGGGTCTTGATCTGTACCATGTGTCCGGCCTTCGCATCGGCGAAGAGCTTGATGTCCTCCAGCGTGTTGCACCACTCGTCGGCGACCAGCTCCACGTCGCAGCCCCGGCGATCCAGCTCGGCGGTCAGACCGGCCATGGCTTCGATCTGGGTCTCGCGGTCGCAGTCGCAGTCCATGGGGCCTTCGATGCGCAGGTGGAAGGGCTTGGCCAGGCGGCCCAGCTCCTCGATGTAGTCCGCCATGTCCTTGTAGTTGTTGTTGCCGAACACCTGGCCGATGGTGCCGTACACGTCGATGTGCAGCACGGGGTTGTACTCGGGATCGAGGCGATGCTCCAGGATGCGGTTGCGCAGCCAGGTCACATAGGCAGCCAGCTTCTCGCCGCGCTCGCCCAGCTTGTCGTGCACGTTGTTGATCAGCGCGTGGGGCAGCACCTGCGCGCCCTTGATGATCATCTTGTCGGAGTTGTCGTAGCGGTCGTCGCCGGACTGGGTGAACACCGGAACGGGCTTGTCGGACACGGTGCAGCCGTATTCTTCGGCCACGACCTCGCACATCAGCCGCCCGGTCGCCTTGGCCACCGCGTCCAGCAGGGCCTGGGAGACGCCGTAGCGAATGGCGGTGTGCAGGCGTTTGCCGTCAATCTGAATGGCCTCCATGTCGGCGCTGAGCTTGCGGAAGTTGTCCGCCTCGCGGCCCACCAGCTGCGGCTTGATGTACTTGTCGATCAGCGGGATGAAGTCCCGGGCGAGGAAGAGGGGGTCGCGCCCGCCCGCGCCGCTGTACTGCACCGCCGCGCAGTCGCCGTAGGCGATCTGGCCGTCCTCCAGAAGGAGCATGACGGAGATGGATTCGCCGGCCTGGCGCACCCGGGAGAAGCCCTCGGTCACGGGCTGACCCACATAGAATACGCCGTCGTGGCCCGCGCCCTTCTTGATGGCGCGCTGATCGTCGAAGTAGAAGCCGGTGCGGCCCTTGGAGCAGATGACGTCCACAATTTTCATAATCCGATTCCTCCAATTGTATGTAGAGCGTATTATTGATGACAGAGTTTAGCGGGGGCGGCCGACGAGGTAGCCCTTGCCGATGGCGTACACATCGTCAATGACCATCTGGAAGGAGGCTTTGCGGTGCTCGGCCTTCGCGCGCTCCTCGATCTTGGCGATATGGAAGTCCTTCAGATCCTGGCTGAAGGGCAGGTTGCCGAAGTTCAGGATGCGCACCGCGCCCTCGTTGTCGCGGGCGGGGAGCATCAGGCCGGCATTGGCCCGGCAGGGGGCGAAGGGTACGTCCAGCGCGCCGGATTCCACGCCGCGGCACACGCCAACGGCGATGTCGCCGTTGCCCAGCTCGAAGCACTTTTCCAGAATCGCGCGGGTCTCCTGGCGGATGATCTCCTTTTCATCCTCCAGCTCCTTGCCGCGGAAATCCTGATCCTTGAGCATGTTGACCACCTGCTTGGTGCAGCGCAGGCCCTGGGCGTTGGCTTCCATGGTGGGAATGCCCACGGCCTCGTGGGGGGTCTTGACGATGACCTTGGTGGCCTTGGAGAGGGCGGCGATCAGGCTGCCCATGGAAATCACGCCGAAGGCCTTGGCTTCGTCCGCCGGGAAGCCGCCCATCCACTGGTGCAGCACGGTAGTCACGGTCACGCCGTCGTAGCCGAACTTGTGCAGGTATTCGTCGGTGAGCTCCTCCAGCGTGTGAATGGCGGCGATGTCCTGCACCAGGTTGCCGCACTGGCCGTAGCCCACAGTGATGTTCTTCACGCCCTGCTCGGCGGCCAACAGCGCCTCGATGACGGCCGCGGCGTGGGAGATGCAGGGGGGAACCAGCGTGCCGGTCAGTGGGCCGTAGGGCTCGCGGTTGATGGACACGCCCATCTCCTCGTACAGGCCGGTCAGGCGGTCCACATACTGCCAGTCGCGGATCGTGCGCTCCATGGGCACGTTCTTGCAGTAGGGCAGGTTGTAGGAGACGCCGCCGCCCTCGTAGCTGGTGAAGCCGCCGGCGAAGCTGATTTCGGCCAGCAGGCGCGCGTCCGGCGTGCCGTGGCGAACCTGCACCGGCACGTTCACGCTCTCGATGACCCTGCGGCATCCGGCCACGCCGTGGTTGACCGCCGGGAAGCCGTTGAGCATCGCGCGATCCAGGCGAATGGATTCGCTGATGCCGTTCTCCGCCTCCTTGTAGCGGTTCTGACGGGTGTAGCTGTCGATGGTCGTGGGCAGGAGGTCGGCCTCGCCCTGCTTTTCCAGATGCTGCAGAAGCTCGATGTGGCGCTCAATCACCGGGACGCCCGCGCGGGGCTGCACCAGCGTGCGATGCTCCACCTTGGCCTGGGCGAGCTTTTTGGAGAAGATGCGGCTCTCAGGCATGGCCTTGTGGTAGGCCACGGCCTCCTCGAGGTTGACGTCCATGCCCGTGGGCCATTGGGTGAGCACTTCGCTTCGGAGGGCTTCAAATTCCCCGTCGGGGATTCTCTTATTCTGAATATCCATCGTTTTCAAGCTCCTTTTTCATGATGCGCAGCGCAGTCTGCGGATAGGTTTCGGAAAGCAGCCCCATGGCCGCGAGTATGTATCTCCGGTCGACGCGGATTTCGGCCTTCACGGGCCGCAGGGACATGGGCGCGGCCGGGGAGTAGAGCGCGTGGCGGGTGATTTCCGCCGTGCGCGCGGTGTGAATCAGGCAGCCGCCGGTGGCGACCACCTGGCGCACCTTGCGCAGATCCTTGCCGCTCTGCACATAGGTCAGGCCCATCAGCGTGTAGGTCTCCTCCATGCTGCCCGCATGGCGCGCCACCGCCGTTTCGATGGCGAGACAGGCCAGCGCGTAATCCAGCTGCTCCAGCTCGCTGCCGGGCTCGGGCACGCGGTCCGTGTGCTCGGCCAGCAGGTCGATCAGCGCCTCCGCGCGATCGGGAGAGAGCTGGGCCAGCTCGCAGACCCGCTTCAGGCCCGCGGCCTCCACGATACCCCGGATGGAGTAGCGCATGCCGATGTCGCCCTCCACGGTGCGCTTGGCGTAGGGTTCCGGCAGCCCCTTGTACACGGTATCCGCCGCGCCGGGCATGCCGTCGGCCATGGAGTAGACGTCCGTGGTCGCGCCGCCCACATCCACGGCGATCAGGTCGCCGATGCCGCTCTCGCCCTCGCAGCCCTGCGCCAGCAGCTCCATGGCCTTCATCACGGCCGAGGGCGTGGGCATCAGTATGCCGGAGATCAGCGAGGCCGCCCGGGAGAGGCCCTTGGCCTGAATGATCTTGGTGAGGAAGATTTCGCGGATCTTCCTTCGGGTGGGCTCGGTGTTCAGGACGCCGAAGCGGGGCATGACGTTTTCACAGATGTGCACCTCGCGCCCCTCGAGGATGCGCGCGCACTCCCGGGCGGCGGAGCGGTTGCCCGCGATCACCACCGGGAAGGGGACGTTCGCCCCGGCCAGCATGCGCGCGTTGTGCAGGATACATTCGCTGTTGCCGCCGTCCGTGCCGCCCACCAGCAGGAAGATGTCCGGGTTCTCCCGGAGGATCTCCTCCACGTCGTCCTCGGTCAGCTGGAAGGAGTACACCTTCAGCACCTTTGCACCCGCGCCCAGGCTGGCCTGCCGGGCCGCCTCGGCGGTGAGCTCCGGCACGAGGCCGCTGGCGATCATGCGCAGGCCGCCGGCTGCCGAGGAGCAGGCGTAGCGCGCCGCAAATTCAAGCGGCCCGGTCTGCTTCTCCAGATTGCGAAGGGCGTTCTCCAGCCCCTCGCCAACGTCGGTCTGCACCGTGGTGTAGGCCTGCGCCGTGCCCAGCAGGCGCTCGCCGTCCACATCCACGGCCGTCACCTTGGTGTAGGTGCTGCCGAAGTCGATCAGCAGGATGGGCTTCATGCCGTCTCATCCTCCATGTGAAGCAGCTCCCGCAGCGCCTGAATGGTGGTCTCCGGGGCCGTGTTCGGGGGAAAGGCGCGGTCGAAGCCCATCTCCTTGAAGCGCTTCTCCACGTCCTCAAACTTCTGCTTGCCGATGACGATGTTGCCGCCCACCAGCAGCGGAATGCCCTTCAGGCCCGCCTCGTCGCACTTTTCACGCATGCCGCGGCAGTCCAGTTCGCCCTGTCCGTACAGGGAGGAGATGACGATTGCGTCCGCGGCGGATTCGATGGCCGCGGCGATGTACTCCTCCTGCGACACCATCACGCCCAGGTTCACCACGTCGAACCCGGCCTCCGTGAAGGCGTGGTAGAGTATCTTGTTGCCGACCGCGTGCACATCCGCTCCGATTACGCCGATAACCAGAACCTTCTTCTTCATTGTTCGAGACTCCTTTGCGTTGTTGACTGTTATCCATACGGGCAGCCCGAGGGCTGCTGAGCACAATACCAGGCTTCAGAACCGCGTGCGGTTCTGAAGGTTTGTCAGACTCTCCTGCGAGTGCTCTCCCACGAAGCCGATGAGCAGATAGCGGTTCTGCTGGTTGTCGTAGACGATTTCGTGGTTGAGTCGGAAGCCGACGATCTTGCCGGTGGAGGTCACATGGGTGCGGGGACCGCTGCACTCGTGCAGCCGGTCGCCCACCGCGATGTGGCTCTCGTCGTGGTAATGTACGGGCAGATCCCGCGAGATATCCTCGTTCACCCGGCGCTCCAGCTCGAACAGGTCGATCTGCGGCGGCCGGTCCTGGAAGGCCAGAATGAAGCCGTGGTGAATGTCGTCGTGCTTGCAGATGGTCACCAGATCCGGCTCCATGTGCATCTCGCACAGATCCTCCGCCGTGTGAGCCATCAGACGGTAGGGCAGGGACTTGTGGACGATGTTTACGAACTCGTCCGGCTCCGGTCCGAACATCGTCGGACGGCTGATGACGATCTGCTCGCCCACGCCGATCATCAGGTCGCAGTTGCGGGGAAGCAGGGGATAGATCAGGTCGAAGTGTTCCACGATGACCCGCTTGCCCAGGCCGATGGCCTCCATGATGGCCTCGGCGAGAATGTGGGGCTGGGTGAAGCCGGTTTCAAAGCGGATGTCCAGGTGATAGGTGTGGGGCGTGTAGAAGCCCCGACATTCGCCCACGTCCAGAATCGGCAGCGGGCGCACGTTCACGCCGTCGTCGTCGTTGGTCAGCTCCAGACCGGGAAACATGCCGCGCACAAGCGCGCTCTTGCCCGATCCCGCGTCGCCGATGAAGCCGATCAGCTTGTCATAGGGGCTGAGATAGAGCTGGGCGATCTGCATGCCCAGGTCGTAGATGCGGGTGCGCCCGCGGGGGGCGAAGAAGGACGCCTGAATCAGGCTCTTTTGCATGCGGTGGATGTAGGGCACGGGGAGACCTCCTCAGCTTTTCAGGCTGCTTAAATATTGATAGGTACATTCGGGCACCAATGGTTTGATTTCTGCGAGCCTGCCCGCGTCCAGAAGGGCGCGCACCCGGGACGCACTCACCGGCGCGCCGTCCAGCTCCAGGCGGGATATCTCAACCACTTGAACGCCCCAAGTGGGCAGTTGGGCCTTCAGGCGGGCGTTGTAGGCATTGGTCACGGGGCACAGGGGCTCCGTGCCCACGAAGCGCCATTGGATGTTCAGCGCAGGCGCAATTCTCTCGCCAAAGAGGCGCACGTCCAGGTCGCAGCGGATCCCCTCCACCCGCGCCTTGTCCCGGATGAAGTATTCCGGGAAGGTGGCGGAGGAGACCATGTAGGGCCCCGAGGGATGGACATACACGTTCTTGAGATCTGCGCAGGCCTCCCGCGCCAGCCGAAGCCGTTCCTCCGGGGGAAAGGGCCCGTGGTTTTCGGACAGGATGAACAGGTGCAGCGCGTCGCAGCGCGCCGCAGCGGTTTCGATGAGATGGCGGTGTCCGAGGGTGAAGGGGCTGCAGTTGGCCACGATGCCGCCCGCGCCGCCCACACAGGCATCGGGCCCGGGAAGCGACGCCAGATAGCGTTCGAGGCCGTTCGGGCGGTCCTCCATCAGCAGGCAATCCCCGGACTGTGCGACCCGGTGAAAGCCCATCTGGCGGAACAGGGCGTCGTTCTCCGGCTTGGTGAAGAGCATCAGATGCGTAACGCCCCGGTCGAAGGCCTCCCGGCGCAGCTCGGTCAGCAGCCGTGCACAGAGATCCTCGCCCCGGCGCTCGGGATCGACCGCCACGCACTTGACCGTCTGCCCATCCAGAGATGCGGTGGCGATGATGCTTCCATCTTCCACCAGCGCGGCGGAGAAGGACACGCCCTCGTCATAGTCCAGGCCGCAGGACTGAAGAAAGGCCCGGAGCCTCGTCCGCGCGGCGCCTCGCATGGGCCGACCCGTCTCCAGATACATCCGCACACCCCCTGATTCTAGGCAAAGTATAGCAGAAAATGAAGGCGGTGTAAATGAAACATAGTTGTCAAAAAGAGAATTCTATTATATAATAGTACAGGAATGATCTATATCAATTCATATCGCATGTGGGAAAGAAGGAGACGATGCACCATGGCAGAGATCGTCAGGCGGGCGACTGCGGGCACGCTGGAATCCAGCGACGCCTATGTGGAGCTGGAACCCGGCGCGGGCGAAATTGAGATCGAGCTCGATTCCGTGGTCGAGGGTCAGTTCGGCGCGCAGATTCGCCGCGTGGTTGCGGAAGTACTCAATGAACAGGGCGTTGGGAGCGCGCGGGTGAAGCTCGTGGATCGCGGCGCGCTGGACTGCGTGATACGCGCGCGGGTGGAGACCGCCGTCGCGCGGGCAAAGGGGGAATGAGCGTGCGCCGTTCCATGTTGTTTTTGCCGGGCAATACGCCCAACATCATCGTAAACGCGGAGATCCTGGGCGCGGACGCGGTGATTCTCGACCTGGAGGACGCGGTTGCCCCCACGGAGAAGGATGCGGCGCGCATTCTCGTGCGCAACGCCATCGGCCGCATGGGCTTTGGCGGATGTGAGGTCATCGTGCGCATCAATTCCACGGACACGCCCTTCTGGCAGAGGGATCTGGACGAAATAATTCCCGTGCGCCCCAGCCTCATCATGCCGCCCAAGACCAGCTGCGCGGAGGATGTGCGCCGGGTGGACGCTTACATCGCCGCGCTGGAGGAGAAGCTGGGCATGGAGCGAAACAGCGTTCGCCTCATCCCGCTGATCGAGACCGCGCTGGGCGTGGAGAACGCCTTTGAGATCGCCTCGGCCTCGCCCCGCGTGGAGGCCATCTTCCTGGGCGGCGAGGATCTGACCGCAGACCTGCGCTGCAAGCGCACCAAGGAGGGCCGGGAGATCTTCTATGCGAGGAGCCGGATGGTGTGCGCGGCCCGGGCCGCGGGCGTGGAGGTCTATGACA
This sequence comes from bacterium, assembly GCA_004563405.1. GTDB lineage: Bacteria > Bacillota > Clostridia > Christensenellales > Aristaeellaceae > SFTH01. The sequence goes on from SFTH01000019.1 coordinate 21,303, forward strand.
CGCCCTTTACCGACGTCAACGACGACGAGGGCATCTACGACGACGCGAGATGCGCAAAGAGCCTGGGCTTTACGGGCAAATCCGCCATTTCGCCCCGGCATGTGAAGGCCATCAACGAGGTCTTCAGCCCAACGTTGCAGGAGATCGACTACGCCTACGAGGTCATGGAGGCCATACGCGAGGGCGAGCGCCAGGGCAAGGGTGCGGTGGCCCTGCGGGGCAAGATGATCGACGCGCCCATCGTGGCGCGCGCGCAGCAGACCATCGCCATGGCCGAGGCGCTGGGAATGGGAAGGAGCGATCGGGATGCAGAGTAAGCTGGTCGGAAGCATGCGCGAGGCCATCCGGCTCGCGGGGCTCAGGAGCGGCATGTCCGTCTCCTTTCACCATCACCTGAGAAACGGCGACTACACCCTCAACATGGTGCTGGAGCAGATTGCGGAAATGGGCATACGGGATCTGACGCTGAACGCCAGCTCCATCTTCGACATTCACGCTCCCGCGCTGGAGGAGCACATCCGCAACCATGTGGTTTCCCGGATATGCACGAATTACATGTCCGCCGGACTGGGGCGGCGCATCTCCGAGGGGCTCATGGAGGCGCCCGTGGAGTTTCGCACCCACGGCGGCCGGCCCCGGGACATCGCCCTGGGTGTGACGCCCATCGACGTGGCCTTCGTGGCTGCGCCCACCGCGGACTGCGCGGGAAACTGCTCCGGCAAGTACGGCCCCTCCGCCTGCGGAAGTCTGGGCTATGCATTCCCGGACGCGATGTACGCCAAAAAGGTGGTCGTCATCACCGACAACCTGGTGGACTATCCCATGCAGGACTGGTCGATTCCCGAGATCTATGTGGACTATGTGGTGCAGGTTCCGGCCATCGGCAATCCCGGCGGCATCGTCTCCGGCACCACGAAGATCACCCGCGACCCGGTGGGCCTCGTGATGGCCGAGCGCGCCGTGCAGGTGATTCAAAATTCTGGTCTGCTGAAGGACGGCTTTTCCTTCCAGACCGGCGCGGGCGGCGCTTCGCTGGCTGCGGCAAAGTTTCTGATGGATGTGATGTTGAAGGAGAAGATTCAGGGATCCTTCGCCTCCGGCGGCATCACTGGCTATCTGGTGGACATGCTCAATGCGGGCTGCTTCCGTTCGCTGATGGACGTGCAGTGCTTCGATCTGAAGGCCGTGGAGTCCATCCGCAGCAATCCGGCCCATCAGGAGATCTCCGCCATGCAGTACGCAAGTCCATCCGCTGCAAGCGCGGTGGTGGACCGGCTGGACGTGGTCATCCTGGGCGCGACCGAGGTGGACACGGATTTCAACGTCAACGTCCACACCGATTCCAACGGTTCCATCATGGGCGGCTCCGGCGGACACAGCGACACCGCGGCGGGCGCGAAGCTCTCCATGATCATCGCGCCGCTGTTCCGCGCGCGCCTGCCCATCGTCACCGACCGCGTCTCCTGCATCTCCACGCCCGGGCGGGACGTGGACGTGCTGGTCACCCAGCGGGGCATCGCGGTCAACCCGAAGAACGCGGAGCTCAGGCAGCGCCTGAAGGACGCGGGGCTGCCCGTGGTGGACATCCACGAGCTCAAGGAGATCGCCGAGCGCATCACCGGCCGGCCGGAGAAGCTGCCGGAGGGCGGGCGGCCGGTCGCAAAGGTCATCTATCGGGACGGAACGCAGATCGACACCATCCGCTGCGTCGCGTCCAAGTGAGGAGGAAGGATATGAGAAACATTGAAGCCCGGAAGGTGACGGAGGTCGTCCGCCGCCTGTGCATCGAGGCCAACTGCCATCTGCCCGGAGACATGAAGGAGCGCATCACGGCCTGCCGCGCCTGCGAGACTTTCCCCGTGGCCCAGGGCATCCTCGATCAGATCATCGAGAACTACGAAATTGCCGACCGAAACGACGTGCCCATCTGCCAGGACACGGGCCTCGCCTGCGTGTTCATCGAGTTGGGCCAGGAAGTTCACGTGGAGGGCGATCTGGAGGAGGCCATTCACGAGGGCGTCCGCCAGGGCTACATCGACGGCTATCTGAGAAAATCCGTGGTGCGCGACCCGCTGGATCGCGTCAACACCGGCGACAACACCCCCGCCATGATCTACTACAACCTCGTGCCCGGGGACGGACTCAAGATCACCGTGGCCCCCAAGGGCGCGGGCAGCGAGAACATGAGCCAGATCAGGATGCTCAAGCCCTCCGACGGCCTCCAGGGCGTGAAGGACTTCGTGCTGCGCGTGGTGGAGGAGGCCGGTCCGAATCCCTGCCCGCCCATCGTCGTGGGCGTGGGCATCGGCGGCACCTTCGACAAGGCGGCGCTGATGGCCAAGCAGGCGCTGGTGCGCCCGCTGGACGAGCGCAACGCCGATCCCTTCTACGCCGCGCTGGAGGAGGAGCTTCTGGAGAAGATCAACGCGCTGGGCGTCGGCCCCCAGGGACTGGGCGGACGCACGACCGCGCTGGCGGTGAACATCGTAAAGTGCCCCACCCACATCGCGGCGCTGCCCGTGGCCGTGAACATCAACTGCCATGTGACCCGCCACAAGACGGAGGTGATTTGAATGACCCGAAAGATTCATACGCCCCTCACCCGGGAGGACGCGCGTGCCCTGCGCGCCGGGGAGAGCTGCCTGCTGACCGGAACCATCTACACCGCCCGGGATGCCGCCCACAAGCGGCTCTGCGAGCTGGCGGACGCGGGCAAGCCCCTGCCCATGGACATCGAAAACGCCATCATCTACTTCGTGGGGCCCACTCCGGCAAAGCCCGGACAGGCCATCGGCTCCGCCGGCCCCACCACCTCCTACCGCATGGACGCCTATTCGCCCACGCTCATTGCCCTGGGCCAGACCGGCATGATCGGCAAGGGCAAGCGCAGCGCGGAGGTGGTTGCCGCCATGAAGGAGCACGGCGCGGTGTACTTCGGCGCGATCGGCGGCTGCGGCGCGTTGCTGAGCAAGTGCATCAAGAAGGCGGAGCTCGTCGCCTATGAGGATCTGGGAGCCGAGGCCATCCGCCGGCTGGAGGTTGAGGACTTCCCCGTGGTGGTCATCATCGACAGCGAGGGCAACAATCTCTACGAGAGCGGACGCCAGGCCTATCTGGACAGCCTGAAGTAGAGGCAAAGCGCATTTTGGGCGGAGGAAGGGCCTTCCTCCGCCGCATTTCTTTGATCGAGGGGGAGGGGCGCATGTTTCGTTACACCATCAATCCCGACAGCGAAATTCCGGTCTACCGCCAGCTGGTGGATCAGATCAACGCGGCAATCCGCAGCGGCGCGCTCAAGACCGGCTCCCAGCTGCCCACCGTGCGGGAGATGGCCGCGCAGATGAACCTCTCCTGCGGCACGGTCAAGCGCGTATACGACTGCCTGCGGGAGATGGGCGACATTGAAATGACCCGCCGCCGGGGCACCTTTGTCAAATACGTCCGGGAGGACGGCGACAGCCGGAAGGTGCAGGCCATGACGGCCATCGACCGCATGTTCCGCCAGCTCACCGACCTCAGTTTCTCCCCGGCAGAGATCCAGATCTTTCTGGGGCTGAAGATGCGGGAGTGGGGGCTGCGCTGGTCCGGCATGCGCATCGCGCTGGTGACCCAGTATACTGAACTCGCGGCGAATCTGGAGCGCCAGCTCGGCCGCATTGGCAACGTGCGCGTCATCGTATGCGGCCTGCGCCAGATGCGGGAGTACCCGTACAGCATCGACGAGGAATCCGACGTGATTCTCGCTTCTTCCCAGGATGCTTCCCAGCTCCTGCCCATACTTCCCGACCGGACGAAGCTCATCAAGCTGGCTTTCGGCCCGACGCCGGAGTGCCTCTGCGACATCGCCCGCTTTCCGGGGCGGTTGGGCGTGGCCTGCGAGGACGCGCCCTTCGTGGAGCTGGTGCGCGGCTACCTGCCGGGGGTGCGGAGGGACGCGCTGGCGGCCTTCTGCACCGGTTCCAGCGAGGATGCGGCAGCCTTCCTCGATTCCGTGGATGGGATCATACTCCCGGCGGGCTGGACCTGCCCCTTTGCCGACCGGCTGAGGGAGGGCGCGCAGCTCCTGCCCTTCCATTACGCCATCGACGAGGGCTCCATGATCTATCTCGAGGAGCGCATCAACCGCATCCGGGACGAGCGTCAGCTCCGACCCGGCGCGCTGCGCTTCTGAGGCGCGCGAATGAGGGAGAGAGGAGAAGCTGGACGATGGGAGACGCCATGGAAATCCGAACTGTGGGCGTGGAAGACGTGCTGCGCGCTCGGGACGCGCGCGTGGAGCGCCAGCGGGCGCTGATTTCGCGACACGGCGCGCCGCTGATTTCGCTCACGATGAACATCGCCGGGGCGGTCAAGCGGGACGCGCTGATTCAGGAGGGCTTTTTTGAGGGCGTGCGCCGGGTGGAGAAGCAGCTTGCATGGCACGGCGCGACTGTGCTCGAAGCAGTGCGGACGCTGGATTTTACCGGCTGTGAGCAAATCTGGGCGGTGCGTGCAGAGGCGGCGGAGCTGAAGGTCTGGATGCGCGCCGTCGAAGAAGCGGACGCGCTGGGACGGCTGCTGGATGTGGACGTGATCGGCGCGGACGGCGCAAAGCTGGAGCGCGGCGCGCCCCGGCGCTGTCTGATCTGCGGCGGCCCGGCGCAGTTCTGCGCCCGTTCCCGGGCCCACAGCGGGGAGGAGCTCTACCACCGTGCCCGGCAGATTCTGACCGAGTGGCGCGCGGGCGAACGCGCCGCGGCCGTGGCGGAGCGCGCCCAGCGGGCGCTGCTGACCGAAGCGCTGGTCGCGCCCAAGCCCGCGCTGGTGGATAGGGAGAACAGCGGGGCCCATCGGGACATGGACATCTTCAGCTTTGCGGGCAGCGCTGCCGCGCTGCGGGTCTACTTTGAGGCTTGCGTGCGCCTGGGCGGCGAAGCGGCGGGCGATGAAGATGCGCCGGAGGATGTGCTGGAGCGGCTGCGCTTCCTGGGCCGCCGGGCGGAGGAGGACATGCTCCGGGCCACCGGCGGCGCGAATACCCATCGGGGAGCGATCTTTTCCCTGGGCCTGCTCTGCTGGGCGGCGGGAACACCGTGCGCGGACGTGGAGGAGCTCACCGGGAGGGCCGCCCGGATTGCGGGCGCGGCACTGCGGGAGCTGGAGCGCCTCACGCCGGAGCAGGCGCGCACCGGGGGCGAGTGCCAGTACCTGGAATTTGGCCTGACGGGCGTTCGGGGAGAGGCGGCTTCGGGCTTCCCCAGCGTGCGGGGATGCGCGCTGCCCGCCCTGCGGGAGGCGCTCGCGAAGGGGATGAATCTGAACGACGCGTGCCTGCGGGCGCTGCTGGCGCTCATGGCCCGCGTAGACGACAGCAACATTTTGCGCCGCGGGGGCATGGAGTGCCTGCGGCGGGTGCAGGCGCAGGCCGGGGCGCTGCTGGCGCGGGGATGCGGCGAAGCGGAGCTGCGCGCGCTGGATGCCCGTCTCGTCGTGGAGGGCGTCAGCCCCGGCGGCAGCGCCGACCTGCTGGCCGTCGCCTGCTTCCTCCACTTTCTGGAAGAAGATCATATTCTCGAAGGAGAAGTTCAACCATGAATCCGACGCTCAAGCTCGTGCTCTCCATGTTCATCTTCGGCACCATCGGCGTGTTCCGGCGCTTCATTCCGCTACCCTCGTCGCTGGTGGCGCTGTCCCGGGGCGTTACGGGCATGCTCTTTCTGCTGGCGCTGCTGCGCGCGCGTGGCGGGCGGCTGAACCGGCAGGCCATCCGGCGCAAGCTGCCCACGCTGTGCCTCTCGGGCGCGGCGCTGGGAATCAACTGGATCCTGCTGTTTGAGGCCTACAACTATACCAGCGTCGCGACGGCCACGCTGTGCTATTACTTTGCGCCCATGTTCATCCTGCTCAGCGCGCCGCTTGCGCTGGGAGAGCAGCTCACTGCCCGGAAGTGCGCCTGCGTGGCGGCGGCGCTGCTGGGCATGGTGTGTGTCTCCGGCGTGCTGCGCTCCGGCTTTGCCGGGCTGCGGGGAATCGCGCTGGGCCTGGGCGCGGCGGTGTTCTATGCCTGCGTTGTGCTGCTGAACAAGCGCCTGGGGGACGTTCCGTCCAACGACCGCACCATCGTGCAGCTGGGCGCGTCCGCCGTGGTGCTGCTGCCCTATGTGCTGTGCACGGTGGATTTGTCTACACTGCGCCTTGCACCCTCCACCGCGGGGCTGCTCCTGCTCGTGGGTGTGCTGCACACCGGCGTAGCGTACGCGCTGTATTTCGGCGCGCTTCGGCAGCTGCGCGCCCAGACGGCGGCCATACTGAGCTACATTGACCCGGTGGTCGCCGTGCTGCTCTCGGCGCTTTTGCTCCACGAGCCCATGGATGCGCTCTCCGCGCTGGGCGCGGTGCTGGTGCTGGGGGCCGCCGCCGTCAGCGAGCTTCCGGAGCGCCGCGCGGGCTGAATTGTGAATGTCTCCGGACGGGCGGCGAAGGGCGTCCGCCCGATTCCAACCGGACAGAGGCTGCGACACGACAGGTGCCGCGGCCTTTTTGCATCCGTACGGCTGTGACGGACGGCGTTCGGGCCGGGAGGTGCGCGTCAGGGAGCGAAGCTGCGTTCGGTGACGCGGTGCCCTGCGCGCCTGCGCTCGCTTCCTTTGAAAAATCTGACGAAGGCACTTGACAAGTCTCAAAAATGAGAATATTATCATAAACGAGAATGATTGTGGAGGGAAACATGGACAGGGAGTTTGCAGAGATCGTCCTCAACCCCGTGCGGCAGAGAATTGTGCAGTATCTGTTGATCAACGGCCGTGGCACGGTCGCGGAAATCGGGCGCGTGCTGAGCGACGTGCCCCGGGCGAGCCTGTACCGGCATGTGAATCTGCTGCTGGAGGCGGGCTGCATACAGGTGGCGGAAGAGCGGGCGGTGCGCGGCGCGGTGGAGCGCACCTACGCGCTGGTGGAAAAACCCATGGGCGACCCCGGGCCAGAGGACATCGCCCGGCTGATGCAGGGCATGATTGCGCGGCTCCAGCTGTCCTTTGCCCGCTATTTCGCGCGGCCGGATGCGGATCCGGCGCGGGATGGGCTGGGTCTCTCCTCGTCGGTGCTGATGCTGACGGACGAGGAGCTCAGGGAGCTGCTGGGGCGCATCGGCGCGGTGTACAACGATTACATTCAGAACGGCCCCGGCGAGGGGCGCAGGCCGCGCAACATATTTTGGATCATTGCCCCGGAGGACGGGGAGGAGGAAGGAAAATGCTGAGAATTGAGCATCTGAGCAAAACCTATCGCGGCGGAAAGCGGGCCGTGAACGATCTGAGCCTGCACGTCGCGCCGGGGGACATCTATGGCTTCATCGGGCACAACGGCGCGGGAAAGACCACGACGCTGAAGTGCGTTTCGGGAATCCTCGACTTCGATGCGGGGGAGATTCGCGTGGACGGCTGCTGTGTGCGTCGGGAGCCGCTGGAGAGCAAGCGGCGGATGGCCTATGTGCCGGACAATCCCGATCTCTACGAGTATCTCACCGGCATACAGTATCTGAACTTCGTCGCGGACGTCTATGCGGTGGACGGCGGCGCGCGCACGGAGGCCTTTCGGCGCTACGGCGATCTCTTTGAGCTGAGCGGGGCGCTGGGCGACCTGATCTCCGGCTACTCCCACGGCATGAAGCAGAAGCTGGCGCTGATTGCAGCGCTTTCCCACAGCCCGAAGCTGCTGGTGCTGGACGAGCCCTTCGTCGGCCTCGATCCCAAGGCGGCGCTGATGCTCAAAAAGGTCATGCGGGAGCTCTGCGACCGCGGCGGCGCGGTCTTCTTCTCCACCCATGTGCTGGATGTGGCGGAGAAGCTGTGCAACAAGGTGGCCATCATCAAGGATGGCGCGCTGGTGACCGCCGGAGAGACCGCTGCGCTCACGAGGGACGAATCCCTCGAGGCGCTGTTTATGGAGGTGGTGGAGCATGCTCCGGCAGATTGAACTGCTGACGAAGCTTCAGCTCATCAACCTCTTTGGCCTGAATGAGGCGCGGCACGCGCCCGACCGCCGCAGGCGGCGGGGACTGGCGGCCATGGCCGCGCTGTTTGTGCTGCTGGCGCTGATGTTCTGCGCCTATGTGGGCCTGGCCTGCTACGGCCTTGCGCGCATCGGACTCGGGAAATTTGCGCCGCTGCTGCTGGCGCTGGTGGTCTCGCTGGTCATACTGGTGTTTACGACGCTGCGTGCGGGCGGCGTGCTGTTCGATCTGAGCAGCTACGAGCGGCTCAGCTCCATGCCGCTGCGCCCCACGGCGATCGTCGTGAGCCGCTTTCTGACGATGTACATCTTCGATGCGGCGCTGGCGCTGGGCGCGCTGCTGCCGGGAACCGTCGTGTGCGGCGCGATGCTGCATCCATCGGCCTCCTACTACCCGATGATGCTGCTGGGGGCGCTGGTGCTGCCGCTGATTCCGATGACGGTTGCGATGCTGCTGGGAGCGGCGGTTTACGCCCTCTCCGCGCGGATGCGCCACAAGAACCTGGCGGTGATCGTGCTCTCCATGGCGCTGCTGCTGGCGCTGATGGGCGGCAGCTTCCTGCTGAAGGGCAGCGAGATGGATGTGCTGCGCTTTGCCGGACTGCTCAGCGGACTCTTCGACCGCCTCGCGGCGATCTATCCTCCGGCGGCCTGGTTTGCCCGAAGCGTCAACGCTGGAAATCCCGGCCTTTACGCGCTGCTGGTCGCGGCTTCCGCGGCGTTCTTTGCGCTGGCCGCGTGGTTGATCGGGCGGAATTTCAGCTCCGTATGCAGCCTGCTGAACGCCCGCGCCGCCCGGGGGGACTTTCATATGGCGGCCCAGAGGCGGCGCAGCCCGGGTGCGGCCCTCTTCAGCCGGGAGATGAGGCGCTACTTTGCCTCGCCCACCTATGTGATGAACACGCTGACGGGCGCGCTGATGGCGCTGGTGCTCAGCGCCGCCGTGTGGATCCTCGGGGCGCGGAACCTGGCGGCGGAGATGCTGCTCTCCATGGAACAGGTGCGCCGCTTTGTGCCGCTGGTGCTGGCGATGATGTTCCTGATTTCTCCCAGTACCTGCTGCTCCATCTCCATGGAGGGACGGCAGTTCTGGCTGGTTCGCAGCCTGCCGGTTCCACAGGAGAAGGTCTACGGCGCAAAGCTCGGGGTTAACCTCGCGCTGACGCTGCCCTGCTGGCTGCTGTGCGAGGGCATGCTGCTGGCCGCGCTGCGTCCCCGGGGCCTGGAGGCGGCGGCGATGGTGCTGCTGCCCCTGGGCTACATCCTCTATGGCGGCGTGCTTGGGCTGTGGATCAACATCAGGGCCCCCATGCTGAACTGGGAGAGCGACCGCCAGCCCGTGAAGCAGAGCCGCGCGGTGCTGTATTCGATGCTGGCGGGCTTCGGAAGCGTGCTGATTCCCGGCGCGGCGCTCTGGCTGCTTCCCGGCCTTGCGGAGGCGATCTGCACCCTGGTCTTTGCGCTCTGCGTGGGCGCCGCGCTGCTCTTCTGGCGGCTTTGCCGGCAGGTTCCGCTCCGCGAGATTGGCTGATGTCGGGCAGTTGTGTGTAGTTTTATTGAGGATGTGTAAATTTCATTTAAAACTGTTTGCTTGCACTTGTATTTGTTGTATAATATTATCATACGCGGGATTTGGCGCTCGCCATCCAGGAGGCGGGAGCGGAGCAAATCCCCCATAGAAGCGTAAGGAGGTTAACCAGCGTGATTGTATCGAAGAGAAAGCCCGTTGAAGAAGTGCTGGCCATGCTCGAAGGCGTGAAGAAGGTCGCGATTGTCGGCTGCCACGAGTGTGCGCTGGCCTGCAAGGTTGGCGGCGACGACGAGGTTGCCGAGTGGAAGCAGCTGCTGGAGTCCAAGGGCTATGAGGTCACCGCGACCGCGATGCCCACGGAGAGCTGTCTGAATTTCCACGTCCGCAAGGCGGCCAAGGAGCTGCTGAAGGGCCAGCCCGAGGCGATTCTGTCCCTGGCCTGCGGTTCCGGCGTGCAGACCGTCGCACAGAATGTGAAGAACATTCCGGTCTATCCCGGCAGCAACACCATGTTCATCGGCCAGGTTGAGCGCGTCGGCCATTTCAACGAGATGTGCCGCATGTGCGGCGACTGCGTGCTTGGCCAGACCGGCGCGATCTGCCCCGTCACCAAGTGCGCCAAGTCCCTGGTCAACGGCCCCTGCGGCGGCGCGAAGAACGGAAAGTGCGAAGTGAACCCCGAGAACGACTGCGCATGGATCATGATCTACAACAAGCTCAATGCCATGGGCCAGCTGGACAAGCTGACTGTGGACATCGAGGACAAGGATTATGATGGCAAGAGCTGGCCGCGCAGCGTCGAAGTGAAGTAAGAAGGAGGGCGAAGCAATGAGCGTACTGGAGCAGGCCCTGGAAAATGGCGTATTTGGAATCACCGCTGAAATGGCTCCGCCGAAGGGCTACGATTTTACCGAGGAAATGAAGACCGCTGAGTGCCTGAAGGGCATTGTGCACGGCGTGAACGTGACGGACATGCAGTCCGCATCCCTGAAGGCCTCCTCCCTGGGCTTCTGCATCGCGCTGAAGCAGCACGGCCTGGAGCCCATCATTCAGATGACCGGCCGCGACCGCTCCCGCATGGCGATCATGGGCGACATGCTCTCTGCGGCGGCGTTCGGCATCGACACCATGCTGGCCCTGACCGGCGACCACACCACCGTGGGCGACTGCAAGGCCTCCAAGCCCGTGTTCGATCTGGATTCCGTGGGCATCCTGAAGATGCTCTCCAGGATGGAAGCCACCGGCAAGGACTGCGGCGGAAACGATCTGATCTCCACGCCCCACTTCTACAAGGGCGCGGCGGTGACTCCCGTGTACGAGCCGCTGTTCCTGCAGATCAACAAGCTGAAGAAGAAGGTGGACGCGGGCGCGAAGTATGTCCAGACCCAGGGCATCTTCACCATCGAGGCGCTGGAAACCTTCATGAACGAGGTTGCAAAGGCGAACATCAAGGTGCACGTCATGGCCGGCATCATTCCGCTGAAGGCGGCAGGCATGGCAAAGTACATGAATGAGAACGTGCCGGGCATCGCGGTGCCGCAGGACCAGATTGACCGGCTGGCGGCGGCGGCGGCCGAGGGCAAGGAGAAGGGCGTGAAGGGCCTTCCCGCCCAGGCGGGCATCGAGATGGCGGCGAATCTTTGCCGCGAGATCAAGGAGCGCAAGCTCTGCGACGGCATCCATCTGATGACCATCGGCGCAGAGGCGAAGATCCCGACCATCCTGGAGAAGGCCGGCATCGCCATCTGACGGTTCCCAATTGCGGCGGGGCGGACTTCCCCGCCGCTTTTGTATTTGTGCGAAGGGCGTGCGCGGCGCGCCCGCGACGGGAGGGAATAAAATGATCTTTGAGCGGCCGGACGCATACTGGAAATCCCAGCCGGAGCGCTTTGCGCTGGAGGAGCGCTGCGTGCGCATCGTAACGCAGCCGCACACCGACCTCTGGCAGCGCACCTATTACGGCTTTCGAAGCGACAACGCGCCCATGTTGCTTCTTCCCGTGGAGGAGAAGTTCTTCTCCTTCTGGGTGCGCTGCGATTTTGACGGCAGGCAGCGCTTCGACCAGTGCGGCGTGTGCGTCTATCAGGACAGCGACAACTGGCTGAAGGCGTCCATCGAGCGCGAAAATGACGAGATTCAACGCCTGGGCAGCGTGGTGACGAACAACGGCTATTCGGACTGGGCGACAGTGGACATCCCCGCGCAGACGCGGCACATGTACTACCGCCTCAGCCGCCGGGAGAGCGACTTCTGCGTCGAAAACAGCCTGGACGGCGTGCACTACAGCCAGATGCGCATCGCCCACCTGTTCGCCGGAGACGGGACGGTGAATCTGGGCATTTACGCATGCAGCCCGGAGGATTCCAGCTTTGAGGCGCGCTTCTCGGCGATCAACCTGACCGACTGCCGCTGGATGCCCCACGAATGAGGAGGAGAGAAGATGTATCAGCCCGCGAAGGAGCGCTACGACGCAATGGAATACCGCCGCTGCGGAAACAGCGGCCTGAAGCTGCCCCGACTGTCCCTGGGCCTGTGGCACAACTTTGGCAACATCACGCCCTTTGGAACCCAGCAGGCGATTCTGCGCACGGCCTTTGACAACGGCATCACCCACTTCGACCTGGCGGACAACTATGGGCCGCCCTACGGCGAGGCGGAGCGGAACTTCGGCGTGCACATGGACCGGGACTGGCGGCCGCATCGGGATGAACTGGTGATCTCCACCAAGGCGGGCTACGACATGTGGGCGGGTCCCTACGGAAACTTCGGCAGCCGCAAGCACATGATCGCGGGGCTGGACGCGAGCCTGAAGCGCATGCATTTGGACTATGTGGACATCTTCTACCACCACCGCCCCGATCCGGAGACGCCCCTGGAGGAGACGATGGGCGCGCTGGACGCCATCGTGCGCAGCGGTAAAGCGCTGTATGTGGGCATCTCCAACTATCCGGCGGAGCGGGCGGCGGAGGCGATCCGCATCCTGAGGAAGCTGGGCACGCCGCTGCTGATTCACCAGGCGAAGTATTCGATGTTCGTGCGCACGCCGGAGGAGGGGCTGCTCGATCTGCTGCGCGAGGCGCGCGTGGGCTGCATCGCCTTCTCCCCGCTGAACAACGGCGTTTTGACGGACAAGTACCTGAACGGAATACCCGCCGACTCCCGGGCGGGGCACGATCCCCGCTATCTGAAGCCGGAGCTGATCACGGCGGAGAAGCTCGAAAAGGTGCGCGCGCTCAACGAGATGGCGCTCAGGCGCGGCCAGAGCCTCGCGCAGATGGCGCTGCGCTGGGAGCTGCGGGATCCGGTGGTCACCTCTGCGCTGATCGGCGCGAGCCGGCCGGCGCAGATACTGGAAAACCTGCGCGCGTTTGAGGCCCCGCCGCTGGATGGAGAGGAGCTTGCGCGCATCGATGCAATCCTCGAAGGCAGCATTTAGGACAGGTTTATTTTTGTTTGGGCGCGCCGGAGCGCGACGCCGGGGAGAGGCGAAAGCCGCAGAGCTCCCCGAGCGCCGTCTCCGGCGCGTTTCTTTCCACGATGTGGCGCACGATGCTACGGCCGTCGATCAGACCGCAGGGAGCGCCGCACCGCGTGAGCACGAACCAGGCGCGCTCCCGGGGCCGCAGGAGGGAGAGCGCCTGCGCGGCACTGGCGCTCTCGTCCAACTGGTAGATGCGCGCGGGGCGGGGGGAGGAATCCGCGTCCAGCGCCTCCTCCAGGCGCAGGGCCCGGGATGCGCGCAGGGCGCGGCGCTCATCTCGCTCCGAAGCCAGAATGAACGCCGCCGCCAGCAGCAGCGTCAGGTTCCATTTTCCCCGGCGCAGAGCGGCGGCGAGCATGGCTGCGAGGAGGGCGGCGGCGAGCAGGCGCCCCATGCAGAGCCCGACGCGCAGCGCGCGCGCCTCGCCCAGGGGCCGGGAGAGGAGGGCGTAGAGCATGCGACCGCCGTCCAGGGGCAGGGCGGGGATGAGGTTGAAGAACATCAGCATCAGGTTTGCACGCAGGAGCGCCGCCGCGACTGCGGGGGAGACGAGCCCCCATTGGGCGAGGGCGGCGCTGAGCAGCATCAGCAGCAGATTTCCGGCGGGGCCCGCGGCGGCGACGAGCGCGATCTGTCCGCAGGAGAGCCGGTAGGGGTTCTCCATGCGCGCGCTTCCGCCGAAGGGCATGAGGCGGATTTCGGAGATCTGCACCCCGGCGAGCCGGGCGGCGAGGAGATGGGCAAGCTCGTGCGCGCACAGCGAAGGGATGAGCGCGCGCACCGGCCCGCGCAGTCCGAGGCGCAGGGCAAGTAAGGGCGCTGCCAGGGTGAGCAGCGGGAGCGTGAAGCGCACGCCAAAGGCACGAAAGTGGATCACAGGCCCATGCGCTCCGTGGGGTCGACGCTTTCGCCGCCCTGCCGCAATTCGAAGTACACGCTGTCTCCGGCGGTTCCGAGCGCGCCGCCCCGGAGCACGGCGTCTCCGGCCTGCACGCAGACGTCGCGAAGGTTGGCAGTCACGCTCTCCAGTCCCTCGCCATGGTCGACGAGCACGCCGTAGCTGCCGTCGGAGAGGGGACTGACGGCGGCGACCGTCCCGTCCGCTGCGGCGCAGACGTTCGCACCGGGCTCTGCGGAGAACATCAGCCAGGGCTGGGCGTTCTGGTAGACATGGGTGCACGCGCCCTGCACCGGAGCCCGCAATTCGCTGTCGCCGGAGAGGTTGAAGAACACCAGCGCGGATTCCGGCATCAACTTCTGCACGAAGGAGAGTCGGCCCAGGGACTGATCGAGATCGACCTTCATCGTGAGCGCCTGCTCGATGCTGCGGGAGGCCTTTACAGCCCAGGGCTGGTTCAGATTGCCCAGAGCGAGCACACCCAGGAGCACGGCGCAGGCCAGCAGGCTGTTGCGCAACAGGCGCTCCTGAAAGCTCAGGCGCGTCTTGATGCGCAGTCGGCGGGCGGAGTTGTGCGGGCGCACCGCCGCCGGAGGCGAACCCGACGGCCGGTTTGCGGTGTGAATCAGAAGTTTCAAATCGTCTGAAGCCATAAAAATCCCTCCTGTCCCGATAGCTTATGCGGACAGGAGGGGCTTTTGAATGGTGGAATCAAAGTTTTCGCATGCGCGCCGTGCTCACACGACGGTGGCTCTCCCGCTTGCGGGAGCGCATGATGACGTTTTCGGCCAGGCCGATGGCCATCATGTTGGTGAGCATGTTCGAACCTCCGTAGCTGACGAAGGGCAGGGGGATGCCCGTGACCGGCAACAGGCCGATGACCATGCAGATGTTTTCTACGACGTGGAACAGGAGCATGCCCAGCACGCCGATGAGCATGTAGGAGGCGAAGGGCTCCTCGATGCGCAGGCTCTGGTAGATCAGGCGCGCAAAGAGAGCGACGTAGGCCAGCACCAGTCCGCACGCGCCCACAAGGCCGAAGGATTCGCCCACGACGGCGAAGATGAAGTCCGTGTGGTCGTCCGAGATGTAGCCCAGGGAGGCGAAGCTGCCGGGGGAGACCAGTCCCTTGCCGAACAGCCCTCCGGAGCCCAGCGCGATCTGACCGTTGATGACCTGGCGCGCCTCGTCCGGATAGGATTCGGGATCCAGCCAGATCAGGATGCGGGTGAGGCGGAAGTTGCCGGAGCTCGCGTTGTTCATGAAGTACCAGACGGGGATGAGAATCAGCACGGCGCAGGCCAGAACGCTGGCGATGAGCCGCCAGTTGGTGCCGGAGACCCAGACCATGACGCAGAACACGGCCATGTAGACCAGCGCCGTGCCCACGTCCGGCTGGGCAATCACCAGCAGCATGGGAAGCGCCAGATACAGCACCAGAGGAATGATGTCCCGCAGGTTCATGACGGGTTTGACGCGCATGGAGAAGGCCTTCGCGAAGCAGATGATCATGATCACCTTGCCGAATTCCGAGGGCTGGAAGCCGCGGTCGTTGCCCCAGCCGAAGAAGGCGCTCATGCCGCCGCGACCGGCCTCGACGCCCAGCACCAGCAGCAGCAGGATCAGATTCGCGGCGTAGAGGATGTTCGCGTACTTGCCGTAGAGTTCGTAATTGAAGAAGATGATGACGAACATGGCGATGACGCCGGCGAAGATCCAGATCAGCTGGAGGCGGGCATAGGTGAGGGGCTGGGTCTGCAGCATCTCCATGATGGTTGCGGGCTTCTGCGTGACTTCAATGCTGCTTGCGCTGAAGATGGCCACCACGCCGAACAGGGAGATGCCCAGCACGATGAGAAACAGCGGCCAGTCGAAGTAGCGCATCAGGCTTCGGTCGAAGCGGTTTTCGCGCAGGCCCTTGAAGAAGGCGATGATTCTTGAAAGCATGTTTCGCTCCTTTGGGGGATGGAATCAGTCCGCAATGCTGAAGTCCAGGCCAACCTGAGTGTTTTCCGTGCTGCCGAGGTTGTCGAGATAGTGCTCGATGACCTTGATGACGGCGGGAGAGGACATGGAACCGGAGTAGCCGTTCTGAATGTAGCAGACCACCACGATCTTGGGGTCATCCGTGGGCGCGTAGGCCACCATCCAGGAGTTGTTTTCCACGTCCAGTTCGGTTCTCTGGGAGGTACCGGTCTTGGCGGCGATGCTGTAACGGGCTTCCTTGAAGTACTTCGCGGCGGTACCGCCTTCTTCGGCGTTGGTCACGTCCTCCATGCCCTCCCGGATCTTTTCAAAGTAGATGGGGTCGGTCTCGATCTGATTGGCGACCACCGGCTCCTTCTCAAGCACGATTTCGCCGTCGGCGGAGATGATCTTGTCCACGATCTGCGCGTCGTACACCGTGCCACCATTGCAGATGGCGGCGACGTAACGGGCGATAGCGATGGGCGTGGTCTGGGTGATGGACTGGCCGATGCCGTCCATGATGGTCTCGTTGGGAACCCAGAACAGGTCCTGAAGGTAGGACGTGACCTCGTTGATCAGGTAGTTGTTGGAGATGTAGCTGCGGGGCAGGCCCAGGTCATACTGCAACACGTCGCGGATGGGAATGCCCCACTCGCTCTTGGTGTTGTAGGAGACGGAGATGCGCAGCAGGGAGAGCACGACCTGTTCCTTCAATTCGTCGCTGACCTCCATGCCGCGGGCGAGGATGATGCGGTCCAGCATTTCCTCCACGGCTTTAGCCGCCAGCATGGGCTTGGCGGTCTGCTGCTCGTCCAGAGGCTTGTCCGGGTCGTAGAGCATGTCCTGGTTGCCCACCACGGAGGTGGATTCGCCCGGAAGCTCAATGTTGGTCTTGGAGGTGAGGCCCAGCGCAGCCGCCCACTGGTAGAGCTTTGTCACGCCCAGGCGGTAACTGACCTCGTAGAAGAAGTAGTTGCAGGAGTTCTTGATGGCCTCCACGACGGTCTGGTTCTGATGCGTGTAGCGGTTTTCGTTGGAGACCCAGCACTTCGCGGGGTTGGTCTGGTTGGTCTTGTTGAACGCGCCCTTGTCGTCGATGCGGGTCTCCGTGGTGATCACGCCCTCGGAGAGGCCCGCCAGCGCGGTGCACAGCTTGAAGATGGAGCCCGGCGCGTCCTTGGTGGAGATTGCGCGGTTGTAGAGGGGATCGTTTTCCTCCAGCAGCGCGTTCCACATGGCGTTGTTCACCTGGCCGCCGTTGAACATGGACAGGTCGTAGTCCGGACAGCTGACCATGCCCAGCACCTTGCCGGTGTAGGGGTCCATGGCCACCATCGCGCCGGATTCCGCGAGGCTGATCTCCCAGTCGTTTTCCTCGTACTTGGCGAGCACATCTTCGTATTTGTCCTGCCAGTATTCGCGGGCCATTTCCTTTTCCTGAGCGGCGTGGATGTCGCCGATGGTCTCCTCCAGCGCCTCGGTCATGACCTTCTCCAGGCCCACGTCAATGGTGAGCACCACGGAGCTGCCGTCGGTGGGCGGGTCGTAGCTCAATTCACGCACCACCTTGCCGCGGGTGTTGACTTCCACCTCGCGGCTGCCCTGGCGGTAGGAGATGTAGGGGGACAGCTGGTCCTCCAGGGAGTATTCCACGCCCGCCGCGCCGATGTAGGCATCGTTGGGGTAGCCCTGGCTCTGATAGGTCTCCAGCTGGCTGGCGGAGATTTTGCTGATGTAGCCGGTGACGTGGCTGGCTGCGCTTCCCTGGGGATAGACCCGGGTGGAGCTCTCCTCGATGTCGATGCCGTCCAACTCCATGGACTTGGATTCGATTTCGGAGACGGTTTCAAAGCCCACGTTATAGGCGATGGTGACGGGCATGGAGTTGAAGGCGTTCATGCGGGATTCCTGCCACAGGGCGAGCACCTTCACCGTCATCTCCTCGTCCAGATCCTCGGGGATGCAGTATTTTTCCAGCAGGGTGGGCCAGAGCGCCTCCTCTTCCACATTGGACATGTAAAAATTGGTGCGCCACTGGCGCTCACGGGAGCTCTCCACGGCCTCGGAGGAGGAGCCGGAATTGAAGCGCCACACGCCGTCCTCGTCCTTTTTGAGCCAGAAATCGTTGACGGTGGTCTTGCCGTTGGATTCAATGAGGCGAATCACATCAATGAGCACCTGCGTATAGGCGGAGCGCTCGGCCTCAGAGGTCTTGGTGGGATCCCGGTAGAAGGTGACGTTCCAGCTGGTTTCGTCATAGGCCAGGGGCACCATGTTGGTATCGTAGATCGTTCCGCGCTTTCCGTAGACGGTGATCGTCTTGGTGGATTTGGTGGAGGCGCGGGCGGTGTATGTGTCGGAATTGGCGACGATCATGCTGTACAGGCGCGCAAACATTGCGCCAAAGACCAGCACGAGGATTATGGAGAGCCAGAGAACGCGGCTCTTGTAGGGCTTCAAAAGCTTTTCACCTCCCGGGTATTGCGGCCCTTGCGGGTCGAATTCGTTTTTCCAAAGTACAGGCGATGCATCGGCGCGTAGAGCAGCAGGCACAGCGCCGTGAGCATGACGACGCGCACAAGCAGATCGCGCACATAGCTCCACTCGAAGATGGCGGTGGAGAAGTACTGCAACACGAGCATGACGATCTCATACACCAGCAGCGGCAGGGAGATCCAGATCGTGCGCACGGCGAGGCGCTGCAGGCGCTCCCGGCGCTCCATGCTCCGGCTGATTTCGGGCTGCTGGTCCAGAAAGAAGCCAACCAGAAAGCCGATGGCGACGTAGGGGAACAGCTTCATGCCCAGCGTACCTGCGCTCACATCCAGCAGAAGGCCGGCAATCATGCCGTAGAGCATGCCGGAAGTGCGGCCCAGCTGGACGCCGCAGAGTATGACGGCGACCAGCGAAAGGGGCACCAGGAAGCGGCCGTAGTAGAACACCGGCAGAACGGCCGTATCCAGCAGGATGCTCAACAGCACGGTGAATATGGGTGCGAGTTTTCTCAGCAAAGCGAACGCCTCCGTTCGGAGTTCATCAGTTGTCTGCGGCCCAGGTGTCCTCGATCAGGTTGCCCACCTTGTAATCTCCGTAGGACGTGGACGCGTCAGTTTCCGGAACGGCCGTCGGACGGCTCCAGAACTGGTTTTCGCTGGTGGGCTCGGGCGTGGCCGTGGCGTTGGGCCCGGGCGTGGCGGCTGCCTGATAGGCCACGGTGGGCATGACCACGGAGGGAAGCGCCTCGCTGTCGTCCGTTTCGATGACGGTGCGGAGGATGAAGACCTCCTCGATGCGCTGGAAGTCCACGGAGGGCGTGACGATGGCATAGGTGCCCTCGGAGCCCGCGTCCAGGCTCAGCGCGGTCACGGCGCCGATTTTCAATCCCTTGGGATAGAGGGAGTCCGTGCCCGAGGTGACCACGATGTCGCCGGGAGAGATGGAATTGACGTTGGGCAGGTAGTAGACGTAGCACTGGGCGCTGCTGTCCGAATCGGCGATCTGGCCGCGCATCACGCCGTTGTCGCGGGTGCGCTGCATCAGGCAGGCCACGGCGCTGCGGGTGTCGATGATGGTGATGACCTTAGCATAGTTCAGGCCGACCTCATAGACGCGGCCGATGAGGCCGTCGCCGTTGACCACGGCCATGCCCGTGCTCACGCCGCTGCTGGAGCCGCGATTGACGGAGAAGGTCTTGAACCAGGGCCCCGCGTCCCGGGCAATCACCTTCGCGTAGACGGGATCCAGGGAGTCGTAGGTATCCTGCGCATCGATGAGGGACTTCAGGCGCTCATTCTCCTGAACGGCCTCTTCCGCGCTCTGCAGCTCCATGCGCAGCTGTTCGTTTTCGAAGGAGATGGCTGCGTAGTCGTCCTGGAGGGCCTTGTAGCTGCGCAGGTTGGTGAAGACCCCCTTCACCTTGCCGGTGACCGTGTGTACGGCGTTCTGCACCGGTGTGAACAGCGAGCCGACGGCGTTTTCAAATATGGAAATCTGGCCGCTGTTGCGCAGCACCAGGAAGAAGATCGTTGCGGCAACGAGGATGAACGCCAGCGCGGAGAAGAGGATGCGGCGAAGCCGGACGCTTCGCGCCTTCTTCGTTCCGGCGTTTTTCTTTGTGGAATAGCGCTTGTTGCCGGTCTTTTTGTTTGCCATTTGTTGCGCTCCTTCAAAAGGATTTCAGTTACCGTGGAATCAGACCTCGAGCAGGCAGCCCGTGGCCGAGAGCTTCTGG
Source organism: bacterium (assembly GCA_004563405.1). Taxonomy (GTDB): domain Bacteria; phylum Bacillota; class Clostridia; order Christensenellales; family Aristaeellaceae; genus SFTH01. The sequence continues at coordinate 41,401 of SFTH01000019.1, forward strand.
AAGATCTTGTCGTCGGACGCGGCGATGCACGCGCCAAGGGCGACCTCGTCCTGGGGGTTTTCGCCGATGGAGACGGGCACGTTCAGCATGGCGCTCAGCCGCTCCCGCAGGCCCGCCAGCAGCGCGCCGCCGCCGGAGAGGTGAATTCCGTGGGTGAGGATGTCCTCCGCCAGCTCCGCGGGCGTGTTTTCAAAGGCCTCGCGTATGCTCTCCAGCAGGTTGTCCAGCGGCGGGAGAATGGCGCGCTGGATGTCCAGGGCGTTGATCTCCGCTGTGGCGGGGCGGCCCGTGCGGGCGTCCCGACCCCGCAGGGTCACGTTTTCCACTTCGCTCATGGGAATCTCCAGCGCCGTGCCCAGATCCACCTTCAGATCCTCCGCCGTGCGCTGGCCGATGATCAGGCCCTTTTCCCGGCGCACATAGCGCATGATGGCCTCGTCCAGGGCGAGGCTGCCGGTGCGGCTGGAGCGGGCGGCGACCACGCCGCTCATGGAGAGCACGGCCACCTCCGTGGTGGAGCCGCCGATGAGCACGACCATCACGCCCCGGGCCTCCTCGATGGAGAGCCCCGCTCCCAGCGCCGCCGCGATGGAGCCGCGAATCAGCGCTGCGCGCTTTGCGCCCGCGCCCCGCACGGCGGCCTCCGCCGCGGCGTGCTCCACGCGGGTCGCGCCGGTGGCCATGGAGACCACCAGGCGGTTCTTTTCCAGGGCGCGGCGCTTGCCCAGCGCCTTTTCGGAAAGCGCCTTCATCAGCAGCGTGGCCAGCTCCACGTCGGCCACCGCGCCGTCCATGACCGGGGAGATCAGCGCCACGTCCTTGGGCGTGCGCCCCAGCATCTGGCGCGCGTCGCGGCCCACACCGAGCACATCTGAGGTGTCCGCGCGCATGGAGAGCACATAGCTGGGTTCCCGCAGCACGATGCCTTCGTTCTCAAGACAGATAGTAACGTTTGCGGAGCCGAGATCCAGCCCGACGCCGCCGGTTGAAAAGACGCCCATTTGGCTTCCTCCTGCGTTTATTCTCTGGTAAAATCCTCGAGCAGCTCCCTGACGTCCTCCACCGGGAAGCCGATGACATTTTCATAGGAGCCGTCCAGCGCCTCCACGAAGCCGTGGGCGCCGCCCTGAATGGCGTATGCGCCGGCCTTGTCCATGGGTTCGCCGGTGCGGATGTAGGCGCAAATTTCCTCGTCGCTGAGGTCGCGGAAGCGCACGCCCGTGCGCACGACCCGGCTCAGCGTGCGGCCGCTGGCGGCGTCGATGAGCGCCACGCCGGTGAACACCTCGTGGGTGTTGCCGGAGAGTTCGAGGAGCATGCGGCGAGCGTCCTGCGCGTCCGCCGGTTTGCCCAGGGCCTCGCCGTTGAGGGAGACCAGCGTGTCCGAGGCGATGACGATGCCGTCGCTGAGCTGTGCGGCGGCGGCGCGCGCCTTGCGGAGGGAGAGTATGCCCACGACCTCCCGGGCCGGGCCCTCCACATGCTCGTCCACGTCGGGGACGAGGATTTCAAAGCGATAGCCCATGCGCGCCAGCAGTTCCCGACGGCGGGGAGAGCCGGACGCGAGGATGAGCCGGAATGACTGTTTCTGTTCGGTTTGCATCTATATTTCTCCACAATATCAATTCTAACCATCCTATATTATAGCACATCAGGGTTGCGTTTCAAAGCCCCGAAGGCCGACTTGCCAATTTTGTCACGAACATATTACAGAAATTGCAAAAAGCGCCGCCGCTTTCCACATGCAAAAAGCGCCGCCGCTTTCCACATGCGGAAAGCGGCGGCGCAGCTGCGGATCCTCAGGCGGGGGTGTCCTTGCATGCCCGATAAATTTGATAGGCGGTGTCCAGAATGTCCCGGTCGCAGTCGTGGGAGAGCATTTCCCGGGCCCTGGGAATGGGATAGTAGCCTCCGTTCAGGAAGCCCTGCTCAAAGGAGATATGGAAATTTTCGTCGTCGGCGATCATTGCGAACCACTGAATGCGGTTGCTCACGTCCTTTCCGCGGCTTTCGGAATAGAAGTCGTAGCGGGTGTTTCCGGCGATGCCGATGATGCGCGCATGTATGCCCGCCTCGTCCTCAACGCGCCAGAGCGCCACGTCGTTGGAACGGTTGTGGTTGCGGATGACGCCCTTGGGCATCACCCATTCGCCGCGATCGCTCATCAAAAGAAAAACCTGTTCATCGCAGAAAACAACGCCGCCCGCACAGCTGCGAATTGCACTTGCCATAGCTTAAAACACCTTCCTTTTTACACGGCTTATTCCTATGATAACACAAAGCGGCGGGAAATACAATAACAAAGTACGGAAATTTGCCCCGGAAGCGTTCGTGGGCCGCTGAGATGCAGGATGTGCACAGGGAATTGGCCTCGCGGGCGGCGGAGGCAGGCAAAGAGCCGGACGCGCAGGCGTCCGGCTCCGGAATCAGTGAGCGAACTGACTGTTGTAGAGTTCCGCGTAGAAGCCGCCCCGCTTCAACAGTTGGGCGTGGGTTCCCATTTCCACAATCTTTCCCTCGCGCATCACGAGTATCACGTCTGCGTTTTCGATGGTGCTGAGGCGGTGGGCGACGATGAAGCTTGTGCGGCCCTGCATCATCGCGGCGAAGGCGTTCTGAATCCGCAGCTCCGTGCGGGTGTCGATGGAGGAGGTGGCCTCGTCCAGAATGAGCATCGGCGGCAGATTCAGCATGGCGCGGGCGATGCAGAGCAGCTGCTTCTGACCCTCGGAGAGCCCGCCGCTGTCCTCGCCGATGGGAGTGTAGTAGCCCTTGGGCATGCGGCGGATGAAGCTGTGGGCGTGGGCGGCCTTGGCGGCGGCGATGATCTCCTCCTCGGTGGCGTCGGGCCGGGCCATGGCGATGTTTTCGCGTATGGTGCCGGACTTGAGCCAGGTGTCCTGGAGCACCATGCCGAAGTTGCGGCGCAGGCTGCGGCGGGTGATGCCGCGGACGTCCCGGCCGCTGACGTCAATTTCGCCCTCGTCCACATCATAGAAGCGCATCAGGAGGTTGATCAGCGTGGTCTTGCCGCAGCCGGTGGGGCCGACGATGGCGACGCGGCTGCCGGGCGCGACGCTGAGGTTGAAGTTCTCGATCAGGTGCTGCTCCGGATTGTAGCTGAAGCACACATCCTCCAGCCGCACGCGGCCGTCGGCGCGCACCAGATCCAGGGCGTCCTCGGGGTCGGGCGCCTCCTCGGGTTCGTCGATGAGCTCGAAGATGCGCGCGGCGCAGGCGATGGCGTTCTGCAGCTCCGTGACCACGCCTGAGATTTCATTGAAGGGCTTGGTGTACTGGTTGGCGTAGGTCAGAAAGCAGGTGAGCTGGCCGACGGTCATGAAGCCGGTGATCGCCGAGAGCGCGCCGAACACGGCCACGCCCGCGTACACCAGGGAGTTGACGAAGCGGGTGCAGGGGTTGGTGAGGGACGAGAAGAAGATTGCGCGCAGGGAGTACTTCTCCAGCCGTGCGTTGATCTCGTCGAAGCGGCGCAGGCTGTCCCGCTCCCGGCTGAAGGCCTGCACGACCTTCTGCCCGCCGATGATCTCGTTGATCAGGGCGGTCTGCTCACCGCGGGTGACGCTCTGGAGCTGGAACATTTTGTAGGTGCGCCGGGCGATGAAGGCAGCGACGAACAGGGAGAGGGGCGTGACCAGCACCACTACGATGGTGGTGCCGATGCTGATGCGCAGCATGAAGACCAGCGTGCCCAGAATGGTCAGTACGCCGGTGAAGAGCTGGGTGGATCCCATCAGCAGGCCGTCCGCGAAGCTGTCCACGTCCGCGACGACGCGGCTGACCACGTCGCCCGCGGGATGGGAATCAATGTAGCTGAGCGGCATGCGCTGCAGGTGCGCGAAGGCGTCCTGGCGGATGTCCCGCACGGTGCGGAAGGTGATGCGGTTGTTGCACTCGGCCATGGCCCACTGGGCGAGCGCCGTGATCAGTATGACGATCATCATGCGGGTCAGAACGACGAGCAGCGCGTCGAAGTCCACCAGATCGGGCCCCAGCAGAAGGTCCACGGCGTTGCCGGTGAGCACCGGCAGGTACAGCGTGAAGAACACGGTGATCAGCGCAAAGATCAGGGAGAGAACGATGTAGGCGCGGGCATGGGCGGTGTAGGCCAGCACGCGGCGCAGGGTCGCCTTGCGGGCGGAAGTATTCTTCTTCATCCGTCACACCTCCCTGCGAAACTGAGAATCATGGATTTCCCGGTACACCGGACAGGAGTCCAGCAGCGCTTCGTGGACGCCTGTGCCCACCACGCGGCCGTCGTCCATCACGAGGATCTGGTCGGCATAGCGCACGGAGGAGGCGCGCTGGGAGACGATGAACACCGTCGGCCGGTAGGGAAGCTGCCGGATGGCCATGCGCAGCCGCGCGTCTGTGGCGAAGTCCAGCGCGGAGGCGCTGTCGTCCAGAATCAGTATCTCCGGCCTGCGCACGAGGGCGCGGGCGATGGTGAGGCGCTGGCGCTGTCCGCCGGAGAGGTTCCGGCCCGACTGCTCGATTTCGCCGTCCAGTCCGCCCTTGGCGCGCAACACATCCTCGGCCTGGGCCGCGCGCACGGCCTCCATCAGCGCCTCGTCGTCCGCCTCCGGGTTGCCCCAGAGCAGGTTGTCGCGGATGCTGCCCTTGAATAGCAGCGCCTTCTGGGGAACCACGGCGATGCGCCCGCGCAGCTCCTCCAGCGGCTGCTTGCGCACGTCCACGCCGTCCACACGGACGGCGCCGGAGGTGGCGTCGTAGAAGCGGGGAATGAGGTTGACCAGCGTGCTCTTGCCGGAGCCCGTGCCGCCGATGACGCCGATGAGCTGGCCGCGCCGGGCGGAGAAATGCACGTCGGAGATGGATTCGGCTGCGCCGCCCCGGTATTTGAGGCCCACATGGTCGAAATCGACGCGCCCCCTGTCCGCGGGATCCGGCGACTCCGCATCCGCGGGAGAGGTGAGGCTCGGGCGGATGGCGAGCACCGCGCTGATGCGCTTTCCGCAGGCGGCGGCCTTGGTGACGGTGATGATGAGGTTGGCCAGCTTGACCAGCTCCACGAGGACCTGCCCCATGTAGTTGACGAGGGCGACCACCTGACCCTGGGTGAGGACGCCCGCCTGGACGCGCACCGCGCCGGTCTTGATCAGCAGAACCAGGGCGAAGTTGATGGCGATGTAGGTCAGCGGGTTCATCAGCGCGCTGATGCGCCCGGAGACGGTTTGCAGGCGGGTGAGCCGGCCGTGGCTCTCGTTGAAGTCTTCGATTTCATTCTCCTCCCGGCCGAAGGCCCGCAGCACCCGTACGCCGCCGAGGTTTTCCCGGGTCAGCAGCAGCACGTCGTCCAGCTGCCCCTGGGTCTTGCGATAGAGGGGAATGGTCACGAGCATGATGCCGAATACGATAGCGGCGAGCACCGGGATGGCCACGGCAAAGATCAGCGCGCAGCGCGCGTCGATGGTGAAGGCCATGATCATGGCGCCGAACACGATGAACGGCGAGCGCAGGAACAGGCGCAGGCCGAGGTTGACGCCGGATTGCACCTGATTGACGTCGCTGGTCATGCGGGTGATTAGCGTTGAGGTTCCGGCCCGATCCAGATCCGCGTAGCTCAGCCGCTGGATGTGGGCAAAGAGCGCGTGGCGCAGCCGCGTGGCCAGGCCCACCGAGGCCCTGGCCGCGAAGTATTGCGCGGTCACGGAGCTCAGCAGCCCGACCAGGCCCAGGCCCACGAGGATCAGGCCCATCCGGATGATGTAATTTGCATCGCCGGAGGGAATTCCCCGATCAATAATGGCGGCGATGACGAAGGGAACGATCAGCTCGAAGCTTGCCTCCAGCAGCTTGAACAGCGGCCCGAGCAGGCTCTCCAGCCAGTACCCCTTCAGGTAAGTCAGAATTCTTTTCATGAAGTACCACCTTGGTTCAGAATGGGCATCGCATTGCCATTGGATATTTTACCACAAAAGCTGAATATATACAAGCGTGTATGCATTTTGCCCCGCTTTACTTTGACGCGGAGTTGCGATATAATACTATATACAAATGAATGTAGGAGTATGACGGTATGCACATACTGATCGCAAATGACGACGGAATTTTTGCGCCGGGTATCCGTGCGCTCGCGGAGGCGGCGGAGGCGGCGGGGCACCGGGTAACGGTGTTCGCCCCGGAGGCGCAGCGCAGCGCCGCCAGCCATGCCATCACGCTGAACCGTGCGCTGCACGCAAGGCCCGTGGCGTATGGCGGAATGCGCGCCTTCAGCGTGGACGGCACGCCCGCGGACTGCGTGCGGCTCGGACTCTATCTCCTGCGGGACGACTTGCCGGACTGCGTGCTCACGGGGGTGAACAACGGCGCGAACCGCGGTGCGGCCACCGTCTATTCGGGAACGGTGGGTTCGGCCATGGAGGGTTCCCTCTGCGGCGTGCCGGGCGTAGCGGTCTCGCTGTGTTCCCATCTGGACCGGGACTATGCGCTGGCAGCCCGAATGGGCGTACAGGTTGCCGAATGGGCGGTGGCGCATCCGCTGCCCAGGGGAGAGATTTACAGCCTGAACGTGCCCTTTGGGCCCGAGGTGAAGGGTCTGCGCGCCGCGACGGTCTCCAATGAGTACATCTTTTCGCCCATGTACGCGCCGGAGGACGGCGGTTACCGCATGATCGAGGGGCGGGATCTGGTGCCGGAGACGGACGAAAACTCCGACCTGCTGGTGACGGAGGCGGGCTACGCCGCGCTGTCCATCATCCGCTGGAACCTGCTGGCGGACACGCCGATGCCGGATTTGAGTGAGCTGGAAGCGGAGCTGATGCGGAAATGAACGGAAACAACCTGGAAATCGAGCGGAAATACCTGATTCGCATGCCGGAGGAGGCGCGCCTGGCGGCCATGCCGGGGGTGCAGATCTGGGACATCGTGCAGACCTATCTGACGGACGGCGCGGACGGCTGTACCCGGCGGGTGCGCAGCGTTCGGATGAACGGCGAAACTCGCTACACCCACACGGTCAAGCACCGGGTCACGGTTTTGAGCTGCGAGGAGATGGAGGAGGAGGTCTCCCGGGAGGCCTACGGGCATCTGCTGCGCGAGGCCGATCCGTCGCTCAGCGCCATCGAAAAGCGGCGCTACCGGATTCCCCACGCGGGGCAGACGCTGGAGATCGACCTGTACAGCTTCTGGCGCGACCGCGCCACGCTGGAGGTGGAGCTCTCCAGTGAGGATCAGGAAGTCGAACTGCCGGACTGGATCCAGGTCGTCCGGGAGGTGACGGGGGAGCGGGCCTACAAGAACCGCTATCTCGCAGAAGAGATTCCCATGGAGGATATTCAATGAATCAACGGCTGTGCGCGCGGACGCCGGAGCGCCTACGCGCCTTTTTTGAGGAAAACCCGCGCCTGGCGCTGGCCTTTTCCGGCGGTTGCGACTCCGCCTATCTGCTCTGGGCGGTCAGAGCTTGCGGCGCGGAGTTGGGCGTGTACTATGTGCGCACCGCCTTTCAGCCGGCCTTCGAGCTGGAGGACGCGCGCAGGCTCTGCCGGGAGCTGGGTCAGGAGCTGCGCGTGCTGGAGCTGGACGCGCTGGCGGACGGGCGCGTGCGGGAAAATTCGCCCCAGCGCTGCTACTTCTGCAAGCGGCGCATCTTCGGGGCGATTCTGGAGGCTGCGGCGCGGGACGGCTATGCCTGCGTGATGGACGGCACGAACGCCTCGGACGACGCGGGGGACCGACCCGGCATGCGCGCGCTGCGGGAGATGCGGGTGCGCTCGCCCCTGCGGGAGTGCGGCATTTCAAAGGCTGAGGTGCGCGCCCTCTCCCGGGAGGCGGGGCTGTTCACCTGGAACAAACCGGCCTACGCCTGCCTGGCCACGCGCATCCCGACGGGCACGCCCATTGAGGCGGCGGCGCTCAAGCGGGTGGAGCGAGCGGAGGCGGCGCTCTCCGCGCTGGGATTTTCTGATTTCCGCGTGCGGCTCACGCCCGGCGGCTGTCGGCTGGAGATGACGCAGGCGCAGATGCCCCGGCTGCTGGAGCTGCGAACGGAGGCACTGTCGGCGCTGGAAGTGGATTTTACGGAAGTGACGCTGGATTTGAGGCCGAGAGGGGGACTGGAAATATGAACAAGCAGGATTTGCTCGCGCAGCTGCGCCGGGTGGCGGACGGCAGCCTGTCCCCGGAGGAGATGCTGGTGCGGCTCAAGGAGGCTCCCTTTGAGGACATCGGCGTGGCGAAGATCGACTATCACCGGGGCGTGCGCCAGGGCGCGGGCGAGGTGATCTACGGAAAGAGCAAGACCCCGGAACAGATCCTGGCAATATCCCGGGCCATGGCGCAGCACGGCGAGGAGAACATCCTCATCACGCGCATGTCTCCGGAGGCCGCTGCGCTGGTGGGGAGCGAGCTGGAGCTGTTCTACGACGAAACCTCCGGCATCGGCGTGGTGAAGCGCCGCCCGCGCCCCCTGCGGGGATGCGTGGTGGTGGCCAGCGGCGGCACCAGCGACCTGCCCGTGTGCGAGGAGGCTGCGCTGACGGCCGAGAATTACGGCAGCCGCGTGGTGCGCATGTACGACGTGGGCGTCTCCGGCATCCATCGCCTGCTCAGCCGCATGGATGATCTCGCCCGGGCCCGGGCGGTGGTGGCCGTGGCGGGCATGGAGGGCGCGCTGGCCAGCGTGCTGGGCGGACTGGTGGATTGCCCGGTGATCGCCGTGCCCACCAGCGTGGGCTACGGCGCGAGCTTCGGCGGCGTGACGGCGCTGCTGTCCATGCTCAATTCCTGCGCCAGCGGCGTGAGCGTGGTCAACATCGACAACGGCTTCGGCGCGGGCTATCTGGCCAACGTAATCAATCAGATGGAGAGCATTGCGGAATGAAGACGCTTTATTTGGAGTGCAACATGGGCGCGGCGGGAGACATGCTCGCCGCCGCGCTGAGCGAGCTGCTGAACGACCCGGAGGCGTTCGTGGAGACCATGAACGCCGCGGGCATTCCCGGCATGCGCATGACCCGCAGCGAAAAGAGCAGCTGCGGCCTGAAGGGAACCCACATCTCCGTGCGCATCGGCGGGGAGGAGGAGATCAGCCAGGACGTGCCGGTGCACGCGCACGGCGACGACCACGATCACAGCCACACCCACGACCACAGCCACAGCCACGGCCACGATCACAGCCGCGGCCACGACCACGCGCACGGGCACAGCCATTCCGGGCTGCGGGAGGTCCGGGAGATCATCGAGGGGCTGAAGCTCCCTGAGAAGGTGAAGAGTGACGCGCTGGGTGTGTACGCACTGATTGCGGATGCAGAGGCCCATGCGCACGGCTGCGCTGTGGAGCAGATTCACTTTCACGAGGTGGGTATGCTGGACGCGATCGCGGATGTGAGCGCGGTGTGCCTGCTGATGCATCTGATCGCGCCGGAGCGCGTGGTCGTATCCCCGGTGTGCACGGGCTTTGGCGAGGTGCGCTGCATGCACGGCGTGGTGCCGGTGCCGGCGCCCGCCACGGCGCAGTTGCTCCGGGGCATGCCCGCCTACGCGGGCTCCATTCGCGCAGAGTTGCTCACCCCCACGGGCGCGGCGCTGCTGAAGTACTTCGCCAGCGACTATGGCCAGATGCCTCCGATGCGGGTGGAGGCCGTGGGATGCGGCATGGGCATGAAGGAGTTTGAAGCGGCGAACTGCGTGCGGGCGTTTCTGGGCGAAGCAGACGCGGCGGGCGGCGGAGAGGTCGTGGAGATCAGCTGCAACCTGGACGACATGACCGGAGAGGCGCTGGCCTACGCTGCGGAGCGCCTGATGGATGCGGGCGCGCTGGATGTCTACATGACGGCCATTCAGATGAAAAAGGGGCGGCCCGGCACGAAGCTGAGCTGCATCTGCTGCCCGGAGGACGCGGGAAAACTGTCGGAGTACATGCTCCGGGAGACGTCAACGCTGGGCGTGCGCATGCAACGCATGGCGCGCAGGGTGCTGCCCCGAAGCGTGGAGCGCGTTCAGACGACCTATGGCGAGATCGGCGTGAAGGTCGCCCGGGGGGCGGACTGTGAGAAGCGCAAGTGCGAATACGAGGACGCGGCCCGCGCGGCCCGCGCGAGCGGCGCGCGCCTGGAAGACGTTCAGCGCGCGGCGCTGGAGGCGCGGGAATAGGCGCGCTGTATCGGTGCGCTTCACCGGCTCCGGCCGGCCGCAGATCCGATCCCTTAAGAGAAAAGCGGCGCTGACATTGAGGACCCTCGCCAGCTCCGTCAGGCGGCAGCCGTCCGGAAGGCGTACGCCCTGCGCCCGGTCATGCACCGTCTGAACAGATACGCGCAGCGCGTCGGCCAGACCGGCCTGCGGCCTCGCGAAGGGTACGGATTCTCGCCTCCATGCGCAATCGCGTCACTCCTTCCGGCTTTATTTCAGATCAAGACGCGCAACGGCTTCAAGCTGAAGCCGTTGTGCGTCTGTTTATATGCGGCTGTGCTCCTGTCGCCCTCCCGCGAAGGAGGAGATTTCACCTTCCCGGCGCTCGCCTCGGGCGGAACGCGCCCGCTCAGGAGGCGTCGCCCCGGGGATCTGCGCGCAGGGCGGCGATGGCGCGCGTGCCGCGAAGGATCATGTTCAGGGAAAGGGATGCAATGAAGAGCAGAGCCAACGCGCCAGTGACGAGGTTCAGCACGTTCTGCCCCCCGGGACTCCGGCCCAGGGCGGAGAGCAGGGTCGTCTGAAGCGAGACCATGGAGACGAGGGTCGCGGAGAGGCTGATGGCCTTCGCAGCCTCGTGGGCGGGGTCGCAGTGGCGGCGGAAGCGCGTCAGATTGACAAAGGACATGCACAGGTTGTACAGAAAGTACAGCGCAACGAGAAAGACCGTGTGGCCGGGGTAGCGCACGGAGCTGTCCCCACGCACCGTGAAAAAGCCCGTGACGGCGATGGCCGCCGTGAGCGTCAGCAGCAGCGCGCCGCAGAAGCGGTACCGGCGGTAGGCCTGAAGCGCGTCGTTCGGGCGGGTGCGCAGGTGGCGCAGCAGCAGAAAGCGCTCGGTGGCGAGGAGCAGATAGTAGGCGGATTTTGCGGCAAACCATGCGGAGTGGAAGGCCGCGGCCATCACCGCCTTGTAGGCGCTATAGGCCAGATTGATGAGGAAGGTGAAGTGGAGCGCGAGATCCGTGCGGAAGCCGGGATCCGTCAGACAACGGTGCAGGAGAGGATTCCGGCACAGGAGCGCGCGGAGGCTGCGGAGGGGGCGCGGCAGTCGGGAGGCTGCGGCCTGTGCGGGCCCACGTCCGGAGTGCCTGTTTCTCCGCATGTGATTTGCCTCCTCTGCGCGCTTTTTGTTGCAATTTGTTTCAGTATAGCGGTTTCATGGACAAAAAACAATCACAAAAAAGCGAAGGCTTCGAAAAAAGCGCGCCGGAAGCCCCCGCCATCCATTCAGAGGGCGCAGTTGAGGCGGGATCGCGGCGACGCCTTGACCTCGCCTGCGCAGAAAAAGCGCCGCGACCGGCAGGTGCCGGGCGCGGCGGGAAAAGTGAATTATCTGGTCAGAACCATGCCGTCTGCGTTGAACAGCAGGCGCAGGGGCTCGAAAAAAATCACGGTTCTCTCCGATTTTGGAGAGAATTTTGCATTTTGGAGAGAAAATCGGAGAGAAAAACGAGAGAACGCTTTGCCGGAAAACGCCTCAGCCGTTGGCCAAAACAAAATGAGGTGAGGTTCCATGATCGATGAAGCAGCCATTCGGGAGACGCTCAGGCGCTATCCCGAGGAGATTTCCAAGGAGCAGCTGTGCAGGCTCTGCCACATCAGCAAGCGCGTCGCCAAGTACTACCTCGACAACGGGGTGATCCCCTGTCGGAATAGCGGGCAGGCTACCCACACATACGCCATCAAAACCCGGGACGCGATCACCTTCCTGCGTCGGCGGGATGCCTGCTCGGAGGCGTTCCGCGTCTCCATCCGCAGCGGCTGCAAGCCGTTCGTCCACCCGTCCATCCGGTATACGCGCCGGGTGATGCAGGTGTACCGCCGCCTGCTGGAGGAGCTGGCCCGCCCCTATCCCGACCTGATGACCGTGCAGATGATCGCGGAGATGACCGGCTATTCCGCCAAGACCATCCGCACATGGACGGCCTTCGGGCACATCCGCTGGTTCCGCAACGGCTCCAAAAACTACGCGCCGAAGGAGCTCGTTCTCGCGCACATGATGAGCGAGGAATACCGCAGCATCGCCAACAGGAGCTGGAAGCACGACAAGCTGGTTCAGAAGCTGATCGACATGACAAGTGAGGAGGAAAACAATCATGAGTGAACTGTGCAAAGAAATTTGGGAGAACGGCATCCACTACGCGCTGATCGGTGACTATTACTTTCCTGATGTCAGGAGTCCGGAGGACTGCAGCTCCTTCGGCAGGTGGGCTGACCTGCATATGGCATACATGAAGGAGAACAACACCCACGCCTATGTGCAGCTGCTCATGGCTGACCGGCTGGTGCCGTATCTGCATGCGTTCAATATGCAGGCGGAGGAACGGGCGCAGCGGCTC
>SFTH01000045.1 GCA_004563405.1 bacterium
TAAGAGAAAAAGGGAGATTTTAAGAAAAGAAAAGAAGAAAAGAAGAAAAAGGAAATAACAACACAACATCACACACCATCGTACACACCTAGCGTATACATATATACACACAAACAAAATAAAGTAAGGTAAAATCCAAAAACATGTGGAAGAAGTTCCAGTTTTTCGAAAAGAAGCTCATCAAGGACTCTGACACCAACAGCCAACAGCAGCAGCAGCAGCACAGCGCCGAGGAGGAGGACTCGAGCCCCCAGAGCAAGCTCGCCAACCTCTCTGTGACGTGCTGCACGAGCGGGCGCGGGACGCTGATCACCGGCGACCAGGACGGGAACATCAGCCTCATCGAGCGCGACTTCACCGTGACCACGTTCGCCGCGTACCGCGGGCGCATGTCCCTCCTCGAGCTCGCCCGCGACCGCAACCTCCTCGTCGGGTGCGGCGTCGACGACGACGAGACGCTGACGTGCGCCGTGAAGGTGTGGAACATGGACCGCGTGGACGCGACCAACAAGGTGCCCCCTCTCGTCGCGGACGTCAAGCTGAGCTGGCGGCTCGCAGCCGCGATGCGCGTGCCCACGTGCATGGCGTGCACCTCGAACATGAACCACGTCGCGGTCGGGTTCGCCAACGGCGTCGTGGCGCTCGTGACGTTCGACGCCGGGCTGCGGCGGCCCACGCTGCGCTTTGTGTGCCAGCACCAGGGCGTGAGCGTGACGGGCGTCGAGTTCTGCGGGAGCGGGCACCTCTACGTGGTCACGGAGGCGGGCGTGTTCTACTACCCCACGGACTTCTCCGCCCGCGACGCCGAGGCGTCGCCGAGCGGGCTCGCGGGGGACCCGCTGGACCCCGAGGGCGCGGGCTTTGGGTGCGTCGCGGGGACGGAGGACGGGGAGCTCGTCGTGGGCACGCCCGCGGCCGTGTTCTTCTACAACGAGATGGACAAGTGCCAGTGCCTCGCGTTCGGCGGGGAGAAGCGCTTTGTGCGCTGGTTCCGCGGGAACCTCGTCGTGGTGACGGCGGTCCCCGCGCCCACGCGGCCGGGGCTCGGGGCGCGGAGCGGGGCGGGCGCAGGGATGAGAGGCGGCGCAGGCGTAGGCAGCGGCATGATGGAGCAGGAGATGCGGAGCCTGTACGACCTCACGGTGTACGACACGCGGAACAAGCTGATCGCGTACTCGGACCAGAAGTTCAGCACGATCACGCACGTGGCGGCCGAGTGGGGCTCGCTGTTCGTGTTCACGTCGGACGGGCGGATCTTCGAGCTGAGCGAGGTCGACACGCAGACCAAGCTGGAGAGCCTGTTCAAGAAGAACCTCTACACCACCGCGGTCACGCTCGCCACGAACCAGCAGTACGACCAGGCCGCGATCGCCGGGATCATCGTGCGCTACGCAGAGCACCTCTACGCCAAGGGCGACTACGACGGCGCCATCGCGCAGTTCATCAAGACCATCGGGCGCCTCGAGCCCTCGTACGTCATCCGCAAGTTCCTCGACGCGCAGAAGATCCACAACCTCACGGCGTACCTCGAGGCCCTCCACGCGCAGCACAAGGCCAACGCGGACCACACGACGCTCCTCCTCAACTGCTACACAAAGCTCAAGGACGCGGACAAGCTCGAGCACTTCCTCTCCGTCGAGGACACGGGGAGCTTCGACGTCGAGACGGCCATCCGCGTCTGCAGGCAGGGCAAGTACTACGACCACGCGCTCAAGCTCGCGCGCAAGTACCAGGAGCACGACTGGTTCCTCAAGATCCAGCTCGAGGACAAGCAGGACTTCCACACGGCCCTCGCGTACATCGCGTCCCTCCCGCAGGAGAGCGCCGTCCTCTACCTCAAGAAGTACGGGAAGGTCCTCGTCGCGAACATCCCCGACGAGACGACGAACCAGCTCGTCTTCATGTGCACGGGGAAGCCGGCCCCGGACGCGGAGCTGCTCACGCTCACCAGCGGCGCCGCGCCCTCGGGGATCGGCGTGAGCCTGAACGCGGCCTTTGGCCTCGCCGTCGCGGAGCCCCGTCCTACCACTACTACTACCCCCGCTGATGCCGCCCCGGCACAGGTTGATCCCACAAACCCGTTCGCGGACAGCGCCCCCGCGCAGGAGCAGCCCCAGGACTCGTCGACCTCGGCGTTCTCGTCCGTGTCCTCGATCCTCTCGAACATCGCCAGCACGGCAACGCGGAAGATCATCGAGTCCACGGGAGGCTCCTCCAGCAGCGCGGCGCAGGACGCGGAGAACCTCGACCTCCCAGAGCCCGTGGAGCTCGTGCTGTCGGACACCGAGGAGGACGGGGAGGAGAAGATGGGGGACTTTGTCGAGAAGAAGAAGAAGGAGGGAAGCGGGGAAGAGGAGCTCGTCAAGGCGGAGGACTTCATCCACATCTTTGTCGGGCTGCCCAGGTACCTCGTGAAGTTCCTGGAGCTCGTCACGGAGCGCGTCAAGGACGTCTCGCCGATCGTCTACGACACGCTCCTGGAGATGTACCTGCACGGCCCGGACGACGGGAACGGCGGCGAGGGCGGGCTGGAGGCCGAGCTGGCCGAGACGGAGGAGGAGCGCGCGGAGCGCCTGGACAAGGCGCGGCGGCTGATCACGTACGAGAACGCCACCTACGACCCGCACCACGCCCTCGTCCTCGCGCAGCGCTACGAGTTCCGCGACGGCGTCATGCTCCTCCTCGAGAAGCTCAAGATGTACGACGAGATCATCCAGTACCACATGGACAACAAGGAGTTCGAGAACATCATCCGCTGCTGCAACAAGTACGGGGAGCGCGACCCGAACGTCTGGATCCAGGTGCTCAGCTACTTCTCCACGGTGGAGGGGAACCCGGAAAAGGAAATCAAGGAGGTTTTAGATAGTAAACATAAAAATACAAACATGTCTAAATTTTTGTGTTGTGATATTATTTTTTAATGTAGATATTTAC
>SFTH01000033.1 GCA_004563405.1 bacterium
CACGACGATCTTGTATTCAATCGTCTCGCCCAGCGCATAGGTCGCACTATTTGCAGGCTTGCTGGTCGTGGTCTTGGTCACCTTCAGGCGGCTATTCACATCGTCGGTGTCGTCCTCCGTCTGGCCCTCAGCCTCAGGCGTATTTCCATTGACCGGATCTGCCTTCGCCGTCGCGGTATTCTTAACCGTTCCGTTGAGAATGTCGCCTTCCGTCACGGTGTACTCCGCGTAGACGAGTGCCGACTGGCCAACGCCCAGCTTCGCAATGACTGCTTCGCCGTTCTCGACCTTGTAGCCAGTACCGCTCTTGATCGTCGCACCGGCCAGCTCATCCTTCACAACAACGTTGTCGTAGGGTACGTTGCCCGTATTGGTCACGGTGATCGTGTATTCGATCGTCTCGCCCAGCTCATACGTCTTGCTTGCGCTGGACTTCTTCACGACGGTCATGCCGACGTTCACAGCCTCAGTCGTGATCGTCGCATCGTCCTTGCCCTCCGGCTTCGCCTTACTTCCATCAGGGAACTGCACTTCGTCGGCAACCGCGTTTGCCTCGTTGACGAACTTACCGGCGATGATGTCGTCCGAAGTCACCACATGGCTCGTGATGCAGGACATATCGCTGCCCACCGGGAGCGACTCAACGGTTCGGGTCATGCCCGTTTGGGCGTCGGTCACCACGACGTTCGTGTAGGTGACGTTGCCCGCGTTGGATACTTCGATACTGTAGAAGACCTTTTCGCCCAGCTCGTAGGCTTCCTTCGTCGTGTACGTTCCCGGCTGCTCGCCCACAACGCCCAGCACGGTCTTTTTCACGTTGAGAGTGACGTTCACTTCTTCGATTGCATCCGTGGTGTCCGGCGTCGGGCTCGGGTTCGGAGTCGGCGTCGGTACGGGCGTCGGCTTGGGACTTCCGCTCGGCGCAGGCGTGGGCGTAGTGCCGCCGCCAACCGCAGCGTAGTTCTCAACGGAGCCCTTCAGCACATCGCTCTCCGTCACCGTGTAGGAGGTGAGGAACTCTTTGGCCTCATCCGGCACGAGGCTGGTGATTGTCTCGCTCAGTCCCGTCAGTCTGTCTTCTACCGTCAGGTTGGTGTAGGTGACGTTGCCGGTGTTCTCAACCGTGATCTTGTACCAGATCTCGTCGTTCAGTTTGTAGAACTCCTTCTGCGTGTAGCTGTTGCCATCCTCGTTCAGCACACCCAGCGTGATCTTCGTCTTCTCATACTTGGCCTCCATCGGCACAGTCAGCGCCGTGTCGGTCGCCTCGAAGCTCACATCTTCATCGGAGAACGTCGCCGTCACCGTATTCACGAATTCGCCCCTGATGATATCCGCTTCAGTGATCGTGTAGGTCGCGGTGGTCGTACGGACTTCACCGGCCGGAACATTCTCGAACTCGCTCTGCTCGAGCTTAACATTCGGAATCTCCGTGAGGGTGATCGTCTTAGGCGCGTTGTAGATGTTCTTCACCGTGATGGTGAAGGTCACCACTTCGTCGATGTTGTAAGTGCGACCATAATGCGCCTTGGTCACGACCAGGCTCGGATCAGCACCAACGTCCAGAATCGTCAGCAGGCCGGGGATCACAGTGATCGCGTAGTTCCCGGTCACGTCCTCAGTGGTACCGTCGACCTTTCTGGAGATGGTCACTCCATTCACACCGTTCAGGACATCCGCGAGATACTCGCCAACAAAGGTCTTGCTGTCCGCGTTGTCCGATCCGTAGACTACGTCCAGCGTCTCGCTGTGGCCGGACACCAGGCCGGAGTCTGTGGTAGTATCAGAGACCTTGTATTCCTTGTGGTCGGTCTCGTCCTCTACGGTCTTCGGATTTGCATCGTAGGTGAAAGTCCTCGTATTGACGCTGATCTCCACCGGACGCTTGCTCACCATCAGCTTGCCGTTGGTCGTCTTCACCGCAAACTGCGCCGTCACGTCGTTCCCGTCTGCGTCCTTCACCACTGCCGTTCCGGTCACTTCAGACGTATACTAGCCGCTTACGTTCTTCGCCGTTCCGTCATACGTATACGTCGCACTGCTCGCCACGACCTCGATCGCGTACTTGTTCGTACGCTCCGTCACCGTCAGCGTGCCCTCGGCATAGCTAATCTTGTAGTTACTAGCCTTCGTATTCGCCTTCAGCTCGTGCGCCGTGATCTTGTTGGGGCTGCTGCCTTCCAGCTTCCGGCTACCTTCTACCGTCACGCTCTCAAGGCCCTCTTCGCCCACGAACGCTCCCTTCGTGATTGTGTAGCCGCTGTCCGTCAGTGCCGTTCCGTCATATTCCTTCGTCGCACTGTTCGCCGTCAGCTCAATTTCTACCGCTTCAATCGTCAGCTTTGATTTCGCTAAATTCGCCGTTGGTGTAGGTGTTTGCGTCAGTGCCGTTTGCGGGGGTGTAGGAGACGGACACCTTATCATCAGTTCTGAGGCCGGTGATGGTATAGTCGTCTCCACTCGCAGTCAGCTCGCCCGTGGGAATGGCATAACCGGACTGGGCGGTTCCATTATAGGTGACCGTCTTATCGTTGACCGCAATGGTCAGCGTAACCTTCGGGGCATACTGCGCCGTGTAGGTAACATCATCCGTTACGGTTGCTGCAATTGTTTTATCCCAGCCGGTGAAGTAGTGATCATCATCGGCTATAACCTTCGGGGCCGCAGGGGTGACGACGCCATAGGGCTGATTCTGATGAACCACCTGGCCGTCTACCTCGCCCTCCAGCGTACCATAACCGCCGTTGGCGTAGATCACCGTGAAGGTAACCAGTTTATAGTAGAGTTTCAGCACCAAGTTACCATTGGCAGTGATGGTGCCAGCGGTAATGTTATTGCTGTTGGTTGCATCGAAGGTATAATGCTCGAAGGACTTCACATCTCCAGTATCGACGAATACGGTGGAGCCGACCTTCGCCTGTTTCGTTTCAGTCGCATCTTCCTTCTTGGTGTAGCTGCCATCCACATTCTCGAGGTAGTGTTCGATGGTATACCCTCTGTCCGCTACGGGAACATAATGGAATACAACCTCATTACTATCTGCAGTCGCAACCACGATGGGGTCGCCGACCAGCTTATAATCCGGAATCGCCTGATAGATGACCACCTTCTGCTTCGCGGTGATGGTCTGCGTAACCGGCGTGAGCAGATCTTCGCTGCCTTCTTCGGCAGTATCGTCCACATAGCGGACCGTGAGCTGCCAGCGATCCAACGCGCGATAGATGATTACGATCTGCTGTCCGTCTTCGGTGATGACCTCATTGACGATCTGCGTAACCGCGATATAGCCGGGGATCTGCGGGATCGTGGTGGAATCCATGATAACGGACGTGCCAATTTCGGCCTCCTCGCTATCAGGATCTTTTATCGGCTGTCCATCGCTTCCCAGGATGTAGTTCACGGTATACTCCACCGTGCCATGGGGGATCCACTTGGCGTATACTTCCTTATTGGAGGTGATGGCCGTATCCTTCTGGAAGGGGATGGTGCATCCCTTATCCACATACCAGCCGCCGAAGGTATAATCCAAATTGCCTTCCGCATCGCGCACGGGGGCCTCAGGAAGTCCCTTTACGGCATTATACTTGACAACCGTCTCCGTGGCATGCACTCCGCTATTCGGCGCGCCATCATAATTCAGGTTGTAGGTCACCGTGTACTGCGGCGCAACCCACTTGGCGTACACCGTCAGCTTCGCCGCAGGCATGGTTGCATTGTTCCAGTCCACAGGCGTATTGCCCGCAGGATCCAGATACCAGCCCGCGAACACAAAGTCCGCCTCCACATTGGCCGGCCTGCCGATACCGCTGGTAACCTCAGCATCCTTCAGGGGTGCTTCATACTTGAGCGTCGCGGAAGCTACGCCCGTGCAGTTGCTGAAGATCAGTTCGAAGGAGTTTCGCTTGTTGTAGACTTTTAACTTATTACTAATCTTATCTATAGTTGCCTTTGCGACAGCATCATTCCATTTATTCGTATCATCACTGTCTTTTAGATACTTATACAGGCTGAAGCCGGGCTGGAACTTTTCCGTTAGAGTAAACGAACTAGAGCATGCCTCAAATACATCCGCTTGCTTCCATGTTCCATCCAGATTCTCAGTATATTGGTATATTTTTTTACTATTATTGCTGGAAGTTTTATAAAATTTTACTTCTGTTTTGGTTAAGTTACTGTTATACAATCCATTCAGATAAGTCCATGATCCATTTCCTATGCCGCTATCATCTTCTGTAGACCAATAACCCTGTCCAGAGCTCGGCCAACCATCAGTGGAATAACCCGCCTGCGTCCAGGTCTGCTGATACAGGCCGGTTCTTGTGTGTTCCAACTCGCTGTATTTATTATACCAATTACTCTTGTAAAACTTGAAGGTTACCAGTTCACGGTCGAACTTCACGTTGATGACCGTGGAACCGTCAGCTGCGACCGTCTTGCTCGAAACGCCGCTCGTGTTCACATCCGAGTTTGCAGTATTCAGCTTTGCAAAGGTGCTGGCGATGCCGGAATTCGTAGCCTTCACGTTGATGCCGGAGACAGCATTACCAACCGTGCCGGTAGCCGTATACGACGACACATACTGATAGGTCTTTTCCGCATCTTTCGCATCCTTTTTATCCGTAAGGCTCTGCAGCCAGTACACCACGGTATAGCTGGCCTGCGTATTGGGCGTCCACTGGGCAGTAACCGTCAGAGCACCGATGGGCATGGTGGAGGTTGAATTATAAACATTGCCTTTCTCATCCTTCCAGCCCGCGAAGGTATAGCCAGTCTTGACGAGGTTATCTTCAAGGCCAAGCTTCGCGCCATAGCGACGCATGCCGCCCTCGACAACCTTGCCGCCACCATAGGTACCGCCTTCGTTATTCACGGTCAGCGCGTACAGATTGCGGTTGTAGTTGATCTCCACAACCGTGCTGCCGTTCGCCGCGATGGTTTTCTGGATGAAGGGCTGCACCGTGAAGCCTTCGTATACTTTCGGTGCGGCTTCCGTAATGGAATTGGCATAGCCGCTCATAGTCTGACTGGCGGCAGTATTTTCAGTATATTCATTGTCATCGGCATTCTGGAGCATGTGCTTGACGACATAGTTCACCATCTTGCCGCTGTAGGTCACCTTTTCAGTGTGATCTGCACTGATTTCGGAAATGTTCAGCGCCACCTGCGCCTTATCCGGCGTGGTGTTGCCCGTTTCATCCGTGGGGGAAGTTACAGTTTCACTGACATTCGTTCCCTTTATGTATTCCTTCACCCAGCTCTGGAAGGCAGTGGAACCATCCGCATAGACATATTCAATGGTCACCGTGTACTTATTCAGCGCACGATAGGTGGCCACCAGCGTGGAATCGGCAGTGATGGAGATGCTGGAAATGGGCAGCGCCTCATCCCCACCATTCACCGTCCAACCCACGAATCTCTTGCCCTCCACATCGGGCACATCCGGCTCGACGGGGGTATGGTTATTCTCGACGAGCTGGGAGACCAACGTTTCGCCCGACTCGTCCACAAAGGTAACATTCCAATACGTGCTTCCGCTCGCATTGCCGCCGTCTTCAGAAGAGACGGTTCCCGCCAGGGCGCTCATCGGCAGCGCCTGGAGCAGCATGAGCACGGAAAGCAGGATTGCCAGGAACTTCCTCGTTATGCTCGTCATCTTTTTTCCTCCTCGCATCTCAGCGAATTATCGTTTCCTCGTCCTCAATCTTCGCTTACAGGGATACGCCCGGCTGGTTCTCAGCCGGGTATGCGCAGCCCTCAGTTATATTCAACCACGAGCCTCCAGCTGTATGCGAGCGTTTCCACGCTTGCTGAGAAGGAGTAGGTGTCGGCAGTTGCACCGGGAACATTTTCGTAGCCGTTCCCCTTGTCGCACTGCCACTGGAACGCCAGTTCATAGCCCTCCAGATTTTCCAGCTTGCTGGTGAGATAGACCGTTTCACCGGGGGCCATCACCGAGCGGCGGGAAGAGAAGATGGTCACCTTCGGCATGGGCGCTTCACCCTCGGGAAGCTCAGGCTCTTCAAATTCCACGCCCTGAACGCTGTCCTTATAGATGTAGCCAATCTGGCCATCCACTTCCACCTTCACCCAGTCGCCTTCGACGCCGAGCACGATCAGTTCCGTGCCCTCCGGCAGGGTGATGATGATTTCGCTCAGGCCATTGCCCTCCAGACGAACATCCGCATCGCCAGAGGTGATGGGGGTTTCGATCGCTTCCTCAACGGGTTCCTCGACGGGTTCCTCGGCGGGTTCCTCAGCAGGTTCCTCGGCGGGTTCCTCAGCAGGCTCCTCGGTGGGTTCCTTGGCGGGTTCCTCAACGGGTTCCTCAGTGGGTTCCTCGACGGGTTCCTCGGCGGGTTCCTCAGTGGGTTCCTCAGTGGGTTCCTCAGTGGGTTCCTCGGCGGGTTCCTCAGTGGGTTCCTCGGTGGGTTCTTCGGTCGGCTCCTCGGGGAGGCTCTCCCGGAGGTAGGAGGAAGCGACGTAGCCTTCCACGCCGTCCGGCGTGAGAATGTGCGTCCACTTGCCCTCGACGCCAAGGACGGTCACCTCGTCGCCGTGCCTGAGATAGGCGACGCAGGTCGCGCCCTTGCTGGCGGCGGCACGAACATTCAGAGAGCCGCTCTCGCTCTTGAGCACCACGACGGCCCGGCCGTTCGCGGATGCTTCCGGCTCGTCCGCCGGTTCCTCTGCGGGTTCCTCGGCAGGCTCCTCGGCGGGAGTCTCCGCGGGAGTCTCGGCAGGCCCCTCGGCGGGAGTCTCGGCAGGCCCCTCGGCGGGAGTCTCGGCAGGCTGCTCCGCCGGTTCCTCGGCGGGCTTCTCCGCAGGGACCTCGGCGGGCTTCTCCGCAGGGACCTCGGCAGGCTGCTCCGCAGGAGCCTCGGTGGGCCGCACCTTGACTGCAGGCAGCTTGAACGCCTTGGACGGGTAGTTCGCCGCCAGCGCGCCACTCATTGCGCTGAGCATGACCGTCAGCACGATCACGCACGCCAGAACCTTTCGCATTGCTCTCTTCATGATGATATCCTCCTCGCAGTCCATCTACGCAATAATTATATATGAGGTCACATGTAATTCCATTATATCACAAATGCACCGAAATTCAAGATTTCGGTGCATTTTCTTCATATTTTATTCCGCTACAACCAGCACCGCACGGTAAGCGTACTCAGCGTTTTCTTCGGTTACAGTGAAGGAGTAGGTCTTGGAGGTTTCGCCGGAGATGGTCTTCCAGTCATCGCCGCCCTTGCTGTATTCCCAGCGGATTTCGTAATCGGCGTTGGCGTCGCGAACCTCTGCACGAAGCGTAACCTTGTCGCCCAGGAAGATGTCGCCGTCGTTGTCCAGCTTCACGGTCACCGTGCCGGTGAAGGCGAAGGGAGTGGGCTCGGCGGTGGGCTCCGCAGTGGGCTCCTCAGCGGGGGCCTCGGTGGCTTCCGCAGCGGGGGCCTCGGTGGGCTCGGTGGAAGTTTCCGCAGCGGGGGCTTCGGTGGGCTCGGTGGAAGTTTCCGCAGTGGGGGCTTCCGGGGCGGGAGCTTCCGGGGCGGGAGCTTCCGGGGCGGGCGCTTCCGGAGCAGGGGCTTCCGGGGCGGGGGCTTCCGGAGCAGGGGCTTCCGGCGCGGGCGCCGGGGTGGGCTCGGAGGCCTTTTCCTCTGCTGCCGGAGCGGGCGCCTGCTCGACGGGCGCCGGGGCTTCCACGACAACCGGCGCCGGAGCGGGGGTCTCTTCCTCAGCGATCGCAGCCACAACAACGTTTCCAGTCAGCGCCATCATGAGAACCACAAGGCCCATCTTCTTCAGCATTTTTTTCATTGGATTGTCCTCCTTTTATGGTCGGATGAAGCATTTGCTCCCTGAATTCATCTTACATCCTTATTTTACCAACGGAGGGTTACGCGGACAGTTACATAATGAAAAAAACGCTCTCGAATTATGATTTAATCTTTATTTAACAAAGCCGCATTTTTTCCCTGAATTTCGGCCTTGGTATCGCTGCTCAGAGGCCCAATGCGGTAGTTAAAGGCCACGCTGCAATTGGGATACTTCTGATAGAAGCGCGCCTTTACACGCTCCATCACCATGTGACCGGTGTTGTAATTGACCATGGGGAGCAGCAGCGCCACGATGGTGGGACTGAAGCGGGCGACGGTATCGCCCTTGCGCAGGTTCACGCGCAGGATTTCGATGAGGCCCTGCATGATGTTGTCCTGTCGCATGGAGTCCATGACGGAGCCGTCCATGTTGCCGACCATGATCACGCCCAGGAACATGGTGGAGCCCAGGCGCTCCAGATTGCGCATCTGGAGGTTGAAGATCTCCTTGAAGACCATGTATTCGCAGATGAACGCGCCGCGCTGTTCGTTGCTCTCCCGCAGCTCGTTGCGGATGGACTCCAGGTTGAGATCCAGCGTCTTGCCGGAGTTCACGATCTGCTTGTAGAACTCCTGCATGTTGTCGCTGGGGCGCACGCCCAGGTAGTGGTAGTAGAGGTGCATGACGTACTTGTACTGGAGCATGGCCTCGTTGTTGCGCTCGGTCCTGATCAGGGCGGACATGAGGTCCATGTGCAGGCGGTCGTCCAGGTTGTCCACCTCCAGGGCCTTTCGGCAGACGGAGATGATGCTGTCGTAGTCCTCCTTCTGCTTGAGCAGCTCCAGATAGCTGTAAACTGCGGCCATGTAGCGGTTGTGCAGGGAGGTGGCGCGGGAGAGCGCCCACTCGTTCTGCTCGCTGCTGAGCAGCAAATCTCCTCCATAGAGGCGCAGCAGGCGGTCGCACAGGTCGCGGCGGACGAGGTCGCTCTCCTCCTTGCCCTCCAGGCGCGCGAAGATGTCCTCGATCTCGTATACGTCCACGGTCATCTCCGGCATGCACTGCCAGCTGTACGCGCCGCGCTCCGCCACGATGCAGCGGCCCAGATCAGGCACGACATGGTTCAGCAGCGCGCGCATGCGGCTGACGAGGGTCTTGAGGGCGTTTTCCGGGTTGCTGCTCTTCTCCTCGGACCAGAGCGCGGACATCAGGCGGTGGTTGGGAACGGATTCGCCCCGGCTCAGGATCAGAATCTGCATCAGCGACACGCCCTTGCGGGACTTGTCCACGAGCTGATCGACCTTGATTTCGTTGATGTAGAGCGCGAAGCTGCCCATCATCTGAATTCGAATTTTATCGGCCATGTTTCTTCCTCCTCACATCCCGAGCCGCTTGCGCAGCGCGTCCGGGTTTACCGCATAGAGCGCCGCGGTCTCGCGGGCGATGCGCCCCTCTTTGCAGAGGCGCAAAAGTTCGTTGTCCATGGACAGCATGGACTGGGCGGCGCTGCCGCTGTAGATCACGTTGTCCATCTGATAGGTCTTGCCGTCCCGAATCATGTTCTGGATGGCGCTGTTGACGGTCATGACCTCGAACACCGGGGTCTGGCCGCCGTCCACGGTGGGCACCAGCCGCTGGGAAACCACCGCCCGCAGCACCATGGACAGCTGGATGCGCACCTGCTGCTGCTGGTTGGGCGGGAAGGCGTCCACGATGCGGTCGATGGTCTTGGCCGCGCCCACGGTGTGCAGGGAGGAGAGGAGCAGATGCCCCGTCTCCGCCGCAGTGATCGCCGTCTGCATGGTCTCCTCGTCGCGCATCTCGCCCAGCATGATCACGTCCGGCGCCTGTCGCAGGGCCGCGCGCAGGGCGCGGGCGAAGGTGGGCGCGTCGGCGGGCACCTCCCGCTGGCTCACCAGGCTCCTGCCGTGGGAGTGGAGATACTCGATGGGGTCCTCGATGGTGATGATGTGGCCCGCGCGGCTCCTGTTGATGCAGTCGATCATGCAGGCCAGAGTGGTGCTCTTGCCGCTGCCCGCCGGGCCGGTGACCAGAATCATGCCGCTGCGCTGGCGGGAGAGGTCGATCACCAGATCCGGAATCGCCAGCTGGCGGGGATCCGGCAGGCCAAAGGTCACCACGCGGTAGGCCGCCGCCAGGGTGCCGCGCTGCCGGTAGGCGTTGCAGCGGAAGCGGCACAGGCGCTCCATCGAGAAGGAGAAATCGTCGTCGCCCTCCGAGAGCAGCTGCTCCATGCCCCGGTTCTTCGCCAGCGCGTAGGTCTGGCGGATGAGCCGCTCCGTGTCCTCGGGCATCACGCGCTCCGGGAACAGCGGCGTCATCTGGCCCCGCACCTTCGCCGTCACCGGGGAGCCGGGCACGATGAAGATGTCCGAGCCGCCCAGATCCAGCGTCTTTTTCAGAATATCCTGTAACTCCATGCGTTCCACCAATCATCCGATTCTTCCTATTATAATAGGAAATCAGAATTCCTCAAATTCAAATTCCGCCGGCTGGAAGCTGTGCTCCCGCCACCGGTAGCGCGGCTGCTCCCCGGCGGGGCTGAGCTCCACCGCGCAGAACAGGCTGCGCCCGACCTCGCCCGCCTCCGTCCAGGAGACCAGATTGCCCTCCATCGAGAGGCCCTCGGGCAGGCGCGCCGCCACCGCGGCGAGATAGTCCGCCTCGCCGGCGCACTGCGCCAGCACCGCGTCCAGCGCCGCCAGCGTCTCCTCCGCCCGGGCGGAGATTTCGTACTCCGCCTCCACGAAGCTCCGGCTGCGCTCCGCCAGCTTTGCGTCGCTCCGGGCGCTCATCAGCGCCAGCAGGCCCAGCACGCTCATGCCGACCACCACGACCACCAGCAGAAGCGAGGGCGCGCCCGGGCCGATGTGTATCTCGCGCCGCTTCATGCGTCCACCTCCCCGGGGAGATAGCGCGCCGCGTCCAGTTCCGCGAGCACGTCCTGCGCCCGCAGCGCCCGCACCCGGGCGGAATACAGCACGCCCGCGCCCGCGTCCCGCGCGTCGAGCTCCACCTCCAGGCGGAAGTCCTCGCCCTCCAGCTGCCAGAGCGCGCCGGACTCCTCAAAGCCCTGCGCCTTGAGCGCCGCCGCCATGTCGTCCGAGGCGCTCAGGCGATTGGCCAGGGACTGGGCCTCCAGCAGCGCCGCGCCCTGAACGCCCGCGCTCCGGCTGCACTCCCGGGCCGCCGCGAAGGTTTGCAGCAGCACCGACGCGCACAGCGCGAAGAACAGCACCGCGATCATGATTTCCATCAGCAGGGCGCGCTGGTTTCTTCCTCCGCTCATTGCAGCGCCTCCCCTCCGTCCGCGCACCGAAGCGCCGCGCAGAGCCTGTGGGCCCGACCCGTCGCGTCCACGCAGACCATCTCCAGCCGCGCGCCGTCCAGCGTCGCCCGGAGGGACCGGGCCGGACAGATCTCCTCGCCGTACTCCGGCGCGAAGGGCTCGTCTGCGGCGGCGAAGAGCTCCCGCAGCGCGCCGTCCCAGCAGTAGACGTAGGTCACATAGTCCTCTCCGTCTGCGTCGAGATCAAAGCACAGCGCATCCGTCTCTCCGATGCGCTCCACGCGCACCGCGCCGGATGCGTCATTGCCCCGGACGATGTTCAACAGATAGCTGCCCAGCACCCGCTGCTCGTTGTGCAGGCGGGTCTCCTCAACGGTGGAGCGGTAGAGCTGGGCGCTCAGCAGCACCAGCAGCGTGGAGAACAGCGCGAACACGCCCAGCAGCAGAAAAACGAACGCGCCGGACATGCCGTGCCCCCGGCCGGAGGCGGGTTTGAATCTGCTCACAGGCCCGCCTCCCCCCGGATGCGGACGCGCACCTCGGGCATGACGTTTGAGGCGAACGCGTCGCAGTCCACGATGTAGCGCTCGCCGTCATAGGCGAGGCCGTAGTTTTCCTTCAGGTATTCCACATCCGCGGGGTAGCTGCCCTCCACCGCGTAGCAGGTGACCAGCGCATCGCGCACGGCCTGCCGCACGAGGGCCGTCTCCTCGCCGGAGGAGGCGCGGTCGATGCGGTTCAGCAGCAGGACCGCGGCGGCGAACAGCAGCGCAAACACAACCAGCGTCAACGCCAGGCCCCGCCCGAAGCCGCTTCTCTCCTGCCGCATGAAATTTCTCCTCCAAGCAATATATGTCACAGAATGCTGGAAATGACGCCCGCCATGGGAAGCATCACCGAAAGCAGCACCGCACCGATGACCACCGAGAGCACGCCCACCAGCGTGGGCTCGATGATGGCGACCAGGCGGTCGATGCGATCCTCCGCGTCCTCCTCGCACTCCCGGGCCGCGGTGGCCAGCGCGCCGTCGGCGCAGCCCGCCGCGCAGGCGGTGCGGATCATACAGGAGGTGAGGTTGTCAAACAGGCCGGAGGCGGCGATGGCCTCGCCCAGGCCCGCGCCCTCCAGCAGGTGCGCGCGCACCTGCTCCAGCTTTTCCCGGCTGGAATCGTCCCGCAACACGCCGCAGGCCAGCTCCAGCGCCTCGTCCAGGGGATAACCGCTGGAGACGAGCATCGCCAGCACCGACGCGGCGCGGGATGCGGAGAGCTTCCGTTCGACGGCGCCGATGGGTGGAAACAGCTTCTTCAGCCCCCGCAGCACCGCCCTGCGCGCGCCCGTGCGCAGCAGCAGGCAGCATACCAGCGCCGCAAGTACCACAACGCCCACCACCACCAGCACCACAACGCCGATGTTCATGCCCAGGCGCATCATCAGATTGCCCGAAGCCGTCATCTCCACGCCCAGGCCCGCCAGCACACGCCGGAACACCGGCAGCACCTTCACGAGCATCGCCAGCAGGATCAGCAGCATCATCACACCCAGCACGATGGGGTAAGCCACCGCGCTGGAGACCGCGCTGCGAATTCGCCCCTCCCGGCGGTAGGAATCCGAAAGGCCGCTCATGACCTCCTCGAGATGGCCCGTGCGCTCGCCGATGCCCGCCATCTCCACCATGTACTCCGGCCAGCTTCCGCTCCGGGCTAGAGCTTCCCGCAGGGAGCCGGTTTCAATGACCAGCGCGCTCACCCGGGCGTAGTCCGCCTCCATGGGGCTGCCCGCGTAGCTCTGGGCCAGGGCTTCCATGCCGTCGTGCAGGGGCATGCCCGCGCGCAGCATCATCGCCACCTGGGCGCAAAAGCCGGAAAGCTCCTCCGGGGTCTTCCTCCGGCTGCCGGGTTTGTGTTTCGCCATGTCTCTCTCCCTCTTCTCCCGCTGCGGGGATCAGTAATAGCGCTCCGCCGTATACACGACGTCCTTGGAAAAGCCGCTCAGCACGGCGGTGACGTCCAGCCGACGGTACTCGCCGTCGATGCACACGTTGTTCCAGGCGTGGTAGTTGTTGTCCGCATAGCCGATCACCAGCTGCGTGGGGACGCCCTGCACCCGAAGCATGCAGGCCGCCACCGCCGCGAGATCCTGGCAGAGGCCCATGCGCGTCTCGAAGCAGCCGTCCACGTCCCCCAGATAGCTGCCCGGGCCGGTCAGCGCCCGCACATAGTCGTAGACGAAGCCCCGGGTCATGAAGTCGCGAACGGCCTCCAGCTTCTCCTCGTCCGTGGTCAGGTTCGCGCAGAGCTCCTCGGACGCGCGCACTGCGGGAGAATCCTGGGTGTAATTCACATACTGGCTGGGGCATAGGAAGGCCGCGTCCTCCCGGCTCAGGGAGACGTTCAGCGAGACCTCGCCCTCCTTGGAGTAGCGGTTGGACTTGACGTTTTTGTAGAGGGAGACGCCGTAGCTCCCGCTGCCCAGCTGCAGGGGAAAGACCTCGTACGCGCCCTCGCCGTTCAGGTCGTAGGTGTAGGTCTCGTCGCCCCGGGTGATGCGCAGCTTGAGCTTCTTTGAGCCCGCCTCGCCCCGGGCCAGTATGTAACCCTGCTCGGCGTGGCTCGCATCCACCGTGAGGCTGCCCTTCTGCAAAATGCGCTCGCCGGACTGGGGCCAGACCGCCGCCAGCAGCGCAAAGGCCGCCGTCATTCCCGTCAGGAGCAGCGCCGCCAGGCACGCCGCGGCAATCCGCCGCCTCTCACGGTACGCAGGCATGCGCGCCCTCCTTCCGAATATGACAAGTCAGTTTGATTGTATCACATTTCCGCCTTATTTACAACGCATTTTTCAAATATGTGCCCGATTTGCCACCAATTTGTAACCACCGGCCGGGCGCGCGCCGCCTTGCCATCGCGCGGCGGATGTGATAGAATTCTTCCATCGGGAAAGGGAGGTCTTGAAATGGCGCAGGAAATCAAGATGCAGGTCATCGCCCGGGTGCGCAGCGATTTTCCCACGAAGTTCGGCGTGCCCCGGCAGAGCGCGCTGGTGGAGGAATTGAAGTCCACGCTGGTCTTTGAGCCGGAATTCCGGGACGCAAACGCCCTGCGGGGCATCGAGCAGTTCTCCCACCTGTGGCTGATCTGGCAGTTTTCCGAAAACGCGGACGCGGGCTGGTCGCCCACAGTGCGCCCGCCCCGACTGGGCGGCAACCTGCGGCTGGGGGTGTTCGCCACCCGCGCGCCCTTCCGGCCGAACCCCATCGGCCTGTCCTCGGTGCGGCTGGAGGGGGTGGAGACGGATCCGAAGCTGGGCCCGGTGCTGCACATCGCCTGCGCCGATCTCATGGACGGCACGCCCATACTGGACATCAAGCCCTACATTCCCTACACGGACGCCCACCCGGAGGCCGCCGCGGGCTACACGGCGCAGACCCGGCTCCACGCCCTGCGCGTGGACTTCCCGGAGCCGCTGCTCGCGCGGGTGCCTCCGGAAAAGCGCGCGGCCCTGCGGGGCGTGCTCGCCCAGGATCCCCGGCCCTCCTACCAGGACGACCCGGATCGGGTGTACGGCTTCGGCTTCGCCGGGCAGGAGATCCGCTTCCGCGTGGCAGGAGAGACCCTGACGGTGGTGGAGGTCAGGGACGCGGGGGCAAGGCCCTAGCATCGCGCACGCGCGCGTGCGCGCAATGCAAACAGCTCGTTGCCCGTGGGCGCAAGGTCGATTCCGCCGCCCCGCGCGCGTGCGCGCGGGGGATGTGCGCAACGCAAGAGAGGCCAGAAGCCCAATGGGCGTCTGGCCTCAGCCTATAGAAAAATCAGGAGAAAGCGAGAGGGCCGAAACCCTCTCGCTTCAGACTGTCGAAAAACCCCGGGGGAGCGCGAGAGGGGCCGAAATCCTCTCGCTTTTTAATCGCGTCCAGCGGCATGTACGGCGGCCACGGGGCTGGTTTTTCCGGTCGAGTATTCCATTTCAAGAGAACAGGCGCTGCCATGCAATCTCCGCACCGGGCGGATGCGTCAGTCCACATCCCGGCTTTTGCCCGCGAAGTCCGCGTCCAGCCAGGAATCCAGCGGCGCGTCCGCGTCGTAGGCCGCAAACAGCCGCGCCAGCTGCTCCGCAGTGAGCGCCACCGTGTCCTCCATGCGCGCGAGAATCATGTCCATGCCCCGGCGTATGCCCGCATCGGGCTCGGAATAGGGGATGAGGCCGTCCCAGGCGGGCCGAACCCTGCCCGCGAGGGGCGCGAGCTTCGTGCCGCCGCCCCGCAGCAGAAAGCGACGGATGCACCAGTAGGCGCTCATGTCCGATCGGAGCTGCCGGGGCGAGACCCGCGCGTACATCTCCGCCGCCGCGCGCAGGGCGCTGTCGCTGAGCTCGATGCGCCGGGGCGCATCCACCGTGCCCCGGAGGTAGAGCGCGCGGTCCAGCGCCGTCTCCACGGCGATGTGCTTCGCCTCGCCCCGCGCATCCATGTCCTTGAGCTCCGGGTGGCAGAGCCGGTCCAGCGCGTAGTGGCAGAAGAACCCGGCGGCATAGTCCGCCGCCCAGGGCATGCGGCCCCGCACCGGCGCGCGCATGCGCTCCATCGCCTCCCGGCCCGGCCTGCGGTGCATTTCAAAGCCCTCGGCGCGGCGCTCCGGGCTGGGGTCGTTGAACAGCGGGTCGGGGCCGAAGGTACCGGCGCGGAAGGCCGGTGAATCCGGGTTGATCCGGGCGCGCAGCAGCGGCTGCGCGGCCGCCAGCACCCGTCGGGCGTAGAGCAGATGGGCGAGGGTATCGGGCATGAAGACCTCCTGCGGCGCGAGGGTCGCTCCTTTCAAAAGAACGCGGGGCGGGGGAATCGCCCTCCCGCCCCAGGGGCGTCGTTTGCAAATGCTCACAGCAGCGGCGCAAACAGCCGCAGCAGGCTCTGCCACACGCGCATGCGCACCACGCGCCGCCCGCGGTAGTCGTCGGTGACCTCCCGGCAGAGGGGGAAGGTGGCCTCGAAGTCCCGGCGGATGTCCTGAATCGCGCCGCAGCGGTACAGCAGCACCGCGTTTTCAAAGTGGAGATACAGGCTGCGGTAGTCCAGGTTGATGGTGCCCACCGCGGCGGTCTCGCCGTCCACCAGCATCTGCTTGGCGTGGACAAAGCCGGGGGTGTACTCGTAGATGCGCACGCCGCCCCGGGCCAGCTGGGCGTAATAGGAGCGGGTGAGCTGGAAGACCAGCTTCTTGTCCGGGATGCCGGGGGTGATGATGCGCACGTCCACGCCGCGCTTGGCCGCGAGAATCAGCTCCGTGCTCATCTCATCGTCCAGAATCAGATAGGGCGTGGTGATCCAGCAGTAGTGCCGCGCGCCCTTGATCATGTTCATGTACACGTTTTCGCCCACGCGCTCGTCGTCCAGCGGGGAATCCGCATAGGGCTGCACGAAGCCGTCCGAGGCGACCTGTCCAGCGCTCAGGCCAGTGTAGGGACTGTAATCCCTGTCCGCGCGCTTCGCGGCGTTCCACATCTCCAGAAACATCACCGTCAGGCTGCGCACGGCCTCGCCCCGCAGCAGCACGCCGGTGTCCTTCCAGTGGCCGTAGGGGTGCTTGACGTTGAAGTATTCGTCCGCCAGGTTGTAGCCGCCGGTGAAGCCCACCTTGTTGTCGATGACGGTGATCTTGCGGTGGTCGCGGTTGTTCATGAAGGCGCTCACCATGGGAATCAGCGGGTTGAACACCCGGCAGTGGATGCCCAGCGCCTCCATGCGCTGCACGAAGTTCGGGCCGATGAAGGTCAGGCTGCCCACGTCGTCGTAGAACAGGCGCACCTCCACGCCGGCCTTCGCCCGCTCCACCAGTATCTCCTCCAGCTCCAGGAAACATTCGGAGAGCTCGATGGCGTGGTACTCCATGAAGATGAACTTCTCCGCCCTGCGCAGCTCGGCCTTGAGCGCCTCGAAGGCCACCTCGCCCTGGGGATGGAACTCCACGGAGGTGTTCTGATACACCGGATAGTGGGCCCAGTCGCGGATGTAGCGCACCTGTCCGGCGATGTTGTCGCCCTCCGCCTCCAGGGCGCGCTGGGTGAGGCGGTTCTGAGGCAGCAGGCCCGTCAGGCTCCGGTCCACATTTTCAAAGCGGCTGCGGATGGAGTGGGTGGCCCAGGGCTGGCCCACCAGCAGATACAGGCACAGGCCCAGCACCGGGAAGAACAGCACCAGCACAATCCAGGAGATCTTCGACGCGGAGCTGCGGTACTGGCTGTAAATGGCCACCACCGCCGCCAGCGCGAGCACCTCCACCGCCAGGGAGATGTAGGGATAGTATTCGCCCGCGCGCGTAATCAGATACACCAGATAGCCCACCTGCAAAAGCAGCGAAATCGCCACAAACAGCGCGCGTCCCACGCTGTTGCGGATCGAATTGGTCTTGTCGCTTCCCTTTTTCATGTGCGCATCCTCCGTACTCGTACTCTCTGTCTGTATGATAGCGCGCAAATGTTAATTTTTATGTGTTTCCGTGCACATTCCCGGGGCGGCGCGCCGCAACCGCCGCTTGCATCCCCGAACCGCCGCCCGCGCGCAAAAGTGGGGAGCGCCCGAAGGCGCTCCCCACTGAATGTCGAAAAACCCCCGGGAGAGCGCGAGAGGGCTTTAGCCCTTTCGCACTTCAATCGTACCCGGTGGCGTGTACGCCGGGTGCGGGCGATTTTTACGGCGGAAAATCTGATTTTCCAGAGGAAAAATCGGTTCCCTGCAGTCTCCGCGCCCGGAAATCCTTCAGGATTTCAGCGGAGGCTGGAGGGGGTGGCAGTGGCGGGGGAGACAGGCCGCGCAATCAGCACTGCTCCACGTCCTGAAGGGCGGCGTAGCCCTCTTCGCCGGTGCGCACCTTGACCACGTTCTCCACGTCGTAGACGAAGATCTTTCCATCGCCGATATGGCCGGTGTAGAGCACCTTCTTGGCGGCGTCGATCACCGCGCGCACGGGCACCTTCGCCACCACGATTTCCACCTGAATCTTGGGCAGCAGGTTGATGGACATCTCGCTGCCGCGATAGTACTCGGTCTTGCCCTTCTGCACGCCGCAGCCCAGCACGTTGGCGACCGTCATGCCGGTGATGCCGATGCCGGTCATGGCCTTCTCCAGCGCGGCCAGCCGCTCCTGCTTGCAGAGGATGGTCACCTTCGTCAGCTTCACATCGGAGGCGACGCGCTCCTTCGCCGTGGCCAGCTGCACCGGCACGGCCTCGTCCACGTCCACCGGTCCGGGGGTGGCGGCGGAGTCCACGGCCATGGCTGCGTTCACCGCGCCCAGGGAGGGCGCAAAGTCCGCATAGGCGCTCACCAGGCCGTGCTCCGGCAGATCCAGGCCGCCCAGCTCCTCCTCGGGCGTCACGCGCAGGCCGATGGTCTTTTTGATGATCGTGAAGAGGATGGTGATGGCCACGCCGCCCCACAGCAGGGTCGCGCCCACGCCCAGCAGCTGCACGCCGATGAAGTGTCCGCGGCTCATGCCCATGTCCGCCAGGGAGGCGTTGGAGGCGAACACGCCGGTGAGGATGGTGCCCAGCGCGCCGTTGATGCAGTGCACGCCCACCGCGCCGACCGGGTCGTCAATCCTGAGCTTCTGGTCAAGGAATTCCACGCCGAAGACCACGGCCGCGCCCGCGAGGATGCCGATGATGGCCGCCGCCCAGGGATTGACCACGTCGCAGCCCGCGGTGATGGCCACCAGGCCCGCCAGGGAGCCGTTGAGGGTCATGGAGACGTCCGGCTTCTTGTAGCGGATCCAGGTGATGATCATGGTCGCCACGGTGGCCGTGGCCGCCGCCAGGTTCGTGTTGAAGAACACCTTGCCCGCGACCTCCGCCGCGCCGCCAGTCATGGAGACGGTGGAACCGCCGTTGAAGCCGAACCAGCAGAACCAGAGGATGAACACGCCCAGCGCTGCCATGGGCAGGTTGTGTCCGGGAATGGCCCGTGATTTGCCGTTTTCATCGTACTTGCCGATGCGGGGCCCGAGCTTGATGGCGCCCACCAGCGCGCAGACGCCGCCCAGCATGTGCACCGCCGTGGAGCCCGCGAAGTCGTGGAAGCCCAGCCGGGAGAGCCAGCCGCCGCCCCAGATCCAGTGGCCGGAGACCGGGTAGATCAGCAGCGAAATCACCGCGGAGTAGATGCAGTACGCGCTGAACTTCGTGCGCTCCGCCATGGAGCCGGAGACGATGGTCGCCGCCGTGGCGCAGAACACCGTCTGGAAGATGAAGTAGGAGAAGAAGCTCACGCCCTCGGGCAGTATGGCGGCGTAGTCGCCCCGGGTAAAGAAGTCGAGGCCGCCGAAGACCGCGCTGGACGTGCCGAACATGATGCCGAAGCCCACCAGCCAGTACAGCGGCGTGCCGATGGCGAAGTCCATGAGATTCTTCATGATGATGTTGCCCGAATTCTTTGCGCGGGCGAAGCCACATTCACACATGGCAAAGCCCGCCTGCATAAAGAACACCAATGCCGCACCGATCAGCACCCATGTTGTGTTCAGATCGCCAAAGAGTTCCATTACGCTGTCCACAAGATCACTTCCCCCTGCGTATTTTTGAAAAAGAAATGGCGCCCGGGGGGATGTCCCCCAGACGCCATTGCCTTTCAATGGTGGGATTATAGCGCCCCGGGCGCCGCTTTGTCAATGGAAGAATTTGTTAAGGATGAATTCAGATCGGATTTGGTCTGCGGTTTTGCAGGTTCATCCCGCCATTTTCTCCTGAATTTGCAGGAGTGCACGCCGAATTCTGCAAAATTTTACCTCGCCGGGGCCGGTCATTCCGCGAAGAATGCCGCCTCCACCCGGGCGCAGAACTCGTGGTAGAGCCGGATGTGCTCCTCCTGCACCCGGTAGGTCTCGGTCTCGGAGGACTCCACCAGCACGTCGCAGTATTGCTTCAGCTTTCCGCCGCCCTTCCCGGTGAGGCCGATGCAGGTCGCGCCCCGGAGCTTCGCGGCGCGCAGGGCGAGGATCACGTTCTTCGCGTTTCCCGAGGTGGTGATGCCGAGGATCACGTCGCCGGGATTGCAGTAGGCCATCACCTGCTGGGCGTACATGCACTCGCCGGAGAGATCGTTGACCACGGCGGTGATCACCGCGCCCTGGGCGGAGAGGTCGATGGCGGGCAGGCCCATCTGCAGCGGGGCGTGGTCCAGCGCCGCGTCCCAGTCCGCGGGCAGGGGGCGCTTCTTCAGAAAGCCCTTCACCAGCTCGCCCACGATGTGGGCGCTGTCCGCGGCGCTGCCGCCGTTTCCGCACACCAGGAGCTTTCCGCCCCCTTTGTAGGACTCGATCATCATTTCCACGGCGCAGTCCAGCGCCGGATTGTTTGCGTTCATGCGTCTCTCCTCACCTTTCCGTCAGCTTTTTCCAGAGGTTGGGTATGGTCTCCTGGTGGTCGCCGCAGAAGTGCCAGCCCTTGCCGCCCCGGGAGACGGGCCGGTTGACGATGTTCTTGCGGGGACGGTAGTAGTACTGGGGATCCTCGTAGCCCAGCGGGCGGCGGAAGTCGCCCAGGTCGATCAGGTCGAAGTTCGCGGTGGTGATGTCGAAGGTGGGGTAGCCCAGGTTCCGGGCGATGGACAGCGCCTTCAGGAACACCTCCGGGCCAATCACGCCGGAGCCGAAGTTCATGTAAACGCCGCCGTCCATGTGGGCCACCGACCAGCAGATCTTGTGAAAGTCAATGCCGCTGGCCCTGCCGATGGCCTCGAAGCTGCACGAGGGATGCTGGTGAATGATGTCCGTGCCCAGGGCGATGTGGTAGGTGGCTGGAATGTCCAGCCGGTAGGCGTTCCAGAGCACGCAGTCCTCCCGGTAGGGGAAGCGCTCGGGGTGCTCGTCGATGTACCTGCCCAGGCTCTCGCCGTAGCCCAGCCCCGCGGCCGCGCCCTGCTGAATCGCCTCGTTCATCCAGCCGCCGGTCTCCTCCCACATGCCGAAGGAGCCGTCCTCGATGGCGGTGGGCACATGCTCGCTGGTGCCGCCCAGGCAGGCCAGCTCGAAGTCGTGGATGGAGCAGGCGCCGTTGCCCGCAATGTGGGTGATGCAGCCCGCCTTCATCAGCGCGATCAGATAGCGGGACAGCCCACACTTGATGACGTGCGCGCCCATGGAAAGGATGATCTGCCGCCCGCCGTCCCGGGCCGCGCGCACCCGCCGGGCAAATTCGTCAAACTCCGGGCTGCCCCAGTCCGGCACGGGCGTCTCGCCCGGGGTCTTCAGGTTGTCGATGCGCACCAGGTTGTGCCGGTCGCGCGCCGAACTGGTGGTGATCTTCGAAAAATCCAGCTGCATGCTCCTGCGATTCATCGCCCATCTCTCCTCATTCCTGCAAAGCTTTCTGCTATTGATTATAGGCCACGGCGCGGCGCTTGTCAACCGCGCGCGCCGCGCCGGAAGCGGTTCATTCTTTACCTGATCTTATTACAATAATGAAGTAAATTTATTAATTCGTGTTGAATTATTTACTATATGAAAACTTTCGGTAAAGGATGCAGCTTTATGCAGGCGATCAACGCGGCCGTGATGTGGCGAAACAACCGGTGCATGGTGCTGGACTGCATTCGCCGCAGGCCCATTTCCCGCGCGGAGCTCTCCGACGAGACCCATCTCACCCGCGCCTCCATCACCCAGATCGTGGACGAGCTGATCGCAGACGGGCTGGTGCGGGAGAGCGCGCCGGTGAGCAACCACCGCCCGGGCCGCAGGCAGACGCTGCTGACGCTGGCGCCGGACGCGCTCAACATCGCCGGCATCAACATCGGCCACCAGGGCTACGAGCTGGGACTGATCGACCTTTCGGGGCGGGAGATCTGGAGCGGCGCCGGGTCGCTCTCCGGCCGCGCGCCCGCGGAGGTGCTGGACGAAATCGCCCGCCGCCTGACCGAGGCCGTCGCGGCTCGGGGGCTGCATCCGGAGCAGATCTGCTGCGTGGGGGTGAGCGCCCCCGGCCCGCTGGATCCCATCGACGGCGCGCTGCTCAATCCGCCCAACTTCAGAGCCTGGCACGGCGTGCCCGTCGCCTCCATGCTTCAGGAGCGGCTGGGCCTGCGCGTGCACCTGGCCAACGTGGCCAACGCCCACGCGCTGGACGAAATGTACTTCGGCGTGGGCCGCGAGGGCGTGCGGGACTTCATGCTCCTGCGGGTGGACGAGAGCGTGAGCGCGGGCTTCGTGCTGGACGGCCGCCTCTTCTCCGGCGCGCGGGGCCGCTGCCCGGAGATCGGCCACATCACGGTGGACCGGAACGGCCCGCTCTGCGACTGCGGCAACCGGGGCTGTCTGGAGAAGTACCTCGCCTTTCCCGCCGCCCTGGCGGGCACGCCCTTTTCCAGCTGGAGGGAGGTCGTGGATATCCTGGACGCGAGCGCGGCGGCTGCGTCGCTGTTCGACCGCGTGGCGGAGGACCTCGCCTTCGAAATCATCAACATCATCAACGTGTTCGATCTGGAGCGGATCGTGCTCAGCGGCCACCTCGGCTACAGGGGCGCGCGCCTGGCGGAGGAGGTGAGCCACCGGGTGAACGGCCGCAGCCTGCGAAGGCTGAGCAGCCAGGCCGTCGTCTCCGGCGGCCTGCCGCGCACCGTGCGCATCGCCGCCATGCCCGCCTATCACACCCTCTTCAACGTCTCCGACCTCTGCCCCGCCGTCCGCAGCGGCCGCCTCCCCTGCGAAAACGCCTGATTTGCATTTTTCAAACGGACATGCTATAATTATAAATTGAAAAGATATGTAACCTCAGTAAATTGCGCCCCTTCCGGAGGCGCGAAAGGGAAATGTCCATGACGCCCATCAACCTGGAAGAAATTCTTGTGGTGAACATCGCCGGCGCGCTGATGCTTTTGGTGCTGCCGTTTCTTCGGATGCAAACCCGGGAGTCAAAGCACGTTGACGACCATCTGTTCAACTGGATGGTCGCGCTTGCGCTGGGCGCGCTGGTCATGGAGACGGTCTCCTTCCTCATCGACGGAAGGCCCGGCTCCCTGAACCGCCTCCTCTGCTATTTCTTCAACGGCTATCTGTTTGTGGCCTCCGCAGCCGTGGGCATGCTGTGGGTGTTCTATGTGGACTTCCGCATCAACCGCAGCCTGAAGCGGCTGCGCAGGCGAATCCTGATGCTCACCCTGCCCTGCGCTCTGGTGGTGGCGCTGGTAGTGTGCGATTTCTTCGGCGCGGGCTTCATCTTCCACATCACGCCGGAGAACGTGTACGTCCGCAGGCCGCTCTTCATGATCCCCTACGCCGTGCTCTTCTACTACTACATCCTCAGCATCATCGAGGCGCTCATCGCCGTGAAGTGGCGGAACCACGTCCGCTTCTTCCCGGTGCACTACTTCATTCTGCCCTGCGTGGTGGGAACCATCGTCCAGGGCATGCACTACGGCATCTCCGTGGGCTGGTTCGGCGTCAGCCTGGCCTTCCTTCTCATTCAGATGCAGGTGCAGGGCCGCAACGCCTTCGTGGACGATCTCTCCGGCCTGTACAACCGCCGCTACTACAATTACTTTCTGGACAGGATCGCCGGTTCCCGCAAAAACCGCACCATCTCCGGCGTGATGCTGGACATCAACGACTTCAAGAGCATCAACGACCGCTTCGGCCACCTGGCGGGCGACGAGGCGATTCGCAACCTGGGCAGGATACTCAGCGAGGTGCTCACCGAGCACAGCACCACGTTCCGCCTGGCGGGGGACGAGTTCATCATCCTCAGCCCCGGCTTCCGGGAGGCGCAGACGCAGCAGCTGATCGAGAGCTTCCAGCAGGCCGTGGAGGCCTTCAACCGCAGCGCCGCGCTGCCCTACGCACTCTCCGTGTCCACCGGCTACGCCATCTTTGAAACCTCCGACTTCGACTCCGACCGCTTCCTCCACCAGATGGACATGCGGATGTACGAGGCCAAGGCCGCATACTACTCCCAGAACGGCAAAAACCGCAGAAGCTCCAGCCGCGAAGCGTCGCACTGAAGCCGGACGCCCCATCGGGGCGCAAGCGGCGCAAAAACAGCCGCGCCCCGGGCCAAATCCGGTCCGGAGCGCGGCATTTTTTTGATTTTCTGAATTTCTCAGGCCCGGGAGCGCATCCGCTCCAGCACCTGATCCACGGAGCGAATCGCGGCGTTTGCGCCCACGTGCTCCACGGCGATGGAACCCGCCGCGCAGGCGAATTCCGCGCAGCGCCGGATGTCCCAGCCGCGGGTCTTCGCATACAGGAATGCGCCGACGAAGGTGTCGCCCGCGCCGGTGGTGTCCACGCACTTGCAGGGATAGGAGTCCACGAAGCCCGTGAAGCCGTCTGCCGCCACATAGCAGCCCCTGCCGCCCAGCTTGACGATGCAGTTGCCCGCGCCCAGGTTCCGCAGGCGCTCCACCATGATCTCCGGGTTTTCGCCCTCGCCCGTGATCGCCCGGGCCTCCTGCTCGCTGGGGAGCACATAGTCGGCGCGGCTGAACATGCTCCGAAGCATCTCCGTGTCGAACGCATGGTTCGGAACCCGGAAGTCCAGCGCCGTCTGCGCGCCGGAGGCGTGGGCCAGATCCAGCAGGCGCACCGTGCCTTCGCCGTCCAGTCCGGGCAGCGTCAGGCAGCCGCCCACGGAGACGAACGATGCGTTCCTCACCGCGTCCTCGTCGATGTGCTCATAGCGCAGCGCCAGGTTGCTGTCCGGCTGCAGGACGAAGTGGCGCTCGCCCTGCCGGTCGATCAGCACGATGCTGACGGCGGTGTTCTCGTCCACGCGGCTGTCCAGAAGGTCCAGCCCCTCGATGCCGGAGAGCTGCTCCACCAGTGTGTCGCCGAAGCGGTCCCGGCCCGCGACGCCGATCAGTCCGGCGCGCCCGCCCAGCTGCGACAATACGATTGCCTGGTTCAGCGCGTCCCCGCCCAGCATCAGCTGCGCATCCTTCACCAGCGTCACTTCCCGGCTCAGCACGCCCTCGGTCACCGGCGAGGCCACAATGTCGATGCACTGAAGGCCCACGCTCACCACGTCGTATTTCTTGCCATTCATGCGCTTTCCCTCCATCTGCGCTTCGAAAGCTGCTTACGCCCGGCCCTCTCCGCCGAAGAGCTTGAGCTTTTTGACGGTTGCCGCGCGCATGGCCTGCTCCGCCAGCAGGCACAGGTCGGTGTAGCCCGCATCGGGGTTGTCCGCGATGGCCTGCTTCGCCGCCAGAATCACGTCCGTGTAGACGTTGACCTTGCAGATGCCGCCCGCGATGGAATTGCGGAAGTCGTCGTCGGACAGGCCGGAGCCGC
Organism: bacterium; assembly: GCA_004563405.1. Taxonomy (GTDB): domain Bacteria; phylum Bacillota; class Clostridia; order Christensenellales; family Aristaeellaceae; genus SFTH01. The sequence goes on from SFTH01000033.1 coordinate 25,387, forward strand.
CGTGCAGCACCAGCGGCACGTCCACCGTCCTGCGAATCTCCTTCAGGCGGGGAATGTCCAGCTTCGGGGTCGCCTTGTACACGCCGTGCTGGGTGCCGATGGACACCGCCAGGAAGTCCGCGCCGGTGCGGTCGACGAAGTCCTTCGCGTCGCCGGGCTCGGTGTAGACCATCTGGTCCACCTTGCCGGTCTCGTCGGACAGGCCGCCCACGCTGCCCAGCTCGCACTCCACGCCGACGCCCATCGCGTGGGCGATCTTCACGATCTCTGCGGAGTTGCACACGTTGTCCTCGTGGTCCTTCAAGCGGGAGCCGTCGTACATGATGGAGCCGAAGCCCGCCCGCAGCGCCTGCATCAGCACTTCAAACCTGTAGGTGTGATCCAGATGGATGGCTACCGGAACCTTCGCCCGCCGGGCCTGTTCGATCATCATGGGAATCAGCCATTCGAACGCGCCGTAGGGCAGCAGCGCCTCGGCCGTGCCGATGATGATGGGGGAGGAGCACTCCTCCGCCGCGCTGATGTAAGCCCTCGCCATCTCCATGTTGACCGCATTGAAAAAGCCGACGCCGTATTTCTTCTCCTGTGCGTCCTTGAGGATCTCCTTCATCGTATAAAGCGCCATTTTGTTTTTTCTCCTTTCAATGAACCCGCCGCGCCTCGTCATCGTCCGCAGCGATCCGTACATGTTGCATTATGCAACTTTTCTATTATCAGTTCATGGTTCATTGTATTATTTTTTTGTCAATCAAAGCCGTAGACGAAAAACGAATGGCGTTGACGAGGCGAATCCCGGTTCGTTGCCTTGCGCTTCCGGGCGGATGAATGTGAGCGAATTGACAGGGGTGCGCAGTTTGAGCAGACCCGCAGTGCATAAGTATCTGAGGATCGTATCTTTTTCTCTCCTGACATTATTTGCGAAAAACCCCAAAACCAAATCTACAACCAGTTTTGGCCGATTTTGGGCGATTTCAAATATTCTGAGGCACCATTAAATGGGCCATTTTTATAATTGAGGAACACTGAACAATAGCAGCGTATTCCAGATTCAAGTATCTTGAATCTGGTTTTTCAGAGGTCGTTCGATCCTCCCCCTGCAATGCAAATCTGAATGGATAACCGGCTGATAGTCTATGATAGAAGCAACCTGTATTATGCTGCTAATTTCAATGAACCCAAGAACAATTATTCTATTCCATATCGCTCTTTCCGAGATTGCATTTGCTGCATAGGGTTTGCAGATTATCAATCGTAGTCTCTCCACCTCTTGACCATGGTTTGATGTGATCAATATGCAATTCAACTGATGGGTCTTTTGCAGGAGATGCACCACAGATACAACATTTAAAATTATCTCTTTGCATCACCATAAATCTGAGCCTCAAATTGGGTTCTCGTGCAGTTTTATGCTTATACGGTAATTCAGGATAATTGATGGAGATACGGTTTGGTGCCACGGCCTCTTCAAAGATTGGCTCCTCTTCCCAAGAAACATTTTCTCCATTGATATATTCGACAAATGTCCGTAGTGCATTTCTCCAGCTTCCAAAATGGCGTGTGTATGTGTTTAGAGAATATAACGAAATTCCATTTTTAATATCTGTCACTGTTGGTTGTCTTCCCAACTTTACCCAAATACGTTCTATCTCTTGCAGTATTGCATCATCAGAGATTTTTCTTCCAGATACTCGTATATAAGGTCTCAATCCCGCTTTTTTAAGAGCGTCATTCCACGTACCGAAGCGGCGGAAAATAGTACCTCGAGCAAACTCTCCATATTTCTGATAATCACCACTAGAGAAAGTTGAAGAACCCAATATTTTTGCAACCCTCTTCAAGTCTTCTATTATCTGCTCGTCGGTAAGTGTTGAGTAGTTGTGTCCGCCTTGTGCACCCGCACGTTGAAAGACATTAACATCAAAACCGCAGAGTTCTAATACCGTATTCCAGCTTCCGAAATGGCGCAAAAAGGTATTAGCGCCATACTTCCCATGCTGACTGTACTCATCACGTGTTAGCGCTTTCTTTCCAATAATTGAGGCAACTCTCTTTACATCATCAAGCAAGTCATCATTGGGTATATTTCTGTGATGCTCATTTAACTCGAATTTCATGTTCATCCTCTCAAAATGTTCTATCCGGCTAATAAAATCGCAAAAATAATCATTGGTTGATTTTCATTATAATACGAAAAACCAAAATATTCAACTCAGAAATCTATCACAAAAGGCTCTATAATAAAAGTTGGGGTGCGACCTAAAAAGGGAAGACAAAGTAAGCCCAAACAGGTAAAATGAAAATGCGACAATCCACAACCTGGAGGGAAA
>SFTH01000046.1 GCA_004563405.1 bacterium
GCGGCGGCCATCAACTCTGTACCCCGCCGGATGATCCAGGAGACCGTGGAGGAGGTCTGCGGCCTGTTCGGATACACCGGCGGCCTGTATGTGGTAATCTCCGCTCCCGATGGCGAGACGCTGGCGAAAAAGACCTTCAATCCCCGGTTGGGCATTGAGGGCGGCATCTCTATCTTAGGCACCACGGGGATCGTAGAGCCTATGAGTGAGCAGGCGCTGGTGGACACCATCCATGTAGAGCTGCGGCAGCGGCGGGAGGGCGGCGCGGATTATGTACTGCTTGCCCCCGGCAACTACGGCGTAGACTATATCAAGGGCGCCATGGGCATCGACCCCGCCACGGCGGTGATGACCTCCAACTTCATCGGCGACGCGCTGGAGATGTGCCGGGAGCTGGGCTTCAGAGGGGCGCTGCTCATCGGTCATATCGGCAAGCTGGTAAAGCTGGCGGGCGATATGTGGAACACCCACTCCCGCTACGGCGACTGCCGCATGGACATCCTGACGGCCTGTGCCGCCGCAGAGGGGCTGCACGGCGGTGCGGCGGCGGAGATGCTCTGCTGCGCCACCTGTGACGACGCCCTGCGGCTGTTGAAGGAGCAGGGACTTTATGACGCAGTGCTGCACCGGCTGGCCGGGCGCATTGACGACATGATGCACTATAAATGCAGTGATATAGAGACGGGAGCCATCCTTTTTTCCAAGGAATATGGCTATCTTTGTGAGACGAAGGGCGCATCCAAGCTGCTGCGCCGGATAAAGGAGGACTGACAATGGTACATTTTGTGGGAGCGGGCAGCGGCGCTGCCGACCTCATCACCGTCCGAGGCGCCAAGCTGCTGGGCGAGGCCGACGTGGTGATCTACGCCGGCTCACTGGTGAATCCGGCGCTGCTGGACTACACCAGGGAGGGCTGCGAGATCCACGACAGCGCCAAGCTGACGCTGGAGGAGGTTATCGCCCTCATCGAGAAAGCGGAGGCGGAGGGAAAGACCACGGTGCGTCTGCACACGGGGGATTCCAGCATCTATGGTGCGGTGCGGGAGCAGTTCGACGAGCTGGAAAAGCGGGACATTGGCTACGACGTCTGCCCCGGCGTCAGCGCCTTCTGCGGCGCAGCGTCCGCGCTGCGGGCGGAGTACACCCTACCCGATGTGAGCCAGACCGTCATCATCACCCGCGCCCCGGGCCGCACCCCGGTGCCGGAGCGGGAGTCCATCCGCTCGCTGGCGGCCCATCAGGCCACCATGGTGCTGTTTCTCAGCACCTCACTGACCGAACTGCTGCAAGCCGAGCTGCTGGCGGGAGGCTATACCGCTGACACCCCGGCGGCGGTGGTCTACAAGGCCACTTGGCCGGAGGAGCATATCTTCCGCTGCACGGTGGGGACGCTCCACGAGACGGTGACAGGCAACGGTCTGACCAAGACCTCGCTGATCGTGGTGGGCAACTGTCTGGGTGACACCTATCTGCGCTCGCTGCTGTATCACCCCAACTTTACAACGGAGTTCCGCAAGGGGGCGCAATGAGAGCCGCCCTGTTCACTTTCAGCCGCGGTGGCTGCGCCACGGCGCGGCGGATACTGGCGGCGCTGCCGGAGGAGGCATGGATGTGCTATACCATGCCGCGTTTTGAAGAGCCGGGCTTTCTGCCGCTGGACAAGGCGGTATATGGCGCGAGCTTTTCCTCCATGGACGCACTGATTTTTGTGGGGGCCTGCGGCATCGCCGTGCGGGAGATCGCCCCCTATGTCAAAAGCAAAAAAACCGACCCGGCGGTGGTTTGCATCGACGAGGCGGGGCGGTTTGTGATCCCCCTGCTCTCCGGCCATATCGGCGGCGCCAACGCGCTGGCGGTGGAGCTGGCGGAAAAGCTGGGGGCCACGGCGGTGGTCACCACCGCCACCGATGTCCGCGGCAAATTTTCCGTGGACGCATGGGCTGCCCGGCACGGCTGCGTCATCTCTGACATGGGGCTTGCCAAGGCGGTTTCGGCGGCGATCTTAGAGGAGGATATCCCCCTTTGCAGCCAGTTTTCTCTGCCCGCCCCCCTGCCGGAGGGTACGTTTGCCGGAGAGAGCGGCCCGCTGGGCGTCTTCATTGGCTGGCGTACAAAGGCACACTTTGCCCGCACCCTGCGGCTTATCCCTCGCGTACTGCGGGTAGGTGTAGGCTGCCGGCGGGGCATCTCCGCCGAGGCGGTGGTGCGTGCGGTGCAGACAGTGTTCGCGGAAAATGGGCTGGATACGGCGGCCATCTGCGGCGTCTGTTCCATCGACCTGAAGCAGGACGAGGCAGGCCTGCTGGCCGCCTGTGAGAAAAACAACTGGCCGGTGCATTTTTACACGGCGCAGCAGCTGCGGGATGTGGCGGGTGACTTCACTCCCTCCGACTTCGTCTGCTCCGTTACCGGCGTGGACAATGTCTGTGAGCGGGCGGCGCTGCTGGATGCCGAAAAACTGATCGTACAAAAAACAGCGCGGGACGGCGTGACCATCGCCGTCGCGGCGGAGCATTGGGAGGTGCGCTTTGGGTAAGGTAATTGTAGTAGGTATCGGGCCGGGCAGCTATGAGGATATGACCATTCGGGCGGATACCGCCCTGCGGGCGTGTGACGCCATCGTAGGCTACCCGGTGTATGTGGATCTGGTGCGGGATCGCTAGGCCGAGCGCTGCCAGCTGGCGCTGGAACTGGCGCGCAGCGGTAAGACCGTCGCCATGGTCTGCTCCGGTGACAGCGGCATCTACGGCATGGCGGCGCTGGTCTATGAGCTGCGGGGCGAGGCGCAGGAGCCTGAAATTCAGGTGGTACCTGGTCTGACGGCGGCTTGCAGCGCCGCAGCGGTGCTGGGTGCGCCGCTGACCCACGACTTTGCGGTCATCAGCCTCAGCGATCGGCTGACGCCGTGGGAAACCATCGAAAAGCGGCTGGACTGCGCGGCGGCGGCGGATCTGACCATCGCCCTGTACAACCCCGCCAGCCACGGCAGACCCGACCACCTGAAGCGGGCCTGCGATATCCTGCTGCGCCGTCTGCCGGGAGAGCGGCTGTGCGGCATCGTGCGCAATATTGGCCGTGAGGGGCAGAGCAGCCGCATCCTGACGCTGGCAGAGCTGCGGGAGGCGGAGGTGGATATGTTCTGCACCGTGCTGATCGGCAGCACCGTCGTCAAAACGGTGGCCGGTCAACTGGTCACACCCAGAGGATACCGCAATGTGTAATATCTGCGTGTTTGCCGGCACCACGGAGGGCCGGGAGCTGGTGGAATTCCTGGCCGGACAGCCGGTGCAGGCTACGGTATGCGTGGCCACGGAGTATGGTGAAACGCTGCTGCCGGAGGCGGAAAACATTACGATTCTGGCGGGACGCATCCCGGTAGAGGACATCATCCGGATGCTGCAAAGGATGCGGTTCGATCTGGTCATCGACGCTACCCACCCCTATGCCACCTCCATCACCGAGAGCATCTGCACAGCCTGTCGGGAAACGGAGACGGAGTATCTGCGCCTGCTGCGGCAATCCTCCGAACAGACGGAGGATGTGGTCTGCGTGGAGAATGCGGCGGCGGCCGCCGCATTTCTGGAGAGTACGCGGGGCAATATCCTGCTGACCACCGGCAGTAAGGAACTGGCGGCGTATAGCGGCATCCCCGATTTTACCCAGCGGGTATACGCCCGGGTGCTGCCCATGGATGCCTCGCTGGAGGCCTGCCGCGCAGCGGGGCTGAAGGCCGCCCATATCATCGCCATGCAGGGGCCTTTCTCCGAGGAGATGGATTTGGCTACACTGCGGTTTGCCGACGCCGCATGGATGGTGACCAAGGACGGCGGCGAAGCCGGCGGCTTTCCCGCTAAGGCATCTGCCGCCCGGAAGGCGGGCGCAGGTCTGGTTGTCATTGGCCGCCCGCCCCAGCGGGAGGGGCTTCCCTTTGCGGCGGTGCTGGATGTGCTGTGTAAGCGGTTCGGCTGCACCGTCCAGCCGCAGGTGCGGATCGTCGGCATCGGCCCCGGCAGCCGGGAGGCTATGACCCGTGAGGTCAGTGAAACCATTGAGGTGGCGGACTGTCTCATCGGCGCAAAACGGATGCTGGAGGCTGTGGCGCGGCCGGGACAGCACACCTGCGACGCCATTGCGCCGCAGGATATTGCGGACTTTATCCGCACCCACTGGGAGTACCGCCGCTTTGCGGTGGTCATGTCCGGCGATACCGGCTTCTTCAGCGGCACGAAAAAGCTGCTGCCCCTGCTGGA
>SFTH01000047.1 GCA_004563405.1 bacterium
CGGCGTGGGCGGCTGCCATTGGTCGCGCCTCCCGCGGGGGGCGCATCGCCTTTAGGCGTGCGCGTGGTACGGCCCCCTCCGGGGCCCGGGTTACGGGGGTTACGGGGTTACCGGCCCACAAGGGCGGGCCGCCTCTATGGGCGTCCCACCCCGGCGGCTATTGTGGGAGCTGACCGACCGAGCCGTCAAGGGTTGCACAAGGAGCCCAGGACACGCGGTGTCCTGGGCTCCCCTTGACTGCTCTACGACTGTGTTGCCGCGCTGGGTGTGTCACATATCGTGACAGGTGCGGCGGCTGCCGCGACATCATCGATGCTGGCAATCAGAGCATCGATCCGATCCAGCGCCGCCTCGCTATCGGCCTGATACAAGCGATAATGCCGATCCTGCCGCAAGATCAGCATCTCATGCCTGATCTCCCGATCAGCGTCTCGGGCAATCGATCGATCGTCGACACCCGCTATCTGCATCAACAGGCTGATCGCCCGCATGGCAAGTCGGTCATCGCTCCCAAGCGCAATCGATACCAGGGTGCCGAGCAACACGGCCTGTAGCTCTGGGCGCTCCGTGTCCATGCCCAGCCGCCGCAGCATGGACAACTGCTCCTGTGTCGCGTCCACGGGGCTTTGGAGCATCCGCAGAGCAGCCCGACGCATCTGGTTGTTGCGCCGTCGGCTAATAGCCGACCTGCGCTGTGCATCTCGCGCCGCTAACCCGCCGCTAGCGCCGATCCGCGTGTCAATGCCTCTGTCCAACATTATTCACCACCTTGCCCTGCCTATGCCAACGGCGATATTGGCCCCTGTGCGCCTCTAGGAGCCGTTTATCCGCCGGGTGTACTCCTTGCCTATGTGCGTCTATGCAGAGCCTTACAGGGGCATTTGCGGGGCTCTCTGCGCACATAAGGATGTCCTCATTGACGTACACTATAATAATCTGCATATCTGCCTCCTAATATGCAATCTGCCCGACACGTGTGTCGGGCAGATCAGGGGTAGGGGGAGCGTGTTGTCTCACGGGATCCGGCCATCATAAGTGTAACACAAATGCAATATTATTGCAATACTTGCGACAATATTTGCGCGCGTGCAATCAATCGTCCAATCCAAGATCCGTATATACCCGCGCGAAATCCTCGGGTGTATAGCTGCGCTGTGCAAATCCTCCTGCCGGCGTCCGGTGCGTCTCGTGCCGCTGCCGGTCGCGCTGCCAGTCCTCTGCGGTCAGGATACCGCTAGCCAGGCACCGTCGCAGGATGGCACGGGCATAAGCCCAGCTAGGGCGGGGTGCCGCCTCCGCCTCTTGCATACAGGCTATGATAACATCGGCGCTGCATCCTTGCATCACGGCGTCTCGGATGTCTCGATGCAGGGTTGGCCCTGCATAGTTGCCTGTCGATTGCTCGTAGTAGCTGATGGCCTCTTGATATGCCGCATACCGGCCATCCCGTTCCGGGTCGGCCTCGCGCGCGCTCGCGCACGTGCGCGTATACGCGCCCACGCGCCCGGTACTACTACCACCACTACTACTAGTGCTACTACTGCTGGTTACGGGGTGGTTGTCGTCCTTGGGGTTACGGTGGTTGTCCATAAGCTGTACGATCTGTGCCATAATTGCGGCCCTCCGATGCTGTATAATCGAGGTGGAGGGTGATAACATGCGTGTATCCAAGTATCTGTCTATGTGGCTTGCCTGGCGTGCTCCTGCGCTGGCTCCGCGCACGCGCGATTGCTATGCAGCTACAATCCGTCTACACATCGATCCGGCCATCGGCCACAAGCAACTACACAAGCTGCAGCCGCGCCATGTGGCCGCGATTATCGATCAACTAGTGTCCGATGGCCACGAGCGCACAGCTCAACTGGTCTATGCAATCCTGCATAGCGCTCTGCGTGATGCGTCACGTGACACGTCACGTGACGGTAACGTGATGCGTCACGCTGCCATCACGGCCAATCCGATCGACATGGTGCCTCGTCCGTGCCACTTATCGCGTCATTACCGCCATCTGGATCAAGCTGATATCCCGCGATATCTGGATGCCGTTGCCGCCGATCGGCTGGCGCTGGCGTGGTTGCTAGCGCTGCTGTGCGGCCTCCGTCGCGGCGAGATATGCGGGCTGCAATGGCCGGATGTTGATCTGGCCGCCATGGTGCTGCATATCCATGCCCAGCGTGTCACCGTAGCCCATGGGGGCACGATAGACACGGCTCCTAAATCCGCTGCTGGTCGGCGCGACGTGCCCATCCCTGCCGCGCTGCTGCCTATGCTGGCCATCGCGCAACGGCCAGACGGATACGTCGTAACCAACAGTCGTGGTGATCCGTATACGCCATCCGGGCTAGATCATGCCCACCGGGCCATGATCCAGCGCGCCAACCTGCCGCCGATCACGCCTCACGGGCTGCGGCACACCATGGCCACGCTGGCCGTGTGTAATGGTGTCCACATCCGCGTGCTACAGTCGATCCTCGGTCATGCGTCCTACCAGATCACCGCGGACACCTATGCACATGTCTATGCATCTGCGTCGGCTAGTGCTGTTGACAGGGTGGCGGAGAGCGTGTTACACTCTAGCCAGGGCTCGCAGATCGATCCTTGGGCACCTGACTCTTAATCAGGGTGTCCAGGGTTCGAGCCCCTGAGGGCGCACCACAGTATAATCGCATTGCCCCGTGCCGGGTCTATGACGGCACGGGGCTTTGTCATGCCTGCGTCAGCTCATCGATGCTCTGTTGCCCGTCGATCTGGGGTCTATGGCCCAGATCATCGGGGTACTGTGCCAATGCCGCCATAGTGGCATCCCGCACGATATCGCCCATGGTCTGCCCGGTCGCCTCGGCCACCTGTCGGAGCCGAGCCAGGACATCCCGAGGATATCTCACATTGAGCGTTGGATTACCGCGTGCCATACCTATCACCTCGCGCAAGAGTGTACCATGTGTGGCACACGATGTCAATGATTGTCCGCAATTTTGTCGAGGCGGGGGAGTAATGCCTCTGATCTGTCTGTCGTTGGCGGACTCGCTAACAAACTATTTGCGCGTCATCACGAAAAAGATCACCTGAAGGTCTCCTGATAGTCTCCCCACCCTCGACGAGTTTGTATTGGGCGGCCGCTCCGGGCTCGCTGCGCCCTGCGCACCGCCCTGCGTGGCTCGCTGCGTCCACCCTACGGGGCTGCCTGTGCGACCGGGGCCGCTACAGGGGCGGCCCCTGCACTGTGCGCCGTCGGTGCTGGTCTCCTCTTGCGGCCTCCGGCAGCCGGTGCCACGATGCGGCACCGGCCCCTCTGTGCGTCCTGCCATCAGGCACCAATAAGCAGCCGTCAGCGCAATATCCGCCCCCTGCCTCCCCCTCTCCGGTCCCCAGCCGCGCGGGCGAGCCCTCCCCTAAACCCCTGCTGCAAAACGGTATGCGGGCCCTGCGGCCCCGCTTGAACAACGCGCTCCTTTGGGGGCCAGGGGGCGTCCGGGGGCTACTTTAGTGGTCATCGCAATCGTCTTGGTCGCCACCTCGGCTTGCTCGCCCGATGCGGGGGTAGGGGAGAGGCTGTAATGCTACCTCTGTCGTGGCCATGTGCGCCGTGCTGCAGGTCTGTTATCAAACGTATGCCCCGCGTGGTGGCCGCCTCGTGTGGCTCGGCGGCCATCTGGCGGGGCACGCCTCCCCCCCACCTCCCCCGCCGCGGGGGGCGGGCGCGCCGGCCCGCGAGCAACCGGCGGGCCGTCACGCCCGCTGTGGGTACTGCTGCTACACGTTGGCGGGGGCCCGATGGTAGCCAGCTCCCTGCGAGCCGCCCCAATTACCGTTGGGGCGGCTCTCCGGGCGCTGCCTCTTGTTGCAAGCCCGCTCCGCTGGGGCTCCGGCTGCGGCCTGCGCGGAGTCCGGGGGGCCGGGGTCCGGGTGCGCCCCTGCGCCTGTCGGTGGCCAGCCGCCCGCGCAATGCGGCTACCCTCCGGGCGCTCGGCGTGGGCGGCTGCCATTGGTCGCGCCTCCCGCGGGGGGCGCATCGCCTTTAGGCGTGCGCGTGGTACGGCCCCCTCCGGGGCCCGGGT
>SFTH01000048.1 GCA_004563405.1 bacterium
GAGCGCATCCGCTCTGACGGGTTTGAGACGGTGATGTGTCCCGGTGTCACCAGCTTCTGCGCCGTGGCGGCGCGGCTGGGGCGCAGTCTCACCCGTATGGATGAGCCGCTCCACATTCTGCCGGGCAGCACGGATCTGAACAACGCGCTGGCGCTGCCAGGAACAAAGGTCGTGATGAAATCCGGCAAGGCCATCCACGAGACGGCGGAGGCGTTAAAGCGCCACGGCCTGCTGGCAAATGCCGGGATGGTGGCAGATTGCGGACTGGAAACGGAGCAGGTCTACACCGACCTGCAGCAGCTGCCGGAGGAGATCAGCTATTTTGCCACCATCGTGGCGGATTGAAAGGACACTATGCAACGAGACGTATTCCGACTGGTGCTGGCCGGTACCAACAGCGGCTGCGGCAAGACCACCGTCACCTGCGCCGTTTTGCAGGCGCTGGTATCGCGGGGTCTGCGGGTAGGCGCGGCAAAATGCGGCCCGGATTACATCGACCCCATGTTCCATAGCCGGGTCATCGGCGCGAAAAGCTCCAATTTGGACAGCTTCTTTTTTGACCGCGACACCATGCGCTATCTGCTGGCTCACAACGGTCAGGACTGCGATATCACGGTGATTGAGGGGGTCATGGGCTATTATGACGGTCTGGGGCTGACATCCACCCGCGCCAGCACCTATGAGACGGCGCGGGAAACGGAAAGCCCCGTGGTGCTGGTGGTGAACGCACGGGGGGCGGCGTTGTCCGTTGTGGCGGCGGTGCAGGGCTTTCTGGACTTCGCGCCGGACAACAACGTGCAGGGCGTCATTCTGAACGGATGCAGTGCCATGAGCTACGGCGCGCTGGCGCGGGAGCTGGAAAGCCGGCTGGGCGTCCGCGCCTGCGGCTATCTGCCCCGGCTGCCAGAGTGCACGCTGGAGAGCCGCCATCTGGGGCTGGTGACAGCGGACGAGGTGGCGGATCTGCGGGAGAAGCTGCGGCAGCTGGCGGAGGCGGCGGAAAAGACGCTGGAGCTGGACGCGCTGCTGGAGATCGCCCACAATGCGCCAGTGCTGGACTTCACGCCGCCGGTATTGCCGGAAAAGGGCGCGCCGGTGCGGATCGGCGTGGCCCGCGACCGGGCGTTCTGCTTTTACTATGAGGACAGCCTCGACCTGCTGCGGCAGTTGGGGGCGGAGCTGATACCCTTTAGCCCGCTGGCGGACGAAAAGCTCCCCGACGGTGTGCAGGGCCTGTACTTGGGCGGCGGCTACCCGGAGCTTTACGCGGCGCAGTTGGAGGAAAACCACGCCCTGCGCAGGCAAATCCGAGACGTTGTATACGCGGGGATGCCCTGTATCGCCGAGTGCGGCGGCTTCATGTATCTGACGCAGTCCATCGCAGGCCGCGCCATGGTGGGTGCGCTGCCGGGGGACTGCTTTGATACGGGGAAGCTGACCCGGTTCGGCTATATCACCGCCACGGCCCGGGAGGACAATCTCCTCTGCCGCGCCGGAGAGCAGGTGCCGATGCATGAATTCCACCACTGGGACACCCCACAGCCCGGCGATGCTTTTGGGGCGGAAAAGCCCTCCGGAAAGCAGTGGCGCTGTGCGTATGCCACGGACACGCTGTACGCGGGTTTCCCCCACTTCCATTTTTACGCCAAGCCTGTCATGGCACAGCGCTTTTTGGCGGCTTGCAGAAAGGAGACGCTATGATGGAGCAAATGAAGCCTATGGACATTGAGAAGCGCAGCTTCGCCATCATCACAGAGCTGCTGGGCGACCGGCGGCTGGACCCGGAAAATGAGCTGGTCATCAAACGGGTCATCCACACCACGGCGGATTTTGACTATGTGGACAATCTGGCCTTTTCCGGCCACGCGGTGCAAAAGGCCATCGCCGCTCTGCGGGCGGGCTGCGACATCGTGACTGATACCCAGATGGCCAAGGCCGGGATCAATAAGACGATCCTCGCCTCGCTGGGCGGAGAGGTACACTGCTTCATGTCGGACGAGGACGTGGCGGCGGAGGCTAAGGAGCGCGGTGTGACCCGGGCCTTTGTATCCATGGAGCGGGCAGCAGCCCTGCCCAAGCCCTGCATCTTCGCCATCGGCAACGCCCCTACGGCACTTTTTTCGCTGGAGGAACTGATGGAGGCAGACAAGCTCCGTCCCGCCCTCATCATCGGGGTACCGGTGGGCTTTGTGAATGTGGTGGAGAGCAAGGAGCGCATCATCGAGGCCGCTGCCGCGCCCTACATCGTGTCCCGGGGCCGCAAGGGCGGCAGCAACGTGGCGGCGGCCATCTGCAACGCCATGCTCTACCAGATCAGGCGGTAGGTTATGAAGGAATTTATCATACGGGACGGAAAAAAGCTCCGTCTGGGCTACACCACCGGCTCCTGTGCCGCGGCGGCAGCCAAGGCCGCCGCATGGATGCTGCTGAGCGGCAGCAAAAAGGAGTCCATCCGCCTGCTGACACCCAAGGGCATGGAGCTGGCATTGGCGGTGGAGGACATCTATCTGTCCCCGGACTGTGTGCGCTGCGCCATCCGGAAGGACAGCGG
>SFTH01000034.1 GCA_004563405.1 bacterium
CCTCATAGCTCACACAGTCAAGCTTCTTGTATCCAGTGGTGGAATTGTACGCACCACGCAGATTCAGGCCAACCTGGCCAAGTTCATAAGTCGCCATTTCTTTTCCTCCTTTTTTCGAATGAAAAGAAGCAGCGATGGTTTCATCACTGCTTGTGTGATATTAGCTCTGGTGCCGTGAAAACTGCAAGTGGGTAATATGTCGAATAATGGGTTGAGTTTTTGGTGGGTATCTCAGCTTTTGCCGTCTTCATCTGTGACAGTTGCTTTTATCTGATTGATTATATAATTATTGGCGTGACGACGCAATGACGAAAAGAAACCACGCAATTGTGAACTGCTCACCAAAAGTTAGACAGTATGATATACTGAATAACGAAAGGGGAGCGAATTTTTGCCCAAAGGTGTACCCAAAGTAAAAACGCAGAGCTTCCACACAGTCATTCTTTTGCAGACCTGATTGACGAGGCTTTGCCTTTCACCGTTCCGGGAAAATCCATACCCGGGACGATTCCCCTATACCCGGGACGTTTTCCCCAAATCGTCCATAGTAGGTGCATTTTTGCTGAAACGGCAGGCGTTTTGCTGAAAAAGTGCCCTGATTTGGTAGAAGAATGACCGTACAGGGGAGGCACCTTTCCGGTCAAATGAAGCGATAAATTTGGCTTCCTGCAATTAAAAGGAAGAATATGTCAAAATCCACGAGGATTATGACTCTTGGTCAATCAATAAACGCAAAAAGAATCACCCATGCATTGTATCAAAACATGGGTGATGAGGTGGTACACCTTCAGGGGCTCGAACCCTGGACACCCTGATTAAGAGTCAGGTGCGATTTAGGCGACATTACTGTATTACAGTATAACAGGGCTGGACAGCTTTGTCTAGAGCGGTTTGTAGCATTTTAACATCCGGATGTGTATACCTATCCGCTGTTGTTGAATAAGACGCATGGCCAAGCAGGAGTTGAAGAGAGCGCATGTCACCGCCATGACGCACGCAGGACGTGGCCATAGAATGGCGGAGGCCGTGCAGCGTCGTGTAGGGCAGACCCAGGCGCAGCACAAGACGCCTGTGCGCCGCGTCCAGGGCTGATGGCGTGATCGGGCACAGATAGCCGGCAAGCTGCCTGTGCGCCCGCAAGAGCGGCATGAGCATGTCCGGGATGGGAATGACGCGCACGGACGAGCGGGATTTTGGCGCGCAATCCACAACGCCATTGCGCCCGATGCGCTGGCGCTGGTTGCTGATGTGGATGAGCTGCTCCGTAAAGTCGATATCCTGCCACCTCAGCCCGCAGACTTCGCCTCGGCGGAGCCCGAGCATGATGCAGAGCGTCAGCGGCAGCCGCCGCGGATGATCGACCAGGGCGGCCATGTAAGCGGAGATACACGCGTCATCCCATGCAATCGGCGATTGCTGGACGTGGGCCGGGCGCGCGACCCGCCGCATGGGATTGGGCTCCAGATCGGCGCACGCCGAACGGAGCAGCACAAAGCACGCCTCGGCGGTGCGGGAGTGACCGGCTGCGGAGATGCGCGCCAGGGCTGCGGAGATCTCCAGCGGATCCAGCGCCGACAGATCAAAAGCGCCCAGCGCGGGCGAGATGTGGCGGCGGATCAGCGCCGCATAGCTCTCGATTGTGCGCGCTTTGAGCTTCGGCGCCCTCAGATTGAGCCAGGTATTGAGCCAGGAATCAAGTGTCATTTGCTATCACCTCCCCGAGAATATAACATTCGGAGGGGACACAGATGTTACAAAATCATGACAACAGACCGACAACAAGCACCCAGGAGCCCCAGCAGCAGAAGCAGCAGAAGAAGCAAGCAGCAGCTGCTACTACTGCTACTACTGCTACTGTTTACACGCACCCGGGCGTTTCCTACGTCCGGCAGATCATCGCCGAGGAATACCAGGGAGTATTACACACACAAATCACCATGCCGGTGATCATGCTGATGGAACGATGCATGTCCGCCGGAATGGAACCTGAGGTAATCCTGGCCGCCATCGAGGCGACGGGATGGGCCAGGAGGCCAAGCCCGCAATACCTGCGCGCTATCCTACAGCGCTGTTTGCGTGAGGGCATCCTGACGGCGGAGGCCTGGGAGCATCACGAACAGGAGCGGTGCAGCGACCAGGCAAGCGCCAACGCGGAGATTTACCGGCTGTGGTATGGGCAAGATAATTTGCCGTTTTTAAGATGGATTTTGAGAGAGGGCATCTTGCAAATTTGTAAGGTGCTGTGATAAAATGGTGATGTGTTGACGGGGGTGAGTTGGGACCGGGAGACACAAGGCCGGGGGCGGGATGCGCATTACCCCCGGCTTTTTTCATCTCAAAAAACGAACATATGTTCGAGTCTCAAGGGAAGGGGGCAGGAAATGGGCTGGGAATGGCACGACCGCGCGCGCGATCGGCGCGGACGCTTTGCGGACGGAGGTAAGCGGGCACAGCTGCATGTGCGGTGCACGGAGGCACAGCTTGTACGGATCGCGGCCAGGGCGACGGCGCGGAAGATGACAATCAGCGCATACGTGCTCGAGTTGGTGCGGCGGGATTTGCTGGGCGCGTACTACCCGGAGACGGTTGGAGAACTGTGTACCATCGGTGCACTCCCTCGCGGCCAGGAACGCGGAGGGGAAGCAGAGTAAGGCGGCGCGGGCCAACGGAGACGCGCGGGCAAGCAGACGCGCACGGGCCCCACGCGCCCGCAGGCGCGCCCAGGAAGCCGACAGAGGCCGAGGGGGCAGAGGGCCGCGGCCATTGACAGGGGGGAGCCGCTTCAGGCCCCTGCGGGGCGCACAGCGCGCCACAGGGGCCAGAGGCGGCGGGGGGCGTTTGCGCGCCGGAGGCGCGCAACCCCGGAATCTGGCCGGGGCGCGCCCCCGGAAGCGGAGACCCGAGGGCAGGACACCGGGCACAGCGGAGGGAGGGCCCCGAGGGCGCGCGCGCACAGGAAACGCCCACCGCAAAGGCGAGGACGGCGAAGGACGAAGCGCCGCGCCCAACGACGCGCGCGCACGAGGACAGAACGCGCGCGGACCACGGCGGGCGGCGCAGAGCGCCGGGGACCCGCCGCACAGAAGCGGAGAACCAACGGAGAGCAAGGCAGGCGCAGGCGATTCACCGCCGCGCCACGCCGCAGCGGGGAAAGCACCCACGCCAGCGCACCAACCACGCGCCGGGGCGCGAAAACGCAAGGAGGGCGACCCCGCGACGAACACGCCCCCGGGGCCCCCCAAGAGGCGCACAAATCAGAGCGCGGCGCCAGCCGCGCAACCGAACAGCGGCGAGGGGGACAAGGAGGGGGGATGCCTCGCCGGCGGGGGGCACCATGGGGGGCGGCGTACGCCCGCAACGCGACATTCAGCGCAGAAAGCCAAAGAGGGCGCGAAACGACGCCATCGAGGCGAAGCACACCACGGACGCGGGGGCGGGCCCAACGGAGTACGGCCGCCACTCGAAAACGAATCGTAATACACGCACAGAATTGTCACTTGACAACGGCGTAATACACGCGCTATCCTCAAAGCGAGGAGGGACGCAAAATGACACAGGACAAGATGCAGGTCATGGCCTTGCGTCTGCCGCTCTGGCAGATCAACGGCCTGAAGATCGCAGCCAAGGAGGATGGCACCACTGTCTCGGCATTGCTCCGGGAACATGTGACAGCATGTTTGCAGGAGCACGGAATCACCGAAACGGCTATTGTGCCTTTGCCCGGTCAATGCATGCTCGACGTATAAAAAAACTCCCCCATGTGACAGCATGAGAGAGTTTCTGAGGGGACGGGCGATGTTACAAACCCATCCTGGTACACCTTCAGGGGCTCGAACCCTGGACACCCTGATTAAGAGTCAGGTGCTCTACCAACTGAGCTAAAGGTGCATATGGAGCGGTAGACGAGACTCGGACTCGCGACCTCCACCTTGGCAAGGTGGCGCTCTACCAACTGAGCTACTACCGCGCATTTGTTGGAGCGGGTGATGGGAATCGAACCCACGTAGCCAGCTTGGAAGGCTGGAACTCTACCATTGAGTTACACCCGCACATCTCAAATGGAGAATGGAGCGGTAGACGAGACTCGGACTCGCGACCTCCACCTTGGCAAGGTGGCGCTCTACCAACTGAGCTACTACCGCATATCCGTTGATTAAATTGGTGCGGACGAAGAGACTCGAACTCTTACGCCTGAGACACCAGAACCTAAATCTGGCGCGTCTGCCAATTCCGCCACGCCCGCACAATCCGACAAAGTACTCTGCGAATCGCACTCTGCGGCAATCAACAGATACGATTATACTCCAAATGTCCGGCATTGTCAATACCTTTTCCAGATTTTTGTAAGTTTTCTTTGTTCCGAGGGATGCGTGCAGCATGCGCCCGCGCGCCTCACTCCATCCGTGCCCGCAGCTTGGCGAGCGCCTTTTTCTCGATTCGGGAGACATAGCTTCGGGAGATGTTCAGAATTGCGGCAACCTCATGCTGGGGATGGAAGTTTCCGTCCTCCAAACCGTAGCGAAGCCGGATCACCCGCGCCTCCCGGGACTCGAGTACCCGGTCGATGAGCTTCAGGGCCGTGGCGGAATCCATGCGCAGCGCGACCTCGTCGGGCACCATGTCCCTGTCCGTACCCAGCAGCTCACACAGCTGCACCTCGTTTCCCTCCCTGTCCCGGCTCACGCTGTCGCTCATGGAGCAGGTGTTGCGCAGCTTGCGGTTGGCGCGCAGGTGCATGCGAATCTCGTTTTCGATGCATCGGGACGCATAGGTGGTCAACCTGCCTGCCTCCGGCCGAAAGGTATGTACCGCCTTGATCAGGCCGATGGAACCGATGGAGATCAGATCGTCGCTCTCCCCCGCCGCAGCGTACTTCTTTGCGATGTGCGCCACCAGCCGCAGGTTGTGTTCAATCAGGCGATCCCGCGCCAGTGTGTCCCCCGCGAGCATCCGCTCCACCAGCTCCGCTTCCTCCTCCGGCTGCAGGGGCTTCGGAAAGGAATTTCTGGCCGAGAGATGCAGGATCAGCGTCCACGCGCTCTCGGCCAGATACAGAAGGATCTCCTCAAAAAACATAGGGCGTTCCTCCTTTGGGGAAGTCTGCCCTACATTCTATTCTTCAATTGCGGTGCGCGTGCACGTCCTCAGCGCGCGGCATTCTGCGCGTCGTAGGCCGCCCACATCTGCTGATAGCGCGCCACGTTCTGCTCGTGCTCCTCCTTCGTGATGGCGAAGGCCAGCTCGCCCGTAGCCGGATCTGTTGCGCAGAAGTACATGTAGCCCTGCTCAATGTACTCCATGTCCGGATGCATGGCCGCCTTCAGCGCCGCCGTGGAGGGATTGCAGATCGGTCCGATGGGAAGCGCAGGCACCACATAGGTGTTGTAGAGATTCTGCGCGTTCAATTCCTCCTCGGTCAGGATGTAGTGAGACAGACCGAAGAGATAGGTCGCTGTGGGGTCGCTCTCCAGCTTCCAGCCCTGCTTCAGACGATTGTGGAACACCGCCGATACCCGCGCGTAATCCTCGGTCTTTGCCGCCTCCTTCTCGATCATGGAGGCAAGCACGATGAACTGATCCATCGTCAGATCGCTCTGATAGGTCTCCACCGGGCTGTATTCGCCGTTTTCATCCACCCGATACTCCGTATTGTCGGCGTAGTAGACCTTATCGATCACGTTGTTGTGCTGCTTGAGCAGGGTCGCAATGATGCTCTCCGCGGACGCGGACTTGAAGATGCGGTAGGTGTCCGGCGCGAGATAGCCCTCGAGCGCATACTTTCTGCCCACCAGCGTACCCGCGTCCTGAGCGGCCTTCAGCGCATAGGAATCGCCCACATAGCGGTCCACGTCGTTGCAGAGCGTCAGGAATTCCTCGGCGCTGGAGATCGCGCCCTCGCGCACCAGATAGTCGGCGATGTCCTCGCAGGTCCATCCGGGAACGATGGTGATCGTGCGCTCGTTGGTCTGGCTTCCGCTGGTGAGCTCGTCAATGATCTGACTGACCGTCATGGACGGCGAAAGCTCAAAGCTGCCGTAGCTGAGCTGATTGCCCACGCCCTTGAACTGTACCATGTACTTGAACACACTTCCGCTGCGCACCAGGTTTGCCTTTTCCAGGCTGCTGCCAATGGAGGTGACGGACTGGCCGGACTCGATTTCAAAATCCACCAGCCCCACGTTCTGACTGTCCGCCGGGCCGAGGTAATTCTCGTAGATCCTGTTGTAGCCGAAGCTGACGATGCCGATGACGATCAGCACGCTGCACGCGAAGATCAGAACCGGGCGCAGAATCTTCCACAGTCCGGCATACCAGTACAGGCCGTATTCCCGATCCTCGTGCAGGGTTCTGATGTTGTACCGCTCGGTCTCCACCGCCTGGCGCGGCGTGCGCTTGCGGCGACCCCGCCACTTCTTGTCCGCCATTGTCTATCCTCCGTCAGCCCTGGGCGAGCATGTCGAGATCGACGCCCGCCACCTCAGCCAGAATCTTGAAAATATCCGTGAGCATGCGCTGAAAGCGGAACTCCGCCATCAGATAGTTGCTCACATCCGGATTGAATTGCAGGAGCGTACCGATCTGCTGGAGCCGCTGCATGTCATCCGGGGGCAGGCTCTCGCCCGAAGCCATCTTCGCCTGGAGCCGAAACTGCAGGCGCTTGTATTCATCCAGCAGCGCCCGGTTGGTGTCGTCCGCGTAGGCGGCTTCCTTCAGCCGGCTGTACTCGGCGTATTCCGCGCTTTCGCGCAGGGACCTGGCCAGGGCATGCGCCTGATCGTAGGGATTCATACGCTTCCTCCGTCAAATTTCCACGATGATCGGCAGGATCATCGGATTTCGCTTGATCGCGTCGTAGATGTATCTCTGCACAGAATCGCGCACGTCGTTCTTCAGGTGGTTCCATTCCGATGCGTCGATGGGGCCGAAGGCCTCGATGGCCCGTGCAGCCGCCTCCCGCGCGCCGTCCACCAGTTCGTCCGCTTCGCGCATGTACACGAAGCCGCGGCTGATGATGTCCGGGCCGGAAACCACGCTTCCGAGGTCGTGATCCACGCCCATCACCACGATGAGCAGTCCGTCCTCGGCCAGATGTTTGCGGTCGCGCAGCACCACCGCGCCCACGTCGCCCACGCCGAGGCCGTCGATGAGCACCGAGCCGTTGGCCACCACGCCCGTCACATCCAGGCTGTTCCTGTCCAGCTCGATCACGTCGCCGATCTCCGCGATGACTACGTTGTCCTCCGGCATGCCGAGCTTCTTGGCGAGCTCCGCATGGTGGTGAAGGTGGCGGTATTCGCCGTGCACCGGGATGAAGTACTTGGGCCGCAGCAGCATGTGCATCAGCTTGAGCTCCTCCTGCCGCGCGTGTCCGGAGACGTGCACCTCGGCCAGGGACTCATAGATGACGTTGCATCCAATGCGGAAGAGCTGATTGATGACCCGGGAGATGGACTTTTCGTTTCCGGGAATCGGGGAGGCGGACAGGATGACCATGTCGCTCTCCCGCAGCTCCATCTTTCGATGCTCCGCAAAGGCCATGCGGGACAGGCCGCTCATGGGCTCGCCCTGGCTGCCCGTAGTAACCACGGTGATCTGGTCGTCCGGGTAGCGGTCCAGCTCGTCCACCGTGATGAGGCTTCCATCGGGAATCTTGAGATATCCCAGCTGCATGGCCAGCTTGGTTACGTTGACCATGCTCCTACCGATCATGCACACCTTGCGCTTGTAGTGAACCGCCGCGTCCACCACGGATTGAATGCGGTGCACGTTACTGGCGAACATGGCGATGATGATGCGTCCATCCGCCTTGTCAAAGAGGTTGAAGAAGGTCTGTCCGACCTTCTTTTCGGACATGGTGTAACCGGGGCGCTCCACATTGGTGGAATCCGCCAGCAGCGCCAGCACACCCTGGTTGCCAATCTCGGCGATGCGCCCAAGGTTGATGGGCTCGCCGTCCAGGGGCGTGTAGTCCACCTTGAAGTCGCCCGTGTGGAACACCACGCCCACGGGAGTGGTGATCGCCAGGGCGCAGGCGCCGGCAATGGAGTGGTTCACCTTGATGAACTCCACTTTGAATGCGCCCGCCTTGATCACGTCTCCGGGCTCCACCTCGTGCATGGGCGCGACGCCGGTCAACCGATGCTCCTTCAGCTTGTGCTCGCAGAGCGCCAGCGTGAGCCGGGTGCCGTACATGGGCGCGGGAATCTTGCGCAGGATGTAGGGCACCGCGCCGATGTGGTCCTCATGTCCGTGTGTGAAGAAGTAGCCCCGGATCTTGCTCTGGTTCTTCTCCAGATAGGTGGTGTCGGGAATCACCAGATCCACGCCCGGCATGTCCTCGCGTGGGAAGATGGAGCCCAGGTCCACCACGATGATGTCGTCCTGGTATTCGAATACCGTCAGGTTCTTGCCAATCTCGCCCAGTCCCCCGAGGGGAATGATGTGCAGTCTGGGCGCTTTCTGTTTTCTTGCCACACTATTCCTCCAATGCTATGTATTTGATGCCGATCTATTCCATCGCACGCCGACGAGACCGCCCGGCTGCGATTCAATACGATTTCGTGGGCACAAAAACCCACTCTTGTACTAGTATAACACATTTCCACGACAATGATCGCAGGTATTAAGATTTAACAGGCCTGCGACCGTCCACGGGAATTGGACGTCATTATTTACATCCAGGTTCCAGAATGCGGTTCAGAATCTGAATCAGGGTGAACTTCGCGCCGTGTCCCGCAGCCGCGCCCACGCAGCCCGGACAGCCATCCACGCACTTGCAGGAGAGCAAAAGCTCCCGCGCGCGCAGCAAAAGCTCCCGATCCATCTCGTACACCCGGTCGGACAGTCCCACGCCTCCGGGCAGGGAATCGTAGAGATAGATGGTGGGACGGCCCGTATAGGCATCCTTCACATGGTAGACCACGTTGATGTCCTGAGGCGCGCACATCAGATGCATGGGCGCGATGTGGCGAATCAAATGCGCAAGGCCCACCATGGCGTTCTTCATGGGTTCCCGCTCAAATTCGTCCTCCAGACCCTCCGGCAGCGTCCACCAGCACGCGGTGGTCTGCATCTCCAGCTCCGGCAGCGTCACCGGGCCCCAGCCCAGATTCTCATGGGTATCGAAGCGGATCTTCTTGAACAGCGTCACGATGCTGCTGACCAACACCTCGCCTCGCGCCCGCACGATGGGCGATCCCTCCGCCGCCGAGGACTCGAATTCGTCCAGCACCTTCAGGCTCGTCGTCAAATCCGCGTCGGTGTAGTAGCCCACGTTCACTTCCCGCACATAGGCCTTCTTGTCGTCAAAGTCCAGCTTTTCCACCTGGAACTGCCGCCCCTCGTGCATGTAGATGGCATACTGATGCAGCAGCATCGGCACGGTGAAGCGGTCCATCTCTCCGATGACCCGATGCTTCTTTGGGTCGGATATGTCCACGATCACGAAGTTCTGATCCGAGGCGCTGCGCAGGTTCACGCCCGCCTGGGGAAATTCCTCCGCCATCCAGTAGTAGCGCCCGGCCACCCGCCGGAGGATGGACTGATCCTCCAGATAGGACAGAAGCTCCTGCGTGTCCTCCAGCCCCGCAAACTTCTCACCCTCCGCAAAGGGCAGCTCGTAGGCCGCGCACTTGACGTGGTTGAGCAGGATGTAGAGATTGTCCGGGTTGATCAGCGCGGATTCCGGGTTCTGGGCGTAAAAGAATTCCGGATGGTTCACGATGTACTGATCCAGCGGGCCGGAGCTCGCCACCACGATCAGCAGGCTCACGCTCCCCCGCCGCCCCGCGCGCCCGGCCTGCTGCCAGGTGCTGGCGATGGTTCCCGGATAGCCGCAGAGCACGCATGCGTCCAGCTGGCCGATGTCGATGCCCAGCTCCAGCGCGTTGGTGGAAACCACGCACTTCACGTTTCCGGCCCGCAGCTCACGCTCGATCTCCCGGCGCTGGGTGGGCAGATAGCCGCCGCGGTAGCCGCGCACCTGTCCCGCGTTGCCCAGTGGGTCGCGCACCAGATCCTTCAGATACCGCACCAACACCTCCACCGTCAGCCGGGAACGCCCGAACACGATGGACTGCACGCCGTTTTTCAGAAGCGAGGACGCGATCTTCCGCGTCTCCTGCATCGAACCGGCGCGTATGCCCAGCTGAGCGTTCACCACCGGCGGGTTGTAGAACACCACATGGCGCTCGCCCGCGGGCGCGCCGTTCTCGTCCACCAGCTCCATGCGCTTGCCGGTCAATCCCTCGGCCAGCTCCCTCGGATTGCGTATGGTTGCGCTGCAGCAGATGAATACCGGATCGGAGCCATAGAAGGCGCAGATGCGCCGCAGGCGGCGAATCACGTTCGCGAGGTTCGAACCGAACACGCCCCGGTAGGCGTGAATCTCGTCAATGACCACATACCGAAGGTTTTCAAAGAGCTTGATCCACTTCGCATGGTGCGGAAGGATGCCCTGATGCAGCATGTCCGGGTTGGTCACCACCACATGCCCGGCCTGGCGGATCGCCGTGCGCGCCGACGCGGGCGTGTCGCCGTCATAGGTGTAGGCCTTGACGGAGCAGTCAATGGATTCGATCATCGAATACAGCTCCGCCGCCTGATCGCTGGAGAGGGCCTTTGTGGGAAACAGGTAGAGCGCCCGGGCGGACTCGTCCTTGAGTATCGCGTCGAGCACGGGCACATTGTAGCACAGCGTCTTGCCGGAGGCCGTGGGGGTCACCACGACGAAGTCCTTCCCCTGCAGGGCAAGCCCGATCGCCCGGGCCTGATGGCTGTACGGGCGGTCGATGCCCTTCCTGCGAAGCGCCTCGAGCACGCCCGGCTCCAAGGATTCCGGGAAATTGCCGTATTTCGCCCTCCGCTCGGGAAGCACGCGCCAGCTGGTCACGTTCTTCATGAACTCCGGACTGTTTTTCAGATGCTCAATGTACTCCGCTACCGTCATCTCTGCGCCCTCCTGCAGCCGGATCAGTAGACGATCTCCATCTGGGTATTCTCCACCGCCTCGCGCACCAGTGCCTCCACGTCAAGCTTCGACTCCGCCTTGGGCATGGTGTCCAGCTTCGGGCGGGTCACGGGATGGCGGGGCGTGAACACGGTGCAGCAGTCCTCATAGGGCAGAATGGAGGTCTCATAGGTGCCGATGTTGCGCGCGATCTCCATGATCTCCGTCTTGTCCATGCCGATGAGCGGCCGGAAGACGGGCATGTCCACCACCGCGTCGGTGCAGCACAGGGCCTCCATGGTCTGAGAGGCCACCTGACCCAGGCTCTCGCCGGTGATGAGCGCCTGCGCCTCGTACTGCCTGGCGATCTCCTGCGCGATGCGCATCATGAAGCGGCGGGTGATCAGCGTTCCCAATCCCTCCGGGCACTTTTCGTGAATCTCCAGCTGGCACTTGGTGAAGGGCACCAGATACACGCGCATGCCGCCGGAATACTCCGCCAGCTCCTTCGCCAGCTGCATCACCTTGTCCCGGGCCAGCTCGCCGGTATAGGGCGGGCTCTGGAAGTGAATGGCGCAGCAGCGCACGCCGCGCTTCATCAGGTTGTAGCCCGCCACGGGGGAATCAATGCCGCCGGAGAGCAGCAGCGCCGCGCGCCCGCCGGTGCCCATGGGCAGACCGCCCACGGCCATGATCTCCTCGCAGCAGATGTAGCACTTGTCGCGCACCTCGACGTGCAGCTTGTGCTGCGGCTTGTGAATGTCCACCGTCAGGTTCGGATTCGCATCCAGGATGCGTCCGCCCAGCTCCGCCGCAAACTCCAGCGAATTCATGGGAAACTTCTTGTCGCTGCGCTTTCCAAAGACCTTGAAGGTGCCGGAGTAGGGCTTCATCATCTCCACGCAGTGCTGCGCAATCTCGTCCAGGTCCTTCTCGCACTCGATGGCGGGACTCACGGAATACAGGCCGAACACCTTGCGCACCCGGCGCACGCACTCGTCCATGTCCTCCACGTCGGAGACGTAGATGTGGGAATCGGACATCCAGACGTGCCCGCCCATGGGCTTCACCGCGCGCTTGACGTTGTCGGTCAGAATCTTCAGAAAGTGGGGCCGGTTTGCGCCCTTGAGAAACACTTCGCCGTAGCGAACCAGAAGTACCTTGCGCATGGGTCTATCTCCTTGCATATTTTTTCAGCTGCGCATAGAGGGCGCCGAGGCGCTGCGCGGCGTAGTCAATCTCTTCGAGGGTGGTGTGGGGACTCAAGCTGAAGCGCAGGGCCCACTCCGCCCGGGCGGGCGATATGCCCATGGCGGTGAGCACGGAGCTCACCTTCAGCTTCTTCGAGGAGCATGCGGAGCCGGTGGATGCGTACACGCCCTCGCTCTCCAGCGCGTGCAGCATCACCTCGCCCCGCACGCCGGGGAACGAGATGTTCACGATGTGGGGCGCGGCGTCCTCCGGCGCAGGCCCGTTGACCAGCATTTCCGGAACCGCGGCGCGGAAGGCTTCGATGAGATGGAGCTTCTTCTCCATCAGCGCGCCCTCCATCTCCGCGCCCATGTCCAGCATGGCCTGCACAGCGGCCATCAGACCCGCGATGCCCGGCGTGTTCTCCGTGCCGGAGCGCAGGCCGCCCTCCTGTCCGCCGCCGATCTGCCGGGGCGCGAGGCGCACGCTCTTTCTCCAGACCAGCGCGCCCTCCCCCTTTGGCCCGTGTATCTTGTGGCTGGAGAGGGTGTAGAGGTCCACGCATTTCAGGTCAATGGGCACGCGCAGGAACCCCTGCACGCCGTCCACATGAATCAGAGCCCGTCCCGCGACCAGCGCATGCAGCCGCTGCACGTCCAGCTTCGCGCCCGTCTCGTTGTTCACCTGCATGCAGCTGACCAGGTGCGCGCCGTCGTCGAGCGCCCGGGAGAGCGCCTCCCAGTCCAGCTCGCCGCGCTCATTTACGCCGATCACGCGAACCTCGTGGCCCTGCCGCTCCAGTTCCTGAAAGCTCTCCCGCACGGAGGGGTGCTCCACCGCGGAAACCGCCACGATCTGCCTTCCACGCATCCGCGCGACGCTTCCCAGAATTGCAAGATTGTTGGACTCCGTGCCGCCGGAGGTGAAGGTCAGGTTGTGTTCTCCCGCGTGAAGCGCGCGCAGAATCAGCTCCCGGCATGCGCGCAGCTGCTGAAACGCCTCCACGGCGGGCTTGTAGACCGATGAGGGATTGTAATATCCCTCCGTCATGCACTTCACCATCGCCTCCACCGCCTCCGGGCAGGGGCGCGTGGTGGCGCTGTTGTCAAGATAGGCCTGTGTCATATCGGATTCTTCCTCTCTGCAACCTGCCATGCGCCCTGCGCAATGCGGCCGCTGGCGCGCATGCGCGCAAGCATCTCGCCGCTCAGCGGAAGGATCGCCATGAGATTGTCGCCATCCTTCGCATAGCAGATGTAATATGCCGGTCCGTCACCGGTGCAAAGGTTGCGCACCTTCACGCCGGACCGATGCGAAAGCGCGGCGCAATCCGGGTTCTCCGTGCGCGCCCTTCGGGCCGCGCCGCCTGCCATGGGGTGCATAAACAGCCAGAGCGCGTTCCGGTGCGCCGCTTCCCCTGCGACCCCTATGCGGGTGATTCTTTCGAGCGGTATGCGGTAGAGCATGCGCCGCCTGCGCAGATTGAGGATACCCCAGATCTCCAGCGTGCCGTTGCGAAGCACAAAGTCGTAATCCATCTGAAGGAAATCCTTCCTGTAGAAGAGAAGCACGGCGGGCGCCAGGCAAACCAGCGCGAGCGCCAGCAGCGGCCAGCGCACGCCCTGGCTTGTCGCCTGAATGGGCGTCACGTTCAGCAAAAGGAGGAAAGCGATCAGGACGAGGAGCGCGATCAGCGCCCAGCAGAGCCCGTAGAGCACCGTCGTCCAGCGCGTCCGCTGACCCGATACAGACTGCTCAAAATAGTCGTCCATGCCGCACCTCCATAAGTATTCATGTTATTATAGCATAGATTCTCCGTTTGTCGATACATCACAATTATGAATTTCCGACAAATATTCAGCTACGGGCAGGATTTTTCCGGGGGCGAATCGAATAGTTTATTCTTATTGTTTATACATCAACCGGCGCAGTGGGCAAAGGCCCGAACGCGCCCATGGAGGATGCCGCATTGAAATGTCCCTACTGTGGAAATAACTGTCCGGATGAGGCGCTGTACTGCGACGTGTGCAAGCAGCCCCTTCCCACGGAGGAAGCCGCGCCATCGGCGGATGAGCACAATAAACAGAAGACAAAGCGCACGCCCACGCAGCGCGTGCTGATCGTGCTGTGCTGGATCATCTGTTTCGCAGCGGTCGGCATTGGCATTTACAAGCTGTTCTTCTATAGAAGCGCACGGTCCAA
>SFTH01000049.1 GCA_004563405.1 bacterium
CCGGACGAGGACGTATCCTTTGTGGACGGCCACTTCGGCCCGGTCTGCGAGAACCTTGAGCGGGACTGCGGCGACGTGATCCTCCGCCGCTCGGACGGCCTGTTCGCCTATCAGCTGGCGGTCGTCGTGGACGACGCGCTCTCCGGCGTCACGGAAATCGTCCGCGGCCGGGACATCCTGAGTGCGACGCCGCGCCAGATCTACCTACAGCGGCTGCTGGGCTACGCCACGCCCGCCTACCGCCACATTCCCCTGCTGATGGACAGCCAGGGCCGCCGCCTCGCCAAGCGGGACAAGGACCTCGACCTGACGGCGCTCTCGAAGGTCATGACGCCGGAGCAGATTCTGGGCATGCTGGCGTTTTCCGCCGGGGTGATCCCCGAGAACCGGCCCGCCGGGCTGACGGAGCTGACGAAGCTGTTTGACTGGAAGAACGTGAAGAAGGACGATATTTGGCTGGCGTACCCGTAAAATGATAAGATAAAGCTGTCAGGCACGTTGCCCGGCAGCTTTCACCTTATTTTGCGCAGTATTGCGCCAGCAGCGCCCGGAAATCCGCATTCTCCCGCAGGAACGCGTACTCATCGCTTTCCTCCATCTCCCGCACGATGCCACCCAGCATATCCTTTGATGCGCCCCGGCCCAGCCCTGCGCGGTCATACGGCAGGCAGGCCCCCGGCGACCACGGCGTCTGCAGCGCCTCCAGCATCGCGCGGATATGCGCCATGCAGGCGGGCGTATCCTTCCTTGCCAGTGCGGGCATCAGCTGCGCCAGATGGCCGATATACGGGTGCATGCACAGCAGCTCCACAAATCGGCTCGTCAGGTCGGCCAGCGCCTGCGCGCGGTCCGGATTGGCCGCGTCGATCTCCATCTGAATCAGCCGCAGCAGCATCTGCTGCATGTCGCCCGCGCGCGCAAACAGCGCCTTCTGCACATGGGCCGCCGCCTGCTCCCGTTCGCCCCGGGCCAGCAGCAGCCCGGTTTCCAGCGTCCAGCGCGCTGCCAACGGCTCGCGCGGCAGGCGCGCCATCATGGCCTGCGCCGCCTGTATATCGCCCCGGCCCAGCGCCCGGCTGGCCAGCAAATGTGCTGCCGCCTCCCGCGCCTCCTCGTCCTCACCGTCTGCCGCGCGCGCATACCAGTCCTCCAGCTGCATAGAAACCGGCGCGCGCTCCTCCTGCGTCATGCCCGCCATGATCATTCGGCCCTCCAGCGTCGCCGCCAGGCCAAAGAGCAGCGCGCCGCAGGACGGGTATTCCTGAGCGAACGCCTTCGCCAGCGAAAGTCCCGCCTCGATGCCCTCCGCCTTCGCCGCGTCGCTTACGCGCGTCAGCATCCGGGTGATCTCCGCCTTCTCCGGCGTGCGCGCAAAGCCCATCAGCGTGTTCAGGTCGATGCCCAGCGCCCGGGCCAGCGCGGGCAGCAGCGTCACGTCCGGGTATGACGCGCCCTGCTCCCACTTGCTCACCGCAGGCGCGCTCACGCCCAGCCGGTCGGCCAGCTGCTCCTGCGTCATGCCCAGCGCATGTCTGCGTGCGCGGATGGTCTCGTTCATGCTCAGCATAGGTCATGCTCCCTTTCTCACTTCAGGCCTGTGACCACAGGATAGCACATCCCATGTCCGCGCACAAGCGAGGGGAAGTTAAGCATGGAGAGAAAAAAATAACCATTAGTTATATCCGGTGGCAAACCTATCATCAAAAAGACCTCCCGCCCATGGCTTGACAAGGACGGGAGGATAGCGTACAATGTAGGCAGATAGGGGTCGCGCCCTACGGGTGATTACTCACCGCAAAGGCCTGTTTATGGGTCAGCAAACCGCCAGCAGGGGCAATCTGCAAGGCGGTTTTTTATTTTATCGCTTCAAGGTCAATGCCAGCGCAAAGACGCCAATAATCAAACCAGCGACGGAGAGAAGAATACTGAGCAACTCAACATTCGTCATCTCATCACCACCTCCGCTTCTGTACGCCGTTGCGGAGGCATCCACCCGTAGAACCCTACCTGCCTACGACGTCAGGATACCACAGAATCCGCAGAATGGCAAGCTGGGCTTCCGCGCTTTACACGGTAGAATGCAAAAAACGGCAGAACACGAAAGAAAAAAGCGGACAGCCCTCAGCTATCCGCTTGATGAGTATGTGAAACACGCTTTGCGCGCGCCCCGTCTCAATCGTAGGATGCTCCGCATCCTGCTCTGAGACGGCTTTTTTTCGATATATGGGTACATTAGGGCTGCCGCCCTAAGACCCGCCTGAGGGATTTCATCCCCCCGGGGAACTCGCATAGTCGCGGCATACTGCCGCTCCTTGCGATTCCCGACGTTCCACCTGCCTTCTTCGCCCACAGGGCGCGGCAGGTTCCAGTCCCTTTCTCGCTTCGCGCGGTTTGAAGGATCAATCCAGCATCTGCAGCCACAGGCTCTTGAGGTAGTGGCTCTCGGGGTATCCGGCCAGCACCGGATGGTCGATATCCTGTCGGCGCAGCGTGATCACGCGCAC
>SFTH01000050.1 GCA_004563405.1 bacterium
TTGGCCATGCGGCCCGGTCGGAACGCGCCAGCTCCGTGATGGAGGCGCAGACGCCGTACTTTGAGATCGAGGAAATCTACGTGCGGCCGGAGCATCGAGGAGTGGGCGTGGGCAGGGCGCTGTTCCGCTTTGCGGAGCAACAGGCAGGTGAGGAGGGTTTCAGCTATGTGATGCTGACCACGGCCACAAAGGACTATCGGAAAATCCTTCATTTCTATATCGACGAACTGGGCATGGATTTCTGGAGCGCGAGGCTCTTCAAAAAGCTGTGAACGGGCGAAATTTCCATGCGCCATCGAAAACAAAGCCGGAGAGCCGCCGCAAGCCATGGGCGGTTCTCCGGCAGATGATTTATCTCGCCTTGGTGGCGATTTCCGTGAGCAGCCGATTCATCAGGTCGTCGGGGTTCATCGTGCCCAGGTCGCCGTCCCGGCGGGAGCGGACGGCCACGGTGCCCTCTGCGGCCTCCTTGTCGCCGAGAACCAGCATGTAGGGCGTCTTCTGCATCTGCGCCTCGCGGATCTTGAAGCCGATCTTCTCGTTGCGCAGGTCGATTTCCGTGCGGATGCCCGCCTGCTCCAGTCGGGCCTGCAGCGCGCGGGCGGCATCGTCGGCGCGGTCGGTGATGGTCATGATCTTCGCCTGCACCGGGGACAGCCACAGCGGGAACGCGCCGGCGAAGTGCTCGGTCAGGATGCCGATGAAGCGCTCGATGGAGCCGAACACCACGCGGTGGATCATCACGGGGCGGTGCTTCTCGCCGTCCGCGCCGGTGTAGGTCAGGTCGAAGCGCTCGGGCAGGTTCATGTCCAGCTGAATCGTGCCGCATTGCCAGGTGCGCCCGATGGAGTCCTCCAGATGGAAGTCGATCTTCGGGCCGTAGAACGCGCCGTCGCCCTCGTTGACGATGTACTTCACGCCCAGATCGTCCAGCGCGCCGCGCAGGCCGTCCGTGGCCAGTTCCCACATCTCGTCCGTGCCGATGGAATTCTCCGGGCGGGTGGACAGCTCCACGTGGTACGGGAAGCCGAACACGCCGTACACCTCGTCGATCAGCCGGTACACGCCCTTGATCTCGTCGCGGATCTGCTCCGGGGTCATGAAGATGTGCGCGTCGTCCTGGGTGAAGCAGCGCACGCGCATGAGCCCGTGCAGCGCGCCGGACATCTCGTGGCGGTGCACTAGGCCCAGTTCGCCACAGCGCATGGGCAGATCGCGGTACGACCACGGGCGGCGCTTGTATACCAGCATGCCGCCGGGGCAGTTCATGGGCTTGATGGCGAAGTCCGTCTCGTCGATGACGGTGGTGTACATGTTCTCCCGGTAGTGATCCCAGTGGCCGGAACGCTCCCACAGGCCGCGGTTCAGCATGATGGGCGTCTTGATCTCCTCGTAGCCGTGCTGGCGGTGAATCTGCCGCCAGTAGTCCTCCAGCTGGTTGCGCAGGATCATGCCCTTCGGGAAGAAGAACGGGAAGCCCGGGCCCTCGTCGAGGATGTCGAACAGATCCAGCTCCCGGCCCAGCTTGCGGTGATCGCGCTTCTTCGCCTCTTCCATGCGCTTCAGATAGGCGTCCAGCTCCTCCTTGGAGGCAAAGGCGGTGCCGTAGATGCGCTGGAGCATCTTGTTCTTCTCGCTGCCGCGCCAGTAGGCGCCGGCCACGCTGGTGAGCTTGAAGGCCTTGATCTTGCCCAGGGCGGGCAGGTGCGGGCCGGCGCACAGGTCGGTGAAGCCCTCCTGCTTATAGAAGGAAATGGTGGCGTCCTCCGGCAGGTCGTTGATCAGCTCCAGCTTGTAGGGCTCGTCCTTCATCAGCTCCAGCGCCTCGGCGCGGGGCAGCTCGAAGCGCTCCATGCGGGAGTTCTTCTTGACGATGCGGGACATCTCCTTCTCGATGGCCTTGAGGTCGTCCTGAGTGAAGGGAACGTCCACGTCGAAGTCGTAGTAGAAGCCGGAGTCGATGGCGGGGCCGATGGCCAGCTTCGCCTCGGGCTTGACGGCCTTGACGGCCTGTGCCAGCACGTGGCTGGCGGAGTGGCGCAGCACGCGCAGTCCGTCGGGATCCTCGCCGGTGAGGATTTCAAGGGCGTGATCGCCGTGGATGGGCTGCATCAGCTCCACAACCTCGCCGTCCAGCTTCGCGGCGACGGCGGCCTTTTTGACGTCCTTGCCCAGCTTGTCGGCGACGTCCAGGGCGTTCGTGCCGTCCTCAAACTCCAGCACTTCTCCGTTGATGGTCAGTTTCATGGGAAATTCCTCCTGTTCAATGCTCAGATGCACGAAAAAAAGCCCGCTCCCCGCGCATGCGAAGGGACGGACATCAATCCGCGGTTCCACCCAACTTGTCTAAAACCACTTTTGCATCGCTGTATCGCGCGAATCGCGCCGACAGTCGTCCGGTGGTAGCCCGACGCTTCCGATGGGTCGCGCTTTCAGCCACTGGCGCGCCGTCTCTTTCATCTTCCCCGTTGGGTCAT
>SFTH01000035.1 GCA_004563405.1 bacterium
ATGTTCAATATTGAATAGGAAATACCCACCTACTTTTAATGTGCAATACACCTTTTGATAAACATTAGCTAAATTTTCGATATAGTGCAGTACCAGGTTAGAAACAACTAGGTCATAAGTATTTTCAGGATAAATGTATTCTTCAACACCGCAAACTTTATACTTGATTTTGTCATCAGAGTTATCAGCTACTGCTTTTGCAATCATTTTTTGACTACTATCAATACCAAGAATTTCAGTAGCTCCCATTTGTGCGGCATATTTGCAATGCCAACCGTAACCACATCCTAAATCCAAAACTTTTTTTCCCTGTAATTTAGGGAATAACGGTTGCAACTGATGCCACTCTCCAGCAGCTTTCAGACCATCTTTGCTTCTTCCCATTTCCGCATATGCGGCAAAAAATTCACTATTATCGTAAATATTTCTCATTGATAATTACCTCCACAACTTCCGATTTGTAGGTCCGTTCAATTTTATATTATCGCATAACAGAAAAAAATACAAGAACAGCCACCGCGATTCGAACTACGGTGGCTGTTAACTGTCTTACGAACACCCGGCTTTCCGGAGGGGTGCGCTTTTTACACAAAACCGGCTGCGCGGTTGCTGCACAGCCCGTCGACTGCGTGCAGCGTGCTGAGGATCTCTGCTCTCTCGGACGACGCCCGCATCCTCACAGCCGGGAAATGGTTCACTTCATCTTTGAGGAGCGGAAGATTGCATGCGCAGCGAGGGTGCATCCGTGCGCTATATTGCGCATCGGAGCCTCTGTCGACGGTTCATGAAACAGTATAGCCCGCACAAGCAAGCACCTCCAGCGCCGGAGAGAACTGCGCCTCGCGGACGAGGATGTAATCGGTGTTGTAGGTCGATACCGCGAAGATCGAGATCCCTCCTTCCGCCAACAGCGCGGATATTCCGGCAAGCACGCCCACCATGGAGAAATCCAGCGTGCCCTCGACCCGGAACGCACGCCAGCCGTCCTCGCGCACACGGACATTGGCCGGAACCCGCGTGGTTTCACAGACCAGCGAGCACTCCTCGTCCGTCTTTCCGGTAAAGCAAAACGCGCCGCCCCAGTCCACCTGCGCAAAATCCCGCACCTTGCAGACCGTAAAGGCCTCTTCCAGCTTGCGGATCGTCATATCCTCCTCCCCTCCCTCAGATCAGGCGCTTCAGCCATTCGTCCAGAAAGCGCATCTGCTCCGGCGTGTGGAACCAGTGCTCTCCGCCCCGCATCACCGTGAGCGTCGCGCCGGTGCGTCCGCAAAAGCCGCGCACCGTTTCCATGGACGTCAAATTGTCTCCGTCCGCGTACAGAACGTGCGTCGGTGCGCTCCAGTCGATGGGATGGCTCCGCACATGGCACAGATACTCCCAGGACAGCGTCTCGCCGAAGGCGGTTTCGATGCTCCCCTTTCGTTGCAGTTCATCCTCTGTCACGCCCGCCCAGGTCATCATGTCGCAGATGAGCCTCTCCATGTCCACGATCGGAGAAATGAAGAACGCCCGCTCCACCGGCCTGTCCCACAGCGCGTTCATGGAAAAGAACGCGCCGATGCTGTTCGCCGCGAGAGCGACGCTTTCATACTTCGCCGCGAGTCCGTCAAAGGCAGAGTGTATCTCCTCCCGCGTCTCCCAGGGCGTCCAGCCCCTGTAATCCAGGCCAAGCACGTCGTACTGCGCACAGATTTCCCGATAGTGCCCGACCTCCCGGGCGCTGCCGCCCTTCCCATGGACGTAGAGCATCGCCTTTTGCAATGGTATCCCTCATTTCTCTCGTTTGCTTCGCTTTCGTGCATCCGACACACGGTGCATCGGGCCGCCCACGCGCCCGGAAAGCTTCCGGCGCGCGCAACCCGCATCTCCAGATCGGATACCCGTTGCACTTTGCCCGTTCAAGGCCTCGCGTCATGCCGATTATAGAGCGTCGCTGCACGCAAAATCAGTCCATTCCGTGCGCAATCGTGCAAAGAAAGGCGTCCGCCGCATTTCAGGCAGCGGACGCCGGTTGATTCCGGTCACTCCACCGGCGCCGCCTCCAGCGCGGGTAGCTCCACCGGCACGACGTCGAATTTGAGCCTGTCGTCCTCCACGCAGGCGCGCACGCGATCTCCGAGGTGCACCACGCCGCTGAGGATTTCCTCGCTCAGCGCGTCCTCCACCATGCGCTGGATGGCCCTGCGCAGGGGGCGCGCGCCGTACTTGAGGTCATAGCCCGCCTGGGAGATGAGCCGCAGCGCGGCGTCGTCCACCTCGAGCTCGATGCCCCGATCGGCCAGGCGCGCGCAAACCTGACTGAGCAGCAGCCGCGCAATCTGGTCGATCTCCGCCTCGGTGAGGGCGTGGAATACAATGATCTCGTCCACGCGGTTCAAAAACTCCGGCCGGAAGATCTGACGCACCTCGCCCATGATGTTTTCGCGCATGTCGTCATAGCTCTTCTGCTCGTCCTCCCGGCCGCCGAAGCCCAGCGAGCGCTGCTTTTTCAGCGTGTGCGCGCCGGCGTTGCTGGTCATGACGATGACGGTGTTCTTGAAGTCCACGACCCGGCCCTGGCCGTCGGTGAGGCGGCCGTCCTCCAGTATCTGCAACAGCACGTTGAACACGTCGGGATGCGCCTTCTCCACCTCGTCGAAGAGAATCACGGCGTAAGGCTTGCGGCGCACCTTTTCGGTCAGCTGTCCGCCCTCCTCGTGGCCCACATAGCCCGGCGGGGAGCCGATCATGCGGGAGACGGCGTGTTTCTCCATGTACTCGGACATGTCGATGCGGATCAGACTGTCCTCGTCGCCGAAGAGCGCCTCGCCCAGCGCCTTGCACAGCTCTGTCTTTCCCACGCCCGTGGGGCCCAGGAAGATGAACGATCCGATGGGCCGGTTGGGATCCTTCAGTCCCGCGCGCGCGCGGCGCACGGCGCGGGCCACAGCCGCCACGGCCTCCTCCTGGCCCACCACGCGCCTGTGCAGCGTCTCCTCCAGGTGCATCAGCCGCTTGGCCTCGTCCTCGGTCAGCTTGCTCACCGGCACGCCCGTCCAGCTTGCGACGATCTGGGCCACTTCCTCCTCGCCCACGGTCTCCATCTTGCTGTTGAGCTTCTGCTCCCACTCGCTGCGCCGCTGCTGCATCTCGTTCTGCAGCTCCTTCTTCTTATCCCGAAGATTTGCGGCCGTCTCGAAGTCCTCGTTGGCCACGGCCTCCTCGGTCTCCTTGCTCAGCGCCGCCAGCCGCGCCTGCTGCTGCTTCATGTCCGGCGGCGCGGTGAAGGCGTGTATGCGCACCCGCGAGGCCGCCTCGTCAATGAGATCGATGGCCTTGTCCGGCAGGCAGCGCTCCGAAATATAGCGGTCGGAGAGGTACACCGCCGCGCGCAGGGCATCGTCGGTGATGCGCACCCGGTGATGCGCCTCGTAGCGGTCGCGCAGTCCGGCGAGTATGGCGATGGATTCCTCCTTCGTGGGCTCGCCCACCTGCACCGGCTGGAACCTGCGCTCCAGCGCGCCGTCCTTCTCGATGTACTTGTGGTATTCGTTCGGGGTGGTCGCGCCGACGCACTGAATTTCGCCCCGCGCCAGCATGGGCTTGAGGATGTTGGCCGCGTCGATCGCGCCCTCCGAGGCGCCCGCACCCACGATGGTGTGCAGCTCGTCGATGAACATGATGATGTTTCCGGCCTTGCGAATCTCGCCCATGGCGTTCTTCAGCCGCTCCTCAAATTCACCGCGATACTTCGCGCCCGCCAGCATCGCCGCCAGATCCAGGGAGACCACGCGCCGACCCCGCAGGATTTCGGGAATGTTCTCCTCCACAATCAGCTGGGCCAGGCCCTCCACGATGGCGGACTTGCCCACGCCCGGGTCGCCGATGAGCACCGGGTTGTTCTTTCTCCTCCGGGAGAGGATCTGCACGATGCGCTCAATCTCCTTCTCCCGGCCGATCACCGGATCCAGCTCACCCGCGCGGGCAGCTGCGGTGAGATCCCGGGAAAACTGGTTGAGCAGCGGCGTGTCCGCGTTCTCCTGCGAACCCGTCGCGGTCTCGTCGTCCGTGCCGGAGAGAATGTGCAGAAGCTCCTCCCGGGCCTTGTTGAGATCCAGGCCCATCTTGATGAGCACATGGGCGGCCACGCCTTCCCGCTCGCGCATCAGCGCCAGCAGGATGTGCTCCACGCTCACATAGTTCTGCTTCAATTCCCGCGCCTCGCGCGCACTCTGCTCGATCACCTTCTTGGTGCGGGGCGTGTAGACCATCTGCTTGCCGTCCACGCTCTCCTCTCCGCGCCCCAGAATGGCGATGATTTCATTCCGGGCTGCGTCTAGCGTCACCCCCCGAAGCACGGCCGAGGCCGCGCCGGGATCGGTGAGCACGCCCAGCAGCAGATGCTCGGTGCCCACATAGCTGCGCCCGAGCTGCGCCGCCTCCGTCTGCGCCGCAATCAGCGCCCTTTGTCCCCGCTCCGTAAACTTCGCAAAATATGCCATCGGTTTCCTCCAGTTAAATCATGTTTCCGCCGTCAGCGCAGCAAGCTCCTCCCGCAGGGTCTTTGCCCGCAGAATCTCCGCCTCCCGCTCGCCGATCAGCCTTCCGGCCCGCACGCCCAGCGAACCCGGCTGCAGATCCATCATCAGAAGATCCAGCGCAGGCACCGGCAGGTGCAGATAGCCCAGACTCGCGGCATAGCGGATATCCGAATACCGCTTCATAAATTCCTTCGTCGTCATCAGACGGGCCTCCATGGCCTCGCCCCAGGAGCGCATCAGCGCGTCCTGCAATTGCAACATGTCCCGCTTCTCCGCGCTTTCGCGCATGGCGCGCTCGTGGCTCACGATCTCCTCCGTAGCGGCCACCAGGGAGCGCACCACGTCCTCCTCGCTGCGGCCCAGCGTGGCCACATTGCTCATCTGGTACAACTGGCCCTGCGCTTCCGCGCCGTCACCGTACATGCCGCGAATGTTCAGCCCCAGCTTCGCCACGGACTGCATCACCGCGCCCATCTGTCCCGCTGCGGCCAGCGCCGGAAGGTGCAGAATCACGCACGCGCGCATACCCGTGCCGGTATTCGCCGGGCAGGAGGTCAGAAAGCCCCACTGGCTATCGAAGGCGTAGGGATGATCGTCCCCCACCTTTTCGTCCAGCGTCAGCGCCATCTCCGCGCTGCGCTCCAGCTGCAGGCCCGGCAGCAGCCCCTGAAAGCGCACATGATCCTCCTCATTGAGCATCACCGAAACCGTGCCTGCGGAGGACACCATCGCCGCCGAGCGGTTGGCATACTTCAGAAGGTCGTAGCTGATCAGGTGGTGCTCCACCAGCCGGTTGCGCGCGTCCTCCTCGAGGTCGCGCATGCGCAGCAGCATGAAGGACGCGCCGTGCTTGCTGGAAAACACGGATTTGGCCGTGCGGTCGATCACCTCGTCCGCGTACTCCCGGGTGAGCTTGGGCGAAAAGGGCAGATCCTCATAGTTGCGGGAGAGCCGCACGCGGCTGGAGACGACCACGTCCTGATCCGGCGCGCACACATATTCACGCATGGAAGAAGCCCCCCTCCCCGCCGTCGTTGGTCTCGATGCGCTCCGGCGGCGAGACGCGTATGCTCTTTTCCCGCTGCTCCAGCTGCGCGGTCAGCGCGCGGATCGCGTCCCTGTACTTTGCGGCCTGCTCATACTCCTCCGCAGCCACCGCCTTCTGAAGCAGCTGTTTCAGCCGGTCGATGTTCATGCGAATGGAGGTGCCGCTGTGCGCGCCGCCGGGTATCCGGCCAGCGTGCTGGGTGTTTCCGTGGATGCGCTGTAAAAGCGCCGTCATCGGCTCGTGGAAGGCGCGATAGCAGCCTGCGCAGCCCACCATGCCGCCCTTGCGGAATTCGCCGTAGGTCATGCCGCACTGTTCGCAGGTGATCGCCGCCATCTCGGGCGAAACTTCCTCGCGGCCGTCCTTTTTGCCCTCCAGCAGATTGTTCAGGATACCCGCCAGGTTTTTGATGTCGATTCCGGGCAGCTGCTTTTTGTATTTTGCCATGCAGGCCGGGCAGAGATTCCGCTCCGTCCTTTCCTCATTTCGGATGGTTACAAAATGGAAGACCGCGGGATTCACGCCGCATTCCTCGCACATCATTGATCAAGCACCTCCCTCTGCATTTCGGAATACCTGAATCAGCATATTCTTGAATACCGCCGCGCGCAGCACGTCCTTGCCGCTCACCGGCAGGCTGAGCGCATTTCGCGCGGTCGCCGCGCGCAGCAGCGCGGCCTCGTTCTCCGTCACCAGTTCGCAGTCCTGAAGCTGCTGCACGATGGCATTCACCGTCTCCTCGTCGATGGAGTTGCCCACGCGCTTGAGCAACGCGTCCAGAAGGTTTCCCTCGTCCCGGGCGTGCATGCGCACAATGCGCACATAGCCGCCGCCGCCCCGGCGGGATTCAATCAAATAGCCATGATCCACTGAAAAGCGCGTTGCGAGCACATAGTTGATCTGCGACGGCGCGCAGCCGAAGTGCTGGGCGAGCTCGTTTCGCCTGAGCTCAATGTGCGCGTCCTCGCTCATCAACTCCTTGATAAAGCGTTCTATGCTGTCGCTGAGCTGTGCCATTCGCTCTTGCCTCCTTTGAGAGGGCCCTGATGCCGCATCGTGCGGTTTATCTGACCATCTTTGACTATTATAGTCCATCTTTGACCATTTTGCAAGAGGAAAAACATAGAAGCGCGGCCCAAAAGGCGGAAGACCGCCCCTTTTTTCACAAAAGAGACGGTCCGCTCGCTTCAGCTCTCCAGAAAGCGCATGACCATGCGCGCAGAGATGTGCGCCGCCATGGGCATGCTCTCCCGATACTGCATCGCATGCTTTCCCGTTGCAGCGTCCGAAATGGCGCGGATCACTGCGCAGTCCACGCCGTTGATGAAGCAGACCTGCGCAATGGCGCCGCCCTCCATCTCCACCGCTGCTGCGTCAAAGAGCCGCACGATGCGATCCTTCGTCGCCTGATCCTCCACAAAGCGGTCGCCCGTTGCGATTCGCACGGGCAGCACGCGCGCGCCCTCGATGTCGCGGCCCGCCTGAAGCAGGCCGTCCACCGCCCACTCCGCGCAGCGGAAATAGGTCTGCTCCACGGTGGAGACAAAGCCCGGCGCGTCTCCGACCGCCGAGGTGTCCACGTCGTACTGCACCAGATCCGTGGCGACGCAGACGTCGCCCACCTCCAGCGGCTCCTTCAGCGCCCCGGCCACGCCCGAATTGATCACCAGGCGCAGCGGCCATGTGAGGATCATCGTCTGAGCGCACACCGCCGCGTTCACCTTTCCCACGCCGCACTTGCAAAGCACCACGCACTTGTCCCGCAGCGTGCCGACGGTGAACTCGTAGCCGCAGAGCCTGCGCCGCTCCTCCACCCGCGTATTTTCAAGCAGTTCCTCAATCTCGCGCTCCATGGCGCAAAGAATACCGATCATTTTCTCTTTCTGTCCCCAATTTACGCTTCTTCTTCCGTTTTCTCCAGAAGGGCGACCGCCTGGGCGGAGATGCCCTCCTGTGCGCCCTCAAATCCCATGCGCTCGGTGGTCGTCGCCTTCACGTTTGCGCACTCCACATCCACGCCCAGCACTGCAGCGAGATTCTCCCGCATCTGCACAATGTAGAGCGCGAGCTTCGGCCGCTGCGCCACGATGGTCACATCCGCATTCAGCACGCGGTAACCCCGTGCGCGCACGATCTCCATCACCTGCTCCAGCAGGAGCATGGAGGAGATGCCCTTGTAGCGCGCGTCGCTGTCCGGGAAGTGGCGGCCAATGTCGCCCTCGCCCAGCGCGCCCAGCAGCGCATCCATCAGCGCGTGCACGGCTACATCCGCATCGGAATGGCCATCCAGGCCCCGGTCGTGGGGCACATCCACGCCGCAGAGCACGAGCCTTCGCCCCTGCGCCAGGCGGTGGGCGTCGTAGCCGGTGCCGATGCGCATCGCGGGTCGCTTCTGCGCACGCAGGCGCCTGAAATCCTCCGGCAGCGTAAGTTTCACATTCCGCTCTGCCCCCGGCGCGTCGCTCAGATGCACCGAACCGTAAGCGTGCTCATAGACCATCGCGTCGTCCGTCACATTCAATCCTTCCCTGCGGGCGCGCTCGTGCGCCTGCATCAGCCTTGCGTAGTTGAAGCTCTGCGGCGTCTGCACCGCCCGCAGCTGCGCGCGGTCCGGCGTGGTCACCTGACGGGTCGCCGGATCAATCCGCTTGATGGTGTCCACCACCGGAGTGGAAATCACGCCGCTGCCGTACCGGCGCGCGTCCTCCACTGTGGCGCGGATGATCTCCGGCGTCACAAAGGGCCGGGCCGCATCGTGCACGGACACAATCTCCACGTCTTCCGGCAGGGCGCACAGGCCGTTGTATCCGCTCTCGCGCCGGGACGCACCTCCGAAAACCACGCGCCTGACCAGCGGGCACGCGCCCTCACGCTCCGCGAGCGCGCGATAGTCCGACATATCCCGCTCGGAGAGCACCAGAACGATTCCATCGTAGATTTCCGCGTCAGAGAGCACGTCCAGGCAGCGGGAGAGCACGCTCCTTCCCCGCCAGCGGAAGAACACCTTGTTCCCGTCGAGCCCGGAGCGGCTTCCCTGCCCCGCCGCCAGCAGCACGCACCAGACGCTCATGTCTTCGCGCGGTACATGCTGGAAGCGTCCTGCTTCGCCGCATGCTCCGCGATGGTCAGAATCTCATACTCCCGGTACTGCTCGCCGAAGCGTATGCCCAGTATATCACCCACGCGCACGTCGGTGCCCGGCTTGGCCTCTTTGCCGTTCACTGTCACATGTCCGGTGGAACATGCGTCGTTTGCCACGCTGCGACGCTTGATGATGCGCGAAATCTTCAGGAACTTGTCCAGCCGGATGGCGGTGACCTCCTCGCGAACCACCGGCTTCCGGGCTTCAATCGCCTTTCTGCTCATGCTTCCTCCAGTTGCGCTCCGGACGAACGAAGCGCCGTATTTGAATAAGGAGGGCCGCCTGAACAGCAGCCCTCCCTTGAAAGATTCCGATCAGAACTGATCCTTGAATCCCTTGCCCGCCTTGAAGACCGGGGACTTCTTCGCCGGGATTTCAATCGTCTCGCCGGTGGACGGCTTGCGTCCGGTGCGCGCCGCGCGCTCCTTGATCTCGAAGGTTCCGAAGCCCATCAGCTGCACCTTGTCGCCTTCCTTCAGCGCTTCGGTGACAGTATCGGTGAAGGCGGCCAGAGCGGCCTCCGCCTGCTTCTTATTCAGATTGGCCTTCTCCGCAATCTTTGCGATCAGAGTAGCTTTGTTCATGTCAATCGTTTCCTCCATTCATGCGATTCAAACAACGCGATATTCAACGTTATTCTCTGTCTATTCGCTGTATGTCTGTCAATTCCTGCCGGATGGATGTATTTTCACACAATTTTACGCGATCCCAATATTGCGCGGCCTCCGCTTCCGGGGCCGGCAGGGAGACGCCCTTGCCGGTCAGTTCCGCCTCCAGCGCGCAGAAGCGCTCCACGAAGCGATCCGAAGCCTCGCTCAGCGCAAGCTCCGCGTCCACGCCGACGGCCTTCGCCAGGGCGCAGATCTCAAACAGCACGTCCCCCAGGGCGGCCTCCGCATCTTCGCTCCCGGGCACGGCGCGAACGCAGTCCGCCGCCTCCCGTGCCAGCGCCTGCGCATCCCGCTGGCCCACGCCGGCGCGCCGCGCCTTGTCTGCGATCTTGCAGCCGCGCATCAGCGCGGGCAGGCTCCGTGGAACCTCCCGGAGCACCTCGGCGTACGTCCTCTGTCCCCGCTCCTTCATCTTGTTCCGGGCCCAGAGGTCGAGCACCTCCTCCGCGTCCCCGGCGCTGTCCGCGCCGAAGATGTGGGTATGGCGTTGAATCATCTTTTCGCAGATGGCCGTGATCGCGTCGCCTATGTCGAATTCCCCGTGGTTTTTGCCGATCTCCGCATGCATGACCACCTGCATCAGGATATCGCCCAGCTCGTCGTAGAGATGGTCCGTATCGCCCGCGTTGATGGCGTCGATGGCTTCATAGGTCTCCTCCAGCATGAAGGGGCGCAGGCTCTCGTGGGTCTGCTCCCGGTCCCACGGGCAGCCCCCGGGACCCTGGAGGATGTGCATGATTTCCACCAGTTCGTCAAAGCCGTACCGCTCCAGCTTCATCAGATCCCGCTGGGCGGGAATCAGCGCGCAGCTGCGGTGGTCGTAGGCGCGAAGCCGGTCCAGATCGTACAGCGGCACGCGGGCGACGCTTCCGTCCCCGCTGAGCACGAAGCACCGCGTCTCGTCCGGATAGCACTCCATGAGCTTCAGCTTGACCTCGGAGGCCAGTTCCCGGCTGTCCAGCTCCCGCACCAGCGCGTTGTCCATGGGAGAGAGGCGAAAGCGCTCCCAGTCGGAGGCCTCCAGCATGCGCGTCGCGCCGTCCAGGCGCCCCAACAGCGCGCCCTCCACCGGCGGGCCGGCGAGTATGCGCAGCTTCGGGTCCATCTCGACGAGCTTCACGACGCTCCTGTCCCGGACGTCGTACACGCCATAGACCACGTCTCCCCCGCGGGCGGCGTCAAACACATATTCCGCCGCGCGGCGCGCATGCTCGTCAAAGTCCGCACAGCTCTCGTAGAGATCGTCCAGCGCCTCGTAGGAAATATTCTGCGCCTTCAGCCAGGACGCGCAGCCGACGCGCGCGGTGTGCAGAATCACGCGCGCGCCGCCCGTCAGAGCCTGCGCCGCCCCGAGGGTCAGCTGCTCCTCCTCAAGGCCCACGCCGACGACCGTTATCTTTGCCACAATACATCACATCCGTCCAAAAGGATGCTCTCATTCTA
Source organism: bacterium (assembly GCA_004563405.1). Classification (GTDB taxonomy): domain Bacteria; phylum Bacillota; class Clostridia; order Christensenellales; family Aristaeellaceae; genus SFTH01. The sequence goes on from SFTH01000035.1 coordinate 10,828, forward strand.
GCACAAAGCGGCCGCCGGCGCAAGGCCCGCGCTACTGCTCCATCTGCCGGCCGACGATGTTTGCGGTGGTCTCCGCCACCTTGTGGTCGATATCGCTCATCTGTATGCCGGATTCCCGACTGAGCAGGATCAGCCCGCCGATGATCTCTCCGTCGGCCAGTATGGGCGCGACAATCTGCGCGGAGTAGCTCTCCGGCTTATCGTCGTTCGTTATGGGAATCATCTTCGCGCCGGAGGCGAGGTTCAGCACCTGAAGTTGCCGTCCCTGAAGGATGGCGTCCACCTCCGTGCTCAGCGGCTTCTCCACATACTCCCGCTTGTTTGCGCCGGAGGCCGAAACCACCGCGTCCCGATCGCTGATCAGCGCCACATGGCCCAGCGTGCGATAGAGGGAATCGGTGTAGTCCTTTGCGATGGTTGCAATTTCACCGATTGGGGAATACTTCTTCAGAACCACCTCGCCGTCGTGATCTGTAAAAATCTCCAGTGGGTCTCCCTCCCGTATGCGAAGCGTGCGCCGGATTTCCTTGGGGATCACCACGCGGCCCAGCTCGTCAATTCTGCGCACAATACCTGTCGCTCTCATGCGGATCTCTCCTTAAACTCAACTGCCGCCTGCAATTTCTCAGGCTTTCCTATTGTTCGCAGTGCTGGACAAAATATTCAGTTTCCATTTGGCGCTTCCTGGCAAAGGGCGCGCGAGAGGGCGGCAGTTCGCGCGAAAATGTCGATCTGCCGCCCCCTCCGCTGCGCTTTTCACCGGCACGCAACCTGTGTTCTCCATGTTGGTCTTCCCGGAACTCAGCCCACGAGCAGCGACGCGCCGAGCAGGCCCGCGTCGTCCCCGAAGGTCGCGCTCCGCACCAGCAGCGCCTCCGGAAACACGGCGTATTCCCGCGCCCGCTCAACTGCAAGCCGGATATAGCCGGGGTTGAACATCGCCACCGAGCCGCCGATCACGATCACCTCGGGATCCAGCGTGCAGGTAATGTTCGCAATTCCCCGCCCCAGTGCGTCCGCCGCGTGGCTGACGATCTCCCGGGCGGTCTGATCGCCCCGATTGTAGCGTTCAAACAGCTCCCGCGCCGTCGTCTCCCGCCCGTAGCGCTCCGTGGCCGCCCGGGCCAGGCCGCTGCCGCTTGCCTGCTCGTTCAGGGAGCCGGGGTTGGCATTTTTGTGACAGTGTGGATCCTCGTTGACGATCATGTTCCAGAACTCGGCGGCGTTGGCGTGCGCGCCGTTGTAGATCCGACCATTGATCGCAAAGCCGCCGCCGATGCCCGTAGAAACGCCCACAAAGGCCACGGACTCAAAGCCCCGACCCGCGCCCAGCCGCGCCTCGGCGAGGCACGCAGCGTTCGCGTCGTTGGTGAGCGCAACCCTCAGCCCCGTGCGCGCCTGTATGAAATTCACAATCTCAAAATTGTCCCAGCCGATCAGATTCGGCAGATTCAGCATCTTGCCCTCCCGCACGCTCAGCGGCCCGGGACAGCCCACACCCACGCCCCGGAGCGTGCGGACATGCGGGCGGAGAAACGCGAGCAGCGGCTCCATGTTCTCCTCCGCGGACAGGGTCCGGTCATTGGCAGTGCGGAAGGCATCCACCATCTTGTGCGCCGCGTCGAACACGGCGGCGCGCAGCCAGGTTCCTCCCACGTCGATTCCCGCGCGCAGCATCCCTCATCCCTCCGTTCATTCGCAGATCAGGTTCCGGATTCCACACCGGCGAACCAGCGCCCGGAAGTCCTCCATCTGCACATTCGTATACCGGGGCGGATTCTCCTCAAACAGGTATCTCCTTCCCACCAGCGGATATTTCGCCGCGGCGAGGGGGTTGTAGTTGAGCAGCTCGTAGCACGCCTCCGGCCGGACCTCCGCCAGAAAGATCGCGATGGCCGCAAGGTTTTCCTGCGTGGCGGTCACGCCCGGAATCAGCGGCGTGCGCACCACCGTGCGCGCCCCCAGTTCCCCACCGAGCAGGCGGCGCAGGTTTTCGAGAATCCGCGCGTTGTCCGCGCCGGTGTAGCGGCGGTGCATCGCCGGGTCCATCAGCTTGAGATCCGCGAAGATCAGATCCGCGCACTCCAGCACGGCCTCCGCAACCGGCCACGCAGCCTCCAGCTCCGTTTCCACGGCGGTGTGTATGCCCTCCGCGCGGCAGCGCAGCAGGATCTCCCGGGCAAAATCCGGCTGCATCAGCGGGTCGCCGCCGGAGAGGGTCACGCCCCCGCCGTGGGCAAAGAAGGCCGCGTCCCGCCGCAGCTCCACCATCAGTTCGTCCGCGGTCACGTCCCGGCTGTCCCAGCGCAGCGCGCCGGTGGGACAGCCGTCCATCAGCGCGTCCCAATCCTCTCGGGCCCGGGGATCGAGGGTCATTCCATTCCCGGTGGCGCGGACGCCCCCGTCCCGCGCGGAGGATGCGCAGTCGCCGCAGCCGATGCACCGGCCGGAGAACCAGACCGGCCGGCGCTGCAGCGAAATGCCCTCCGGATTGTGGCACCAGGCGCAGCGCAGCGGACATCCCTTGAAGAACACCGTCGTGCGTATGCCGCCGCCGTCGCGGGTAGAGAAGCGCCGCACGTCGAAGATGCGCCCGGTCTCACACCTGCGCATAGCTCGTCCTCGCAATGATCTCGTCCTGCAGCTCCTCGGCCAGCTCGACGAAGTATGCGGTATAGCCCGCCACGCGCACGGTGAGGCTGCGGTAGCGCTCGGGATGCGCCTTGGCCTCGATCAGATCCTCCCGCCGCACCACGTTGAACTGTATGTGGGGAATCTCCAGATCCACGAAGGCGCGCAGAAAGTCTGCAAACCGGTCCACGCCTGCCTCCGTCTCGAAGAAGTCGGGCAGGAACTTCATGTTCAGAAGCCCGCCGTTGCTGGTGAGGGTACTGTTGAGCTTGGAGACCGATTTCAGCACCGCCGTCGGTCCGGCCTCGTCCCGGCCGTAGACCGGCGACATGCCGCCGTCCGCCAGGGGCTCCCGCGCCCGCCGCCCGTCCGGGGAGGCGCCCAGATTCTCGCCCATGGGCACATGCGCCGACACGGTGTACATGCCCGTGTGGCAGGGGCCGCCACGGTAATTCCTGAAGCTGCTCAACCGCTCTTTGAAGTATTCGGCCCACTTCGCGCCCAGCAGGTCCACGCCGTCCACGTCGTTTCCATACTTGGGCGCGCGGTTCAGAAGCATCGAGCGCAGCTTTTCAAAGCCCTCGAAATTCGCCCGCAGCGCCATGAGCATCGTCTCCCGGGAGACGCGCCTCTGCTCATAGACCAGCGAACGGATCGCCGCAAGGCTGTCGGCC
>SFTH01000051.1 GCA_004563405.1 bacterium
CGGCGGAACTGCGCCGCCGACGGCAGAGGAGCGCTTTCGGGCAAGCAAAAGAGGGCTCCGCGCCTTAGCGTGGCGGCCTGAGAGATGAGGGCGGAGAGCAGTGGACAGGCAGTACATCGAAAAGTGCATATACTGCTACGGAGACGTAACTTACAGCGGCATGGAGGAGAACGTGAAGTGTCCCTGCTGCGGCAAGAGCTTCGCGGTGATGCGCTTCCAGAGCGAGCGGGCGAAGCTGGACGCGGCGCTGGCGGAGGGCGAGCGGGCCCGGTCGGCGCTGGCGGAGGCGGAAGCGGAAAGGGAGGCGGCGCAGCGCCGCCTGAACGCGGCGGTGGCGGCGCTGGACGAAATCGGTGCGTCCCAGGAAAAGGCCGAAGCCCGGCTGGACAGCCTGTTTGAACAGACCCGGGCGGACCGGCAGACCCGCAGGGCCATCGAGGATCTCCTGCGGGGCCTGAAGACCGATCAGGACGCGGGGCAGGACACGCTGACGCGGCTGATGCAGGCGCTGGCGGCAAGCCAGAGCGACGCCGGGGCCAAACTGAGCCTGCTGGGAAATCTGGCGGAGAAGCTGCTCAACGGCCAGAGCGATCTGCTGGAGCGCTCCAGGGCGCAGCTGGAAGTCCTCACGATGCTCAACACAATGCAGATGGAGGCGGCGGAGCGCCAGCAGCTGCAGTGCGACTTTGTCAACTGGTGCCAGTCGATTCACGCCGAAGACGCCGCGCGGCTTCGCAGCATACAGGACTCTGCATCCGCGCTGCTGGCGGGGCAGAGCGAGCTGAGCGCGCGGGTGGACGCGCTGCGGCAGGCGGCGGACGAGACGCAGAAGTCCGTCGACGCGTTCCGGAGCGAATACCGGCAGGACAGGTTCCAGGCGCTGCAGAAGCTGTACCATCAGGCCGAAAACTTCCAGCGGGATCACCGCTTCGACCGGGCGGCGGAGGCGTATCGCGCGATGCTGGTGAAGGGCTGCGAGGACACGGAGATCTACTGGCGGCTGGTGCTGTGCCACTACTGCGTGGAGTACCAGATGAGCTCGGAGGGGAAACTGATTCCCACGATTCTGAACCCGGATCTGAGCGACCCGCAGGAGATATCGGAGCGGCGCGACCTGGAGGAGCGCCTCGAGGGGGAGCGGAGCTTCTACCGGGAGGAGCTCGGGCGGATCGACGCGACTCTGGAGCGCTACCGGGAAGTGCAGTTCCGGATGAAATTCGACGTGTTCATCAGCGTGAAGCAGAAGGACAACGGCCATCCGACGAACGACAGCCTGCTGGCCCTCAAGCTCTGCGACAACCTGACGCGCCGGGGCCTGAAGGTGTTCAACTCGGAAAAGAAGGAGCTGCTCCCGGCGGGGCAGGACTACGAGCCCTACATCATCGCCGCGCTGATGTCCGCAAAGGCGCTGATCGTCGTGGGATCGAAGCCGGAATACATGAACGCCCAGTGGGTGCGCAACGAGTGGACGCGCTTTTACTGGCTGCAGAAGCGGGACATTCAGAAGACGGGCAGGACGGAGCGGCTGCTGTTGTGCTACCTGCTGGACGGCATGAGTCCCCGCGATATTCCCAAGGGCCTGAACCCGGGCCGCCAGGCGATTGTGGACGGCCTGGACGCGGGCAGGCAGCTGGATCAGGCGCTCGCGTTTTTGATGCCCGAGCGCGAGGTAAAGCAGAGCCAGGCGCGCCCGTCGGCCACGCTGGAGAGCACATTGCAGCAGATGACCGCGTGGCTGTACATCGGGCGCTTCGAGAGCGTCACGAAGCGGTATAACGAGCTGGTGGATCAGGGGTACTATCTGGATCAGGCGCGGCTGCATCTGCGCGCGCTGTGCGCGGAGAAGCAACTCCGGGAGATTGACCAGCTCTCCACGCTGGAGGAGCTCGAGCGACAGCCGCTGTTCCTTCTGGCCCAGCGGATGTGCCGCAGCGAGGAGGATCAGGCGCTGATCGCAGGGCTGCTCTCCCGAAGGGCGGATTTGAAGGCGAAGCAGGAGAAGGCGGCGGAGCAGAGGAAGGCGGAAGAGCAAAGGAAGGCGGAGGAAGCGTCCAAACCGCCGCGCAAGCCGGTCTCCAAGCCGGCCGGTGCGGGCACGCCCTCCCCGGAGGACGTGCTCCGGGAGATGAAGAAGGCGCTCGTCGGCGGCAATTACGACCAGGCCACGAAGCTCTACCGGGCGCATCAGGACCGGACCGAATGTGCAAGCCTGCCGCAGCTGCACCTCCTGGGCCTGTGCGCCAGGCGGAAGGCGTCCGGCGTCGACCGCCTCGCTGAAACCACGGACAAGCTCGCCGAAGATCCCCTGTTTCAGGCAGCCCAGATGGCCTGCCGCAGCATGGAGCGGAAAAACAGCCGGAGACGCAACCGGGGGAGCCCGCAGAGGAACAGCCGGAGGACGACAGCCTCGAGGCGCGCGCCGCCCGCGGAGACAGCAAGGCCCAGTTCGAACTCGCCGTGAGCTACGACACGGGAACAAACGGCATGGCCCAGGACCCCGCGAAGGCGGCCGAATGGTACCGCAGGGCCGCGGAACAGGGAGATCTCGAGGCGCAATACCGGCTGGCGCTGTGCTACGAAAGCGGAAACGGCGTGGCGCAGAATGCCGCCGAGGCCGCAAAGTGGTACCGCATGGCCGCAGAGCAGGGCCATGCGGACGCGAAGGCAAACCTGGGCTATCTCTACCACAAGGGCCGGGGCGTGGCGCAGGACTACCGGGAAGCCATTCGCTGGTACCGCCGGGCCGCGGATCAGGGCCTCGCGCGGGGACAGTTCAACCTGGGCGTGGTGTACGCCAACGGCCTGGGCATACCGCAGGACTACGCCGAGGCGGAGAGGTGGTATCGCAGGGCCGCGGAACAGGGCTATTCGCGGGCTCAGAACAACCTGGGCGTGCTGTACGCAAACGGTCTGGGCGTGCTGAAAAATTACGCCGAGGCCGCGAAGTGGTACCGCATGGCCGCCGAGCAGGGCCACGCGCGGGCACAGAACAACCTGGGCGTGCTCTATGAAAACGGACTGGGCGTGCAGAGGGACTGCGCCGAGGCCGCGAAGTGGTATCGCGCGGCGGCGGAGCAGGACTACGCGGAGGCGCAGACCTGCCTGGGCTATCTGTACGACAGCGGCAAGGGCGTGGCGCAGGACTACGCCGAGGCCGCAAAGTGGTACCGCAAAGCCGCCGAGCAGGGCCACGCGCGGGCGCAGAACAACCTGGGCGTGCTGTACGAAAACGGACAGGGCGTGCAGAAGGACTGCGCCGAGGCCGCGAAGTGGTACCGCATGGCCGCCGAGCAGGGCCACGCGCGGGCACAGAACAACCTGGGCGTGCTCTATGAAAACGGACTGGGCGTACAAAAGGATTACACCATGGCTGCAAAGTGGTACCGCATGGCCGCCGAGCAGGGGCGCGCGGAGGCGCAGACCTGCCTGGGCTATCTCTACGACAGCGGCCAGGGCGTGGCGCAGGACCGCGCCGAGGCCGCAAAGTGGTACCGCAGGGCCGCCGAGCAGGGCCACGCCCGGGCGCAGAACAACCTGGGCGTGCTCTACGAAAACGGACAGGGCGTGGCGCAGGATTGCGCCGAGGCTGCGAAGTGGTATCGTGCGGCGGCAGAGCAGGGCTATGCCAACGCGCAGTATCAGTTGGGGCTGCTTTACTGGTCCGGAAACGGCATGGATCGGGACTTCGAAAGCGCCTTCAAGTGGTTCCGCAGGGCTGCGGAACAGGGCCACGCAGGCGCGCAATATCAACTGGGGCTGTGTTACAGCGCCGGAACCGGCGTGACAAGCGACGCAACCGAAGCGGTGAAGTGGTTTCGCATGGCCGCGGAGCAAGGAAACGCGAACGCGCAATACAGAATGGCGCTGCATTACCAGGTCGGAGGCGGCGTGAAGACCGACGCCGCCGAGGCAATGCGGTGGTATCGCAAGGCCGCGGAGCAGGGCCATGCGGACGCACAGTATCAACTGGGATCGCACTATGAACTCGGAATCGGCGTAAAGAAAGACCTCGACGCGGCGTTGAAGTGGTATCACAAGGCCGCAGAACAGGGGCACAGGCTCGCCCAATCCTCCGAAGAATCATTCAGGTGGCGCCATTGAAAAGCGCCTTGCGGAGCGCAAAGCCGCGACGGAATTCAAAAGGGGCCTCTCAAAAGGTCTTTTTTGACAAACTGGGGGGCCTCTTCCACATTCGGAAGAGGCCCCTCGTCTGTTTAGGTTCCGGTGCGCGCGCCATCACAGGATCGGCGTTCCGCAGAACGGGCAGCTGTGCGCATGGGCGTCGATCGCCTGTCCGCAGGTGGGACAGGGGCGCGTGGCCGCCGCGCAGGACTGACGGGCGCAGTTCGTTTGCGCCATTTTGATCTCCCCCGCTTCGCAATGGCCCCGAAGGCGGTGCGCCACCTGATCTCCAGAAAACCGCAGGTTTTTCGCGTCGCATTTGGGACCGGCTATATTGACTTTCGCAAGTGGTTATGACATACTATTCCCATATATGCCCGCAGCGGACGAGTGCGCGGCGGAACTGCGCCGCCGACGGCAGAGGAGCGCTTTCGGGCAAGCAAAAGAGGGCTCCGCGCCTTAGCGTGGCGGCCTGAGAGATGAGGGCGGAGAGC
>SFTH01000052.1 GCA_004563405.1 bacterium
GGCAGTGCCATAATAAAATAAAATCACCGAGTGATTCGGTGAAATATTTAACGAAATCAGCCCGCCATAGACGCGGCAGAAGGAGAGAACATGAAGCTGTTGATCATTAACCCCGGCGCTACCTCCACCAAGATCGCGGTATTCGAGGACGAGGAGCAGCTGTTCAAGGTAACGATCGATCACTCCGCCGAGGAGCTGGATCAGTTCCCCCGCGTCATCGATCAGGCGGATTACCGCAAGGAGGCCATTCTCAAGGCCATCACCGAGGCGGGCTATCAGCTGACCGACTTCGCCGCCGTGTGCGGCCGGGGCGGTCTGTACCGCGCCATCCCCTCCGGCACCTACGCCGTCAACGACAGGGTCATGGCGGACGTGGAGGCCGCGCCCTATGGCGAGCATCCCTCCAATCTGGGCGCGTATCTGGCGCGCAAGCTGGGCGACATGGTGGGCATCCCCGCCTTCTTCGTGGATCCCGTCTGCGTGGACGAGATGACCGAAATCGCCCACTACACCGGCTTTGCCGAGTTCCGCCGCCTGTGCCAGTTCCACGCGCTGAACCACAAGGCCGTGGGGCGCAAGGCCGCCGAGAAGCTGGGCAAGAAGTACGAGGACGTGAACCTGATCGTATGTCATCTGGGCGGCGGCGTCAGCGTGGGAGCGCACCAGCATGGCCGCGTGGTGGACGTGTGCAACGTCAAGGACGAGGGCTCCATGGGCATGGATCGGGCCGGCGGGCTGCCGGTGAACCAGCTGATCAGCTACTGCTTCAGCGGCAAGACCAAGGAGGAGGTCAAGCGCACCTTCGGCCGCCGCGCCGGTATGTTCTCCTATCTGGGCACCACGGACTTCCGCGTGATCTGCGCCAAGGTGGTGGAGGGCGACCCCAAGTTCGTGGAGGCGTATCAGGCGTTGGTATACCAGCTGGCCAAGGACATCGGCGCTATGGCCGCCGTGCTGCACTTCGACGTGGACGCCATCGTGTACACCGCGGGCATGGCCTACGAGGACTTCTTCTGCGATGATATCACCGCCTATGTGGGCAAGATCGCGCCCATCATCCGCCTGCCGGGTGAGGAGGAGATGCGTTCCCTGGCGGAGGGCGCTCTGCGGGTGCTGCGCGGCCAGCAGGAAGCCGGTGTTTATTAAGCGAGCAAATATATTGAAAATAAAGAGGAAAAAAGAGAAGAAAGGTGGAAATTGCTATGAAACATCTGATGTCCGGTAACGAGGCCACCGCCCGTGGCGTCTACGAAGCCGGTATCAAGGTCTGTTCCGCTTACCCCGGAACGCCCAGCACGGAGATCCTGGAGAATCTGCCCCAGTACGGCAAGGACGTCTACTGCGAGTGGGCGCCCAACGAGAAGGTAGCCACCGAGGTGGCCTACGGCGCGTCCGTGGCCGGCTCCCGCGCGTTCTGCACCATGAAGATGGTGGGTCTGAACGTGGCTGCCGACCCCCTGTTCACCGCCGGCTACATGGGCGTCAACGGCGCGTATGTGGTCGTCCCCGCTGACGACCCCTCCTGCCACTCCTCCCAGAACGAGCAGGACAACCGCCACTATGCCCGCGCCGCCAAGATCGCCATGGTGGAGCCCTCTGACGCGCAGGAGTGCAAGGACTTCGTCCGTCTGGCCTGCGAGATCTCCGAGGAGTTCGACACCCCGGTGCTGTACCGCACCACCACCCGCGTCTGTCACAGCAAGGGTCTGGTGGAGTTCGGCGAGCGCACGGAGCACGAGGCGCCCGCCTACGCCCGCAACACCCGCAAGTTTATCTGCACCCCCGCCAACGCCTACCTGAACCACCCCATCGTGGAGGAGCGTCTGGTGAAGCTGGCCGAGTACGGCTGCACCCGCGCCGTGGAGAACGGCCTGAACAAGGTGGAGCTGGGCGACGGCAAGGTGGGCGTCATCACCGCGTCCATCAGCTATCAGTACGCCAAGGAGGTGTTCCCTGAGGGCACGTCCTTCCTGAAGCTGGGCCTGACCTATCCGCTGCCCATGGATCTGATCCGCGACTTCGCCGCCAAGGTGGAGAAGCTGTACGTCATCGAGGAGCTGGACCCGTTCATGGAGGATCAGATCAAGGCCGCCGGCATCGACTGCGTCGGCAAGGAGCTGACCGGCAAGCTGTATGAGCTGAACACCGAGCTGGTGCGCGAGCGCGTGCTGGGCATCAAGGCGGACTACAAGACCATCGACGAGGTGAAGGTGGCCAAGCGTCCTCCCGCACTGTGCCCCGGCTGCCCCCACCGCGGCTTCTTCTATACCCTGTCCAAGAATAAGAGCTATGTGGTCACCGGCGATATCGGCTGCTATACCCTGGGCTCCGCCGCGCCGCTGAACTGCATGGACGTGTGCATCTGCATGGGCGGCGGCTTCTCCGCCGGCATGGGCATGGCCAAGTCCTTCCAGCGTGAGGGCGTCACCGATAAG
>SFTH01000020.1 GCA_004563405.1 bacterium
TATGGGGAGCGTTATCAAATCGTTATCAAAAGAGAGATATAAAACCGCAAAATCGTTGTGCCGCAACGGGTTCGGAGTTTCAAAAACTCACTCCCACTCGATGGTTCCCGGGGGTTTTCCCGTGATGTCGTAGACGACGCGGTTGACGCCGCGGACTTCGTTGATGATGCGGCTGGTGGTCTTTTTCAGGACGGCGTAGGGGATTTCGGCGGCCTCGACGGTCATGGCGTCATCGGAGACCACGGCGCGCAGGGCCACGCAGCCGGTGTAGCTGCGGCCGTCGCCCATGCAGCCGACGGTCTTTACGCCCGTCCACACCGCGAAGGACTGCCAGATCTGCTCCGACAGGCCGGCCTTCTCCAGCTCGTCCAGGAAGATGGCGTCGCACTCCCGCAGGGAGTCCAGCTTTTCCTTCGTCAATTCGCCGATGCAGCGCACGGCCAGGCCGGGACCCGGGAAGGGCTGCCGCCAGACCATCTTGTGGGGGATGCCCAGGGCCTCGCCCACGGCGCGCACCTCGTCCTTGAACAGGCTGTCCAGGGGTTCGACGATGTGATCCTTTTTGAACAGGCTGTCCTTGGGCAGGCCGCCCACGTTGTGGTGGCTCTTGATGGTGGCGCTGCCGCCCATGCCGCTCTCGATGCGGTCGGGATAGATGGTGCCCTGGAGCAGGAAGTCCGCGCCGGTCTTGCGGGCCTCCTCCTCAAACACGCGCACGAACAGCTCGCCGATGATCTTGCGCTTGCGCTCCGGATCGGTCACGCCCTTGAGCGCCTCCAGGAAGCGTTCGGACGCGTCCACATGGATGATGTCCAGGCCCAGGTTGTGCTTGTAGGTCTCGATCACCTGCCTGGCCTCGTCCTTGCGCAGCAGGCCGTGATCCACGAACACGCAGGTCAGCTGGCCGGGCTTGAGGGCGCGGTTGGCCAGCACGCAGGCCACGGAGGAATCCACGCCGCCGGAGATGCCGCCGACCACCCGGCCGTCGCCCACCTGCTGACGGATGCGGCGCAGCATGCTCTCGATCTGGTCCTCGGCCTTGTACTGCTCCCGGCAGCCGCAGACGCCGCGCACGAAGTTTTCCAGCATCTTCGTGCCCTCCACCGAGTGCTTCACCTCGGGATGGAACTGCACGCCGTAGAGGCCGCGGGAGGCGTCGGAGAACTCCGCGTAGGGGCAGGCGTCGGTGTGCGCGGAGGAGGAAAAGCCCTCCGGCAGGCGGGAGACCCGGTCGTTGTGATTCATGAACACATGGGTCTCGCGGCCCACGCCGTGGAAGAGGGCGGAATCCTCGGTGCGAAGCAGCGTATCGCCGTATTCGCTCACGTTCGCGCTCTCCACCGCTCCGCCGTAGAGGTAGTTGAGCAGCTGCATGCCGTAGCAGATGCCCAGCACGGGAACGCCCAGGCTGTCCACCAGGCTGCGCTCGATCCGGGGCGCGCCGTCCTCGTAGACGCTGGCGGGGCCGCCGGTGAGAATCACGCCGCGCAGGGCTTCGTCCCGCCAGAGCGCGCTGTCCGTGCGGTAGGGCAGGATTTCGCAATACACGCCCATCTCGCGCACCCGCCGCGCAATCAGCTGGTTGTACTGGCCGCCAAAATCGAGAATGATGATCTTCTCGCTGTACACTTGGCTGTTTCCCCCTTTTTAATTTTGCACACATTATATACCCGGGAAACGGGATTTGTCATTGCAATACGGTTAATCCGTACAATAAAATTTTATTCTCTGATATCGTTCGGTAAAACGACAAATTTTGCCGCGTTTTTTTGTAAATTGTGATTAAATTTGCAGGAATCCCGGCAGGAATGGCGAATAAAGAAGGTGGGCATGCAACTGTTGCGCGCCCGGACAGACATAAACGGCTGTTTCAGTACGCTTCGACTATACGGAGGAATGTTTCAATGAGCAATTGCGCGATCGTCGGAATCAACTGGGGCGACGAAGGCAAGGGCCGCATGGTGGATTACTTTGCGGACCGCTATCAGGTGGTTGTGCGCTATCAGGGCGGCAACAACGCAGGTCACACGGTCATCAACGAGTACGGCAAGTTTGCGCTGAACCTGCTGCCCTCGGGCATCTTTCATCCCGAGACGATCAACCTGCTGGGCGCGGGCGCGGTGATCGACCTGAAGCATCTCTGCGGCGAGATCGAACGGCTGCGCGCCGCGGGCGTGAAGATCACGGCGGACAATCTCAAAATTTCCGACCGGGCGATGATGGTGCTGCCCATCCACCCGGCGCAGGACCAGTGGGAGGAGGAGCGACTGGGCAAGAACGCCTACGGCTCCACCCGCCGCGGCATCAGCCCCATCTACGGCGACAAATACATGAAAAAGGCCCTGCAGATGGGCGACCTGCTCCATCCCGAATCCCTGCGCGAGCACCTGCGCCGCCTGATCGACTGGAAGAACACGGTGTTCGTCGCGGGCTACGGCCAGCAGCCGGTTTCCTACGATGAGGTTCTTGCCTGGATCGAGCAGTATGGCGAAATCCTCAAGCCCCACATCTGCGACGCCTTCGAGCTGCTGGAAAGCGCGCACGCGGCGGGCAAGGACATCATGTTCGAGGCCCAGCTGGGCGCGCTGCGCGACATCGACTACGGCATCTACCCCTTCACCTCCTCCTCCAACCCCATCTCGGCCTACGCGCCGGTGGGCTGCGGATGCCCGTTTTTGAAGGTGGACGAGGTGGTGGGCGTGACCAAGGCCTACTCCACCTGCGTGGGCGAGGGCCCGTTCGTGGGCGAGCTGGACGGCGACGTGGCCCACGACCTGCGCGAGGCCGGCGCGGAGTACGGCGCGGCCACCGGCAGACCCCGGCGCGTGGCGTGGTTCGACGTGCCCGCCACCAAGTACGGCACGAAGCTCCAGGCGACCACCGCGCTGGCGCTGACGAAGATCGACGTGCTGTCCTATCTCAAGGAGATTCCGGTGTGCGTGGGCTACAAACTCAACGGCGAAGTGACCGACCGCTTCCCCTACACCGCCGATCTGTACGACTGCGAGCCGGTGTACGAGACGCTGAGCGGCTGGGGCTGCGACATCTCCGGCGTGCGCAGGTGGGAGGATCTGCCCCAGGCTGCGCGGGCGTATGTGGAGTTCATCGAGAAGAAGGTCGGCTGCCCGATCAAGTACGTCTCAGTGGGCCCGGAGCGCGAGGCGCTGATCATCCGATAAAGAATTGAGGGGGAGCAATTCCCCCTTTTGTACCCTTAATGATCGAAAAACGACGCGCAGAATAGCCGGTGAAATTGAACCCGGAACGCACCGACCGCACTGCAATGCCCTGCAGCGGTCGGCAGCGCCGGACTGGAATCCGAAGGATTCGTCCGGGCTGGTCGCGCTTGCGTCTAACACATTCGCGCGACTGCGATAGGCATGCACAGCGGGTTCGCAGCGGATTCTGCAACCGCCGACGGCGGTTGCAGAATCGCTTCCCCGCAGGATTTCAGTTTATCGCTTGCGAGGCGATGAAATCCTGCGCAGGTGGCCGTGGCGGGGACGTATCCACCGTCCACAAGCGTATCGCGATGGAGGAATAAAAATGAAGAACAGCTATGAAACGCCGCTGAACAGCCGCTACGCGAGCCGGGAGATGCAGTACATCTTCTCCCCCGACCGCAAGTTCACCACCTGGCGGCGGCTGTGGGTGGCGCTGGCGGAATCCGAGATGGAGCTGGGCCTGCCGGTGACCCGGGAGCAGGTGGATGAGCTGAAGGCGCATGTGGAGGACATCGACTACGACGCGGCGCGCCGCCACGAGGAGCGCGTGCGCCACGACGTGATGGCCCACGTTCTGGCCTACGGCGACGTCTGCCCCAAGGCCCGGGGCATCATCCACCTGGGCGCGACCAGCTGCTATGTGACGGACAACGCGGACATCCTGATGCTGCGGGACGCCATGGCGCTGATTCGCAAAAAGCTGGTGGAGGTCATGCGCCGCCTGTCCGACTTCGCCATGGAATACAAAGATCTGCCCACCCTGGGCTACACCCACCTGCAGCCCGCGCAGCTGACCACCGTGGGCAAGCGCGCCTGCCTGTGGCTCCAGGATCTCTACATGGATCTGCAGGAGCTGGACGACGCAGCCCGGGCGCTGAAGCTGCTGGGCAACCGCGGCGCGACGGGCACCCAGGTGAGCTTCATGGAGCTCTTCGACGGCGACGGCGAAAAGGTGGACGAGCTGGAAAGGCGCATCGCGGACAAGATGGGCATGCAGGCCGTGTTCGACGTGTCCGGCCAGACCTATCCCCGCAAGCTGGACAGCCGCGCGCTCTCCGCCCTGTCCTCCATCGCCCAGAGCGCCTACAAATTCGCCCAGGATCTGCGCCTGCTGCAATCCTTCCGGGAGATCGAGGAGCCCTTTGAAAAGAACCAGATCGGTTCCTCCGCCATGGCCTACAAGCGCAACCCCATGCGCTCGGAGCGCATCTGCGCCCTGAGCCGCCATGTGATGACCCTCGTTCAGGACGCGCAGATGACCGCCGCGACCCAGTGGTTCGAGCGCACGCTGGACGACAGCGCCAACCGCCGCCTGTCCCTGCCGGAGGCTTTCCTGGCCACCGACGCGGTGCTGGAACTCTACGCCAACGTCGCCGACGGCATGGTGGTGTATCCGAAGATGATCGAAAAGCGCGTACAGGAGAACCTGCCCTTCATGGCCACCGAGGACATCATCATGGAGTCCGTAAAGAACGGCGCGGACCGGCAGGAGATTCACGAGCGCATCCGCGTGCACTCCCAGGCGGCCGCCGCCCGCATGAAGCAGGAGGGCCTGGAGAGCGACCTGATGGAGCGCATCGCCGCCGACCCCGCCTTCCCGCTGGACCACGCGGAGCTGAAGAACCTGCTGGCCCCGGAGAAGTACACCGGGCGCGCCGCAGAGCAGTGCGAGCGCTTCGTGACGAAGGTCATCCGCCCGCTGCTGGCGGGCGAGGCCCAGATGGACATGGGCGAAATTCGAATCTGATTCACCAGAGGACAGACTTCGGGCGCACATCCGTGCGCCCGCTTTTGCGCACAGGGCTTGCGGATTGCGCCCGGCTGCGCTATGATAGAGGCAGAGCAAGGCTTGAACTGAGGGTGTGACATGCAAACCGGAACCATGAACATGACCACGGGCAACGTGCGGCGGGTGATGCTGACCTTTGCGCTGCCGGTGTTTCTGAGCCAGCTGTTTCAGCAGCTGTACAGCGCGGCGGATTCGCTGATCGTGGGAAACCTGCTGGGGAAGCAGGCGCTGGCGGCGGTAGGTTCGTCCACGTCGCTGATTCAGCTGCTGACCAGCCTGATGATCGGCGTGGCGCTGGGCGCGGGCGTGGTCATCTCCCGCTACTTCGGCGCGGGCGAGGACGAGACGGTCTCCCGGGCCGTGCACACCACGGTGGCCTTCGGCCTCATGGCGGGCGTGGTGATGACGGTGGCGGGCGTGCTGCTCTCGCCGGTGCTGCTGCGCTGGATGGGCACCGCCCCGGACGTGATGGACGGCTCGGTGGCCTACTTCCGCAATTACTTCCTCGGCGCGATGGCGGTGATGCTCTACAACGTGTTCACGGGCATCATGAACGCCCTGGGCGACAGTCGCAGGCCGCTCTACTACCTGATGTTCTCCTCGGCGCTGAACGTGGCGCTGGATCTGATCTTCATCGCCGTGCTGGGCCTGGGCGTGGGCTCGGCGGCGGTGGCGACGGCCATCTCCCAGGCGGCCAGCGCGCTGCTGTGCTACCTGCACCTGCGCAAGCCAGGAACCGTGTATCAGCTCCGGCTGCGGGAGATTCGCGTCCACCCGGCGCTGATGCTGGAGGTGGTGCGCATGGGTCTGCCCACGGGCGTGCAGAATTCGGTGATCGCCCTGGCGAACGTGCTGGTGCAGAGCCACATCAACTTCTTCGGCTCGGACGCGATGGCCGCCTGCGGCACCTATTCGAAGCTCCAGGGCTTCGCGTTTCTGCCCATCACCAGCTTCGCACTGGCACTGACCACCTTCGTCAGCCAGAACCTGGGCGCGCGGGAGTACGACCGGGCCCGCAGGGGCGCGCGCTTCGGCATACTGGCCATGGTCTGCGTGGCGGAGCTGATCGGAATCGTACTGATGTTCACCGCCCCCATGCTGGCGCGACTGTTCAACAGCGACCCCGGCGTGGTGCGCATCACCGTGACCCAATCGCGGATTGAAAACCTGTTCTTCTGCCTGCTGGCCTTCTCCCACGCGGTGGCCGGCGTGTTCCGCGGCGCGGGCAAGGCCGCGGTGCCCATGCTGGTGCTGCTGTCAGTGTGGTGCCTGCTGCGCATCGTGTACATATCGGTGGCGATGAACGCCATCCACGACATCCGCGTGCTCTTCTGGGGCTATCCCCTCACCTGGGCGATCAGCTCGGCGATCTTTCTGGCGTACTACCTGAAGTCCGACTGGGTGCACGGTTTTGAGCGCGCGGGACTTCGGCTGCACTGAGCAAAGGAGGGTTTCTGTATGGAAAACACGGGCATGCACTACCGCGAAGGCGCGGGCGGAGACCGCCTGTCGGTGCTGGGCTACGGTTGCATGCGCTTCACCCGCAAGGGCGGCGGCATCGACCTGGACAAGGCCGAACGCGAGCTGATGGCGGCCATCGAGGGCGGCGTGAACTATCTGGACACGGCCTACATCTACCCCGGCAGCGAGGCCGCCGTGGGCAAAATTCTGGAGAAAAACAACTGCCGCGACCGGGTATACCTCGCGACAAAGCTGCCCCAGTATCTGATCAAGTCCCGCGCGGGCATCGAGAAGACCTTTCAGGAGGAGCTCTCCCGGCTGCGCACCGACCACATCGACTACTATCTGATGCACATGATCACAGACGTGGCCTCCTGGGAGAAGCTGGAGCGGCTGGGCATCCGAGAGTGGATCGCGGAGAAGAAGGCGAAGGGACAGATCCGCCACATCGGCTTCTCCTTCCACGGCAACACGGACATGTTCCTGAAGGTGCTCGCCGCCTACGACTGGGAGTTCTGCCAGATTCAGTACAACTACATGGACGAGACCAGCCAGGCGGGCCGCCGGGGCCTTCAGGCCGCCCGGGAGAGGGGCATCCCCGTGATGATCATGGAGCCGCTGCGGGGCGGTCGGCTGGTGAACCTGCTGCCTGAGCCCGCCCGCGCGCGCATCGCGGCGCATCCCCGGGGCTACTCCGCGGCGGAATGGGCCTTCCAGTGGCTGTGGGATCAGCCGGGCGTGACCTGCGTGCTCTCCGGCATGAACAGTCTGGAGATGATTGAGGAAAATCTGCGCGCGGCGGGTCGGGCCGAGGCGGGGAGCTTCACAGCGGAAGACTTTGCGCTCATCGAGGATTTGCGCCGGGAGATCAACGGCAAAATTCGCGTGGGCTGCACTGGCTGCGGCTACTGCATGCCCTGCCCCCAGGGCGTGGACATCCCCGGCAGCTTCCGCTGCCTGAACGAGCTCGCCATCGAGGGCAAGAGGAAGGCGGAAAAGGAGTACTGGCAGGTGACGGCCGTGAAAAAGACGCCCGGCAGCGCCTCGCGCTGCATCGGCTGCGGAAAGTGCGAGCGCCACTGTCCCCAGCAGATCGAGATCCGCAAAATGCTCAGGGAGGCGGCGAAGGAGCTGGAGACCCCCTTCTACAAAATCGGGCGCTGGGTCATGCAGGTCTGGAAGCCCTGGTGAGACGCAGGCGGCGACATCCCGGGCCGGGAAACGGCCGGGCGTCGCCGCCTGTGCATGTCTTTTGCAAATCCCGTCCGGGCAACTCTCCCCCCGCTCCGCCGTCCGCGCGCGCTCTGCGCGCAGTCAAAAACCCGCCCTGCGCCGGAAATCCGGCGCGGGACGGGTTTTCTCATTTCAATCCATTTTCACGCGGCTGCGGCCCATCACTCCAGGACCCGCGCGGACTGTGCGGGAACCTCCAGTGTCTCGCCGCCAAACTCCACCCAGCGGGACTCCGCCGCGCGGTTGACGGCCAGAACGCGGCGCTCGTTCTTCGCCTTCTTGCCGAAGACATCCCTGCCGCCGCGGATGGAGCGCTCCACGAGCACCACGTCCTCGCCCGCGGCCCAGATCTTCATGCCGCCCGTCTTGAGGGCCTGCGAATTCCTGCGGCGCAGCGCGGCCTCCCGGAAGGCTTCGATCAACGCCTCGTCCTCCCGGCCCCAGGGATAGGTGCCCCGGCAGTAGGGATCGGACATGCCGTAGAGTCCGGCCTCGTCCCCGTAATAGATGCAGGGCATGCCCGGAAGCGCGCAGAGCAGGTTCCACGCGGCCGCCAGACGGCGGCTGCCCAGCGCATACTGCTCCGGCGTGAGCTCGATGGGATAGCGGTACTTGCGCTCCGGCTCCATGTTGCCCGCATCCGCCAGCACGGCCAGCGCGCGGGGGCGGTCATGGCTGCTGATGAGGTTCATCTGGGCGTAGAAGAACTCCCTCGGCTGGTTTTCGCGCATGGATTCCACCCGGCGCACGAAGCCGTGGGCGGTGATCTGTCCCTGCATGAAGCCCAGCACGGCCTCCCGCAGGGGATAGTTCATCGTCGCGTCCAGCGTATCGCCCGTGCAGTAGCAGCGCAGCTCGCCGTAGGCAACCTTGTTGGTGGGATCCTCCCACACCTCGCCGATGAGCGCCGCTTCGGGGTCGACCTGCTTCTCCCGGCGGCGCAGGGCGCGGATGAAGTCCATGGGCAGCTCGTCGGCCACGTCCAGCCGCCAGCCGCCCGCGCCCGCGCGCAGCCAGTGAACCAGCACGCTGTCCTCGCCGTCGATGATGAATTTCTTGTAGGTCGGGTCCTCCTCGTCCACGTTGGGCAGGGTGTTGAAGCCCCACCAGCTCTCGTAGACCTCCGGCCAGCTCTGGAAGCTGTACCAGCTGCGGTAGGGGCTCTCCGGGTCGCAGTACGCGCCCTTGCCGCCGTAGGTGCCGTAGCGGTCGAAGTACAGGCTGTCCGCGCCGGTGTGGGAGAACACGCCGTCCAGAACGACGCGCACGCCCCGCTTCCGGCAGGCCGCGCAGAGCGAACGGAAGTCCTCCTCCGTGCCGAAGGAGGGGTCGATCTGCATGTAGTCGCCGGTATCGTACTTGTGGTTGGAGTGAGCCTTGAAGATGGGGTTGAGGTACAGCGCCGTCACGCCCAGGCCACAGATGTAGTCCAGCTTCTCCTCGATGCCCTTCAGGTTGCCGCCGAAGAAGTCGTTGGCGCTGTTGTTGCCCCGCTTGTCGTTGATGACCAGCGCGGGGTCGTCGTCCCAGTGGGCGTGGTAATAGGAGCCCGCGGGCAGGTTCTTCACATCCGTGCCGCCGGCGTTGTTGAAGCGGTCCACCATGATCTGCATCATCACGGCCTCGCGCATCCATGCGGGCGTGTGATAGGCGGGATCGTACACGGTGATCTGGAAGGACGAGGGCTCCTGCCGGGAGAGCGTGCCCTCGCCGCCCAAACCGTCGCTGGCGTTGCCCAGATACCACAGCTGGCCGCGCTCGTCGGTGCCCATGAAGAAGTACCAGAGCAGGCCCGGCTCCTCGGGAATCTGCATTTCGTATTCGTAGAGCTCGTTTTCCAGGCGGCGCATGTACCAGCGGTACTCCGCGCCGTTCCACCAGATGCGCAGCGTGACGGCGCTCAGGCCCTGGGCATAGACACGCAGGCGCACCTTTCCGGCGCAGGGAACTGCGCCGGAGGGACTGCGGTACTGCTCGGATCGTGAATCGTGAAAGAAGATCATATTACAGCTTCAGCGGCTTCAGATGCCAGATTTTGTCGTTGTACTCCTGGATGGTGCGGTCCGCAGCGAACACGCCGGAGCAGGCGGTGTTCAGAACGGCCTTCTTCAGCCAGAGATCCTTGTCCTGATAGTCCCTGGAAATCTGCGCCTGGGCGGCCATGTACTGGGGCAGGTCCTTCAGAACGAAGTACGGATCGGGCATGCCGCCGTTGTCGCCGAAGAGCAGGCCGTGGTAGATCTCCTGGAACATGCGGGGATGCTCCGGGCAGAGGGTGCCGTCGATGAGCTGGTTCATCACCTTGCGGATGGCGGCGTTGGTCTCGAAGATCTCGCTGGAGCGGTAGCTGGCGTAGCCGCGCTCCACCTCGTCCGCCGTCAGGCCAAAGATGTAGATGTTCTCCGCGCCCACCGCGTCGAAGATTTCGCAGTTCGCGCCGTCCATGGTGCCCAGGGTCAGCGCGCCGTTCATCATGAACTTCATGTTGCCGGTGCCGCTGGCCTCCTTGCCGGCGGTGGAAATCTGCTCGCTGACCTCCGTCGCGGGCATGAGCACCTCTGCCTGGGACACGCAGTAGTTCTCCAGGAACACCACGTTGATCATCCTGGAGGCGCGGGGATGCTTGCGCACCAGCTCGGCGATGGAGTTGATGAGCTTGATGGTCAGCTTCGCGCGCTGATAGCCCGGAGCCGCCTTCGCGCCGAAGATGTAGGTCTTGGGCGGAATTTCGAAGGAGGGATCCTCGTCGATCCGGTTGTAGAGCATCAGGATGCCCAGGGCGTTCATCAGCTGGCGCTTGTACTCGTGCAGCCGCTTGGCCTGCGCGTCGAACATGCTCTCCGGGTCGATGGTCACGCCCTGCATGCGGCGCACGCGGTCGGTCAGGCGCAGCTTGTTGTAGAACTTGACCTCCTGGAACTTCTCCCGGAAGGCCGCGTCGTCCGCGAAGGGCTTCAGGTCGATCAGATAGTTCATGTCCTTGCGCCACTTGTCGCCGATGGCGGAGTCGATCAGATCGGACAGGCCCGGGTTGGCCTGAATCAGCCAGCGGCGGTGGGTGATGCCGTTGGTGATGGACACGAACTTATTGGGCTCCATGACGTAATAGTCGTGGAAGGTCTGCTTCTTGAGGATGTCCGTATGGATGCCGGACACGCCGTTGACGGAGTGGGTGTAGGCCACGCACAGGTTGGCCATGTGCACCTGATTGTAGGCGATGATGGACATGTGGCCGATGCGCTCCCACTGGCCGGGATAGGCGTCCCACAGGCGCTTGCACAGGCGGCGGTTCATCTCGCAGAGGATCATGTAAACGCGGGGCAGGGTCTGGGCGAAGAGGTTCTCCGGCCACTTCTCCAGCGCCTCCTGGAGCACCGTGTGGTTGGTGTAGGCGAAGGTGCGGCGGCAGATGTCCTCGGCCTGATCCCAGCCCAGGCCGTTTTCATCCATCAGGATGCGCATCAGCTCGGGAATGGCCACCGCGGGATGGGTATCGTTGATGTGGATGGCCACCTTGTCCGGGAACATGGACCACTGGGGGCCATAGACCTTCAGGAAGTCCGCCACAGCGTACTGCACGGACGCGGAGGAGAAGAAGTACTGCTGCTTCAGGCGCAGCTCCTTGCCCTGCCAGGAATCGTCGTTGGGATAGAGCACCTTGGAGATGACCTCGGCCAGCTCGCGCTCCTCCATGGCCTGCACATACTGGCCGCGGTTGAAGGACTGCATGTCGATGCGCTTGGGAGAGCGCGCAGACCACACGCGCAGCATGTTCACCATGCAGGAGTCATAGCCCACGGTGGGAATGTCGTAGGGCACAGCCTCAACCATCACGGAATCCACCGTGCGGAAGTTCAGCCGGCCGTGATCCTCATATTCCTCCACGCGGCCGCCGAAGTGCACCTGCACCGTCTCCGCGGGCCGCGGGATCTCCCACACGTTGCCCTCGTCCAGCCAGTTGTCCGGCACCTCCACCTGATAGCCGTCCACCAGCTTCTGGCGGAACAGGCCGTACTCGTAGCGGATGGTGCAGCCCATGGCCGGCAGCTCCAGGGAAGACAGCGCGTCCAGGAAGCAGGCCGCCAGACGGCCCAGGCCGCCGTTGCCCAGGCCGGGCTCCGGCTCCTTTTCGTACACGAGGCTGCGGTCGATGCCCAGCTCTTCCAGGGCCTGAATGTAGTTTTTCTCGTTCACCAGGTTGACCATGTTGGAAAACAGAGATCTACCAACCAGGAATTCGGCGCTGAGGTAGTAAACCTTCTTGGAACCGCTCTCCTTGCGCACGCCCCGGGACTCCGCCCTGCGCTGCATAATCTCGTCTCTCACCGTGAGCGCCACAGCCTTGTAGAGCTGTTCATCGGTGGCGTCGGTGATGTCGCAGCCAAAATTGCTCGTGAGCTTGTCGGTCAGGTTCCGCTTGATCTCCTCAACTGTCATCCGTCTAAATTCCATTGGGTCAATCCACCTCCGGAGTCCTATCATCTTGTAATATCTGAAATGCCACAGTTTAGTATACCACGTTTTTCCTGGTTTCGCAATTCCAACAATTCGCATTTGATTCGATTTGCCGTTTTGTAATTCATTTTAGCCCGTATATGCCCTATTGTCGTGCATATTTTGCAATTTGAATTTCCTCTTCATTCAAATTTAACGCATAATTTTCGAAATCAGACGTGACAATGGCACGTTCCTGTTCATAAAATAGAGATATTCTCACCGATTTGTTGGAAAGGAACTGAAACTTATGCCTCTATCTCTCTCTGAACGCGCGCTGGCCATTTCCCCCTCCGTCACCCTCGCCATCGACACCCAGGCGAAGAAGCTGCGCAACGAAGGTCTGGACGTAATCCCCTTCGGCGCGGGCGAGCCGGACTTCTGCACGCCGGAGTACATCAACGACGCGGGCAAATTCGCCATCGACGCGGGCATCACCCGCTATACCGCCGTGGCCGGAACGATGGATCTGCGCACCAAGATCTGCGAAAAGCTCTTCCGCGACAACGGCCTGGAATACAATCCCTCTGAAATTATCGTCTCCAACGGCGCCAAGCAGGTGATCTTCACCGCCCTGTCCGCCATCATCAACCCCGGCGACGAGGTGCTTCTGCCCTCCCCCTGCTGGGTGAGCTATCCCGAAATGGTGCGCATGGCGGGCGGCACGCCCGTGATGGTGCACGGCAGCGAGGAGAACGACTTCATCGTCACCGCCGAAATGCTGCGCCCCTATGTCACGGAGCACACCAAGGCGCTGATCCTCAACTCCCCCAGCAACCCCAACGGCTGCGTCTGGAGCCGGGAGGAGCTGCGGGACATCGCGGACCTGGCCGTGGAGTGCGGCTTCTACATCATCTCCGACGAGATCTATGAAAAGCTGATCTACGACGGCGTGCGCCACGTCTCCCCCGCCTCCTTCGGCGACGAGATCAAGGCCCAGACCATCGTGGTCAACGGCGTTTCCAAGACCTACGCCATGACCGGCTGGCGCATCGGCTACGCGGCGGGTCCGAAGAAGGTCATCAAGGCCATGACCTCCTTCCAGAGCCACGCCTCCAGCAACGCCAACTCCATCGCCCAGTACGCGGCCGCCACGGCCCTCTCCTGTGGCGACACCTACATCAAATCCATGATCACGGAATACGACGTGCGCCGCCGGCTGATGCACCGCATGCTCAACGAGATCGACGGCCTGAGCTGCCAGCTGCCCAAGGGTGCGTTCTACATCATGCTGAACCTGAAGCAGATCATCGGCCGCAGCTACAAGGGACAGAAGATCGACGGCTCCACGAAGTTCGCCGAGCTTCTGCTCAACGAAAAGCGCGTGGCCGTGGTGCCCGCGCTGGCCTTCGGCGACGACAACTTCGTCCGCCTGAGCTACGCCACCAGCCGCAGCAACATCGTCGAGGGCTGCAAGCGCATCGCCTGCTTCGTCTCCGAAATGGAATGAGCTCTGCTGCATCCCCATGAAAAACGCCGCCCGCGCGACGCCGGTCAATTCCGTTGTCGTGCGGGCGGCCTTCCTTTTTCCTCCGTTTCCGCCTACGGCGCGCCCCGCCTATTCTCCAACGTCCGTCCGGTTCAGTCCGCTGCGCACCCGCTCCACCGCCGCGTAGCCGCCGTTGGCCGCCAGCGACACCAGCGCCGCATTGAAGGGCACCAGCGCCGCGTCCGGCAGGGAAAAGCCCGGGCCGAAGACCAGCGCCAGCAGCAGTGTCGCCGCAGCCAGCAGGTAGCTCCACAGCTGGGTGGGAATGTGCTTTACGCCCGGAATCTCCTTGGAGAGTTGCGTCAGCACCGCCACCGCAAGCACCGCGCCTCCATAATTGCCTAGAAAGCTCCAGTCAAACAATTCGATTTTGCTCACCTTCTCCTCTCTTTCCATCCGCTTCATTGGATGACGTCCGCCGCGCCAACTTTCCGGCGGACATGCCTCCCTGCGCCCGCTCCGCTCAGGCAGAGGGCGTTTCCGCTTCCTTCGTATAGTTCCCCTTGATCCACCTGACCTTCCCGTCTACCAGCACTGGGATCCAGCCGTTTTCCTCGGCGATGGCGTCGAGCTGCTCGCCCTTTTTGACGACCTTCACGACGCCGTATTGCGTGCCCGGGCCCTCCCGGAGGTTTACGGTGTTGCCGGTCACCTCGATCTTTTTCACGTCCGCGTCCTCCTTTCCGTCCGTATTCTGCGCCTCCGAGCCGCCCGCGCCGTCGTCCGCGATCCTGCGCATCACGCGAATCAGGCCCCTGTTTCCCAGCTTCGTGCCGGTCTTCTGGGCATAGCGGCTCTTGCAGTATGTGACCATCTCCGTGGTTCTCGGCGTGCCGCTGCCGTGGCCGCAGATGGTGATCTTGCTGCCGTTGATGCGGTACACCATCTCCACATGGCCCACATAGCCCGCAGCCGCGCGGCTCGCGTCGCTGCCCGCAAACAGCAACAGATCTCCCACCCGCAGCGCGTCCGGGTTCTGGATCACGCCCTTCTGGATCGTCACATTGACCTGCTTGAGGTCCGGCGAGGAATACAGCCCCACCGTGTTCGGGCAGGTGTAGCCGTTTTTATCCCGGATGGGATAGCCCGCCGCCCTGTAGCTCAGCGCCACGCTGCTGGAGCAGTCCGAATAATACTTCCCGTTCGCGTACTTCGTGAAGCAGTACGTCCGCCGCGGCTGCGAATACAGGTTCCGCCCCAGGATTCCGCGATATTTGTCCACAACCGCCTGCCGCTTCTCATTTGCCGTCATATTCCGTCCTCCTTTGCCTAATTCACCCAGTACATGATCGAGCACTGCACCCAGATGGCCGCGTCGGTATAGGTGGAGCCATCGGAGAGGTTGCGCACCCAGTCGATGGCGATCTTCCCCGCATTGGCGTCGCTCACGCCGCCCACGGAGATGCGGGCCACGCGCCCGCCGGCGCACGCGTTGATGGAGAGCACATTCTTGACCGGCGTGTAGCCCTCCGGCAGCGCCGCCAGCACGACGCCCGAGCCGGGATTCACCAGCACCGAGCCGTCCACAATCCGCAAATCCTCAATCGCCCTGCACCGCAGCGCGCCGCCGCCGTAGTCCGCAGGCGTGCTGCCCGCGAGCGGCGTAAGCAGCGTCCAGCCGCCGCCGATCTGCGCGACGCCGCCGTAGAGGTACGCCGGTTGGAAGAACTCGAAGCTCGCGCCGCTGCTCTGCTTCGGGAAGCCGCCTGCGGAGATGCGCTTGCCGTCCAGACTCACGAAGATCGGTGCGAAGGCGTTGCCCACGCTGTCCGTGCCCACGGCGCTCTCCTTGCCGGTCACGAACACCAGCGCGAAGTGCCAGGCGCTGCCCAGCCCCCATTGCCCCGGCAGGATGGACGCGTCGAAGCTCACCCCGGCGATCAGCTCGCTCACCCGGCCCGTCAGATCCACATAGCTGTCCGCCGTCGTGGGCGCGCCGTCCGCGCGGTAGTAGATGCGCGCGCTCATGCCGTCGCTCAGCCCCGCCGCGTCGCCGATGCCCAGCTTCAGCGTCGTCTTGATGTACGCGCCGTCGTCCGCCATCGTCCCCTGCGCGTTGCAGCGGCCCACGATGAACTTCTCCACCCGCGGCGCGTAGTGGACCGGCGGCTCCTCCACGAAGGTCACGATCACCCGCATCGGGTGCTCCGCCGTCGCCCGCCAGTAGATGTACTGGCTGTACCCCGCGTTGCTGTTTCCGCCCTTCTCGTTGATCGTCTCGATCTTCGCAATCTGCGCAAACTGCTCCGCCGTGGGAAGCTCCGTAAAGCTGTTCGTGAACCTGACCACGTTGCCCGCAAAGGCGTGCGCGTCGGGTTCGCTGATGAAGGTCGTGCCGTCCGCGAGGGTGATGCGCCCCCGCAGCGTCCGCGATCCGCCCGCCGTGTAGGTGTGGTAGTGCTCGTAGACGATGCTCACAATCTGCCCGATCGTGCGCCCCGTGTCGCCGCTGACCGAAAAGCGCGACCAGTTCACGCTGCGCGGCCCGGCGTAGTTGCCCTGTCCCGTGTATTTGTAGATTCTCCTGTACTGCTCCGCCATGCCTCAACCTCCGAAGATCAGTCCGTTGCTGGTCTGCCGCACCACGATCTGCCCGCCCATCTTCTGGTAGCTGGCCGCAAAGGTGGCCGCAATGGCGCTGTTCACCAGCACGTTGAAGCTGTCGTCCGCCGTCAGCGTCTCGCAGGGCGGGTTCGTCACGGGCCGGTGCACATGCACGCCGTCCGCGTCCAGCACCATCGCCATGCCCAGCCGGTTCAGCGCCTCGTCCATGCGCGCCTGCTGAAGCGCCAGCGCCTCCTGCGCGCTCTGAAGCTCCGCCGGGTCGTTCACCACCCGCCAGCCGCTGGCCGTGGAGTCCACCTCCAGCGCCCCCGCGTCCCCGTACAGCACGTTCGTCCCCTCCAGTGGATACACCGCCGGAAGATTCAGCTGCACCACAACCGGCTCCGCCAGCCTGTAACATATCGCAAAGTCATCCGATGCGATAAGTGCGTCAAGTTCGGACTCTCTGCCCACATATCCACCGATGTATAACGCCTTACCGTATTGTGAAATAGATGCTCCACTAAACGATCGTGCAGCAGACAACCCCTTAGATGGCAATGCTGTGCACACGATGTACGGAGTAACGGACTCAGAATCAAGGTGCGACGCAACAGAACTCGGAACTCCTAAAATGGAGTACAGTTTGCCGCTGCTATCGATCGTCGACCTTGAAAACACCCCTTTTACAATCGCCCACTCCACCGCCAGCACGCCCGCCGCCCAGTCCAGCGTGCCGCCGTAGACCGTCTGTCCGAAACTTGCGGCGTAGGCGTCGCCGTTGTAGGGTTCGCTGATCGGCTCGGTTCCAATATTGACGCAGATACCCGCGTGCACCTGCTCCTTTGTTATATTCGTGTTTTTGTCCGGCAGGAACGAGAGGGCAACATACTCTACTCCGCTCACGTCGAGAACGAACGGCATATGCCCATATGTTTTTCGAACGCCCTTTGTCCCGATGGTCGGATACTGGTTGTACAGACCCACGCGCACCACTTTGTCACTGAGCAGTGCTATATCTCCGCTGACACAGATCGAATCAATTCCACACACAGGCAATACCAGGGCAAGCGCCGGATTGAAGTATTGTAACACCCCATCGGCGCCTACCAGCAGGTCATCCGCTTCATTGCCCATCAGGTTCTTCCCGCACCGCGTCAGCTCCACTCCCGTCCGGCCGGAGATGGGGCGTATGTTGGCGTATGGGGCGTACTCGGTGGCGGTGGAGCCGCGTTCAAGCTGGATTTTAAGCTGCAAATTACTTAATGTTCCCGCATTTGTGTACACAACCAGCTTTGCGCGATGGTAGGCCTTTGTGCTTTCAAAACTCTTCGAATTATTCAAAGCGCCATTAGGCACACTACCGATGGTGCTCCAGTCATCGGTGTTTTCCAGCCATACAGCCATATATCCATTCACTGCATTAGAGCGCAGCGACATAGTGTATGTTCCGGTCGGCAGCGCGGACGCCAGATTAACTACAAAAACTGTGTTAGCGCTGGGCGTGCCGTTTAAGGTAATTGTGCCGTCGTTCGCAACAGACAACGTTATTCCGTTCTTTGTTTCCGCTGAGAAATAGGGCAGCAGGTTCTTCCCGCCCCCCGCCGGGTACGGATCCCCGCTGCCCGCCTGGACGGGAGCGAAGCTGTTGCGGATGGAATCCAGCGACAGCACCCGCCCCTCGCCCAGCACCACCGGGTTGCCGCTGTGGGTCTGGGCGTACTCCGGCTCCGTGCGCACGTCCGCGCCGATCCAGCTGCGCAGCGTCCACGGCTCCACGCCCTGATCCAGCCACTGCCGGCCCGCCGGGATGGGCGCCTCCGGCGGTTTCACGCCCACATGCGCCGTCGCAAGCATCGCCCCATCCGCAGTCCCCTGCGCCGCCTCCGCCGCGCTCTGCGCCGTATCTGCCGCACTCTTCGCCGCGTCTGCCGCGCTCTGGGCCGTATCTGCCGAGCTCTGGGCCGCCTCCGCTGCGCTCTGCGCCGTCTCCGCCGTCCCCTGCGCCGTCTCCGCCGCGCTCTGGGCTGCGTCCGCCGTCCCGGCGATCGCCGTCAGGCTCCTGCCGCCCACGATGCTGCTGGTGGCCAGCCTGTCGATAAACGCCTCCCGGGCAAACAGCCCGTCCACGTCCAGGTTCGCCGCGATCAGCTCCCGCACCACCGCGCTGTCGGCAAAGATCTCCGTGGCGTTCAGGCACGCCGTGGTCACGCTGCCCTCGATCAGCTTCTCTCCCGCGTTGATGGACAGATCCACCACGTCGTCGTTGCCGATCTGCTTGCGCGTCGCCACGATCTCGCCGTTTTCGTCCACGCTCACCGCATAGAAGCTCCCGTCCGCGCCCTTCACCACCAGCTCCCCGGTGGTCAGGCTCACCATGTTCGCCTCCGTCACCGCCAGCCGCGAAATCATCAGCTTCCCGCCCACGCCCTGGGTGATGATCGCCGTGTCCGTGGTCAGGTCCTTGATGTGCGCCCAGTCGATGTCCGCCGTCCGCGCCACCAGCCGGGAGATGCGCGCAAGCTCCGCCCCCAGCGCATCCGTCTCGATGTTCCCCGCGTCGATGGTCCCAAACTTGCCCGCCACCGCCGCAACGACGTGCGCGTCCACGCTCCCCGCCTCCAGCTTCTCCGCCGTCACCGAGGACGCCGCCAGCTTGGAGGTGGTGATGCTGCCCACGCTCAGCAGCGCGCCGTCCACTGCGCCGCAGAGAGCCGCAGCGTTCAGCCCACCCTCCGGGGTCAGGATCCGGCGCACGCCGGAGGAATCCACCTCCGGCGTCGCGCAG
The DNA here is from genome assembly GCA_004563405.1 of bacterium. Classification (GTDB taxonomy): domain Bacteria; phylum Bacillota; class Clostridia; order Christensenellales; family Aristaeellaceae; genus SFTH01. The sequence goes on from SFTH01000020.1 coordinate 19,023, forward strand.
GTGCAGCTCGCGGAGAACCCCTGGGAGAGGGACAGCGTCTGTCGGCTGACCACGCCCTCGTGAACCTCCCCCGCCGCGTCCGTCAGGCGCACCCGGTCGCCCACGCCCAGCTCCGGGTCGCCCCGCCAGCTGAAGCGCATGGAGGCGCTCGCAAAGCCCGCCGCAGACGAGAGCATGCCCCGCGCCAGGCCGTCCAGCCCCGCTGCGCCCGCCTGAAACAGCGGATTGTTGGAAACAGATATGGAATAGAGCGCCGACCCGCCCTCGACGGCGCGATAGACGCACTCCTCCTCCGCCCCGACGGGCAGAAGCCGCAGGGAATCCACCGGCCCGTAGGTTTCGCCGTCCCGCTCCAGCTTCAGATAGGTCTGCGCGTCGATGCTCCGCGCACCGGTTCCGCCGCTCCACAAGGGACGCAGCGCGAGACTGCCGCTCCGGTCGACGCACACGAAGCAGCCCGCGGCCGCCGCGATGTTCCCCAGCGCGCCGCGCAGGGAGCAGCCCTTCCAGTCCGGCGCGGCGTCAATTACGCCGTCCCCGTTGGGCACCTCTCCGCTCCACGCGTAGCGCGTCTGTGCAATCGCGTGCCGCCAGAGCGCCGCCAGCGTCGCCGGGTAGGCGAGCGCATCCTCGAAGGGCGCGGAGAGTTCGCAGCCGATGCTGTCCACAGCCTGAAGCCGCAGCACGGCCTCGCCCTCCATGTACCGGGCGCTCTCCACCTGAAACGCGCCCAGCGCGCGCCACTGCACTTCGTCGCCGTCCACCGCTCCCAGCTCCGGCAACAGCGTCGCGCCGCAGAGCAGCTTCCCGCCCAGCAGCGCGCCGCCCGGTCGCCACTGCCCCGCGTCGTTCACCAGATCCAGCGTGCAGCGCGCGGAGAGCACGCAGCCGGGGGCAAGCGCGCCGTCCGCGCCCTCCTCCACCGTGAGCGCGGAGACCAGTGCGCCCGTCAGCGGAATCTCCTGTCCGCTCTCAAAAACAATGCGTCCGCCCACGCGCAGCTCGCGGACGGGCGCGTCCATCAATTGCGTCCAATTCATCGCTCTACCTCTCCGTCCAGCACATTTCCACGTCCACCCACACCGGCTCGCCGCCCTCCATGCGCAGAACGCCCGCGCAGCGGTCGCCGCAGCTGCACTCCATCTCCCTGGGCGCGCCGCTCTCCGGGTCGGGATACACCGCCGTAAAGAAGCGTCCGCCACCCACCGCCTGCAACAGTGCCGTCAGCTCCGCGCCCGGCAGGCGCGACCACTTCAGATCCAGCCTGCGCTTCACACCTACGCGGTCGAAAACTGCGCCGCCCGCCGCGTTGCGCCCTGCGCCGCCGGTCACGTCGAACACCGTCACCTTCATGGACGCGGGTGCGGGCGCCGCCGCGCCGTTCACCATCAGCATCGCCATCCGGCCTCACCTCCGTCAAATCTCCAATAGTAGCCGCCCGGCGCTGCGGGTCACCAGGTTGATGCCCCGTATGCTCGCCTCGCCCAGCTTCACGCCGTCCACGTTCAGCGGAATCACGATCTCCGTTCCGCCCAGCGCCTCCCGGACCGCCGCGCCCACCAGCCCCGCCAGATCGTCCGTTCCGGCCTCCAGCCCCCGGCTTGCCGCCGGAGCGGCCTCCAGCGCGGAGACCGCGCCGCCGGAGAGCGCGGCGGCGCTCTCCTCCGCCAGGCGCAGGGAATCCCGCACGCCCCCGGCGAAGCCCTCGCCGAAGTTGCCGCCCAGCGCATAGCTCACCTTCGACGGCGAGTGAATCTGCAGCGCGCTTCGGATGCGATTCACCGCCGCGCTGGCAATGCGGTTCGCCGCGCGCATCACCGCGCCGTACTTCCCGGAAATGCCGTTGGCAAAGCCCTGTCCCAGCGCCGCCCCGGCGCTCCGGGCCGCACCCACGGCGGCCTCGCTCGAAAAGCGCGCCGCGAGGCACAGGCTGCCCGCCGCGCCCGTCGCCGCCGTCTGTCCGCTCCGTATGCCCTGGGCGAACTTCTCCGCAAGGGCGCGCCCGGCCTCCTCCGGGGCGGCGCTCATGCCCGCGCCGCTGCGCAGCGCCTCCGCTACGCCCCGCACGAGGGCCGTCACGCCCTCTGCCAGCGCCGCGCGCCGGGCCTCCAGCGCCGCGCCCAGCCCGCCGACGCAGGCCGCGAGGCCGTTGAGCTGCGCCGTCAGATTGCCAAGCTCCGCCCGAAAGCGCAGCTCCAGCGTCTCAACCACCGCCATGGTTCTCTCTCCTTCCTGCGGCCATCGCCGCAAACGCGCGCTTCATCTCCCCGTCCGTCATGCGCCGCGCGCCCGCCGCCGGGGCGTCCGGCCTTCGGGGGTAGCGCTTCGGCGCGTGCACACCCACCATGGCATAGCTGCCCGTCCGCCAGGCCAGAAGCTCCACATTCTCCCGTTCCCGGCGGCGGCGCTCCGCCCAGGCCAGCAGCTCCGCGTCGATTTCCCGGGGCGTGCGCGCCAGTAGCTCCCATGCGCCGGATACGCCCGATCGGGCCGCGCGCTCCGCCAGCTGCCACGCGCCGTCCCGCACGCACCACGCCTCTCCCGGCGGCGCTACGCCGCCGGTTTGCCGAAAAAACCCGCTTCCTCCAGCGCCTCCGCGCACATTTCGACGATCTGCTCCAGCGTGCCGCCGCCGCGAACGTGCGCGTCGATCAGCTCGCCCGCCTCCTCCAGCGTCATCTCCGGCTGGCGCTCCGTCAGCGCACCCCAGAGCAGCAGCCGCGCCGCGGAAAACTGCCGCTCCATCAGCGCGTCCAGCGATCCGCCTGCCCTCGCCTCCACGGCGCACAGGGCGTTGACCGTGTAGTTCATCCGCAGCGCCCTGCCCGCAATTTCCACCCGCCTGTCCATGCTCACACCGCCTCCGTCATCCGGACTGCGCCGGTGATGCGCACCACCGCGCCGAAACCGATTGCGCCGTCCACCTCCGCAGAGCCCACGGTGTGGCCCTTCACAAAGCCGGAAAAGTTCACCTTCGAGCCATCCGGAAAGTTCACCTCAAATGCGCCGGCCGCGCCGCTGTCGTAGGCCGCGCGCAGAGCCGCCTGCCCCGCGTCTTCCGCGTCATAGAAGCCACTCAGCTCCACCTCGCCCGCATCGCGCAGGCCCTGAATGTACTCCCGGTAGCCGCCCTCGGATTCCAGCGTGGTCACGTCCAGCGCCTCGGAATCGCTCTGAATCTCGCCCACCGAGGTCAGCCTGCCCACGCTCACCTGCGCGCCTCCGGCGGGCGTAAACTTCAGGGTCGTGCCCTGAGATCTGGTTGCCGCCATAGTTCCTCCTCCAATTTCTATTGATAGATGTTGCCGTCGCCGTCCGCGAGCGCACGATAGCGCGCCGTAACGTGGCACAGTCCAATTTCGCCCTCAAACTGCTCTGCGGCGGCCTCCCGGCGGAAGCCTGCGTCCCGCATGCGCCCGTCTGCCGCGTCCGTCAGCGCCGCCGCACCCTCCGCGCTGGGCGAAAAGATCTCCAGCGTGTAGTTCAGCTCCGCCAGATACTCCGCGCCGTCTGCACGGGCGTGGCAGCGGTTGGCGCTCTCCCGCCACAGAACCCGCTCCCGCCCGGCCGGATCCGCCGGATAGCCGTAGATCACCTCTTCGCAGATGCCCGCCAGCGCGTCCCGCACCCGCTCTTTCAGTTCAATCACTTCCACACCTCCCGCGCCGCCCGCTGCGCCTCCGCCCGGGCAGCGGCAAAGAATTCCTCCCGCACCGCCCCGGCGGCGGGCAGCAGATAGGGCTGCGCCGCCATGCGGGAGGTGCCGAACTCCACCGGCGCGGCGTGGGGCGCGGCGGAGCGCACCGCCGCCTCCGCTCCTGCGCCGCTCTGGACGCCGATGCCCGCGCGAAGCGCTCCGCTGTCCACCGGCGCGCGCATCCGGGCCTCCCCGGCCGCCAGCTCCGCCGCCGCACGGACGCTCCGCGCCGCCGCAGCCTCCAGCGCCCCGGGCAGGGCGCGAATCCGCCCGGCCAAGAGATCCATCTTCCGCCTCACGAAATCTCCTCGCATTCCAGCTCCAGGTGGGCCGTCCATCGCTGCACCGAGGTCACCCGATACATCCTGTCCCGCACGAACGCGCCGTCCCCGCAGGCCACGCGCGCGTCGGCGGGCACCAGCAGCCGCAGCCGGTCCCGGCCGGCGGCGCCCCGCTGCAGGGCTTCGAGTCTGCCCGATTCCGGCAGAACGGAGGCCCACACAGCCGTCCGCTCCCCGGAAAAGCCCTCTGCGCGCCCGCCCAGCGCGCCCGCAGCGCAGTTGCGCGGCGTGAGCTCCACCCGCAGCCGGGTGCGCTCCGCCAGCCTCACGACTCCACCGCCCTTCCCAGCCGGTAGGGGTTCATCTGACGGCGCAGAAACTCCGGCAGGCTCTCGGCGCTGCGGCGCAGGCTGCCCTCGTCGTGGGCGCTCTCGCCCTCCATGCCCATGCGGTTGAAGAGCATGGCCGCAATCTCCAGCTGGGCGGCCTCGAGGGCGGCCGGAACCGCCGCCCTCCCGGTGTAGGCGCAGATCGCCTGCCCCGCCGCCTCGATCAGCTCCGCCAGAAGCGCCTCGTCCTTCGCGTCCGGGATGCGCCGCTTCAGCTTCTCCAGCATGTCCGCCTCCGTCAGCCCAGCACGCGCACGGCCAGCTCGGGGTACACCGTCTTGAAGCCGTAGAGCACGTCCATGGAGTACACGCTGCGCTTGAACTGCTGGTCGTATCCCTTGGTGACGCGCAGGGAGATGCCGTTGTAGCTGGTCACATAGCTGGCCACGCCCTGTCCGTCCGGGTTGATCAGCGGGCGGGTGACGTAGGCGAAGGCCATGGGATGGAAGGCCAGGTTGTTGGTGTATTCGCGCACGTCCGCGCCGCCCACACAGTTCACGCTGGCGTTGTCCGCGTGATCGCGCTTCACACCGCCGCAGACGAATACGTCGCCCTCGCCGCCCGCGAAACTGCACTTCTTCGCCACGGCGTAGGACACGCCGTCGATCTCCAGCAGGTCGCCCGCCTCCAGCGTCTCAGCGCCGCTGCCGCCGTCGATGTGGATGAACGCGTCCCCGGCCTTCGCTGCGCCGTCCACCTTCAGCGCACAGCCGCCGGAGATGGCCGTGCCCACGCTGTGCCTGCATACGGCCTGGGACATGTAGTTGTCCAGCCCGTACACGCGGCCGATGGCGCCCTCGCGCAGCGCGGCGCTGGAGCCCGCCTTCTCAGCGTTGACCAGGGACGGCAGCTGGGTGAAGCGCGCATCCGCCTCGGGATCCCAGACCGCCACGCGACCGTAGGTGGGCGCGCGGTTCAGGTTCAGCGCGCGGCGGGCCGCCGCGAGATCGGACAGCTCGCCGGGCGTGACGCCCGCCGTGCCCGCGTGGGTGGCAACGTCGCGGTAGAGCTTCAGGCCGTCGGCGTTGATCTTCTCCGCCAGGGCCGCCGCCGCGGGTTCGATGAACGCGCGGTTCAGATCGTCGATGCCCGTGGCGCTCTCCACGGCGGAGGCGCGGGCGTCCACGGTGGCGATGTGGTTGAGCTCCACATCCACCGCATCCTCGTTGAAGTCCTGATAGTTGACGCCGCTCTCCGCGTTGAACTCCTCGGCGGTGAACACGGAGGGCCTGCGCACCTGAACCGTGTCGCCCAGATCGTGGAACTCCTCGGAGAAATCGCGGTAGCAAAGGTTGGGGAACACCAGGTTTTCAATCAGCTGCGGAAGCGCCTGGCGCGCAATCTCCTTCAGCGTTACAAAAGTATTGGCCATGTCTTAACCTCCCTGTCTGTCGATTCGGCCCGACGCATAGCGGGCGCGATAGTAGTCCTCGTCGCTCTCCTGGGTTGCCGCCTCCCGGCGGCCCGCGGCGGGCGCGCCGCCGCGCATGCGCGCCTCCACGCCACGCTGCACGGCGCTGCGGAACGCGCGCTCCACAGCGTCCATGCTCTGCTGCACGCGCTCGGCGCTCAGAACGTCCACCGCGCCGATCAGCTCCTCCGGCAGGCCCCTCTCCTGGAGCATGCGCGCCGCGTCCGCGCGCAGCTCCCGGCCCAGGATCGCCCGCTCCCGTGCGTCCAGCTGGCTCTGCCGCTGGGCAAACTCGTGCTCCGCGCGCTCCCGGCTGCTCATGCGGGCCAGCGCCTCCGCCTCGGCGCGGGCGCGCTCCACCGCCTGCTTCGTCTCCTCCGCCCATGCGCCGCGCGCCCTCTCCAGCTCCAGTTCAATCCTGCGCTCCACCTCCGGCGGAAGTCCCGCTTCCTCCGGCGCGGCGTCCGTCGCCTGCGCCCCCTCCGGGCGCGCCTCCTCCATCGGGAGGCCCTGCTTCTCTTCCATTTTTCTCCTCCTCGTCTGCGTCTCCTCAGCCGATGCGCAGCGCACGCCGCTCCAGCTCCTCCGGAGGCAGCATGCCCTCCAGCGTGCGCAGGGTCTGGGCCGCCTCCAGCTCATTGGCGGGCAGGGCGCGCGTGAAGCGCATGCGCACGCCGTCCGCATCCAACGTCGGCTCGCCCCTGAAGCTCAGGAAGCGGGCGTAGCTCCGCAGGCGCTGGCGCAGCGCCTCCTGAAACCACCGCTCCTTGATCCGGGTCAGCTGCTCCAGCCCCAGCAGCTTGTAGCGCATAGCCACGCCGCTGGAATTGCCCGCGAAGCACTCATCCGTCAGGTCGGGCACCATGCTCATCTTGTGAATGTCCGCCTTGATCGCGGCCTTGAGCACCTCCGTATCCGCCTCGCTGAGCTGCTTGCACAGCCACTCCGCCCGGGCGTCGCAGTCCGGCAGGGAGAGCGCCTTGTCCTCCCGGAGCTGCTGGCCCGGCGTGCGCCCGCGCCCGTCCGTCTCCAGCGTGCAGCCGTAGAGCACCAGCAGCGCGTCCACGAACTGCTGCTTGTCGTTCATGCGATCCGACTGGAGCAGGTCGTAGGCGTCGATCAGCGAGAGCACGCCCTCAAAGTCGCCCCGCTCGCTCTCATCGTTCCAGTACTCGATCAGCGGCACCTGTCCGAAGTAGTGGGGCTGCGCCGCCCCCGCCTCCTCCAGGCGCAGATCCGCCAGCGAGCGCACGCGATAGGACAGAATCCGGTCCCGGGTGTAGACCTGCACCCGGTAGCCCCGGGTCCGGCCGTCCCGCCCCCGCCAGGGCACGCAGCGCACGCCCAGCAGCGGTCGGCTCTCCACGCTGTCGTCGTACACCACGAACGCGTCCCGCGGATCCAGCGCGGCGCTGCGGGGCCGGGCCGCGCCGTCGGCGAACATCAGCTCCACGCCCCGCCCGCAGATGCTGGCGTTGCGGGCCAGCTCCGCGTCCACGCTGTGGATGTCGCAGGCCGCATAGGCCCGCAGCACCGCATCCAGCGCCTCCGGCTGCGCTTCGCTGGCGTACTCCACCGGATTGCCGATCAGATACCCCGCCGCCATCGTGGTGATGTAGCGGGGGAAGGCGTGGGTCATGCGCAGGTTGGGCAGTCCGGCGCTGCGCACGCGCGCCTCGATGGCGTGGTGGCCGTCGTAGTAGGCCCGCAGCCGGTTCAGCCGCGCCGCGCCGTCCAGATGTTCCCGCAGACAGCTCTCAATCAGCGTCCGCGGCACCCTGCCGTCCTCAAATTCTTCTCTGGGTCTCGTAATCATGCTTCCTCCTCAAATTCCCAGCTGGCTGCGGCGGATCGTGCGCGCGCTGCGCCGCTGTATCTGCTCCTCCAGCGCGTACCGCGCCGCGTCGATCAGATGGTTGTCCCGGTCGGGACAGTCCGTGCGAAAGCCGCCCAGGCCGTCGCTCTCGTACTCGTAGGCCGAAAACTCCCGGGCGGCGTGGGGGCAGCGGGCGGGGTCGATCACGATCTCCCGAAGCTCCTGCAGCCAGCGTATGCCCTCGCGCACGCTGCCCGGCCCCTTGCGCGCGCCCACCGCTGCCACGCCCCGGCTGCGCAGCTCCTGGATCATGCGGGGATCGGCGCTGTCGCAGCGCACCGTCTCGCCCCGGGCCCGCCGGGCGACCTCGGCGGCCAGGCGGTCCGTGGGCGTGCGCACGCCCACGAACTCCTCCGCCACGAACAGCCTTCGCCGCCGCGCGTCGAACGCAACGCGTATGAACGCGTCGGGGTCCGCCGCGAAGCCGAAATCCAGGCCGTTCATCCAGCGGTCCGCGCCCTCCAGCTCCTCATCCTGAACCGCCTTCAGCGAAAGATTGTCAAACACCTGGCCCCCCGTTCCGGTCACCTCCCCCAGGTACATGTGGCGATACGCCCGCTCGTTGCTCTCCCGCAGCGCCTCCGCCTCGGCGATGAAGCTGCGGCCCAGCCACTGGGGCGGCAGCTGGGTGTAGCAGCTGTGGTGCACCAGCCGCCCGGGCTTTTCCAGCATCGCCTCCGCGTTGATCCAGCTGGAGGCGGAGGCCGGCGGGTTGTAGGTGAACACCGTCGCCGCCCGGTTCACCCCCCGCAGCACCGAGGCCTTGATGGTGCGCACGTCCTCCATCCCGCCGAACTCCGCCGCCTCCTCGAACCACAGAAAGCCGAAGGCCCCCCGGGCCAGCTTCAGCGACTTGCTCTTGCCCGCGTCGTCCGCCCCCCGGAACAGCACCCGCTGGCCGGTGCTGCGCAGAATCAGCTCCGGCGGATCGAGCCTCGTGTCGAACAGAGCCGCCATCCCCATCCGCTCCACCGCCCACAGCAGCTGTTCAAACACGGAGCTGCGCAGCGTCCCCGCCACCCGGCGATACACGATGGCGTTTTCTTCCGGGTGGCGCAGCAGGTGCAAGAGCAGCTCGATCGCTGCAAAGCTGGATTTGGCCGAGCCGCGCCCGCCCTTGAGGAAGTACTCCTCGTGCCGCCCGGCGCGCATGTCCGCATGCACGCCGTAGAATGTAGGCGCGATCAGCTCACTCAGCCGCATTCGCCGCTATGTCGTCCACCAGCACCGGCGGCTCCGGTCTGAGCACGCTGTTCACATCCGTGAACACGCCCAGCCGCCTGCCCAGCAGCTCCGCCGCCTTCATGCGCGGCGAGGAGTTGCGCTCCGGCTTCTCGCCGTCGTACACACCGCGCATCACGTCCGTCAGAAAGGCCAGCACCTCGTCCGCCGAGGCGATGTTGCGCTCCCGGGCCTCGCTCAGCCGCTTCTGCATGTAAGCCTGCACCGCCGGCTGGCGCTTCGCCCCCTGGGCGTAGCTGCGCTTGAAGCCCGCCCGCTCCGCCGCCTCCGCGGCGTTGCCCAGCTCCAGATACAAATCCGCAAAGCGCCGCTGGCGCTCCGTCAGTCCACGCGTTCCCTGTTCCATTCGTTTCCCTCCCGGCTCAATGAATTAACCGTTTTCGGTTATGTCGGGAGTATACACCCGTTTCCGGGCATTGTCAACAGCATAAAACCTTATATTTCCCGTTTTCGGTTATTTTTTACTTGCAAAATTCGAACTGCTGCGCTATACTGAATTCAGAAAAGTGGAGAAAGGGATGGAACGCCATGGAGCTTCGAGAGGCGCTGTCCAAGTTGAAGACCGGAAACGGTTTGACCACGGAGCAGCTGTCCCAGATGTCGGGGGTGCCGAAGGGGACGCTGAACAAGCTGCTCAACGGGGAGACGAAGAACCCCACCGGCGCGACGCTGAAAAAGCTGGCGGACGCGCTGGGCTGTCCGGTGGAGCTGCTCTACCCGGGCGGCGGCGCGCCCGCCCTCAAAAACGCCGGCGATCTGATGCGCGTGCATCGCCGCGCGCTGCCGCTGCTGGGAGAGATCGCCGCGGGCGTGCCCATCTACGCCGACGAGCAGTTCGAGGTCACCACCTGCGACGAATCCCTCCACTGCGACTTCGCCCTGCGCGTGCGGGGCGACAGCATGACCGGCGCGCGCATCCATGACGGCGACATCGTGTTCATCCGCCGCCAGGAGGACGTGGACGACGGCGACATCGCCGCCGTGCTCCTCAACGACGAGGCCACCCTCAAGCGGGTCTATCACATCAAAAACGGCCTGCAGCTGCTGCCCATGAACCCCCGGTACGCGCCCATGGTGTTCACCCTGGACGAATGTGACAGCATCCGCATCCTGGGCAAGGCCGTGGGCTTCCAGAGCAACCTCTAGGCAGGGATTTTCAGGAAGGAAACGAAAGATGTACCCATATTCGGAAATTGAACGCAATCCGCTGCTGCACCTGTGCCTCACCGAGCCCCTGCGCCGGGGCACGGCGGACGTACTGCGCCAGAGCGCCCATGGCCTTCTGGCCCTCGACCGCCCCTCGGGGATGCACATTCTGGCCGCGGACGGCATGGACAGCGCCGCGGCGCTTCTCAAGGGCGTGGAGGGCGTGGGCTTCATCATGCTGCTGGACGCGCGGTTCGAGCCGCTGATCGAGCGCTATCGCCTCGGGGGCCGTATGCGCTGCCACCAGGCCGGCCTGCTCCGGGGAGCGCCGCCCCCGCCGGACCCCCGCCTCAGAATCGAAGCGCCGGACGGCCCCGCCTTCGCGCGCATCCTGCAAAGCTATCACATGGATACGCCGGAGGAGCTGCGCCGCCGCCGCGATGTGGGTGAGCTGTTCTTCGCCCGGGACGCGCAGGGACAGGACGTGGGCTTCGTCGGCCTCCACCCGGAGGGCTGCTTCGGGCTGCTGGAGGTCTTTCCCGAGCAGCGCGGCCAGGGCTACGGCGCGGCGCTGGAGGCCCACATCCTGTGCTTCTGCCTGGAGAATGGCCGCGTGCCCTACTGCCAGGTGGAGGTGGACAACATTGTCTCCCTGAACCTTCAGAAAAAGCTCGGCCTGGACGTCAGCCCCGAAACCTCGCTGTTCGCCTGGAACTGCAAGGGCTGATCCGGCGCCGCGCCCATGCCCCTCGCGCGGGCGTCCCGCCGGAGCGCGCCCGCCCCGGGTTCCCCATGGCGAAAGTGCGCGCCTCCGCCGCCTCGCGCGCCCGTCGCGGATGTTGCCGCAGCGCCGCCCGGGGTATCAATTCAGCGGCGCGCGCGGTGAATTTGACCCTCCCAGCGCGCGCGTCCGAAAATGCCTTTGTACACAACGGAGACGGGGTCGTCCCGCGGTCATTTGCAACCGCGAGACGGCCCCGTCTCCGCTCTTTTTCGCCCCCGGCGATGTGCGCTGCGGGCTCCGAAACCGTCCGCCCTCCATCTGCGCCGTCCTGCCCGTGCGAAGCCGGGCCGCGCGGCCTTCCGCCGCCTCCCCGCCCCGGCAGGGGCGGCCGCGCTCAGAAGCGCAGCCTGCGCTCGTTCCTGAAGACGCCGCCGAAGTGCTCAAAGCCAAACCACTGGGTGTAGCTGGGGCACTTGCTCAGCAGCAGGTAGTACACGTTCAGCCCGCAGCCGATCAGTGTCTCAAAGTTCCCCTGGCCCTTCGCCAGAATCACGCCCGCACCCTCGACGCGCCGGCGCACGGCCTCCGGCAGCAGCGCGAGCTCCGTTCCGGTCACGTCCCGCAGCCCGTTTTCCAGCACCTCCGCGACCTCCCCGAGCCCGATCTCCCGGGCGTCCTCGAGGGTCGCGTCGTTCACGACGGGCGCGCCGCGCACGATGGAGACCACCCGCTTCTCCGGAAAGCGCGCGCGTATGGTCTCGATCAGCAGCTTGTCCAGCACCACCTCGCCGCAATTGTCGTGAAGGTACACGAGCTCCCCCGGCGCAGCCAGATCCCGCAGAAAGCGCGCGTACTCCTCCGCGTCCAGCGCCCGCTCCGCCGACGCGTCCAGCATGCGCATCAGCTCCTGTGCGTCCACGTCCCCGAGCACATTGAAGTCGATGTAGTTGCCGGCCATGGCCAGCTGCATCGCCGCATAGACGGGATCCTCCGCCGCTGTCACCTGCGCGCGCAGCCGGTCGTAGATGCCCAGAATCAGGGCGTTGAAGCGATGTTTCACCTCCGAGAAGTCCTCTTCGATCCCCAGCATATCGCGGCGCAGCGCAATGAGGCGCGCGTCCACCAGCGGCGCGGAATCCCGCTGCACATCCGCCTCCGCCAGGATCGCGCACACCCGGCCCATGTAGCGCGCCTTGACCTCCCCGTCCCGAACCGCGTCCGCCTTCTTCAGCGCTCCCTGCGCGAGGCAGGCCATGCAATCGGCGTGAAACTTGATCATTTCGCTCCTCTTTCCACGCGCCGGAAGCGGCGCGCCTTCGCTTTTTATGCCTCTATCCTAAACCACCGCGCGCCATCTGTCAATTCCATTCCCGCGGCATCCGCCTGCCAAAAATTTTTCTATAACAATCGCCCGCCGAATTTAACAGGCGTTGGGACTTGACAGAATTCCCTTCCCCGTTTATAATTAGTTCCATACATTCGAGTATATTTTCGAAATAATTTCGGAAAACAAAAAGCAAAGACCGGGAAAGAGTAACCTGAGGCACGCGGATTCCAGAGAGCCCCGATCGCTGGGAAGGGGCGTCCGGGGCGCAGGCGAATACATCCCACAGCTTCCCGCTGAAGGCGGCGCGTCCGCTGTGTAGGCGCAGACGGCTTCCCCCCGTTACCGGGGAAAGGGCAGCCCGGCTGCCCGCTGAGGTCTCGCCGCGCAAGCGGCGGACAAACTGAGGTGGTACCGCGTATCTTACGCCCTCTGCATGGATGCTTTGCCGTGCGGAGGGCGTTTGTGTTCTCCATGTCGCGCCCCGCGCGCCCCTGGAGGCGAAAAGATTAAGGGAGGAAACACACATGAAGAAGATTTTGGCTATTCTCGTCGCTCTGACGCTCGTTCTGGCCTTCACGGCCATCGCCGAAGAGCAGAGCTACACCGTCGGCATCTGCCAGCTGGTTCAGCATCCCGCGCTGGACGCCGCCACCCAGGGCTTCAAGGACGCCCTGACCGATAAGCTGGGCGATCGCGTCACCTTCGACGAGCAGAACGCCTCTGGCGAGTCCGCCACCTGCATCACCATCGTCAACAGCTTCATCTCCGAAAATGTTGACCTCATCATGGCCAACGCCACCCCGGCCCTCCAGGCCGCGCAGGCCGGCACGGCGGACATCCCGATTCTGGGCACCTCCGTCACCGACTACGGCACCGCCCTGGACATCGCCGACTGGACCGGCTGCACCGGCGTGAACATCTCCGGCACCTCCGACCTCGCGCCGCTGGACGGCCAGGCCGCGATGATTCAGGAGCTGTTCCCCGACGCCAAGGAGATCGGCCTGATCTACTGCTCCGCGGAAGCCAACTCCGCCTATCAGATTTCCGTCATTTCCGGAATTCTGACCGAGATGGGCTTCAACTGCACCGAGTACGCCTTCACCGACTCCAACGACATCGCCTCCGTGGTGACCAACGCCTGCGCGGGCAGCGACGTGCTCTACGTTCCCACCGACAACACCGCCGCCTCCTGCACCGAGGCCATCCGCAACGTGGTTGAACCCGCGGGCATGCCCGTGGTCGCCGGCGAGGAAGGCCTCTGCAAGGGCTGTGGCGTCGCCACCCTGTCCATCAGCTACTACGACCTGGGCGTCGCCACCGGCGAAATGGCCTATGAGGTCCTGGTCAACGGCGCGGACGTCGCCACCATGCCCATCCAGTACGCTCCCGCCTTCACCAAGGAGTACAATGCGGATCTGGTTGCGGCCCTGGGCATCTCCATCCCGGAGGACTACGTCGCCATCGCCGAATAAACAAAACTTCTGCCGAAAAGAGCAGTGGTTCGTCCACTGTTCTTTTCGTGTTAGTCTGACTTGGGGGAAAAGAGATTGAATTTTGCGACTTTGCTCAACGCCATGCCCGGCGCCATCGCCCAGGGCCTGATCTGGGGCATCATGGCCATCGGCGTGTTCATCACCTATAAGGTTCTCGATTATTCCGACCTGACCGTCGACGGAACGATGGCCACGGGCGGCGCCGTGTGCATCATGCTGATGATGAACGGCGTAAACACCTACCTCGCGCTGCTCTGCGCCGTGCTCGCCGGCATGCTGGCGGGCCTCGTGACGGGTCTGTTCCACACGGCCATGGGCATCCCGCCCATCCTGGCCGGTATTCTGACGCAGCTGTCCCTGTACTCCATCAACCTGACCATCATGGGCGGCAAGGCCAACCAGGCCGTGAGCGTCTCAAAGTACAATCTGCTCGTCAGCTCCCGCTATGTGCGCGAGCTCTCCCTCCAGAATCCGATTCTCATCACCTTCCTGGTGCTCGTGGTGCTCATCGCCGTGCTCTACTGGTTCTTCGGCACGGAGCTGGGCTGCTCGCTGCGCGCCACCGGTGCGAACGCGGCCATGTCCCGGGCCCAGGGCATCAACACCAACCTGTGCAAGATCCTCGGCCTGATGGTCGCCAACGGCATCGTCGCCCTGGCCTCCGCCATGTACTCCCACTATCAGGGCTTCGTGGACGTGAACATGGGCCGCGGCGCCATCGTCATCGGCCTGGCTGCGGTCATCATCAGCGACGTGATCTTCGGCAAGCTCTTCCGCAACTTTGCACTGAAGCTCTTTGCCGTGGCGCTGGGCGCGGTGATCTACTACATCGTCATTCAGATCGTGCTCTGGTTGGGCCTGAACACCAACCTGCTCAAGCTGCTCTCGGCGCTGATCGTGGCGCTGTTCCTCGCCATTCCCTTCTGGAAGAGCAAGCTGCACGTCCGCAGGAAGGAGGGTCGCGACCATGCTTGACCTGATCAATCTCCGCAAGACCTTCAACGCAAAGACGGTCAATGAAAAGATCGCCCTCAACGGCGTGAACCTGCACCTGAACGACGGCGACTTCGTCACCGTCATCGGCGGCAACGGCGCGGGCAAGTCCACCACGCTCAACGCCATCGCGGGCGTCTGGCCCATCGACGAGGGGCAGATCCTCATCGACGGCCAGGACGTAACCGGCCTGTCCGAGCATCGCCGCGCGGGCCTGCTGGGCCGCGTGTTCCAGGATCCCATGACCGGCACCGCCGCCACCATGCAGATCGAGGAAAACCTCGCCCTGGCCGCCCGCCGCGGCCAGAAGCGCACCCTGCGCGCCGGCATCACCAAGGCCGAGCGCGAGGGCTACCGGGAAAAGCTCAAGACCCTGGGCCTCGGCCTGGAGGACCGCATGACCACCAAGGTTGGCCTGCTCTCCGGCGGCCAGCGCCAGGCGCTGACCCTGCTGATGGCCACGCTGAAGAAGCCCAAGCTCCTGCTGCTGGACGAGCACACTGCGGCGCTGGATCCCCGCACGGCGGAAAAGGTGCTCCAGCTCTCCCGCCAGATCATCGAGGAAAACCATCTGATGACCATGATGGTCACCCACAACATGCGCGACGCCATCGCCTACGGCAACCGCCTGATCATGATGCACGAGGGCCGCATCATCCTGGACATCTCCGGGGAGGAGAAGAAGCACCTCACCGTGGAGATGCTCTTGGAACAGTTCGCCCGCGCCAGCGGCGACGAATTCGTCAACGACCGGGCGCTGCTGGGCTGATCCCCGCCGCGCAAACCCATCGCCGTCCGCCGACGCATGCCGCCTGCGGACGGCCTTTTGTAAGGAGGAACCGCTATGGACAACTATGCTCGCGCGCTCGCCTACGCCCAAACCCTGTTCCTGAAATGGGATCAGGAAGCGATCGTCGTGCGCTGCGGTCTGCGCGCCGACAGTAACCATATTTATCTGAACTTCCTGAGCGAGCCCTTTCGCATCGAGCGTGCCAGCGGCGCGGTGGAATGCGTCTGCAGCGCGCCCCGCCCCGCAAGCTTCACAGAAGCCCTGTCCATCTACGATTACCTCTGCCGCACGCAGCCCCTGCCGCTGCTGAGCGGGCGGCTGTGCCCTGCAAACGCCCTGAAGCACGTCGCTCAAAGCAGCCCGAACGACGTGTCCTTCCACCGCAGGGCTGCGGAGCGCTATCAGCGCAACCTACCCGCCCTGAAAGAGGCGCTCCGGCAGATCGGCGTCGCGCCCTTCTCCCCCGGCGACGCCGCCTGCGTCTTCCCCGTGTTCGACAGCTTCAACGCCGTCTTCCAGTTCTGGGAGGGCGACGAGGAATTCCCGCCCTCCGTGCGCTTTCTCTGGGATGAAGCCACCCCGGACTGCCTGAAATATGAAACCCTGTACTACATCATGGGCTGCTTTTTGGATCGCCTCGACGGTCGCATTTGTGAAATTGAAAAAAAACGTTAAATAAGTGGAGACAAACCTCCCGCCCGTATGGTATAATAGGCTTAGCATTTTTTTGCATACCATCGCTTCGAGCAGGAGGTTTTGTCCTATGAGTCTGAATCTGAACCGGGCCGTGCTGGGCATCGAATTCGGTTCCACCCGCATCAAGGCCGTATTGATCGACGAAAACCATGTGCCGGTCGCCTCCGGCAGCCACGACTGGGAAAACCAGCTGGACAACGGCATCTGGACCTACAGCCTGGACGCCATCTGGAGCGGCCTGCAGGACTGCTACGCGGACCTCAAGCGCGACGTTCAGGAGAAGTTCGGCGTCACCCTCACCCGCGTGGGCGCCATCGGCTTCAGCGCCATGATGCACGGCTACATGGCCTTCAACGCGAAGGACGAGCTGCTGGTGCCCTTCCGCACCTGGCGCAACACCATCACCGGCCCCGCCGCCGCGGAGCTGACCGAGCTCTTCCACTACAACATTCCCCAGCGCTGGAGCATCTCCCACCTGTATCAGGCCATCCTCAACGGCGAACCCCATGTGAAGGACGTGTCCTTCTTCACCACCCTGGCGGGCTACATCCACTGGCAGCTCACCGGCAGAAAGGTGCTTGGTGTGGGCGACGCCTCCGGCATGTTTCCCATCGACCCCGAGCTCAAGAACTACATCCCGGAGATGATCGAAAAGTTTGACGCGCTGGTCGCGCCGAAGGGCTTCGCCTGGAAGCTCGCCGACATCCTGCCGCAGGTGCTCTGCGCCGGCGCGGACGCCGGAAAACTGACCGAGGCAGGCGCAAAGCGCCTCGACCCTGCGGGCGACCTGGAGGCCGGCATCCCCCTCTGCCCCCCGGAGGGCGACGCGGGCACCGGCATGACCGCCACCAACTCCATCGCCCAGCGCACCGGCAACATCTCCGCGGGCACCTCCGTGTTCGCGATGATCGTGCTGGAGAAGGTGCTCAAGAACGTGCATGAGGAGATCGACCTGGTCACCACCCCCTCCGGCAGCCTGGTCGCCATGGTACACTGCAACAACTGCACCTCCGACCTCAACGCCTGGGCCGGCGTGTTCAAGGAGTTCGCCGGAGCCATCGGCGCGAAGATCGACGCAAACACCCTCTACGGCAGCATCCTCAACGGCGCGCTGACCGCCGACCCCGACTGCGGCGGCATCATGACCTACGGCTACTTCTCCGGCGAGCATGTGACCGGCTTCTCGGAGGGCCGCCCGCTGATGGTGCGCATGCCCGACGCGAAGTTCACCCTGGGCAACTTTGCCCGCGCCATCGTATTCTCCGCCCTGGGCGCGATCAAGATCGGCATGAACATCCTCAACGCCGAGGGCGTGGAGGTCGACCGCATGACCGGCCACGGCGGCCTGTACAAGACCCCCGTGGTGGGCCAGAAGCTCACCGCCGCCGCGTTCAACGCGCCCGTCTCCGTGATGGAGACCGCCGGCGAGGGTGGCGCCTGGGGCATCGCGCTGCTGGCGGAATACATGCTCAACCGGGCCGAGGGCGAAGCCCTCGAAGCCTATCTGGACCAGAAGGTGTTCACCGGCATGAAGAGCGTGGTTCTCGAGCCCGACCCGAGGGACGTGGCCGGCTTCGACAAGTTCATGGAGCGCTATGTCGCCGCCCTCCCCGCCGAGCGCGCCGCCGTGGAGACCATGAAGTAAGCGGAACCATTTTCCAGATCGCTTCGTCAAATGAACGGCGAAGGGGCCTGCCCGCGCGGCAGGCCCCTTCAATCGTTGGAGGCGGACGCGCCGCCCCTCACATTCCCCCGAAAGGATGCGCAATCCATGAAAAGAGCCGGAAAAGTCTTCAACTTCATCGTCCTGCTGATCGGCCTGGCCATGATCGGCTACTACTTCGCGCTGGGCGTCGCGGTGCGCTTCGGCCAGTCGCTGCAATATCTGTGGCTGCTGGGCGGGCTGCTCTGCGTCGCACGCTTCCTCTACTGGCGGCACGCAGCGCGCAGCGGCAGATACCCGAACCGCGCAATCGTGCGCATACTGCGCGTCCTGTTCTGCCTGGCGCTGGCCTTCTTTCTGGCGGTGGAGGGCGTCATCGTCGCCGCCGGCCTCTGCGACGCGCCCCAGGGACTGGACTACATCGTGGTTCTGGGCGCGCGGGTGAACGGCAGCACACCCAGCGGCGCACTGCGCAACCGCATCCAGGTCGCCGCGGAATACCTCGCCGCCAACCCGGAGACCATCGCTGTGCTCTCCGGCGGCCAGGGCGCGGACGAGGATCTCAGCGAGGCCCGGTGCATGTACGACCACCTCGTGGCTGCGGGCGTGAACCCGGCGCAGCTCATCCTCGAGGATCGCTCCACCGATACCTCCGAAAATCTCCGCTTCAGCCGCGTTCTCATCCCCGAGAACGCCAGCGTGGGCCTGGTGACCAACAACTTCCACATCTTCCGCGCCCTCGCCCTCGCCCGCGGCCTGGGCTGGCAGGGCGTGCAAGGCATCCCCGTGGCCACCACCGCCTTCTCCATCCCCCACTACTACATGCGCGAATTTGTGGGCGTGGTCTACGACGGCCTGCGGGACAACCTCGCGCTGTGAGCGCGGCCGGCCCAATTGCAAAAGCCTGCTCCCAATCGGGGAGCAGGCTTTTGTCGTATCTGTTCCGGGCCGCCGCCGGGTCAGCGGCTGAAATCCTTCGTCACGTCCGCGCCGCGAAGGATCTTCGGCACGGTGGCAAACAGGATCTTGCAGTCCGTCTTGAAGCTGAAATTCTGAAGGTACTTCACCTCCCACCACACCTTCTGCGTGGTGGAGATGTTGTTTCTGCCGTTGATCTGCGCAAGTCCCGTGATTCCGGGGCGGGTCTGGTACACGCCGTAGCGCTTGCGCAGCTCGTGGATGCGGCTCTCCTCCGCGATCAGGGGCCGCGGGCCGATGATGCTCATGTCTCCCTTGAGCACGTTGATGAGCTGCGGCAGCTCGTCCAGCGACGTCTTGCGCAGGAAGGCGCCCATGCGGCTCACATACCTGTCTGCGTCTCTGAACTCCGCGGCGGAGAGGTTCTGCGGCGTTCCGGCGACCATGGTGCGCACCTTGTAGATGTGAAAGAGCTTCCCATCCTTGCCCACACGGTTCTGCGTGAAGATCACCTTTCCGGGATCGTCTATGTAAACCAGCAGCAGCAGGATCGCCATGGGGATCAACAGGATCAGGGTGGCCACTCCCGCGATGACGATATC
This sequence comes from bacterium, assembly GCA_004563405.1. GTDB lineage: Bacteria > Bacillota > Clostridia > Christensenellales > Aristaeellaceae > SFTH01. The sequence goes on from SFTH01000020.1 coordinate 38,271, forward strand.
CAAAATGCGCTTCACCCGATGGTACGGGCTGGCGGAAACATCGTAGTACTGCAGCTCAAGCTGTAAACTCTGCTTCTGAGCCGCGCTCAATCCGCTGGACACGCGTTCAATCCTCCTCTGTCCCCAACAACACTCTACTTATTATACCATTCGCCCGGTTCTGAATCAAGCAAAATCCCCCGAAAGTAACACAAAGCGCAAATTCGCCGTCAGAAATCGGGAAATCTCCGCCCTACGCAGTCGAAAAAACCCCCGCTCACTTCGAAGCGGGGGCAGATCTCCTTACGCGACGCGCTCCACCTTCACGATGTTGTGCTCGTGGCGGCTCCCCTCCGGGGGCGGCGTCATGTAATCGCCGTAGAGGCATTTGAGGAATTCATCGTAGAGCTCCGGGCCCTCGAAGCGGTCGTCCTCGAAGGCGTAGCTTCCGCCCTTGCCGAAGAAGCGCATGGGCATCAGCTCCTTGTGGAGATAAGCGCCGAACATGCTGACCACATAGGCGGAGCGGTCGTAGTCGCACTTCATCAGATCTCTCTCCATGTGGCGCAGCAGCTTCTTGGAATCCAACTTCGTGCCGATGCGGGTGACGTCGATGAACTTGATCAGCATGCGCTGAAGCGGCGGGCGGCTGGGGCGGTGCAGGTTCACCTGGGTGTCGTAGCAGGAGGCGTGGTAGAAGAAGCGCCACGCGGCCAGATACCAGAAATGCACCGTGCGCAGCAGCCAGTTCTTCGGCATGCCGTCCAGCGGGAAGATGTCCAGCCACGCATAGAGCACGGTTTCCTTCGCATAGGACGCGTTGGTCACCAGCACCCGGGTGTTCACAATCTTGCTGAAGTAGCGCGTGTAATCCGGGTTCTGCTTGTAGTTCTGGAAGTCGTAGCCCTCGGGCAGCTCGCTGCGCACGATCTGCAAAAACTTCTCGTAGTCAGGCCGCGGCATGCCCACATCCATATCGTCGTCCCACGGAATGAAGCCCTTGTGGCGCACCGCGCCCAGCATGGTTCCGCCGATCATGTAATAGCGCAGGCCGTGCTTTTTGCAGATTCGCACGAACAGCTTCATCAGATCCAGTTCCGCCAGCTGAAGCTCGCGCAGCTCAGAATGGTTTGCTTCCCTGTTTTCCATAGTATCCCTTTCCGGCGCCCACATCCCCATACGCGCCGCAAATTTTCTCCGAAAGTGCGTTTTCCCCTCCGATTATAGCATCGCGCCCCGGACAAGTCAAGCGCGGCCGACGCGCGAACGGCGACCTCAGGCACAGGATTGCACCGGCAGGCGGACGGTGAAGCAGCTTCCCCGCCCGGGCGCGGATCGAAGCTCCACGTCTCCGCCCAGCAGGCGGGCGTATTCCCGCACGATGCCCAGGCCGTAGCCGTGACCGCCATCGGTCACGCCGGACTCAAACACGTCCCGCTGCCGCTCCCCGGCAATGCCGCAGCCGTCGTCCGAGACCGCAAAGTCCACCGCGTCGCCCCGCGCCCGCACGCAGACCGCCACATGCCCGTTCTCCGGAGCGAAGCGCAGGGCGTTGGAGAGCAGGTTATTGAGCATGCGCCGCAGTTTTTCGTCGTCCGTGGGCATGCGGAACTGGGCGGCGTTGGTCTCAAAGTGGACGCGCACGCCCTTCTCCTCCGCCAGCAGCGCAGCCTGACGGCTCACCTCCCGGGCGATGGCCACCACATCCCGCACCCGCAGCCGCACGCCGCTGCCGGCCTCCGGGGTCGCGTCGCCGTCCAGGGCGCTGTGCACCATGCTCTGCAGCTGGTCGGCGCTCTGCATCAGCATCTGCAGGTAACCCTCCGCCCGGGCATTGGGACTCAGCTCCATCTCCAGCAGCTGCACGCAACTGTAAATCAGCTGAATCGGCATCTTCAGATCGTGCGCAAACTGCATTGAACGCAAATCCATAAAACCCATCCCCTTTTCTGACAAAATTTATGCAGCACAGGGATGGGTTATGTCATATACAGCTGTCTTTCCGGCGGGCAAATTCGCCCTCAGCCGCCCAGGCCCCGGAGCGCCAGGAAGATCATCTTGTCGGCCTCCTGGGTCTGATCCGCCACCTGAGAGACGGCCTTCGCCGCCTCTGCGCTGGAATAGCCCAGGGAGACCAGCGCGGCGATGGCTTCGGCCTCGGGGCCCTTGGCGTTCACCTTCGGCGAAATGGACGCGGCCTGGGCGGTCAGCTGCGCGTCGTCCACCTTGTCCTTGAGTTCCAGCACCAGCCGCTGGGCGGTCTTCTTGCCGATGCCCGGCACCCGGGTCAGCGCCGCCGCGTCGCCGGAGACCAGCGCGATGGACAGGTCCCGCACGCTCAGCGCCGACAGAATCTGCAGCGCCGTGCGGGAACCCACGCCGCTGACGCTGCGCAGGCGCTCGTACATGCGCTTCTCCTCCCGGCTGTAAAAGCCGCAGAGCTCCATCGCGTCCTCGCGCACGTTGAGCACGCAGTAGAGCTTCATCCGCTCGCCCACGGCGGGCGCCATGGAGAGCGTCGCGCCGCTGACGTTCAGCAGATAGCCCACTCCGCCCGCGTCCAGCACGATGCTGTCCTGATCCTTCTCCGCGACGGTTCCCTCGATGTGTGCGTACATAGCGCCGCCCCCTCACTTGATTTTGAACAGATGTCTGGCCTGCAGGCTGTTGGCGTGGGTGAGCGCCACGGCCAGGCCGTCGGCCGCGTCGTCCGGCCGGGCGATGTCGTCCATGTGCAGCAGGAGCTTGACCATGTGCTGCACCTGATGCTTATCCGCGCCGCCGTAGCCTGTCACCGCCTGCTTGATCTGCATGGGCGTGTACTCGTACAGATTCTCCGTCCGGTTTGCCACGGCCACCAGCGCCACGCCCCGCGCCGCACTCACGGCCATGCCGGTGGTGATGTTCTTGGAAAAGAACAGCTCCTCGAAGGCCACGTCGTCCGGCTGATAGATCTCCATCAGCTGGCTCACGCCCTGATAGATCGCGCGCAGCCGCACGGGCATCGACTGCCCCGCGGGCGTGCTCACCGTGCCAAACTGAATCAGGCGGCTCTTTCCTCCCCCGGTCTCGATCACGCCGTAGCCCAGCGTGGCGAGGCCCGGGTCGATTCCCAGTATGATCATGCCTCTCTCTCCTTCTGTACCTTCCAAAAGGATAGCGGAATCCGGCAAAAAAGTCAAGGGCGGCGGCCCTCGCCGCCCGCCGCGCCCCTGCGCCCAATTACCGCATCGCCCGCCCTCACCCGTTCCAGGGCTCCAGGCGCTCGCCCCGCACCAGGATCGCCCGGCGGGCGATGCGCGCCAGCGGATCGTCCGAATGGGAATCGGAATAGAAATCGTCGATCTGCGCGTCGGGAAATGCCGCACGGAAGCGCCGCACCTTCTCCTCGCCGTGGCAGTTGAGGCCGTGGAAGGCGCCCGTGCGCTTGTCCACCGGAGAGCCCATGACGCAGGCTACGCCCAGCCGCGCGCAGGCAGGTGCAATCAGAAACTCCGGCGACGCGGAGATCACCACGTCGTCCGGGCGGTGCGTCCCGGCGTAGAAGGGCTTCACCCGGCAGAAGTTCTCCGCCCAGAAGCGCTCCACCGCACCGTCCACGTCGTCGATGCGGCGCAGAAAGGAGAGCAGCCGCTCCTTGAAGGCCTGCTTTTTGCGCAGTTTCAGCCCAAACAGCAGGGCATTGAGCGCCTGCCCGGGCAAATCCACCCAGACCGCAGGATAGTGGCGCAGGCAGTAGGCACAGAAGCGCGCCGTGCTGTCCCCCCGCAAAATGGTGTTGTCAAAATCGTACACGTTCATGGGCATTCCTCCCCGCATTGAAAACAATGTACCACAGCCGCGCGGCGCTGTCAACCGCTCCGACGCCCGCTCGAACCCTTCTCCCGCCCCGGGCATATGCTGGAATGAACCCCGCGGAGGCGGCACGCGCCTCCCAGAGAAAGGAGTTTTTCCTGTGTCCTGTTCAAAGAATTGCAATTCCGGCTGCGGCTGCAACGGCTGCCGCGCGAGCCTTTCCTGCTGTAACTCCTGCGGCTGCAACGGCTGCGCCACCCACTCCACCGGCTGCGGCTGCGGTTGCAGCGGCTGCACCACCCTCCGCTCCACCGGCTGCGGCTCCTGCGCCACGGCGCGCGTCAGCGGCTGCCACTGCGCCTCCTGCAACGCCTGCACCGGCCGCATTGGTGTGCTTCGCACCGTATCCGGCCCCTTTGTCCGCAGCGGCTGCTGCGGCAACTGGAACTTTCCCTTCTACACCGGCCCCTGCGGCCCCTGCAGCGCCCACAGTGGCTGCAACGGAAGCCGCTGTCTGAGCGGAACCAGCTGCGACAGCTGCGGTTGCAATACCTGCTGCGACAGCTGCTGCAATGACTGCTGCGACAATTGCAGCTGCAACGATTGCTGCTGCAACGATTGCGGCGGTCTTCTGGCCCTGGCCGAGGACTGCGACGAATGTCACGCAAGCGCGACCTTCGCGGCGGACACGCCGGTGGAACTGGCGGCGGGCGACGCGGTGGAACTCTCTCCCACCTTCGCCAACACCGGCGACTTCACTGCCAGCCAGGAGGGCGTGCGCATCCACCGGGCGGGCGACTATCTGGCCGTCTACACCGTACACATTCCCGCCCAGCATGCGGTCTCCAGCCGCTTCCTGCTCACCCTGGACGGCGCGCGCATCGAGGCCTCCGCCCAGGACGTCGCCACCGTAGCCGATTGCAGCACCAACGGATACACCATGCACGCCATGTTCCACGCCGAGGCGGGCAGCCTGCTCAAGCTGGTGTCCCTGAGCCCGGTCTCCGTCTGCGCCTCCTCCGCGTCCAACGTGTTCACCCTGTCCCTGACCCGAATCCCGTAATGGGCCCCCTTTTTGACATGCGTGCGGCCGGGGGAAGCGTCTCCCCCGGCGCACACGCCTCCGGGAACGATTGCAGTGCGAAAGGGCGACCGCCCTCTCGCGCTCTCCCGGGTGATTTCGGCAGTCTGACCCCCGAAGGGGGGCTTTTTTGTGGGTTTGTCTCAAAATTTCACAATTCTGCCCTTGCAAAAATGCGCCGGATGGGTATAATAAATTATTGGCGCATCCTTGTCACGGTGAACCGACCGTGGCCAAAGTCCATAAGGAGGTGAAAACACATGAATCAATACGAAGTCATGTACGTCATTGACGCTGCGCTGGAGGACAGCGCACGCATCGAACTGATCGACCGTTTTTCCGAGCTGGTCAAGAAGAACGGCGGCGAAATCGACCGCGTAGACGAGTGGGGCAAGCGCCGTCTGGCCTATGCCATCAACTACAAGACGGAAGGCTACTATGTGCTGATGTACATCAAGGCGCCCTCTGAGCTGCCCAAGGAGCTGGAGCGCAATTTCCAGATCAACGACAAGATTCTCCGCTCCCTCATCATCCGCTACGAAGGTGAAGTTCCGGCCAAGCGCGAACCGCTGAAGCCCTACGCCGCCCGTGAGGCCGCCGCACCGGCAGAGCCGGTCGTGGAGGTCGCGGCCCCCGTCGCCGAAGTCGAGGCTCCCACAGCCGAGGCCGTCGTTGACGACGAAAAGCCTGAGTCGGAAGCCGAATAAGGTTGAACCCACAAAGGCAGGTGCTCACTCATGAACAAAGCTATTTTAATCGGAAACCTTGCAAATGATCCCGAGTCCCGCACCACCCAGTCCGGCATTGCCCAGTGCACCTTCCGGCTGGCCGTGCAGCGTCGCTTTGCCAACGCGCAGGGCGTGCGCGAGGCGGACTTTCTGACGATCGTTTGCTGGCGGCAGACGGCGGAGCTCTGCGCCCGCTATCTGTCCAAGGGCCGCAAGGTTGCGGTGGAAGGCAGCATTCAGACCCGTTCCTATGATGCGCAGGACGGTACGAAGCGCTACGTCACCGAAATCATCGCCGACAACGTCGAATTCCTGGGCTCCCGCGACGACGGCGCCCGCAGCGGCGGCTATGACGCCCCCGCAGCGCCCGCAGCCGCAGCGCCCCGGCCGCAGACGGCTCCGGCAAACGGCGGCTTCACTGAGGTGGATGACGACGAGCTTCCGTTCTGACTGGGGAAGCCGGGCCAGCGCCCGGGCCATCCCCGCTTCTTGAATCTGATAAGGAGGAACGCAAAATGTCTGAAGATAGAGGCGATCGCGTACGCCGTCCCCGTGGCCGCAAGCCGCGCCGGAAGGTTTGCCAGTTCTGCGTCGAGAAGGTTCAGCACATCGATTATAAGGATGTCACCAGACTTCGCCGCTTCACCAGCGAGCGCGGCAAGATCCTGCCCCGCCGCATGACCGGCACCTGTGCCAAGCATCAGCGTCAGCTGTCCACCGCCATCAAGCGCGCGCGGATCATCGCTCTGATGCCCTATGTGTCCGAATAAGAGATGCAGCGTCCGCGCCACAGGCGCATGACAAACTTGCGGAGTCCGTCCCGGCAACGCCGGCGCGGACTCCGCATATTTTTGGCGTTCGCCCCGAATCCGCCAATGTAAATCCGCAGGAAGGACCGCCCGCAGCGCGATCGGCCCTTCCTGCGCCCGTTTTCCGCCGTCCCTCCGGGAAGCCTACCGCTTCCTTGCGCGCACGGCGGTGAGGATGCAGTCCAATCGCGCCTGCACGCCGGGACACAAACGCACCGCGATCGGCCCCTTCCCCGGCTGATTCCCGCAGCCGCGGCGCAAAGCGGCGCGCCGCCCCCTGCTCCCAGGAGCGGCGCGCCCGCGCTCACTTCAGAATCTCCAGAACCTTCTCCGTCATCTTTTCCGCAAGCAGGGCGTGACCCGCCTCGTTCATATGGATGCCGTCGGCGGGATCGGCGGTCACATAGGCGCCGGCGTCAATGAAGTGCACGCCGCTCTTCTGCGCCGCCCGCTCCAGATAGCGCCCGAGCTGCGCGTCCTTCTCCAGCGCGTCGGCGCCGAACTCCTCACCCAGCCAGCCCTTCTCCATGTCGGGGTGCAGGCGAATGGGCGCGGCCAGCAGAATCTCCGGGCTGCTTCCGCCGGGGCCGTAGCCGCCGCCGCGGATGCGCTCGATCAGCCGCACGGCGCCGTGCGCAATCATGTAGGGCGTGACGCAGAAGAAGTCCTTGACGTCATTGGTGCCCAGCATCAGGATCACCAGATCCACCGGGAACTGCTCGAGCATGCACACGTCCACGTCGGACAGTCCGTTGCGGTGCTCGTCCAGGCGGCAATCGAACATGGTGGTGCGGCCGTTGAGTCCGGCCTCCGCCACCCGGTAGCCGTCGCCGAGCTTCATCTGCATGAGGCTCGTCCAGCGCACGCCCCAGGGATAGCGGTTTTCTGCGATGACCTTCGGCTCCTCATGCTTGGGCATGAAGCCCCAGGTGTTGGAATCGCCATAGCATACGATGTTTTTCATTCTCCACATCTCCTTTATTGTGCGGGAAGCTCCCTTCCCATGTACACACAAATGCCGTTGACCATGCCCTGAACCATCCGGTCCTGGAAGGCGGGGTCGTTCATCTTCCGGTCTTCCGAGGCGTTGGAGCTGAAGCCCATCTCCATCAGGATGCAGGGCACGGTGGACCAGTTGTTGCCGGTGTACGCATCGGTCTTGCTGATTCCCCGGTTGGCAAATCCGGTCGCCTTGCAGTATTGCGTCATGATGGCCTTGGCCGCGCTGCTCTCCGCCGCCATCAGTGCCTTTCCATTCACGACGCTGGAGGAATAGGCGCAGGTCTTGCGGATGTACAGGCTCGCGCCCTTCACGCTGGAGGAGCCCGCCGAATTGCAGTGCAGGCGCAGCACCAGATCCACTCCCGCCTGATTCATCATCAGCGCGCGCTGCTTGTTGGAAATGTTCACGTTCGCCGTCTCGCGGGTCATGTAAACCTCTGCGCCCAGCGCCTCCAGGGCGTCGCGCAGCTTGAGGCCCACCTTAAGGTTGGTCACATGCTCCTTGATTCGCGTGCTGCATCCGTGGGTTCCGTAGCTCACCTTCGGCTTGCTGCTGCCGCCCTTGGGCGAGGAGGACTCCTTCGCCATGTTGCCCTGGGCCTGATGTCCCGGATCAATGCCGATCTTCACGCCCTCCAGCAGTCTGCCCACATGCAACGCGCAGGACGCGCCGTACTGCCCGTCGTAGGTGACGGCGGTAATGGTGCAGTCGCCCGGGGAATGAGCCGTCACCAGGCCGCTCTCGTAATCCACGGAGGCGATGGACGGATTGCTGCTGGTGAAGCGTATGCTGCCCACGCCGTCCGGCAGGGCGCTCGCCGTCAATTGCAGCGCGCTGGTTCCGCCCAGCAGCAGCGTCGCCGACATGGGCTCCAGCTGAATTCCCGTGGGCGCGGCGGCGGCCGTCAGCTCGCAGCGGGCCTGCAGTCCGCTGCGGCTCGTGGCGGTCAGCGTCGCGCTGCCCATGCGCAGGGCCTGCACCCACATGCCGGACACCGCGAACACAGACGGATCGGAGCTCTCCAGCCAGTAGCTCTCGCAGCCCCCCTCAAACTCGGGGGCGATGCAGACGCTGTCTCCCAGGGCGACGGCATAGCCCGCCTGCGCAAAGCGCATGCCGCTGGGCTTCTGGCCCACGTTCACAATGCAGCTCGCGCTGCAAAGGTTGTAGCTGGTCACGCTGATGCGCGCCGTGCCCACGCCCCGCAGGGTCACATAACCGTCTCCGGACACGGTGGCCACAGCCTCGTCGCTGCTGGCGAAGGTATACCTTCCGCCCTCCTCCGCTCCGCCCATCGCCACGGCGAGCTGGAAGCCGCCCTCGTCCAGACTCAGATCGGCCCGGTTGGGGGAGAGGGTGATGCGGGTGGGCGCCTTGAACACCTGTACGGCGCAGCTGCTGCTCAGGCCATTCTGAGTGTATACGGTAATCGTCGCGCTTCCGGCCTTCAGGGCCTGCACCGCGCCCGTCCCGTCCACCGCCGCCACGGAGGCGTCGCTGCTCTCGTATCGGAAGGTGCTGGCCTCGCCCTCCGGCAGAACCGGACGGAGCTGCGCCCCGTCGCCCGCGCCCAGGCTCAGCGCGCCGGGCTGGAGCTTCACGCTCGTGGGCAGGGCCCAGACCTTCACGTTGAGGGTCGCGGTCTTTCCGTTGAAGGCAGTGGCGGTGATGACCGCGCTGCCGCTGCTCACCGCGCGGATGCTCTTGCCCTCGACACAGGCCACGGCGGGATTCGAGCTGGAGAGGGTGTAGCTGAACGCAGCGCCCGACACGTTCGCGAGCTGCGGCGTGTACACCTCGTCCACCATCATATCCACACTGGCGTCGGTGAAGGCAATGCTCCTGGGCGCGTCCTTCACATAGACCCAGATGGTTGCCTTCTTGCCGTTGTAGGTGCTCATGGTCAGCTTGGCGCTGCCCTTGCGCACGCCGGTGACCCAGCCGTCCGCGCTGACCTTCACATATTTCGTATTGGAGCTCTTGTAGCTCAGACTTCCACAGCCCACTCCCTCGCCGGAGAGCACCGGGGGAAGCAGCAGATAGCGGTCTCCTGCAAGCAGGGTCACGCTCTTTTCCTGGAAGGAGACGCCCGTGGGCGCGGCGCACACCACCAGCGTGCACGCGTCCTCGCAGCCGTTGTAGGTGCGCACCGACACGACGGTCTCGCCGGGGGCCAACCCCTTCACCGCCCCGCTGCGGCTGTCCACGCTGGCGACGCTTCCGTCGGCCACGGAGAAGGTGCACACGCCCGCGCTGCCCTCGGACAGGGCGGCGGTCAGGGTGAACTTCTCGCCCACGCCCAGCAACAGCGCATCCCGGGACAGAGAGACGCTCTCCGGCGCGGGCTTGACGTATACGCTGCACTTTGCCCGCTTGCCGTTGTAGCTCACAGCGGTGATCACCGCCTCGCCCACCTGAAGGGCGCAGACCTGGCCCTGCGCGTCCACGCTCGCCACGCTCTCGTTGCTGCTCTCAAAGCGCACCGCACCCGCCGTCTTCGACGGCAGCGTCGCCTTGAGCACAACCGACTCGTCCACGCCCAGCGTCACCTGCTTCGCGCTCAG
>SFTH01000053.1 GCA_004563405.1 bacterium
ATGCCGTTCCTGGCCGACGGTACGCCGCTGGACGTGGTGCTGAACCCGCTGGGCGTGCCTTCCCGAATGAACATCGGTCAGGTGTTGGAGGTCCATCTGGGCCTGGCGGCCCGCGCGCTGGGCTGGCATGTGGATACTCCCGTGTTCGACGGCGCGGACGAGAACGACATCCGTCAGGCGCTGATCGACGCCTCCAACGTGCCGGAGGAGCCGCTGTTTGACGAGAAGGGTCGTCCGTCGATTCAGTTCAGCAAGATCGGCATCAATCCCACCGGCAAGCTGGACGTGTACGACGGCCGCACCGGCGACAAGTTTGACAACCCCGTCACCGTGGGCTACATGCACATGCTGAAGCTGCACCACCTGGTGGACGACAAGATTCACGCCCGTTCCACCGGCCCGTACAGCCTGGTCACCCAGCAGCCGCTGGGCGGCAAGGCCCAGTTCGGCGGCCAGCGCTTCGGCGAGATGGAGGTCTGGGCCATTGAGGCCTACGGCGCCAGCCACGTGCTGCAGGAGATCATCACCGTGAAGTCCGACGATACCATCGGCCGCGTCAAGACCTACGAGGCCATCGTCAAGGGCGAGAACATCCCCGAGCCCGGCATTCCGGAGTCCTTCCGCGTGCTGGTCAAGGAGCTGCAGAGCCTGTGTCTGGACATCAAGGTGCTGGACGAGAACAAGAACGAAGTGGAGCTGCGCGAGATCGAGGACGATCTGCCGGCGGCGGAGACCGAATTCAGCGAGGAGACCGTGCCGGAGCCCGTCAACGAGGGCGCTGCCGCGAACGAAAACGAGGATGCCGATATCGACAACTTCGACTTCGAGTCGCTGGATCTGGGCGACGACCTGGATTTCGACACCGACAGCTTCGACATGGACGACGACCAGCTGTAAGATTGAAACCTCTCCCTGCGCGGGCGCTGGCCCGCGCGGGGAGCCCGAGTTTGCCATATTGATCATTTCGGACCGGCATTCATCCCGGGATGGATGCAATGGAAGGGAGCGAACTCCTTGTTTGAACTGAAAAATCTCGATTCCATTCAAATCGGGCTGGCGTCTCCGGATCAGATCCGCGCGTGGAGCCATGGCGAGGTTCTGAAGGCCGAGACCATCAACTACCGCACGCTGAAGCCGGAGCGCGACGGCCTGTACTGTGAGCGAATCTTCGGCCCCACCAAGGACTGGGAGTGCAACTGCGGCAAGTACAAGCGCACCCGCTTCAAGGGCATCGTCTGCGACAAGTGCGGCGTGGAGGTCACCCGTGCCAAGGTGCGCCGCGAGCGCATGGGCCACATCGAGCTGGCCGCGCCCGTGTCCCACATCTGGTACTTCAAGGGCATTCCCAGCCGCATGGGCACGCTGCTGAACATTTCGCCCCGCGCGCTGGAGCAGGTGCTGTATTTCGCCAGCTACATCGTGCTGGATCCGGGCAACACCGGCATGGACAAGTATCGCCTGCTCAGCGAGACCGAGTATCAGAACCTGCAGGCGCAGGCCGCCGAGCGCGGCTGGACCTTCCGCGTGGGCATCGGCGCCGAGGCCGTGCGCGAGATGCTCAAGGAGATCGACCTGGAGGAGCTGAACAAAGAGCTGCGCGCCGAGCTGGCCCAGCTGTCCGAGAAGTCCACGGGCCGCGATACCGAGGGCCAGAAGCGCCAGAAGATCGTCAAGCGCCTGGAAGTGGTGGACGCCTTCTGCAAGAGCGGCAACAAGCCGGAGTGGATGGTGCTGGACGTGCTGCCGGTCATCCCGCCGGATCTGCGCCCGATGGTGCAGCTGGATGGCGGCCGCTTTGCCACCTCCGACCTGAACGACCTGTACCGCCGCGTCATCAACCGCAACAACCGCCTGAAGCGGATGCAGGAGATGGGCGCGCCGGATATCATCATCCGCAACGAGAAGAGAATGCTGCAGGAGGCCGTGGACGCGCTGATCGACAACGGCCGCCGCGGACGCCCCGTCACCGGCGCGGGCGGACGTCAGCTCAAGAGCCTGTCCGATCTGCTGCGCGGCAAGCAGGGACGCTTCCGTCAGAACCTGCTGGGCAAGCGCGTCGACTATTCCGGCCGTTCCGTTATCGTGGTCGGCCCGACGCTGAAGATGTATCAGTGCGGCCTGCCCAAGGAGATGGCGCTGGAGCTGTTCAAGCCCTTCGTCATCGAGCGGCTGGTGAGCCTGGGCCTGGCCCAGAACGTCAAGACCGCCAAGCGCGCCGTGGAGCGGCTGCGCCCCGAGGTCTGGGACGTGCTGGAGACCGTCATCAAGGATCATCCGGTGCTTCTGAACCGCGCGCCTACGCTGCACCGCCTGGGCATTCAGGCCTTTGAGCCGATTCTGGTCGAAGGCAAGGCCCTGAAGCTGCACCC
>SFTH01000054.1 GCA_004563405.1 bacterium
TATGTTAACAGAGAAAAAAAATACGATAGAAATAAGGGAGAACAAATTGCAATTAAGGCATATGAAAGCAGTCTTTTAAAGCAAACGTAATACAAACACAAGTGCTAAACTCTCGCAAAAGAATACACACCATAGACTCTTTCTTTCGATCTATCCATCGTCAATCATCGTCGTCATCGTAGTCGGCAGTCTGCGCGGAAAAGAGCTTGGCGGTGTTCGTTGTGGCCTGCTGGCTGATGACCGCCGCGAACGCGTCGTCGCGCGCAGCGCCCTTCCTCTTCTTCTTCCCCCCGCTCCTCTTCGACGCCTTCTCCGCCCTGATCGCGTCGTACATGGGCGCCACGTTGGACGACCACGCAGAGATGGCAGCAGCGTCCCCGTCGGCACGCGCCATCAGCCGCTGCGCGTTCCTCGTCTCGATCTGCGCCTGCTCGTAGTCCCCCCTCTTCGCGAGCTGCGCCGCGTGCTGCGCCGTGAAGGCCCCGATCACCTCGACGTCCGCGCCCCTCTCCGCCTCCTCCCGGGACTCCGTGACAGGCACCCGCGCCGTCGCGCTGCGGACGAGCACGGCCCCGTCCGGCCGCGTGTAGAGCAGCTGGACCTGGAAGGGCACCTCGCTCAGGTCCGCGAGGTCCACCTCCGACCGCGGCCGGAAGCCGTACGAGAAGCTGTACTCGCTGTCCCGGTTCACGTTCCCCAGGTCCTTCACCACCCAGTACCGCTGCTCCGCCTCGTCCGCCATCTCCCCCCGGAACCGCAGCCCCCGGTGCAGCATCACCATCCCCATCACCCCGTACGCGAGCGGCGGCGCGGCCCCCACGATGGCGTCCATCTGCGTCCGCAGCTTCTGCGGGTCGACGCGCTCCACAGCCCCCCGGGTCCGCTCGGCCACCACGGACAGCTGCTCGATGTTGCACTCCGTCCCCACGATGCTCAGCACAGACACGCTCACCCCCTTCAGGAGCGCCTGCTCGGCGCACTCCGTGTAGAACGCAACAAACTCGTGCCCCTCGCCCTCCAGCGACCCGAGGCCCTGGTTCGCAAGCCCGTCCGTGCAGATGATCACGCTCCCTCCTCCTCCGCTATTACTGTTGTTGTTGTTGTTGCCATTGTTGTTTGCAGCACCACCACCACCGGCCAAGCCAATCCCGAGCCTCATCGCGGGGCCCAGCGCCGTCGCACCGTTCTCCTCGAGCGACCACAGCCGCTCCAGGAGCTTGTCCCCCGCCTCGCTCACAGGCTTCTCCAGCAGGTACGCGTCGCCGATCTCACACAGCTTCTCCCACGAGTTCAGCTTCTCCCCGGCAACGACCGTGGGCGCCTGCGTCCCGTCCCCGTAGATCGTGACCTCGTCGCTGAACGCAATCAGCCCGACCCTGTAGTTCGGGTGTTCCCGGGCGATACGCTTGATCTGCCCCTCGATCCCTATCTGCACGCACTGCAGCCGCGAGACGTGCGTGACGCCCCCGGCGAAGGCGGGCATCCCGTAGTACCCGCCCTGCAGGTTGGCGCGCCGTTCCTGCTCCGTCAGGTCCCCGAGGGCCTGGAAGATGTCCGTGCTGCGCTGCCTCCGCAACTCGCTCCCCTTGAACGCGTGCCGCCCGCTCACAGGGCTTGTGACGCACATGGACCCGCTCACGTCGACGACAAACACGATACGCTGGCTCCGCTCCCCTGCGCCTTCCTCTCCCTGTAACGGCGCACTGGGCGCTGTCACGAGGTAGTCCACCGTGGCCTCCGGGGGGATCTCCCCGTCGTCCAGCTCCTCCGCGTCGTTCGGGTACCCGCAGAACTCGCAGCACCACGTCCTTCTCTTCGTATCTTCTTCTTCTTCGTTATCATTCTCATCTTTGCCATCGTCATCATCATCGTCGTCGTTGTCGTTTCCCTTTGCCTTCTCTGCTTTCATCCTGCGTGCCTCCCCGACCCAGGAGATGTCCTCGAAGCTCTTGTGGATGGGCGGCGCGGGCGCGAACGTCGGCCCGAAGACAGCCTTGCTCTTGCGCTCCTCAATCTCCTCCGCACTCAGCTCCTCGACCTTGGACGCGGAGTTGAGCATCACCCCGCACTTCTTGCAGAAGAACGGGTCGCCCGTCATCAGGGTCGCCTCGTCCCCGAGGTTGCTGAGCGCAAGCTTGAAGATGTTCGCGTCGGCCTTCTTCACAGCACGCTTCTTCTTCTTCTTCGGTGTCGTCGTCGTCTTCCCGGCATCGCCCCTCGCTGCACCCTCTCCCGCAACACTCTTCTTTGTGTACGCGGCGCCCAGCGAGCCGTCCAGCTCATCCTCGCTCATGGACTCGTCACTCCCGGAGAACTCGTTGTCGTCGTCCTCACGGTT
>SFTH01000021.1 GCA_004563405.1 bacterium
CAAGCGCCGACAGGCAACCGGCCGCGGCGCCTCGCCGCCGGCGGGGTGAGGGCACCCCGCCCTACGGCTTTTCAAGAATCATCTTTCCAAAAACGATCAAAGGGAGCGAACCCAATCGGATTCGCTCCCTCGATTTATCTGGAATTATTCGCAGATCTTGGTGACAACGCCGGAACCAACGGTGCGGCCGCCTTCACGGATAGCGAAGCGCAGACCTTCCTCGCACGCGATGGGGGTGATCAGGGTGATCTCCATGTCGATGTTGTCGCCAGGCATGACCATCTCAACGCCCTCGGGCAGCTTGATGTTGCCGGTAACGTCGGTGGTACGGAAGTAGAACTGCGGACGATAGCCGTTGAAGAACGGGGTGTGACGGCCGCCTTCTTCCTTGGTCAGGACGTACACCTGGCCCATGAAGTGGGTGTGCGGATGAATGCTGCCGGGCTTCGCCAGAACCTGGCCGCGCAACGCCCGTCACAACCGTGCTGCGCTTCTCATCGGTCAGGCCGACGATCTCAACCTGGTCGCCCACCTTCACCTGGCCACGCTCCACACGGCCCGTCGCTACGGTGCCGCGGCCCGTGATCGTGAACACGTCCTCAACAGGCATCAGGAACGGCTTGTCCGTCGCGCGCTCCGGCTCCGGAATGTACTCGTCCACAGCGTCCATCAGCTCGAAGATGCACTGGCACTCGGGTGCGGTCTTCGCGTCCTTGCCGGCCGTCAGCGCTTCCAGCGCCAGCAGCGCAGAGCCCTTCACGATCGGAATGTCGTCGCCCGGGAAGTCGTACTCGTTCAGCAGCTCGCGGATCTCCATCTCCACCAGCTCCAGCAGCTCCGGATCGTCCACCTGATCCGTCTTGTTCATGAACACGATGATGTACGGTACGCCGACCTGTCTCGCCAGCAGAATGTGCTCGCGGGTCTGCGGCATCGGGCCGTCCGCAGAGGACACGACCAGGATCGCGCCGTCCATCTGCGCCGCGCCGGTGATCATGTTCTTCACATAGTCAGCATGGCCGGGGCAGTCGACGTGCGCATAGTGACGATGCGCGGTCTCGTACTCGACGTGCGCAGTGTTGATCGTGATTCCGCGCGCCTTCTCTTCCGGCGCCTTGTCGATCTGGTCATAGCGCATTGCCTCTGCGCCGCCGACCTGCGCCAGCGTCATCGTGATCGCCGCAGTCAGCGTCGTCTTGCCGTGGTCTACGTGACCAATCGTGCCGATGTTTACATGAGGCTTCGTGCGCTCAAACTTTGCCTTTGCCATTGTGATCTCCTCCCCGCGTCCCTGGGTCTTGCTGCGCAGGTCGGTGGCATAGCCGAACATCTCGCTCAGCGGCACGATGCCGTCGATGGAGTGCAGGCCGGCGTGCATGTCCATGCCCGTCACGCGGCCGCGGCGGGAGGAAATATCTCCCATGACGTCGCCCAGGTACTCCTCGGGAACGACGACCTCGACCTTCATCATGGGCTCGAGCAGCGCGCAGTCGGCCTTCTGCAGAGCTTCCTTCAGAGCCATGGAACCGGCGATCTTGAAGGCCATCTCGCTGGAGTCCACCTCGTGGTAGGAGCCCTCGATCAGATCCACGCCGAAGTCCACGACCTCGTGGCCGCCCAGGATGCCGCTCTGGGCCGCCTCTTGGATGCCCGCATCGATGGGGCCGATGAATTCCTTGGGAATGCAGCCGCCCACGGTCTTGTTGTTGAATTCGTAGCCTGCGCCGGGCTCGCGGGGATAGACCTCGATGACGCAGTGGCCGTACTGGCCGTGGCCGCCGGTCTGGCGCACATAGCGGGCCTCCGCCTTGGCGCGACGGCGCACGCACTCCTTGTAGGCGACCTGCGGCTTGCCGACGGTGGCCTCCACGCGGAACTCGCGCAGCAGGCGGTCCACGATGATCTCCAGGTGCAGCTCGCCCATGCCAGCGATGATGGTCTGGCCGGTGGTCTCGTCGGTGTAGGTCTTGAAGGTGGGATCCTCCTCCGCCAAGCGGACGAGGGCCAGGCTCATCTTCTCGGCGCCGGCCTTGGTCTTGGGCTCGATGGCGACGCGGATGACGGGCTCTGGGAACTCCATGGACTCCAGCACAATGGGCTTGCTCTCGTCGCAGATGGTGTTGCCGGTGGTGGTCTCCTTCAGGCCGACGGCGGCGGCGATGTCGCCCGCGCGGATCTCGTCGGTCTCCTCGCGGTGGTTGGCGTGCATCCGCAGGATGCGGCCAATGCGCTCGCGCTTGCCCTTGTTGGAATTGTAGACGTAGGAACCGGCCTTCAGGGTACCGGAGTACACGCGGAAGAACGCCAGCTTGCCGACGTAGGGATCAGCCATGATCTTGAAGACCAGCGCGGAGAAGGGCGCATCGTCGCTCGCCTCGCGCTCGATTTCCTCGTCAGAATTGACGCGCGTGCCCTTAACCGGGGGAATGTCGATCGGGGACGGCAGATAGTCCACGATCGCGTCCAACAGAGGCTGCACGCCCTTGTTTCGGTAGGAAGTGCCGCACAGCACGGGGGTCATCTTGTTTTCGATGGTGGCCTTGCGGATGCCGTACTTGATCTCCTCGACGGTGAGCTCCTCGCCATCCAGGTACTTCATCATCAGCTCGTCGTCCGCCTCGGCAGCGGCCTCGACCATCTTGTGATGGTACTCCTCGGCCATTTCCACCATATCCGCGGGAATCTCGGTTTCATCCATGGTGGTTCCCATCTCGTCCACATAGATCTCGGCCTTCATCTTGACCAGATCCACGAGGCCCACAAAGTTGGCTTCAACGCCGATGGGCAGCTGAATCGGCACCGCGTTCGCCTGCAGGCGCTCCTTCATCATCTCCACCACGCGGAAGAAGTCTGCGCCGGTGATGTCCATCTTGTTGACGTAGGCCAGGCGCGGAACCTGGTACTTGGTGGCCTGATGCCAGACCGTTTCGGACTGGGGCTCGACGCCGCCCTTCGCGCAGAAGACGGACACAGCGCCGTCCAGCACGCGCAGGGAGCGCTCCACCTCAACGGTGAAATCGACGTGGCCGGGAGTGTCAATCAGGTTGATCTGATGACCGCGCCATTCACAGGTCGTTGCAGCCGAGGTGATGGTGATGCCGCGCTCCTGCTCCTGCTCCATCCAGTCCATCGTGGCCATGCCCTCGTGCGTCTCGCCGATGCGATGGGTACGGCCGGTGTAGTAAAGGATACGTTCGGACGTAGTCGTCTTACCGGCGTCGATGTGGGCCATGATGCCAATGTTGCGTACATGATCAAGTGAATGTGTTCTCGCCACAGTCTATTTCCTCTTTCTTTCTGAATGACAGCCCGCTTGGGCATAACATGGTTAAGATCGTATCAAATCTTAACACATTCCCCAAAGCGACCTTCAGCACGCCGAAGCGTGCTGAAGAAAGCTTGGGAATATAAATTTGGAAGCGCTTACCAGCGATAATGGGCGAACGCCTTGTTGGCCTCGGCCATCTTGTGCATGTCCTCGCGGCGCTTCACGGCGTTACCGGCGTTGTTCGCAGCGTCGAGAATCTCACCGGCCAGGCGATCCGCCATGCTGCGCTCGCTGCGCTTGCGGGCAAACATGACCAGCCAGCGCAGAGCCAGAGTCTGACGGCGCTCGGGACGAATCTCGATCGGGACCTGGTAGGTGGTACCGCCGACGCGGCGGGCCTTGACTTCCAGGGAAGGCATGATGTTGGCCATCGCCTGATTGAACACTTCGATGGCTTCCTTGCCGGTCTTCTGCGCAACGGTCTCAAACGCGCTGTAGCACACAGCCTGCGCGACGCCGCGCTTGCCATCGTACATGACCTGGTTGATCAGCTTCGTGACGACGGTCGTTCCATACACAGGATCCGGAAGCACTTCGCGCTTCGGAATAAATCCACGTCTGGGCATTGTAGTCCCTCCTGATAATCAATCTTACGGTTTCAAGTGAACAAGAAACAGGCAAAAGCACATGCGGCTGTTGGCGCAGCGGCACTGCCCGCGAGCTTCCGGCAATTCACATATTCCCACGTTCCAAATGGCGCATGCTTCATGCCGTCTGCCGCGTTTTCGCCAAGGGAAGCAATCGTCTGCTTCCGCTTACTTCTTCGGACGCTTTGCGCCGTAGAGGGAGCGGCCCTGCATGCGCTTGGCAACGCCAGCAGCATCGAGAGCGCCACGGATGATGTGGTAACGAACGCCAGGCAGATCGCGCACCTTGCCGCCGCGGATCAGCACAACCGAGTGCTCCTGCAGGTTGTGGCCGATGCCGGGAATGTAGCAAGTACCTTCGATCTGGTTCGTCAGACGAACGCGGGCGATTTTTCGCAATGCGGAATTCGGCTTCTTGGGGGTCTGCGTCTTGACGGACAGGCAGACGCCGCGCTTCTGCGGACAGGACTGCAGAATCGGGGAATTCGACTTGCTGGTTACCTTCTCTCTACCCTTGCGGATCAACTGATTGATCGTCGGCATGGAAGAAAAGCACCTCCTGAACTAATTTCTAATGAGCTTCTATACGCACTTCCGCAACCCTGGAAGAGGATAGCAATGTATATCGGGCGTCCTTACGCCTTGCGGATGCCCGCCGAAGCGGTCTTGACCTCCACCCCGCAGGCCTGACCGAGCTGAACCATGGTGTCCACCTCGACCATGCGCACGCCTGCCTCGTTGCAGGCCTGGCGCACCTGGCGCACGATGTAGAGATCCGCGTCCCGGGCGATATAGGCTTCTTCGATCTCGCCGCTCTGAATCGCACGGAGCAGACGGCGCGTGCCGACAACCTTAGACGCATTTTTCAGCTTTTCCAACATTGCGCGCACGCTCCTTTCCAGACATACCCGAACTACTGAATCATATCACCGATTCCCAATATTGTCAAGTAAAATCGACCTCCTTCGCCCCGCTGTCGTGAATTTTAACCGAGTCCGCGCGGCTTTATGCCCCGCGGACGCAGCGGCGAAGCGCCCCTGTTAAATTTGCTCCTTCTCACACGAATTTCAAACTTCCCCACCCGCGGCCAGTCCAATAGACAAATAACGCAAAATGCGAGGTGAAAACAATGCATGTCTCTCTCAGGCGCACGCTCTGCGCGCTCATACTTCTCCTTGCGCTGTCCGCCGGAGTATCCGTCCGGGCTGCGACCAGCGTTCAGGCCTATGTGCGGGAAAACACCCTGACGGTCCACCAATCCCCCGATCCGCACTCGAAGGCGCTGGGTACGATGTCCTACGGTGAGGAGCTCGAGGTGACGGCCTGGAAGCGCGGCTGGGCGCGTGTGCGCAACGGGCGCGGCGCGACGGGATACTGCGCCCTCTCCGCACTGACCCGGGAGAATCCGAACACGCTGGACGCAGACGGCTACGTCCGAAAAAACGGCGGCTGCCTCTTCACAAAGCCGGGAACCAACTACAGGCTGATCGCCGTGCTCTCCCCGGGCACAAAGCTGCATGTGATCGCCATGACGCCGGATCGGAAGTGGGTGCGCGCAAGGTATGGAAAAAAGATCGGATACATTCATACCGGCGAGCTCGGCAGGGCGCCCGACAATTCGGAGGACGAAATCGGGACGGTCTGGATCGTCGGCAACCATGCGGTGGACGTAACGCAGGATCGCGCTGGCGCGCGCAGCGACGGCAGCATCGTCTCCCATGGCCAGAGCTACACCCTGCTCGAGGTCTCGGGCGACCGCTGCCGCATCCGCAACGGACGGGGAAGGACGGGATGGGTGCCGAAGAGCGCCGTCACCACCCGGAATCCGAACACGCTCCATCAGACGGCGTACGCCCAGGTTTCGGGCAGGGCGCTCTATCCCAACGCGCTGTTGAAAAACGCCTCCGGTAGCATTTCGCAAAACGAAAAGCTCACGGTGGTCTCCATCACCCCGGACGGCAACTGGAGCCGCGTAAAGCAGGGAAAGAAGTACTACTATGTGCCGAGTCTTCTCCTGGGCGATGCAAAGCCGCCGAAGGGCGGGCGCACGCTGATCTGCGCGGCGGATTCCGTGGAGCTCTATCCCGACGCGACAGCCTCCGGAACCCCCGTCGCCCGGCTCGGAAGGGGCGAAAGCGTTCAACTGACCGGCGTGGAATCCGGTCTTCTGAAGGTGAAGGCTTCCGCGGGCGCTTCCGGCTACTGCTCCGCCGCCGGATGGATGGCGGGGTAAACCTGCCGCAACTTCGCGCAGCTCCGGCACAGAACCATTCAACGGCCAGCCAGATGTCTGCGCAGAACCGCCGCACCTCCGTACAGCATCCGGGCGCAGGGCCACCCCAAAAGCGGATCAAATGGCCGTAGGGGCTGGCGATTCCGTGCGCTTCCATGCTCCAGGTGCAGCAAACCGGCCCGCAAGCCGCCCAATCCGGGGGCTTACGGGCCGGTCTCGCGTTTTCTTTGGAACGTCTGCGCGCGGTTTACCGGTAAATCTCGCCGCCGATCCAGGTGGCGCGGATCTGCAGATCGTCTCCGAAGCGGTTGAGGTCGGCGCGCATGCCAGGGGCGAGCCGCCCGATGTCCGTCGCGCCCACCTGCCGGGCCGGTGTGAGCGTGAGCATCTTCACCGCGTCGCACAGGGGAATCTGCGCATCGAAGGCCATCGTCCGCAGGAGCCGGTCCGTCGTGGCGATGCTGCCCGCGAAAGCACTGCGGTCGGCCAGCATGCACACCTCATCCTCCACCAGGCAGGCCATGCCGTGGTCGTCGCAGGGGCCGTCCGGCGCGCCGGCGAACACGGAGTCCGTCACCGCGTGGAAGCGTTCCGCGCCCTTGATCTTGTACATCAACCGCAGCAGCTGAGGCGGCACATGCCGGCCGTCGCAGATGGCCTCCACGGTGAATTCGTCGTGCAGCAGCGCCGTCTCGCACGCGCCTACCTGGGGATAATAGTAGCAGCTGGAGAGCATGGAGATGGCGTTGTAAATGTGGGTGACGTGGGTAAAGCCGGCCTCCAGCGCCCGCATCATGGTCTCATAGTCCGCGTCAGAGTGTCCGACGGAGAAGAGCACGCCCTGAGGCGCGAGCGTGCGGGCCATGTCCAGCACGCCGTCGATCTCCGGCGACGCGGAGATGCGCCGCACCGCACCCGTCTCCACAATGGGCATGTAATTCTCCGGCCTTGCGGGATACAGGAACGCGGGATTCTGTGCGCCCGCGCACTTGGGGTTGAAATAGCAGCCCTCCAGATGCGCGCCCAGCACCCGCGCGCCGTCGTTGCCCTCCTCCATGGCCCGGGCGATGTTCTTCACCGCCGCCAGCACGGTCTCCGGCGCGGCGGACGCGGTCGTGGGCAGTATGGCGGTGGTGCCGTGGAGGGCGTGGAAGCGCGTGGCGCGGTTGAGCGCCTCCGGCGTGGGATCAAAGAAGGACGCGCCGTAGCTTCCGTGGACGTGGATGTCCACAAAGCCCGGACTCAGGTAGTCCCCCTGACAGTCGATGCGTTCCCCCTCCGGCGCGGGGTCCTCTCCGCGGAACACGCGGACGATTTTTCCGTCCTCCATGGTGAGTCCGCCCGGGAAGATCTGCTCAGGCGTGATCAGGCGGGCGTTGTAAAGCGTCGTTTTCATGTAAATCATCTCCCGTTTGCATATTGCGCTGACTCCATGATATCATTCTCCCACCCAAAATACAAGACAGAAAACGCGCCCCCGCAGCTTATGCGGGGGCGCGCGTCTATGGGGATCAATAGGCTTCGTGGATTTCCACGTCGGTGTAGCGCTTCAGGCCGGTGCCGGCGGGAATCTGCTTGCCGATGATGACGTTTTCCTTCAGGCCCAGCAGCGGATCGACCTTGCCCTTGATGGCGGCCTCGGTCAGCACGCGGGTCGTCTCCTGGAAGGAGGCGGCAGACAGGAAGGAATCGGTGGCCAGCGCGGCCTTGGTGATGCCCAGCAGGGTGCGCTTGGCGGTGGCGGGGCGCTTGCCCTCCTCCACGGCCTTGCGGTTCACCTGATCGAACTTGAAGATGTCGATCAGCGCGCCCGGGAGCAGATCGGTCTCGTTGGCTTCCTCGATCTTGACCTTGCGCAGCATCTGGCGCACGATGACCTCGATGTGCTTGTCAGCGATCTCAACGCCCTGGCGGCGGTAGACGGCCTGAACTTCCTTGACCAGGTAGTCCTGAACGGCCTTCACGCCGAGGATGCGCAGCAGGTCGTGGGGATTGATGGAACCCTCGATCAGCTCTTCGCCGGCGGTGACGTGGTCGCCGTCCTCCACGCGCAGCTTGGAGCCGTAGTTGATGGGATACTCCTTGGTCTCGACGGCGGAATCGCCGCTGGCCTCGCTCTGGATGATCAGCTTGCGGCGCTTCTTCGCGTCGGTCACAATGTGCACCACGCCGGAAATGTCCGCCAGCGTCGCTTCGCGCTTGGGTTTGCGGGCCTCAAACAGCTCCTCGACGCGGGGAAGACCCTGGGTGATGTCCTCGCCGGTGGCGACGCCGCCGGTGTGGAAGGTACGCATGGTCAGCTGCGTGCCGGGCTCGCCGATGGACTGGGCCGCGATGATGCCGACGGCCTCGCCCACGTCCACCAGCTTGCCGTTGGTCATGTTCGCGCCGTAGCAGCGGGCGCACACGCCCACGTTGGACTGGCAGGTGAGCACGGAGCGGATGTTGACCTCCGTGATGCCCGCGCCGACGATCTTCTTGGCCAGATCGTGGGTGATCAGCTCGTTCATCTCGACGATGACCTCGCCGGTGGCCGGGTCGACCACGTCCTCCGCCGCCACACGGCCGCGGATGCGGTCCTCGAGGGTCTCGATGATGTCGCCGGGCTCTCCGATGTCCTGCACCTTCATGCCGCGCACGCGCTCGCCGCGGTTGGCGAAGCAGTCGATCTCGCGGATGATGTTCTCCTGGGACACGTCCACCAGGCGGCGGGTCATGTAGCCCGAGTCGGCGGTCTTCATGGCCGTGTCAGCCAGAGACTTGCGGGAGCCGTGGGAGGAGAGGAAGAACTCCAGAACCGACAGGCCCTCGCGGAAGTTTGCCTTGATGGGCAGCTCGATGATCTTGCCCGTCGGGGAAGCCATCAAGCCGCGCATGCCGGCCAGCTGGCGAATCTGGTTCGTGGAACCGCGCGCGCCGGAGTCGGCCATCATGTTGATCGGGTTGAACTTTTCAAGGTTCGCAAGGACTTCCTTGGTGACGTCGTTGGTCGCGGTCTCCCAGATCTTGATGACCGCGGAGTAGCGCTCGTTCTCAGACATGCGGCCGCGCTTGAACTCGCGCTCAATGCGGTGCACCTGCTCCTCGGCAGCGTGCAGAATCTCCTTCTTCTTCGGCGGCACGATGATGTCCGCCACGGAGACGGTCAGCGCAGCGCGGGTGGAATACTTGTAGCCCAGCGCCTTGATGTCGTCCAGCATGCGGGAGGTGGTGGTCACGCCGTGGGTGCGGTAGCAGCTGTCGACGATCTTGGCCAGCTGCTTCTTGCCGACAACCTCGTCGATCTCCAGCTTGAACATGTCGTCGATGGTCTCGCGCTTCTGCATGCCCATGTCCTGGGGAATCGCCTGGTTGAAGATCACGCGGCCGATGGTGGTGTCCACGATGCGGCTGTGCTTCACGCCGTCGATTTCCTTGGTCATGCGGATGTGGCAGGGCGCCTCCAGCGCGAGCTCACCGGTGCCGTAGGCCATCAGGGCCTCGTCCACGTCGGTGAAGTACTTGCCGGTGCCCTTGAGGCCCTCGTGGATCATGGTCAGGTAGTAGCAGCCGAGAACCATGTCCTGGGTCGGGCAGATGACGGGCTTGCCGTCCTGAGGCTTGAGGATGTTGTGGGCCGCCAGCATCAGGAAGCGGGCCTCGGCCTGCGCCTCCATGGACAGCGGGACGTGCACGGCCATCTGGTCGCCGTCGAAGTCGGCGTTGAAGGCGGTGCAGCACAGCGGATGCAGCTTCAGGGCCTTGCCTTCGACCAGAATCGGCTCGAAGGCCTGAATGCCCAGGCGGTGCAGCGTAGGCGCGCGGTTCAGAAGCACCGGATGGTCGTGAATGACGTTCTCCAGAACATCCCAGACCTCGGGCTTGAGGCGCTCCACGGCGCGCTTGGCGGTCTTTACGTTGACGGCCATGCCCTGATTGACGAGGCGCTCGATGACGAAGGGCTTGAACAGCTCCAGCGCCATCTCCTTGGGCAGGCCGCACTGATACAGCTTCAGGCTCGGGCCGACCACGATAACGGAACGGCCGGAGTAGTCCACGCGCTTGCCCAGCAGGTTCTGACGGAAGCGGCCCTGCTTGCCGCGCAGCAGATCGGACAGGGACTTGAGCTGGCGTCCGCCCGCGCCGGTGACGGGGCGTCCGCGGCGGCCGTTGTCGATCAGCGCGTCCACGGCCTCCTGGAGCATGCGCTTCTCATTGCGGACGATGATGTCCGGCGCGCCCATCTCCAGCATGCGCTTGAGGCGGTTGTTGCGGTTGATGACCCTGCGGTACAGATCGTTCAGATCGGCGGTAGCGAAGCGACCGCCGTCCAGCTGAACCATGGGGCGCAGCTCCGGCGGGATGACGGGAACCACGTCCAGGATCATCCACTCGGGGCGGTTGCCGCTCTGGCGGAAGGCCTCGACCACCTCCAGGCGCTTGATGATGCGCTGGCGCTTCTGGCCCTCGCTGTCGCGCTTGGTCTCCCGCGCGGCCAGCTCGTCGAGCTCCTTGCGCAGCTCTTCGTTCATCTTGTCCAGATCCAGGTTCAGCAGCATCTCGCGCACGGCTTCCGCGCCGATGCCGACCCGGAACTCAAAGCCCTTCTCCTCCGCCTGCTGCTTCTTGGCCTGATACTCGGTCTCGGAGAGCAGCTGGTGCAGCTGCAGGCCGGTCACGGACTTGTCGCCGGGATCCAGCACGATGTAGCTGGCGAAGTACAGCACCTGCTCCAGCGCGCGGGGGCTGATGTTCAGAAGGGTGCCCATGCGGGAGGGGATGCCCTTGAAGTACCAGATGTGGGACACGGGCGCGGCCAGCTCGATGTGGCCCATGCGCTCGCGGCGCACCTTGGCCTTGGTGACCTCCACGCCGCACTTGTCGCACACCACGCCCTTGAAGCGGGTGCGCTTGTATTTGCCGCAGTTGCACTCCCAGTCCTTGGTGGGGCCAAAGATGCGCTCGCAGAACAGGCCGTCGCGCTCGGGCTTCAGGGTGCGGTAGTTGATCGTTTCCGCCTTGGTTACTTCGCCGTGAGACCACTGGCGGATCTTCTCCGGCGAAGCCAGACCAATTTGAATGGAATCCAGATTTGTCAGTTCAAACAAGGAGCTCTCTCCCTTCTTCTATATAAGACACGGTGAATTCCTCACCTGAAAGCAGCGATGCGTCGATTAGAAGTCGTCGTCCAGAGAAAGATCGTCGTCCAGTTCGAGCTCGTCGAAGTCGAAGTCCTCCGCGGCGGCCTCCTCCTCGGCCAGCGCCTCCGGCGTGGCCTGGGGCACCAGCTCGTCCTTGAACTCGCTCTCGTTGGCGTAGATGTCGTCGTCCAGCTCGCGGATTTCGATTTCGTTCTTGTCCTTGTCCAGCACCTTGATGTCCAGCGCGATGGACTGCAGCTCCTTGATGAGCACCTTGAAGGACTCCGGCACGCCCGGATCGGGAATGTTTTCGCCCTTGACGATGGCCTCGTAGGTCTTGACGCGGCCAATGGTATCGTCCGACTTGACCGTCAGGATCTCCTGGAGCACATGGCTCGCGCCGTAGGCCTCCAGCGCCCAGACTTCCATCTCGCCGAAGCGCTGGCCGCCGAACTGGGCCTTGCCGCCCAGAGGCTGCTGGGTAACCAGGCTGTACGGGCCGGTGGAGCGGGCGTGGATCTTGTCGTCGACCAGGTGGTGCAGCTTCAGATAGTACATATAGCCGACGGTGACCGGGTTGTCGAAGCGGTCGCCAGTGCGGCCGTCGTACACCCAGAGCTTGCCGGTGGGATTGATGCCGATCTTGGAGAACTGGATGGTCGGGCGGCCCTTCTCGTCGTAGAGCGGTCCGTCCTCCTGCTGGGCGGCCTTTTCCAGCAGCCCGGTGATGTCCTCCTCGCGGGCGCCGTCGAAGACCGGCGTGGCAACGCGCCAGCCCAGCGCCTTCGCCGCCAGGCCCAGATGCACCTCCAGAACCTGACCGATATTCATTCGGGAGGGAACGCCCAGGGGATTGAGCACGATGTCCAGCGGCGTGCCGTCCGCCAGGAAGGGCATATCCTCCTCCGGCAGCACGCGGGACACGACGCCCTTGTTGCCGTGGCGGCCGGCCATCTTGTCGCCCACCTGAATCTTTCTCTTCTGGGCGATGTAGACGCGCACCATCTGGTTCACGCCCGGGCTCAGCTCGTCGCGGTTCTCGCGGGTGAAGATCTTCACGTCCACGATGATGCCGAATTCGCCGTGGGGCACGCGCAGGGAGGTGTCGCGCACCTCGCGGGCCTTGTCGCCGAAGATGGCGCGCAGCAGGCGCTCCTCAGCCGTGAGCTCCGTCTCGCCCTTGGGCGTGACCTTGCCCACCAGAATGTCGTTGGCGCGCACCTCGGCGCCGATGCGGATGATGCCGTGCTCGTCCAGATCGCGCAGCGCGTCCTCGCCCACGCCGGGAATGTCGCGGGTGATCTCCTCCGGGCCGAGCTTGGTGTCGCGGGCCTCGGATTCGTACTCCTCGATGTGGATCGAGGTGTACATATCTTCCTTCACGAGGCGCTCAGAGAGCAGAACGGCGTCCTCGTAGTTGTAGCCTTCCCAGGTCATGAAGCCGATCAGCGCATTGCGGCCCAGGGAAATTTCGCCGTGGTCGGTGGAGGGGCCGTCCGCGATGGGCTGGCGCTTCTCCACCCGCTCGCCCTCGCTGACGATGGGGTGCTGGTTGATGCAGGTGCCCTGGTTGGAGCGGGCGAACTTGGAGAGGCGGTAGACGTGCTCCACGCCCTCGTCGTCGCGGATGACGATCTCGTCCGCAGTCACGCGGGTGACCACGCCAGCCTCGCGGGCCAGCAGCACCACGCCGGAGTCGCACGCGGCCTTGTACTCGATGCCCGTGCCGACGATGGGCGCTTCCGGCACCAGCAGCGGCACCGCCTGGCGCTGCATGTTGGAGCCCATCAGCGCGCGGTTCGCGTCGTCGTTCTCCAGGAAGGGAATCATGCCGGTGGCGACGGAGATCAGCTGGCGGGGAGAGACATCCACATAGTCCACCTCGCCGGCCTCGGCCTCGATGGTCTCGTCCTTGCGGCGCACGGTGACGCGCTCGTTGACGAAGCGGTTGTTCTCGTCCAGCGGCTCGGTGGCCTGGGCGATGGAGTACTTGTCCTCCTCGTCGGCAGTCATGTAGTCGATCTGGTCGGTGACCACGCCGGTCGCCTTGTCCACCTTGCGGTAGGGGGCCTCGATGAAGCCGTATTCATTGATGCGCGCATAGGTCGCCAGAGAGCCGATCAGGCCGATGTTCGGGCCTTCAGGGGTCTCAATGGGGCAGATGCGGCTGTAGTGCGAATAGTGCACGTCGCGGACGGCGAAGGACGCGCGGTCGCGGTTCAGACCGCCCGGGCCCAGGGCCGACAGGCGGCGCTTGTGGGTCAGCTCGGCCAGCGGGTTGGGCTGGTCCATGAACTGGGACAGCTGGGAGGAGCCGAAGAACTCCTTGATGGCCGCGGACACGGGGCGGATGTTGATCAGATCCTGGGGACGGACCTTCTCGAGATCCTGAATGGCCATGCGCTCCTTGACTACGCGCTCCAGGCGGGACATGCCCACGCGGATCTGGTTCTGCAGAAGCTCGCCCACGCTGCGCAGGCGGCGGTTGCCCAGATGGTCGATGTCGTCCACATCGCCGATGCCGCTGAACAGGCCGAACTGGTAGCTGACGGAGGCGACGATATCGTCCACCAGCACATGCTTGGGCGCCAGCTGCTTGTAGGCCTCCTTCAGGGCCTGGTTGAGGGGAAGGCCGTCCTCCTGCACGCGCTTGAGCACATCCACGAGGGTGGGAATGTGCACGCGCTCGCTGAAGCGCACCTCTTCCTCGTCGTACTGGGCATACAGCTCGGCGCTGTAGCCCTCCAGGAAGGGCTTGATGAAGGCAAAGTTATTGCCGATGATGCGCACGTCCTCGTCGCCCACGCGCACGACGACCTCGTTGATGCCGGCGTTCTGGATGGCCTCGGCCTGCTCTCGGGAGATGGGCTGGCCCGCCTCGCAGAGCACCTCACCCGTGTAGGGATGCACGATATCCTCCACCGGCGCGCGGTTGAAGATGCGCAGCGCAAGGGCCAGCTTCTTGTTGTACTTGTAGCGGCCCACATGCGCCAGATCGTATCTCTTGGGATCGAAGAACAGCGCGTTGATCAGATTCGTGGCGGAATCCACCGACGGCGGCTCGCCGGGGCGGAGCTTGTTGTAGATTTCAATCAGCGCCTGATCCCTGCGGGACTTGTAGCGCAGCTCGCCCTTGTCGTTCAGGGAGGGCGCGTCGCGGGTCAGGGTGGCGGCCACATGCTCGCCGTTGCCGAACAGGCGAATGATCTCCTCGTCGCTCTCGATGCCCATGGCGCGCAGCAGCACCGTCACCGGCAGCTTGCGGGCGCGGTCGATGCGCGCGAAGACCACGCCGTTGGAATCGGTCTCATACTCGATCCATGCGCCGCGGTTGGGAATCATCTGCGCGGAATAGAGGAACGCGCCGGTCTTGTCGATGGTCTTGGAGAAGTACACGCCCGGGGAGCGCACCAGCTGGGACACGATGACGCGCTCCGCGCCGTTGATGATGAAGGTGCCGTGCTCGGTCATGAGCGGGAAATCGCCCATGAACACCTCGGACTCCTTGATCTCGTGGGTGTCGCGGTTGGTGAGCCGTACGGTCACCTTCAGGGGCGCGGCAAAGGTTGCGTCGCGCTCCTTGCACTTCTCGACGGTATATTTCGGCTTGTCATCCAGCGAATAATCCGTGAACTCCAGAATCAGGCTTTCGCTGTAATCGGTGATCGGAGAAACGTCCGCCAGCACCTCCCGAAGACCTTCCTTCAGAAAATGTCTGTACGAATTCTTCTGCACCTCAATCAGATCGGGTACTGCCAGCGCCTCTTCAATGCGGGCAAAACTCATTCGCGTGCGCTTGCCCATTTGCACCGGATGAACCATACCTTCAATCACCCCTATCTTTATTCACACCGCCGGAGGGAGCCGGCGATTCCTCGCGCGATGGCGCCAAAAGTCCAAAGTTATCTTTTGGATAAACTTTTTTCTGTCCGGCTGTTTTTCCCAAATTTCAGAGCAAATTTGGTTCATTTTGTTAATTCTCAGGGCCGGAAGCGGACTTTTGTCCATACTAATGCAATATAATAATATATCATAGGGATTTTCGTTTGTCAAGGGCGGTTTTTTCGTACACTTTTCTTTTTTGCGCTGAAATTTCACATTTCTGAAAGATTTAACATAAAAAGTGCCGCCGGACGCACCCTGTGCAAGCCCGGCGGCACTCCACAATCAGAATATTTTCCTGCATTTTTAGTAATATTATGATGGTTTTTCCTGCATTTCGTTCAGAATCTGGCGCAGCGCGTTGCGACGGTCGACGCCGGAGAAGTGCAGCATGCGCGCCCGCTGCAACAGCGCGGCAAAATCCGGGCCCGGCCGCAGACCCGCGTCGATGAGATCCTGTCCGGTCACCATGGGCTGCTTCAGGCGGCTGCGGTAATCCTCCAGCCGCTCCCGCAGCCAGACCTCGTTCTCCTCCCGGTAGGGCTCGTCCAGCTTGCCGCTGGCGTCCGCCCGGGAGAGCAGGATCAGGTCGTTGGGGCACAGGCTCATGTCGAAGAGCTGGCGGGTCTTTTTCTTCCTGGACTGCGCCCCGTAGAGCATGTTGGGGCGCATGTGCAGCTCCGCCTGGTTGCGCACATAGCGCAGGGTCCGCTCGCAGTTGGTGATGCGCCGCAGCTGGCGCTCCACCAGCTCCAGTCCCAGCACCTCGTGTCCATAGGCCGTGATGCGCCCGTCCTCCTGCACCTGCGTGGCCACACACTTGCCCAGATCGTGCAGAAGGGCCGAGAGCATGAAGTTCAGCGGCTCCTCCGCCCGCCCCCGCAGCCGGGCCGCCGCGTCGATCACCAGCATGGTGTGCTCGAACACGTCCCCCTCCGGGTGGAACTTCGGGTTCTGCAAAACGCCGATGGTCGCCTCCAGCTCCGGAAAGTATTCCTTCAGGTGGTCCATCGCCCGCAGCTCGCGGAAGTAGACCGACGGCCGCGCCGCCTTGAGCAGCGCCTTTTCCGTCTCGCCCAGAATCCGCTCCACGGACAGGGCCGTCACATCCATGGACGCGCACAGGGCGCGGGTCTCGCCGTCGATCTCCGCCTCCAGCCGCGCGGCGAACTGGCAGGCCCGGAAGGCGCGCAGCGCATCCTCCACGAAGGTCTCCGGACAGACGCAGCGCACCACGCGCCGGTTAAGATCCTCCCGACCGCCGTAGAAGTCCAGCACCTCGCCGGTGAGCACGTCCCGCAGCATGGCGTTGATGGTGAAATCCCGCCGACGGCAGGCCTCCCGGGGGGGCAGAAAGGGATCGACCGTCACGTCGAAATCCGTGTGCCGCGCGCCGGTGCGGGACTCGGTGCGGGGCATGGCGACGTCGAGGTCGCTGTGGCGCAGGCCCAGCACGCCGAAGCTCGCGCCCCGGTCGTACACCTCGCCCAATTCGCCCAGGAGCGTGCGCAGCCGCCGGGGCTCCACGCCGTACACCTCCAGATCTATGTCCTTGCACTCCAGGCCCATCAGGCCGTCGCGCACGAAGCCTCCCACATAGTAAACCCGTCCGCCCGCGGCGGCCACCGCCTCCGCAATGCGCCGGGAGAGCGCGAGATCCTGCTCGAAGCTGTTCATAAAATCACCCGCTGCATTATAGCATGCCCCGCAGGGCCGTGCAAGCGCGCCCGGCGGGGAAAAACAGGAAAGTTAACTCTCCTCCTATTTAAGGGAACGGCGGCCTGTGCTATAATATGCGTATTCAAAAGCACTTGAAAGGGATGGGCTCGACATGGAACTGCTGAAACAGAAGATACTGGAATGCGGGCGTGCGCTGGACGAGCATGTGTTGCTGGTGGACTCCTTCCTCAACAATCAGGTGGATGTGAAGCTGATGCAGGAAATCGGCCGGGAATTCGCCGGTCGTTACGCCGGCGCGGGCGTGACCCGCGTGGTCACCATCGAATCCTCCGGCATCGCCCCCGCCGCGATGACCGCGCTGGAGATGGACCTCCCGCTGGTGATCCTGAAGAAGTCCAAGTCGAGCATCCTGAAGGATGACATCCTCCAGACGGAGGTCTTCTCCTTCACGAAGAACGCGCCCTATCAGCTGACGCTCAAGCCCCAGTTCATCCAGCCCGGCGACCGGGTGCTTCTCATCGACGACTTCCTCGCCAACGGCGAGGCCGCGCTGGGCGCATCCAGCCTGCTGGAGCGCGCGGGCGCGCAGGTCGCGGGCATCGGCATCGTGATCGCCAAGACCTTCCAGCCCGGCCTGAAGAAGCTTACGGAGGCGGGCTACCGCGTGGACGTGCTCGCTCCGGTAAAGCGCATGGCCGCGGGCGTGATCGAATTCGACTGAGCGCACACCTTCGACGAAACGATGGGAAAGAGGCATGGCATGGCGCTTCAAGACGTAAAGCTCTTTCTGCTGGACATGGACGGCACCTTCTACCTGGGCGACCGGCTGATCGAGGGCTCCCTGGAGTTTATCGAGCGGGTGCGCGCCACCGGGCGGGACTTTCTGTTCCTCACCAACAACTCCTCCCACAACGCCGCCTTCTATGTGGAGAAGCTGCGGCGCATGGGCCTGGAGATTGACCGCAACCGGGTCATGACCTCCGGCGAGGCCACCTGCGAGAAGCTTCACCAGCTCTACCCGGGCAGGCGCGCCTTCGTGCTGGGCAACGAATTCCTGCTGGAGGAATTCCGCGAGGCGGGCATTCCCGTGGACATGGAAAACCCCGAAATCGTGGTAATCGGCTTCGACACCACGCTGGACTACGCGAAGCTGCGCGCCGTGTGCGACTTCGTCCGCGCAGGCCTGCCCTACATCGCCACCCATCCGGACTTCAACTGCCCCACCGAGACGGGCTTCATGCCGGATATTGGCGCAATCATGGCCTTCATCGAGGCCTCCACGCTCCGCCGGCCGGATCTCATCGTGGGCAAGCCCCACACCGGCATCGTCGAGGCCGCGCTGCGCCGCACGGGGCGGAAGGTCTCCGAGCTCGCCATGGTGGGCGACCGGCTCTACACGGACATTGAAACCGGCCTGCGCAGCGGCATGCTCTCCATACTGGTGATGTCCGGCGAGACCACCGTGGAGATGCTCCGCACCTCCGAAACTGTGCCGGATCTGAAGTTTGACCGGCTCGCGGACATGATTCCGCTGCTGTGAACGCCTCAAAGAACACTGCGCCCGGATGCACTCCCCATGGGAGCCATCCGGGCGCAGTGTTTTGGAAAAGCTTTGCCCTCAGCCGGAGGCGTACTTCAGGTTCGCCGCGCGCACCGACTCCGGGAACCGGTCGCGCAGGAAGGCAAAGGCGCGCTCCACCTCCTCTGGCACGTCCACATGGACGATGAAGCCGCGCCCCCGGGGACCGTATCCCTCCGCGTCGTCCCGCAGCCGGGGTATCTCCCCCATCAACAGCGTTCGGTAGTGCTCCATGCTCCACATGCCCCGGGGCGCATCCCGGAAGGCCAGCCCGTCGCCTCGCACCTCCACCTCCGCCGCATAGGCGGCATAGTTGATTGCAGCGATCTCCGGCGCATGCCGCCGCAGCCCCGCCGCCATGCGCAGCTGCATGGTCGCGTCCTGCGTCAGGATCATCGTCTCGCACTTCACGCCGTTTTTCCGCAGCAGTTCCAGCAGGAAAGTGATGTTGTTTCCGCAGTTCGTGGAGTCGCACTCCAGAAGATCGGCCTCCAGGCCATGGCGAAGCTTCAGATACCGGGCGAACAGCCGCGCCTCCGGCATGCCGTCGGTCTCAAGCCCGGGCAGCTCCTGCGCCATGCGATCCCGCAGGCGCTGGGTGGTGTGCCCCGCGCCGCCCACAATCACATAGCGGCGCGCAACGCCCGCGCGCATCGCCCCGGCCAGCACGTCGCCACCGCAGAGGATGCTGCCCTCGAACAGCGCCATCACATCCGCCTGCGCCACGCCACAGCGCTGCCACAGCTGATCCCGGTTCAGCGCGGGAACATCCCGCCTGCCGCAGAATCGGCCCAGCAGGTTGATGGAATCTGCAATTTCCTGAAGCATGTTCGCCCTCCCCGTTCAAAAGATGTGGCGGCGGAGGCACAGCCGCCTCCGCCGCCCTTTGCATCAGACGTTCACCACGGGGTTCTCGCCCTTGAGGGCGACGACCGCGCCGTTCTTCGCCTCCGGCGACTCCGCATGGGCCAGCAGCCACTTGTTGGTATGGGTCAGCAGGCGGGACTCTCCGGCGGGATCCGGCTTGAAGGTCAGCTCGGTGTTCGTGCCCCGGGGCAGCACCACCACACAGCGGAACTTGCCGCCGGCGTTGATGGGCGCATAGTGCAGCGTGGTGGCGTAGACCTCCACCAGCGTGCCCTTGGGCGCGAGGAAGGCCTCCACCTTCGCCGTGTCGTACTCAAACTTCTCAAAGTCAATGTCGCCCTCCTTACCCAGCAGCAGGATCATGTCCGTGCAGGCCAGGTTGAGCTCGCTGTCCCGGTGATACTCCAGGCAGTTCATCACATGGTTGTCGCCGTTGCAGTAGCCGATCTGGATGGGCATGCCGCCGTAGAGCTGATCGGTGAATTCCTTCATGATGGGCAGCTGCTCCAGCGCGCCCTCGGCGGGAACGTAGACCACCGCGCCGTCCGGGCAGGGCAGCTTCTCCATCTCCGCCTGCAGCGCCGCCGTATCAAAGCCCTTGATCACCTTTCCATAGGGTGCAAAGGACGCATCGAATACCGACTGAATCTTCATTTTTCTCTTCCTCCCACGACTTCTCTGTACATTTGAATGCGGCGGCTGCGTTACCGCCAAATTTATTATACCTTATTTTGGACCGATTGTATAGGACAAATTCTCCCTCCGCGCCATTCGGCCGCGCCCCTGATTTCCGCGGCGCCGCGCCGTCCTTCATCGCACAGATGCGGGGCTGCATGTCCGGGGAAATCGCGACGGCCGCCCCGTTCTTTGCGGCGCCACCGGCGATGTGACCGGCCTCCCGCTTTGTGCCCTGGCTCAGGCTCCGCAACTTCGCAATCGGGCGCGCGCGGCCGTATGCCCCGTCGCCGTTCCCGTGCAGTCCGCAGATGAACTTTCATGCGCACCCGTCCGGATACTCCCGAACATGGGCCGCCGTTCCCGTGCAGGCTCCGGGGGGAACTTCGCTCCCTTCGTCCATCCCGCGCTGCGAAAACCGCCGCGCGTTTGCACGCGCGGCGGAAGGATTTGCCAGGTCCGATTACCAGGGCGCCTTGTTGGCCCAGACTTCTTCGTAGTTCTCGATGTCCACGACCTCGTAGCCGGTGTCGATGTAGTGGGTCTCGTCGCCGAGATCGACCTCTTCGCCGGTGATGAGCTTGTACAGGGTCTCAACGCCCAGCGCGCCCATCGTGGGATAGTTCTGGCCGACGAGCACGTCCACCATGCCCAGGCCCACATACTGCATCATCGGATAGCAGGTATCGATGGAGACGATGTGTCCGCCGTTCTCCATGAAGGCCTTCACTTCCGGCAGCGCGTCGGGATCCGCGAAGTAGGGCCAGCCGCCGTCGAAGAACCAGCCCGCCAGATCGGGATTGGCGGCGGTGTACTGGGAGACGACTTCAACGGACTTCTGCACGTCGTCCTCGCCAGTCTGCACGGGCATGACCTCGATGGGGCTGTTCGCCGCTTCCAGGGTCTCCTTGAAGCCGGTGATGCGCATCTCCAGGTTGGGCGCGCCCAGCACGCCGGTCAGGATGGCGACCTTGCCGCCCTCCGGCAGGTACTCCATCATCAGCTCCGCAGAGAGCTTGCCGATGGCGTAGTTATCGGTGCCGCAGTAGAAGGCGCGCTTGGATTCCGGAGAGTCAGAGTCGAAGCAGCCCACCACGATGCCCGCGTCCACGGCGCGATCGATGACGTCCTTGAGCGCATCCGCGTCGTTGCAGCTGATGAGGATGCCGTCCACCTGACGCTCGATCAGGGATTCAACTACGTTCACCTGCTGCGCGGCGTCGGACGTGGTCGGGCCTTCCCAGTAGATCTTCGCGCCCAGTTCCTCTCCCTTGGCCTCGGCGGTCGCCTTCGCATCCAGGAAGATCGCGTTGTCGAGAGACTTCGGGACGACTGCAATCTCAATTTCCTCCGCCAGAGCAGAGCTCAGGCTCAGAAGCATCAACGCAGCCAACAGAATCGCCAACAGTTTTTTCATGGGGTTCCCTCCTTTTTATTTTTATGTCCCAGCGGACACAAAATACACCTTTACTTCTTGCGCTCGTTCTGCAGCTTGTCGAAGGACACGGCCACGATGATGACCACGCCCAGCACCGCCTGCTGCCAGTAGGCGGAGACGTTCAGAAGCACCAGGCCGTTGCGCAGCACGCCCATGATGGCCGCACCGAGCACCGGGCCCATGACCGTGCCGATGCCGCCGTTGACGCTCGCGCCGCCGATGATGACCGCCGCGATGGCGTCCATCTCATAGCCCTGGCCGGCCGTGGACTGACCCACGCCCAGGCGCGCCGCCGTGGCGATGCCCGCGATGGAGGCCATCAGGCCGCACAGCGCGTACACCAGCCGCTTCACCCGATCCACGCGCACGCCGGAGATGCGGGTGGCCTCCTCGTTGCCGCCGATGGCGTAGACCCGGCGGCCCGTGATG
Source organism: bacterium (assembly GCA_004563405.1). Taxonomy (GTDB): domain Bacteria; phylum Bacillota; class Clostridia; order Christensenellales; family Aristaeellaceae; genus SFTH01. The sequence goes on from SFTH01000021.1 coordinate 21,819, forward strand.
GTCTTTCTCAGGAAGAAGGAGAAGATCAGCGCCAGAATCACCATCAGGATGATCGGCGTGGGAATCTGCACCTTTCCAACGCCCACCGTGCCCAGGCCGATGAACTTGAAGCTGTCCGGCAGGGAGCCGATGGGATAGCCGCCCGTGATGCCGTAGGAGAGGCCGCGGGCAATGGACATCGTGCCCAGGGTGGCGATGAAGGGAGGCAGCTTCAGTAGGGTGATCAGGCAGCCGTTGAGATAGCCGAAGGCCGCGCCCGAAAGCATGCCCAGCACCACGCCCAGGAACACGCCCAGGCCCCACTTCGTGATCGCCAGACAGGCGATGATGCCCGAGAAGGCGAACACCGAGCCGACGGACAGGTCGATGCCGCCGGTGATGATGACCAGCAGCATGCCGATGGCCATGATGGCGTAGAAGGAGAACTGGCGCACCACAGAGGTGATGTTGGTCATGGAAAGGAACTTGTTGCCCACCGCCAGAGAGAGGAGCACGCACATGCCCACCAGAATCAGCACGATATTAAAGATGCTCGACTGGCGCACGCGCCGCAGGCAGGCGCCGAAGCTACGTTCAGTTTTCATGTTTTTCCTTGCCCTCCTCAGAAGTCAGTATGGTCTCCATGATCTTTTCCTGCGTGGCCTCGCCCCGGGCAAACTCCCCGCAGACGCGGCCCTCATGCATGACGATGACCCGGTCGGACATGCCCAGCACCTCGGGCAGCTCCGAGGAAATCATCACCACCGCCACGCCCTGGCGGGTGAGCTCGCCCATCAGGGTATGTATTTCCTTCTTTGCGCCCACGTCGATGCCTCGGGTGGGCTCGTCCAGAATCAGTACCTTCGGCCCCGTGGCCAGCCACTTGGCGATGACCACCTTCTGCTGGTTTCCGCCGGAGAGGTTGACCACCTTCTGCTCCACGTCCGGCGTGCGGATGTTCAGCCGGTCCACATACTCCCGGGTGATCTCGTTCTCCCGGCGGCGGTTGACCATGCCGTGCACCAGCGTGCGCTTCATGCTGGCCATGGTGGTGTTCTCCCGGACGGCCATACCCAGGATCAGCCCCTGGAGCTTGCGGTCCTCGGGCACGAAGCCCATGCCCGCATGGATGGAGTCGATGGGCGCGTGGCGCGCCGGCAGCTTCCGCCCGGAGATTTCGATCTCCCCGGATTCCGCGCGATCCACGCCGAACACCGCGCGCATCGTCTCTGAGCGCCCCGCGCCCACCAGGCCCGCGAAGCCCAGAATTTCGCCGCTGCGCACCTGGAAGGACACGTTCTGAACCGCCTTGCCCGCGTTCAGGTTCTGAACCGAGAGCACCACGTCGCCGATGGGCACCTCCTGCTTGGGGAAGATGTCCTTCAACTCGCGCCCCACCATCATCTGAATCAGCATGTCGTTGGTACATTCGCGCGTCGGGACGGTGCCCACATACGCGCCGTCCCGCAGCACGCTGATGCAGTCGCTGATTTCAAAGATTTCGTTGAGCTTGTGGGAGATGAACACGATGGAAACGCCGGAATCCCGCAGCTTGCGGATCAGCCCCATCAGGATCTCCGTCTCCCGGTCCGTCAGGGAGGAGGTCGGCTCGTCCATGATGATGAGCTTCGCGTTCACGGAGAGCGCCTTGGCCACCTCCACCATCTGCCGCTGGGCGATGGAGAGCCGGCTGCACTTCTCGCGCACATCCACGTCCAGGCCCACCTCGCGCACGAAGCGCTGCGCCTCCTCGACGGTGCGCTTGTGGTCGAGCATAAAGCCCATCCGGCTGCGCTCCCGGCCGATGAAGATGTTCTCCGCCACGGAGAGGTTCGGCAGCTGGTTGAGCTCCTGATAGATGATGGAAATTCCCAGCTCCGTCGCCCGGGCGGTGGAACCGATTTCCACCTCCTCGTCCATCCAGAAGATGCGTCCCCCGTCCTTCTTGTAGACGCCGCTGAGGATCTTCATCAGCGTGGACTTGCCCGCGCCGTTTTCACCGATGAGCGCATGCACCTCCCCCGGGCGGATCGCCAGGGAGACGTCCTTGAGCGCGCGCACGCCGGGGAAGCTCTTTTCTATGTTCTCCATTCGCAGAAGATATTCCATCACTTCTCATCCCCTTCGCACATTTTGTAAACAAACGTGCCTTTATTTAACATTCTGCACGAAATAGGCACAATTGTCAAGCGTTGATCCAAAACAATCGCAAGATGATCGTCTGATTATGTTAAGTTTATCCCAATTCAGTCTGCACACAGCGCAAAAACTCAACCAGAATTTCATTTACATGTTTCTCCGGAATCTGCTATAATAAGGGCACAGCGCGTGGCATCAGATGCGTAAATCCAACTGATGCCACGCGCTGTATTCTTTTGGGGAGGTCAAAATATTCATGGAAAAGGAAACGAACCGATATCTCGAATCGCAACCGGTGGGCGTGCTGATGCGCCGCTATGCCGTGCCCTGCGTCATATCGCTCCTCGTCGCCGCGCTGTACAACATCGTCGATCAGCTCTTCATCGCCAACGCCGACTACCTGGGCTCCTACGGAAACGCGGCCAACACGGTGGTCTTTCCGCTGACGGTGGTGGCGCTCGCGCTCGCAGTGATGATCGGCGACGGCTGCTGCGCCTTCGTGAGCATCGCGCTGGGCTCCCGGAACCGGGAGGACGCCCACCGCAGCGTGGGCAATTCCATCGCGCTGTGCGTGCTGGCGAGCCTGATTCTCACCGCAATCTATCTGATCTTTTCCGACGGCATTCTGGCCATGTTCGGCGGCCGCGTGAACGAGGAGACCTTCGCCTGTGCGAAGGAATACTTCTTCTGGATCGCCCTGGGCGTTCCCTTCTATATGTTCGGCCAGGCCATGAATCCGGTCATCCGCTCCGACGGCAGCCCGAAGTTCGCCATGATTTCCACCCTGGCGGGCGCCGCGGTCAACATCGTGCTGGATCCCCTGTTCATCTTCGGCTTCCGCTGGGGCATGATGGGCGCAGCGGTGGCCACGGTGCTGGGCCAGATCCTCACTGCCATCCTTGCAATCTGGTATCTGCGCCGCATGAAGGCGGTTCAGCTGGAGCGCTCCAGCTTCCATCCCTGTCTGCGGGTTCTGCGCCGGACGCTGGCGCTGGGCGTGTGCAGCTTCCTCGCACAGATCTCCCTGGTGGCGGCCATGGCGGCCATCAACAACATGCTGCGCCGCTACGGCGCGATGGATGGGATCTTCAGCCAGCCCCAGTACGCTCAGATCCCCATGGCGGTGGTGGGCATTGTGATGAAATTCTTCCAGATCGTCATCTCCATCTCCATCGGCATGGCCGCGGGCTGCATCCCCATCGTGGGCTACAACGTGGGTGCAAAGCGCTCAGACCGCGTCCTGGCGCTGTTCAAGCGTCTGCTGCTGTGCGAGGCGCTGCTGGGCGCCGTCGCCCTGATCGTCGTGGAGGTCTTCCCCCGCGCGCTCATCGCCCTGTTCGGTGCGGCGAACGAGAGCCCCTACTACGCGGAATTCGCCGTCCGCTCCTTCCGCATCTATCTGTCGATGATGATTCTGGCCTGCGTGAACAAGGCGACCTTCATCTTCCTGCAGTCCCTGGGCAAGGCGCTGGAATCCACGCTGCTCTCCATGGTGCGTGAAGTGGTGTTCGGCGTGGGCTTCGCGCTGCTGCTGCCCCGCTTCTTCGCTCTGGACGGCGTGCTGTACTCCATGCCGGTTTCCGACATACTCACCTTCGTCCTCTCCGCCGTTCTCATCGTCAAAACGTCCCGGAAGCTGAAGGCGGACTTTGCGCAGACCGCCCCGCCGCACATCGCGTAGAGACAAATCCCCGCTGCGCTGCGGATGCGCAGGTCAAAACGCCCGGGGCGAAGCGGTTCGCCGCCCGCATGATTGCGAAAACCCGCCGCGCAGCGCCAAAGCATCCGGCGCGGAATGGGTCGCCGCCCGCATGATTGCAAAAACCCGCCGCGCAGCGCCAAAGCATCCGGCGCGGAATGGGTCGCCGCCCGCATGATTGCGATCGCCGCCCCGGTGCTTCCGCAGTCAAAGTGCCCCGGCATGCGGTCAGCACAACCGAAGCGTGCGCAGCCGCCCACAACAAATCCGAACCGCCCTGCGGCCCGGATTTGTTCAGACCACCGACAAAGCAAAACCTGAAAAATGAATGGGCTGCCGGAATTCCGGCAGCCCATCGTGCGTGTGCGGATCAGATGTAGTCGTTCACGTTGTCCAGAGTGATGAGCACGAAGGGTATCATGTATTCCTTCTCGATCTCCTTGCCCTCGAGGATGTCAACGGCAACTTCGATGGCCTTGCGGATCTGGCCAGCGCCATCCTGGAACACGGTGGCGTCCAGCTCGCCGTCGGCGACCATCTGCATCGGGCCGGCATTGCCGTCAACGCCGATGCAAACGATGTCTTCGCGGCCTTCGGTGATCAGATAGGCCTTGACTGCGGAGGACATATCGTCGTTGTCGCAGATGATGGCCTTCAGCTCATCGCCGTACATCTGCAGCCAGGACTGGGTGAAGCTGATGGCCTTGTCGCCCTGCCACTCGCAGCCCTGCTCGTCAACCATTTCCCACTGCTCCATGCCGTCCAGGACGTTGTGGATGCCCTCGGTGCGCTGGATCTGGGCGGAGTTGCCGATGATGCCCATGCAGTGCGCATACTTGCCGCCCTCGGGCAGCTTCTCAGCGACGAAGTTCGCCATCAGTTCGCCGGCGTACACATCGTCAGAGCCAATGTAGCAGGCGCCCAGCTCGTCGGTGTTGTTGGTCTTGGAGTTGGCCACGACCACCGGGATGCCAACCTCAGCGGCGCGCTCCAGAATCGGATCGCAGCCAGCGGCCTCGGCGGGCAGGATGATGAGGACGTCGACGCCCTCCAGGATGGCGGTCTCCATCAGGTCGCACTGGGTAACGGGGTCGGTCTTGCCGTCATAGAGGCGATAGTCGTCGATGGTGCCGTCAGCCTTCAGGGCGTCGAGCGCCTCGATGGCCGCGGTGTTGATGGTGAGGTGGAAGGCGTCAACGGTGTTCTTCTGAATGACACCGATGATCTTCTGATCTGCCTCGGCGAAGGCGAAGGAAGTCAGAATCAGACACAGGGCGAGAACCAACATGAGAAGTTTACGCATGGGATTATCCTCCTTACAATATTTTTTACCCATTTGCGGGTAAAGACCGATGTTACTTGCGGCGCTTGGTCATGGCCATGTCCAGCATGACTGCGCCGATGATCAGCAGGCCCTTGGCAATGGTCTGCCAGTAGGTGTTGATCTGCAAAAGGTTCATGCCGTTGTAGATGACGCCGATGATCAGGATGCCGATCACGGTGCCGGGGATGGTCGCGATGCCGCCCGCGAAGCTGGTGCCGCCGATGACGCAGGCCGCAATGGCGTCCGTCTCATAGCCCGATCCAACGTTGGGCTGGCCCGCGGAGATGCGGCTGCACAGGATCACGCCCGCGACGCCGGCGCAGAAGCCCATGATGATGAAGGTACAGACCCGCGTCCAGAACACGTTTACGCCGGAGGCGATGGCGGCGTTGATGTTGCCGCCGACCGCGTAGACGTAGCGGCCGAACTTGGTCTTGTGCATCAGGATGAATGCGATCACGGCAAGGAACGCAAACACCAGCACAGGATAGGGAATTGCGCCGAAGAGCTTGCCGCCGCCGATCTGGCGGAAGGGCTTGCTGCTCAGAGTGAGGGAATAGCCGCCGGTGACGATGTAGGCCAGGCCGCGGATCACCAGCTGCGTGGACAGCGTGACGACGAAGGGGAACATGTTGAACTTTGCCACCAGTACGCCGTTGATCAGGCCGAAGGCCGTGCACGCGGCCACGGCGGCGAGGCACGCCAGCGGAATCTGATTGACGTTGGCCGTGAGCATCGCGCCCACGATGGAGCCCGCCAGCGCCAGCATGGAGCCGATGGAAAGGTCGATGCCGCCGGCTGTGATGACGAAGACCATGCCCAGCGCCAGGATGCCGTTGATGGCCACCTGCAGCAGCACGGAGATGATGTTGGAAACCGTCATGAATACGGGAGATACGATTGACAGCAGAACCACCATCAACAGCAGCACCAGAATCACGCCGTACTTGCGCATAAAGGCGGAGTAGTCTCTTTTATTCGTGTTCAATTGCTTTGCCATTTCCGTATCCTCCCATCAGGTTTTCTGAGTTCCGCCGAACGCGCGGTCGAGTATGGTTTCCTGCGTTTCCTTCCCGGACAGGATGTCTTCGCGCATCACCTCGCCGTTGATCCTGCCCTCGTGGTAGACCAGAATGCGGTCCGACATGCCCATGACCTCCGGCAGTTCCGAGGAGATCAGCAGTATGGCGAGGCCCTTCGAGGCCAGATCGCACATGATTTTGTGGATCTCCGCCTTCGCGCCCACGTCCACGCCGCGGGTGGGCTCGTCCAGAATCAACACCTTGGGCTCGGTCATCAGCCACTTCACCAGAACCACCTTCTGCTGATTTCCGCCGGAGAGGGAGATGGCGTCCGCATCCAGCGAGGAGGCCTTGACGGTGATCTTCTGCGCATATTCGCCCACCTGCTTGCGCTCGCGCTTGAGCGCGATCAGCGGCCCGGGATGGTACTTGGGCAGGCTTGCCAGGGACATGTTTTCAAGGATCGGACGGTTGAGCATCAGGCCGTAGAGCTTGCGATCCTCCGTGACCATCGAGATGCCCTGCCGGATGGCGGATTTCGGATTCTTCGTGCGAATCTCCCTGCCCTCCAGGATGATCTTGCCGGAGGCGAGCCTGTCCATGCCGAAGATGGCGCGCATCGTCTCGCTGCGGCCGGAGCCCACCAGGCCGGAGAAGCCCAGAATCTCACCGGCGTGTACGGTGAAGGAGATGTCGTTGAAGCCCTTGCCGCTGAGGCCCTCCACGCGGAGCACCTCCTTGCCGATGGGCACGTCCGTCTTGGGGAAGATGTTGGACACCTCGTGGCCCACCATCATGGAAATCATCTCGTCGCGGGAGACGTCAGCGACGTTCTTCGTGCCGATGTACCTGCCGTCGCGGAACACGCTCACGCGGTCGCAGATCTCAAAGATCTCCTCCAGGCGGTGGGATATGTAGATGATGGAAACGCCCTTGCTGCGAAGGTCGCGTATGGTTTCAAACAGGCGGTTGGTCTCCTCCATGTCCAGCGACGAGGTGGGCTCGTCCATGATGATCAGCCTGGAATTGCAGCTGACCGCCTTGATGATCTCCACCATCTGCATCTGCGCCACGGTCAGCGACTGCATCTCCGCCCGGGGAGAGACCGGGAAATTGAAGGAATCGAGGATCTTCTGGGTCTCCGCAATGGTTTCCTTCTGGTTCAGGAACGGAGATCTTCCATGGGTGTGCTCCCGCTTGAGGAAGATGTTTTCCGCAACGGTGAGATAGGGCTCGGGATTGAGCTCCTGATGGATCATGGATATGCCGATGGACAGTGCCTCGGCGGGCCCGCGAACCACAACTTTCTCGCCGTTGAACAGCATCTCGCCCTTGTCCGCGCGGTGAAGCCCCATCACGATCTTCATCAGCGTCGATTTGCCCGCGCCGTTTTCGCCGAGCAGCGCATGCACCTCACCCTTGCGAACCTCAAGCGACACATCGTCCAGCGCCTGCGTTCCGCCGAAGGCCTTGGAGATGCCCTTCATGTGCAGAATCAGATCACTTTCAGTCATGCATCCGCCCTCCTTCTAAAACTTACTTAACGATGTTACTTAATATTAGAATTATTATATGCCAAAATGTTCGCACTGTCAATATATTAAACTTGGATAAAGTACCATAATTCCAAAATTCTGATGAAAGCTACGATTTCAAACCCATAAATATTGACGCGCCTGTGCAGTATTTGCTATAATGGGTAAAAACCCATCATTCAATAAATTAACCAAAGAAATATTACTCTGAGATTTATTGACGGAGTTCAAAATTTATGAAATCAAAGACCGGCATCAACCGGACCCATGTAAAGGAAAGCAACCTTGCGCAGATCATTCGTCAGCTGCACTTCAACGACGATTGCACCCGCGTCTCCCTCTCGCACGCGCTGGGCCTGACCCAGCCCGCGATCACAAAACTGGTCAACAAGCTGATGCAGGCGGGCCTCGTGGTGGAAACCAGCAGCATCGACAGCGGAAAGGGGCGCAGGCCCATCGCGCTGAAGGTCAACGGCGAGCGCTATCTGCTCCTGGCGGGGCGCATCAACCGCGACTACATCTCCGCCGCGATGTACGACCTGAACGGAAAGCTCCACGCCTACTGCGACGAGCAGTTTCGCCCGGTGATCGGCGCGCGGGAGTGCACCATCCACCTGCGCCGCCTGCTGCTGGACTGTGCCGCCGGGGCGGGCGCGAAGATCCTCGGCGTGGGCATGGCGCTGCCCGGCCCCTTCGATTCCCGACACGGGCGCATCGCGCTGATGAGCGGCTTCCCCGGCTGGGATCAGATTGATCTGCGGCACGAGCTTTCGGACGCGCTCGGCCTGCCGGTCTTTCTGGAGCACGACGCCAACTGCGGCGCGCTCGCGGAGCTGTGGTACGGCGAGCATCGCAACCTGGAAAACATGCTCTATGTGGTTGGCGACCGGGGCGTCGGCGCGGGCATCATCCTCAACGGTCAGATCTACAACGGCATATCCGGCTTCACCGGCGAGCTGGGGCATGTGAGCATCAACTGCTTCGGTCCCCGCTGCGAGTGCGGCAACCGGGGCTGTCTGGAGCTGTACGGCTCCACCGTGGCCCTGGAGGAGGAGTATCAGCGCTCCCTGTTCGGCATGTGGCAGCGCGGCGAGGGCCAGAGCCGCACCGGCAGAATCAACGCGCGGGACATCTGCCGCATGGTCCGGGAGGAAGATCCGCTGGCGAAGGCCGCCTACGAAAGAACCGTCGGCTACCTCGCCTTCGGCACGGTGGGCGTCATCAACATGCTCAACCCGGAGGCGGTCATCTTCTCGGACAAGATCACCGAAGGGGGGCCGTTCTTTCTGGATGTGGCGCGCGGCATGCTGAAGCGCCATCTGATGCCGGACGTGTACAACAACCTGATTGTGGACACCAGCGCCCTTCAAAACTCCGGCAAGGTCCGGGATCCCATGCTGCTGGGCGCCAGCGTACTCGCATTTGAAAACATTATGGAGCATTTTCCGCAGCTGCTGTTTGAAGACGCATAAACCGCGCGGAACTCCATGGAGGTGTTAAAATGTCACATTATCTGGGGATCGACCTGGGCACCACGGGCCTGAAGGCCGTGATTGCGGATGCAGGCGGCAAAATTTTCGGAATCGGTTATCGGGAATATCCTTTGAACTCCCCCGCCCCGAACTATGCGGAGCAGGACCCCGAGGCGTGGTATCGCGCCATGTGCCTCGCCATCGGCGACGCGCTGGCGAAGGCGGCGCTCTCCCCCGCGGACATCCGCTGCGTGGGCTTCTCCGGCCAGATGCACGGCATGGTGCTGCTGGACGGGGACGGCGAGGTGCTCTGCCCGGCGATCATTCACTGCGACGGCCGCGCCGCGAAGCAGAAGCAGGAGATCATCTCCCGCGTCGGCGTGGAGAAGCTGGGCAAATGGGTGCAGAATCAGGTCCATTCGGGCTTCCAGTCGCTCTCGCTGATGTGGGTGAAGGAGAACCGGCCGGAGATCTACGAGCGCGCGCGCCACGCGCTGCTGCCGAAGGACTATCTGCGCTACCGGCTCTGCGGCGAATACGGCGCGGAAACCACGGACGCGAGCAGCACGCTGATGTTCGACAACGTGCACATGCGCTGGAGCGGCGATCTGATCCGCGAGCTGGGCATCGACGAATCGCTCCTGCCGGACTGCCGCCACCATTCCTACGAGATCGCGGGCCGGGTCACCCGGAAGGCGGCCTCGGAGACGGGCCTTGCGGAGGGCACGCTGGTGTCCTACGGCGGCGGAGACCAGCCCATGCAGGCGGTGGGCAACGGCCTGCTGCTGCCGGGCAGCTCCTGCGTCAACCTGGGCACCTCCGGCCAGGTGTTCGTCGCTGCGGACAAGCCGCTCTATGATCCGCTGCTGCGCACCCACACCTTCTGCCACGCCCCGGCAAACAGCTGGTATGTGATGGGCGCGGTGCTCAACGCCTGCCTCGCCGCCAACTGGTTCAACGGCAGCGTGTGCGCCAGCGACGACTATCGGGCCATGCACGACGGCGCGGCGCAGGTTGCGCCGGGCTGCAACGGCCTGGTCTTCCTGCCCTACCTCACCGGCGAGCGCACCCCACACATGAACGAAAACGCCCGCGGCGCGTTCATCGGCCTGACCCTCCGCCACGACCGCAACGCCATGGCGCGCGCGGTTCTGGAGGCGGTGGCCTACTCCCTGCGGGACTGTCTGGAGATCGTGCGCGGGCTGAACCTGCCCGTGGAGCACACGCTGCTCTCCGGCGGCGGCGCGCGCAGCGCGCTGTGGCGGCAGATCGTGGCGGACGTGTTTGAAATGCCGATGTATCTCGCGGAGACCGGCGAGCAGGCCGCCATGGGCGCTCTGGTGTGCGCGCAGGTCGCGGCGGGAGAATACGCCGATCTGGCCGAGGCCTGCGGCGCGGTGGTGAAGTACAACCCCACGCCCACGGAGCCGGATCCGGCGAATTACAGCGTCTACCGGGAGAATTACGCGCTCTACCGGGAGGCCTATCGGGCGAACAGCGGCCTGTTTGAAAAGATGGCCGGCCGATGAAAGACTGGGAGGTTTGATTATGGCGGGAATCATGTATGGAAGCCAGACCTTTCCCTGGCAGATGAACATTGAGAAGTTTCACGGGCAGGTGCCCCACTTTGTAGACGTGCTATCCCGCGCCGGGTTCACCGGCATTGAGGCGGAAATCTGCATGCTCGGGCCGTACTACGGGGACTGGGCGCGGCTTCAGGAGGTGCTGGACGCGAAGAACGTGCGCTTTGCCGCGCTGGCGTTCCATCTGGACTGGCTGCACATGAAGGAGACGGACGAGGAGTTTGCCCAGGCGGACGAAGCCATCGAATTCGTCGCCCACTTCCCGGGGGCCAAGCTGATGCTGGCGCACCTGGCGGCGGAGCCGGAGCGCGAGAAGGAACTGCGCCGCAAGCAGGACTGCCAGATCGCCTGCATCGACGCCATCGCGCGGCGCGCGGCGGAGCGCGGCGTGGTGACCTGCTTCCATCCCAATTCCGCGCCGAATTCCGTGTTCCGCTACACCGACGACTACGAGTACCTCTGGGACAGACTGGCAAAGAGCCCGGTCGGCTTCGCGCCGGACGTGGGCCACATGGCCAACGGCGGGATCGACGCCCTTCAGATGATCCGGGATCACCGGGACAAGGTCGTGCATGTGCACTTCAAGGACATGGACGAAAGGCACGAATGGGCCACCATGGGCTGCGGCGTCATCGACTTCAGGTCCATCATCAACTACCTGGGCGACACGGACTTCCGCGGCTGGATCATGACCGAGGACGAGTCTCCGGACGCGGTGCGGGATTCCGACGCGGTGGTCCTGGCCGACGGCAGATACATTCAGGCAAACAAGTATTGAACGGCAACGGATCGGACGATCCGGGCCGGATGAGGAGGAATTTCCAATGGCAAAGCATACCGTAGCCGTCATGGGTCTGGGCGTTCGCGGCAAGACCCACCTCAGGGCGCTCCTGGCGAACGGCGACCGCTTCGAGGTCGTGGGCCTGTGCGATATCGACCGCCCCAAGATGGAGAAGGTCGCCGCGGACAACGGCCTGAACGTTCCGCTGTTCACGGATGTGGAGGAGATGCTGAAGGCCACGCACCCGGAGGTCTTCGTGTTCGTCACCTATCCCAACCTGCGCCTGTCGATGATCGAGCTGGCCGTGAAGTACGGCATCCGGGCGATCTCCCTGGAAAAGCCGATGGCCGAATCCATGAAGGAGGCCAAGGCCATGACCGAGCTGTGCGTGCAGAACGGCATCAAAGCCGTGGTCTGCCACCAGCAAAAGTACCTCTCCCAGATGCAGGAGATGAAGCGCAAGATCGATCGCGGCGACATCGGCCAGGTGCTCAAGCTACACGCCGAGTGCCAGCCCTGGCTGGCCCAGCTGGGCACGCACTACACCGATTACATCATCTGGGCCAACGGCGGCCACCGCGCGAAGTGGGTCGTGGGCCATGTGCACGGCCCGGCGACGCTGAAGGACAACCATCCCTCGCCGGACTACTTCCTGGGCGAAATCGGCTTTGAAAACGGCGCGCGCGGCTACATTGAGTGCGGCTATCTGGCGGAGCGCCACAATCCGGAGATGTACGCGGACACCGACAACCGCCTCAGCGTCTACGGAACCAACGGCTGGGTCTGGGCGGAGACGGACGGCTTCTGGGGCGAGTGCAGCAGGGCCACCCGGGGTGAATATGTCACCGGCAAGAATCCCGGCTGGTACAACCACCAGGAGAAGCAGATTCAGACGCCCTACTACGCCGAGTATGCGGATTGGCTCGACGACGACAGCAAGCCCCACTCCTGCAACATCGAAACCGCCTATCACGGCTACGAGATTCTGGAGGGCATCTGCCTGAGCGCGCTGAACAACACCCGCGTGGATCTTCCGCTGACCGATTTCGACTACGAGCCCGTGCTGGACCGCATGGCGCGCGAGCTCCCGGAGTGCGGCACCGTGCTGCGCCAACTCTACACCGGAGAGGAGCCGAGAGAAGAGCGTGATTAAGAAGGTATTCGCAAACGGCATTGAAATTGGCTATCAGGATCGCGGGCAGGGCGAGCCGCTGGTGCTGGTGATGGGCCTGGGCGCGTCGAGCCTGAAGTGGGAGCCGCACATCCTCTGCTATGAGCAGCACTTCCGGGTGCTGGCGATCGACAACCGCGGCGCGGGGCAAAGCTCCAGGCCCGAATGTGCGGCGTACAGCATCGCGGACATAGCGGCGGATGTCATCGGCCTGCTGGATGCGCTGGGCGTCGACCGCGCCCACGTCAACGGCATCTCCATGGGCGGCGCGGTCGCGCAGTATCTGGCGATCCACTACCCGGAGCGCGTGAAATCGGTGATTCTCACCAACACCTTCCCCCGCTGCGACGTCAGCTTCCGGCGCGCCATCGAATTTTTGCGGGACGCCATCGGTCAGCTGGACGGCCGTACCTTCGGCCGGATCCTGCAGTGGATCATCTTCTCGTCCACCTTCCAGAATTCCAACGAGGCCTACCTGCTGGACGCCGAGGCCAACGACGCCGACGCGGCCAATCCCATGCCCGCCTACGCCTTCAGGGCCCAGTGCAACGCCATACTGGGCTTTGACGAGTCGGCCAATCTGGGCAGGATTCAGGCGCCGGTGCTGGTGGTCGGGGGCGACCACGACCTGCTGGCCACCGTGCCGCTGGTCATGGAGATGGTGAACGCCATCCCGAACTGCCGCCTTCACATGGTGAAGAACGGCGGGCATGTGCAGCACTGGGAGGATCTGGAGGGCTACAACAGGGTCACTCTGGACTTCCTGTTGGAGCACACAGAGTAAGACAGCGCAGACACGGAACCAAACCATTCGCCCGGGGACGCTTCGACGCCGAAGCCGCCCCGGGCGGATTTTGTCTGCGTCCCGGACGGCTGCCGGCGCACGAAGCAGAACCGCCCCGCCCCCTCCCCGCCCCCGCCATGCAATGCGCGCGGAAAGGCCCGGCGAAGGTGCATATCCTATGCAGCGGGCTTTGTCCGGCCGGAAGCGCGGGGCGGGATGGCGGCGCTCCGCCGCCTCCTGGGAAACCGGACCTGCGGCGAAAATTGAAATTTCTTATTATACCAACTCTGGCGCGCCCGGGAAAATTCTGACCCTCCCAAGGGGAAAAATCTGCATATTTTACTTGAAAAAATGGAAAAAAAGGTATATGATAGATTTGTATAATTATAACTGATCCTGGCATGTGTCAAGGAGGTTTTTGTAATGCGCATACGATTCAAGCGTTGCCTGAGCCTGTGCCTGTCGCTCTGTATGCTGGTGGTCGCGATGCCGCCTATCAGCCTCGCGGAGGACGGCGACGCGCCCATCAGAACGCCGGAGCCGTCCGCAGCGGTGGAAACCACGTCCCCGGCGGCGGAGACCACGTCCGCAGCGTCGGCTGCTGCGCCTGCGGCGGCGGAGACCACGCCCGCAGCGGCGGAGACCACGCCCAATGCGGCGGAGACCACGCCCGCAGCGGCGGAGACCACGCCCAATGCGGCGGAGACCACGCCCGCAGCGGCAGAGACCACGCCCACAGCGGCGGAAACCACGCCCGCAGCGGCAGAGACCACGCCCGCAGCGGCAGAGACCACGCCCACTGCGGCGGAGGCCACGACTGCGCCCGCGCCGGTGATCGTGGCGCTGGAGGGCGCACCGGCGACCCTGGAGGCGATCTACGGCTGCGACGAGGACGAGCTGGATCTGCCGGAGTCGCTGACCGCCGTGTACAGCGATGAATCGCGGGCAAAGCTCTCCGTCGGCTGGGTCTGCATCTCCGACGGTCTGGGCGGAACGGCCTACGACGGCGAATGCGAGAATTACGAAGATGCGCGCTTCACCTTTGAGGCGCGGCTGCCGGAAGGCGCGCTCTGCGCCGAGGGCCTGACCCTGCCGAGGGTACAGGTTCAGCTTGTGCTGCCCGACAATTCAAACATTTCGACCTATGACGGGGACGCCCCTATTGTTGTAGGCGGAATCAGTATCAGCAACAGCGAAGGCGTGTTGAGCTATACCTGTCGCTCAGACGTAGGATATGAGATCGGACAGCGGTGGTACAGAGGCGACGAGCTGATTTCATCTGACCAAACCTACACCCTCACCATGGACGACATGAAGGCGGGCGCAACCATCAAATTGTTCGTGGATATGTCTACGGAAGAGTACCCTTTCGTATTGACAGCCGAATATTCGATTGCTGGCAACAACAACGACTGGTCCTATAATACCGACACGAAAACCCTGACGATCAAGAGCGACAACGGCCACAAATCTACGGACTTTCCCTTTACGGACTGGCCTTCCGTCGAGAACGTCGTCATCGACGAGAACGTAGAAGTTACTGGTCTGTACGTTTCCGTCAGCGGAAATGTGACCGTTGGATCGGGAGCCTATGTAGGCAGCAGTTCGATCGAGTGCAATACGCTCATTGTCAATTCGCTCGGAACCATCAACACAACAACGATAAACGCGCAGAATGCTGACATTTCCGGCACAGTCGAGCTCGGGCTGACGGTCAGTGTTTACGATACTGCAGGCTACGAAGACAACAAAATGTTCTTTGTGAATTATTCGGAGAATCAGAATCTGTATGCGCTGCTGGACGAAAAGGCCAGCGACCTTTTGACTCAGTTGGGCGACTATGTCTGGACGCGCAACAACAGTTGCGTTTCCCCGGACGCGAACCTCGAACTGTCCATGCAGGGCGCGACCTTCGTCGCTGTCGCCTTACCCGCGCTCAAGGTCACGTACAATGGCGCAGAGCTGGCGAAGGACGGGGCGACCCGGAATTCGCTGCCCATCGGGAGCACGCTGAGCGCCGTGCCGGATCCTGCCCTGGGCGGTTTCAATCCGTCCGACTACACATGGAAAATTGGTGATGCGACCATCGGAAGCGGCGCCAGCCTGACCATTCCGGAAACAATCACGGTGGATGGCGTGCGGGAATCGCTCGCCCTGCGGTCCGGAGACCTGACCTGCACGGCGAAGTACGGGGAGAAGACCCTCAACAGCCCGAGCTATCCGGTTCGGCTGGAGCTTGTCCTCAATCCGGAACCCACGCTGGTTTCCTCCACGGAAACAGAAGAGAAAACGGTGTACACCACGGCGACCGAGCTGAGCTTCTCTCCGGGAGCGGAAGCCCTCAAAGCCCAATACGGCCTGAGCGACGTGAAATACGCCTGGGGCCGCAGCGAGGCGGATGTGGCAAGCCCGGTGGATGGCGCGGGAGCGACCTACACGCTGACCCCGGACGATCTCATCGGCGGCGAAAAGACCATCTATGGCGCGATGTTCCTTTACAAAGGCGAGGAATGCAAACAGTACGTCGCCAGCTACACCATCCCCGCCAACAATGAATGGAGACTGGAGAAGGTTGGTAGTTCTATCGATCACGATCTGACCTTCTTCGGCGACTACAATGAGGCCACCACGGCTTTCCCCGTCTCCGTCGTCTCCGACATTTCACCATCTTGTCAACGGGTGTATGTGAACTCCGGCGTGACCGTCAGCGGCGCAAATCTGGTTTGCTACAACCTCGAAGTGGTCATCGAAGGTAGCTTTTCCGGCGGCTCCATTGTATGCGGCGACATAACCGTCAATTACAACAACACCGACAGCAACCCGGGCAAGGTGTCCAACTGCACGATTACGTGCGACAACATGACCGTCGGTCATTGCGGCACGGTGTCCGGCAGCAAGATTGACTGCGGCAGCCAGGATCTGATCATCAAAGATAACGGCACGGCGTCCGACTGCACGATCACGTGCGGCAACATGATCGTCTATGGCGGCGGCATGGTGTCCGGCGGATCGATTGAATGCAGACAGATACTGACCATCAAAGAGTACGCAAGCGTCACGCGTCTGACAAAGCTAAGTTATGGCACTTTGTCAAAGAATTCCAATAGCACCCTGAGCGTCATGGCCCATATCGAAGGGATCCCCGAGCTCGTGGAGCTCACGTGCGGCGAGAACCTCATCGACGAGCTGAATGCGGCCGCGGGTATCACCGGCGAAGGCAAAATCTGGTACATCAAGAACGTAGACGACACTTACGATGCAATTGCGGCGAGTGATACGGTCACGGGCTTGCACTGTGGCCTCACATTCGAGTGCATGGATGCGCCCACGCTCAGCCTGCTCGATGTCAATGCGGGCGGCACGCTGCATGTCGGCGATTCCATCGCCATCACCACGGCGAACGTGCCCGAAGGCGTCTCCGTGGCCCTCGCCTACAAGTACGGTGACAATTTCCTATATTATGTAGGCGAGACTCCTTCGCGGGGAAGGGATAGTACGTATTTCGTCATCCTTCCGGCGACGTATGGGCTTGGAAATATGTGCCTCGCCGGAGGCTTTGAGCTGTACGCCTGCGTCCGCAGCAGGGGCAATGAGGTCGTCGGGAGCGACCCCGTGAACGTCACCATCCTGCCGAGGGATGGCTCCATCACAAAGACCGGCACGGCGGGTATGCACGAGGTGGACGATAAGCTGTCCTTTGCTCTGCCGGATGGCGAGAGCTTTGCTAGACCCTACTGTCTGGATGTCCTGAGCACCGAATGGACGGTAGGTAATGCGCCCGTTACCGCCGAGACGGACGGCTCTCTCAAGCTCAGCCTTGGCCTGCTCGGCAGCTGCAGCGAGGCCAGGACCGTGAGCTACACGGTGAGGCTGAAGAATCCCGCCACCATGGCGGAATTCACCGTCAGCGCGACCTACAAGCTGCCGGCCAATGAGGTCTGGACGTATGATGCGGACTCCGAAACACTGACGATCATCGGGGATTACGACGGAACGAAGACGGACAACCCGTATCCGCTGCCTGCGCTTTCCGGTCGCGACTCCGTGATTATTGAAGAAGGTGCTTCGCTGCGCGGCGTCACGTCGCTGTCCTGCAAAGAACTGACCAACTACGGCACCATAGGCTCCCCGGACGGCGGGATTCATCTGAAGTATGCGTCTGTTTTGAGTAACTACGGCAAGATTTCCTACTGCGGGATCAGCTCGTATAATGATTCGGCAGTGTGCAACGAGCAAGACGGCGAGATCAGCAACTGCGCGTTCTACGTCAGAATTGAGAACTGCGGCGAGATTTCCGGCTCCATGCTGGAAAAAGCGGTGACCAACCGGCAGGGCGGCACGATCCACGATTGCAGTACTGTAGATGGCACGCCGGTTCATAACATCGGCACGATCTACGACTGCCCGTTTGGGGAAACCACATTGATGTACAACCTGCAGGGCGGCACAATCTACGGCAGCACGTTTGGAAACAATTCGCGCGTGGTAAAAAACGAGGGCGAAATCCACGTTCCCCTGACCGTCAATGGCACGGATTATACCTCCACGCCGACCAGCGGGGTCAAGTTCCTCTACGGCGAAAGCACCCTTGCCGCGCTGAAGGCCCAGTACGAGTCTGTTCACGGCGCAGGCAGCGCTGCGAACTTCGTCTGGCTGGATGCAGACGGCAATGAGCTCACGGATCAGACGCTGGGCCTGTACGGCAACAGCTTCACCTGCCTCGGCACGCTGAGCTGCTCCATCGATGCGCCCACCGGATACTATGTGGACTCCACGCTCTACGCCAATATTGCGCTGGAGACGGAGATCGAGGGGGTCACGACGAGCTACGAATGGCTGGATCGTTATAATTCTTCTCTTGATAAGAACCGGCCGCTTAAGCTTATTGAGAGTTATGCAAACCACTCCATCTCTCTGCAGGTCACTGTGACCTTGCCCGGGAATAAGGGCAGCGTGCGCCGCACGGTGGGATCTGATATAATCAATTCACCGGCCTATACCGTGGTCATTGACTATGAAAACGACGAGCTCGTCATCAAGCTGCGGGATACTTCCAAGCAGATTGACAAGGTTTCCGCTGAGTTGAAAGATATAGTGATATATGGAAGTAAGGACGGCGATGGCAATTGGATTGTGCCGCTGGACGGAGCCGGTAAGGGGAAATTTTTTGTATTTTTGAAATTTTATGACGCTCTTCTTCCCTATAACCCCGTCGGCCCCAATGATCTGAAGCTCACCCGCGCCGATGCGGCGGAGGAAGTCCGCGTGTCTGTTCCCGAGAGCGGCGATCCGCGCGAGGTGACCCTCAGCTGGGACTCCGATGCGACCCTGGAATTCAGGGACAGCATCACCGGAGCGAGCTTCGGGAAGCTGAACAGCGGCGACACGATTTCGATTCCCGCCGGTGCGGATGTGGCGCTGTCCGTGCGCACCCCCGGCAGCAATGACGCGCGCGTGCTCCCCTCCAGGTGGAGCGACGTGGCCACCATCAAGGCGAGCGAGTGGATTTACCTGAACGTCGCCAGCCGGCACAGTCTCAGCAGCAAGGACACGCTGTTCTGGGGCGAAGTCCTCGAAATTGACGCCACAGCGGGCGCGACCCTGACGTGGAAGATCAACGGTCAGGACGTGGAGGCCCCCGCGCTTGTGGACGGCACGTACACCATCCCCGAGGGCGCTACCAGCCTGTCCATCACGGCGACGGACGGCAGCGGCAACAGCATTACCCGCGAACTGAGCGTCAGGAGCCCGATCTCGATGCAGCTGGATTATGATAAGGAAGCGCTCATTCTGAAGCTGGACGGTGATTTCGACAGGATCACGATCGCCCCTCTGACGATCACGGGCAACTCCGAATCGGGTGAATCTGTCGATCCGGCGGATCGCGAAGAGCATGAAATGACGGTGTACCCGGAGAGCAGCCCGAAGCCGTTGACGATCACGATGGAATATGGAGGAAATACCTACCAGAGCCAGATGATCCTCCCCGCGCGCTTCACGGGGTCTGCGGATTTCGGCAGCATCAGCCTCAGCGATTATTCGCCAGTCTTCGAACCCGTAGCGTGTGGATGGGACGTCCATTTCGCGACGACGGACGGCGAGGGCGCGGTATACGCAGCCTTGAAGCTCGTGGATTCCTCCGGGAATGAGATTGCCTGCATGAAGGGCGTCACAGACGCATGGGTCCCTGCCGAAGGCGTTTACCTGAACGGCGACAGATTCTACAGCGTCTATGCGCAGCAGTACAGCGTCGATGCGGCCGGCCGGCAGGATACCTTTACCTCCGAATGGTTCGACACCGGCTTGCGCTTTAACCCCGGTGAAGTCAATCTGAGCACAAGCGAACCGCTGCTCGGCGACACCGTCACCGCAGAGATGCCGGCCGGCGTGGCCAATATGCCTGAAATTTACGGCAAGCTGCGTTGGAAATGGTACTTCGTGGACGAGAGCGGGGTTCGCAAGGAGATCACCGGTGCGGACAGCGCCAGCTTCATGATTCTGCAGGGCAGCGGCTACGAGAATTGCAGTCTGCGCGTGGAATTGATGTACAAAAGGGGTGAAAATGATTTCAGAGTAATCGGCTATGCGGAGACCGAGGCCATCCCCGAGGCCCGGATCATCCTCACCCGCAAGAACGGCGAGGAGAGCGAGGAGCTGGAGACGGATGATAACGGCAGCTACATCGCCTATCTGGGCGACGTGATCTATGCCGAGGTGGAGAATGTTTCGGAGGAATTCCTCAAGGATGCAAGCGTGAATTGGAACTGCATGTGCGGAGATCAGGCGAAATTGTTCGAGGGTTCTCTGACGGTTGATGATGGTGTTCTCGCGCGCTCCTTCGCCAGTATCGATGCCGACATGTGGAATTCTGCATCTCAGCAGATTGCTCTTAACTGCCGGGTGAACTTCTACATCGCGCCCGCGCCGGAGGTGACCATCGACTACGAGAACGAGACCCTGGTGGCCGCGCAGCCGGAGAAGCCGCTGCCCGAGGTGTATGCGCTGTGCGTGGATCGCGGGGTCGGTGATCACGTCTTCTCCTCCGGTGTCGTAGACAACAAGTATACGGTTCCGATCGCCAGCGTGAAACCGACCTGGCCGAACAACGCCGATCACACGGTGTGGGTGTACTGGGCGGATGAAACGGATCCTATTTTCAGCCCCCAAAGCGCGAAGGCGACCTTCACCATCCCCGCGCGGCCCACGGTGCAGATGCCAACGATCACCAACGCCGCCTACGCCATCACCGTGAAGGGCGTTTCGACGCAGGACTACAATTTCCGACTGACCGCCGAAAACGCGACTTCGCCGGATGCGGATGCAGTGGCCACGCCCAGCGATGTTAACGGCGACGTCCGGTTCACCGGCCTTGAAGCGAACACGACCTACAGGCTCTGGATGCAGACGAAGGCCACGGACAGCGCGTTCAGATCGGCATGGATCAGCGACACGGTGAAGACCGGCTCCGGCAACGAGGTTACGCCTTCGCTGACCTCGCCGACCTTCGATCCCGATGGATTTGCACTGTACGAGGATGATTTGAAGCCGCTGCTGAAACTGCGCTTCGTGAACTCGCCGCTGATACTGTTGGGCTTCAGACCGACGGATGTGACGCTGACGCGGGCCGACGGCAAGCCGTTCCCCATCACGGAGGCGGGCACGTATCCGCTGAAGCTGACGCTGAACGGCGCTCTGACGGACAACAATCGCCTGACCACCGAAACTGTCACCCTGACGGTGAATCCGTACACGGTTGCGGATTACAGATTCTCCAGCGAGAAGACCTACACGGGCGCGGTGATTGATCCGTATGACTTCGAGCTCAAGGTCAACAACATCGCCCTGACGGATAAGGACTACACCATTACGGTGGCCGATGGCAAAACGCTGTACAATGCGGACACGTATACTGCGACGATTACGTTCAAGGGGAACTACACAAGTAAAAACGTGGAAACGGTTACCCCCGTGATCTGGCCCTTCACGCTGCGCGCCACCGCAGAACCGCAGACCCGCGAATACGACGGCACCACGACCGTCGAATGTACCGCGACCTGGGACAACTGCGCGCCCTTTGCGGGGGACGACGTGGCGGTCAAGGCCAGCGGCGCAATGGCGGATAAAAACGCCGGAGCGGACAAGGCCGTTGAGATCACGCTGAGTCTGGATGGCGCGCAGAGCGACAACTATGTGCTGGAGAGCGATGCGCTGACCGACAGCGTGGACATCGCGCCGAGGAAGGTCACGGTCAACCCGGAGACCCCTGCGGACTTTGCCTACAACGGCGCGACTGGCGTGCCGCTGACCGGACAGGGCTGGACGCTGGACGGCGCTGTGTCCGGCGACGATGTGCGCGTGAACGCGACCAACGCCCGCGCCAGCGTCGAAAGCCCGAACGCCGGTGAGAACAAGGCAGTCAGCTTCTCCGGCTGGACGCTGGACGGCGCGGACAAGGCCAATTACACCGTCAGCGGCGTGGCTGCGCGCACGGTAACCATCACAAAGGCTCCGGCCCCGAAGATCAAGTGGCCCACCGCAGGCGACATCACCTACGGACAGAGCCTCGGCGACAGCACACTGAGCCACATCCGGGACGATCACGGCAGCTTCGCATGGGAGAGGCCGGATTATGTGCCGGAGGCCGACGACGACGTGGCCTACAACATGGTCTACACGCCCGACGACGCGGACAACTATGACTACAGTCGGACGGAGCTGCTCCTGTCGGTCGCCATCGTCGTGAACAAGGCACAGGCGGTCATCGACACGAGCGGCGTGCAGACGCAGTACGTCTACACCGGAGCGCTCCAGAGCGTGAACAGCGGCGCAAAGCTGAACCACGCGGAGTGCGAACTGAAATACAGCAACAACAGCTTCACCACCGTGGCCGAGGGCGACGGGCTTCAGGTGAAGATCACCGCAGCGGAGACGCGCAACTATCTGGCGGCGGAGGCCACGGCGACGATTCACGTCGCCAGGGCGGAAGCGCCGAAGCTGGTGCTTCCGGCGGCGGCAAAGCTGATCTACGGCCAGACGCTCTCCGAGAGCGCGCTCACCGGCAGCGAGGACGCCCCGGGCAGCTTCGCCTGGGAGGACGGAAGCCTCCGGCCGGGCGCGGGCCTGAACAGCTGCAACGTCGTGTTCACCCCCGACGATCCCGACAACTACGCCTGGACCCAGGAGATGCTGGTGCGGCGGATCGAGGTGATCGTGGAGCCGAAGGGCGCGACGCTGACCGTGGAGAACGCGACCAAGACCTACGGCGATGCCGACCCGGCGGCGAAGGTTTCCACCTCCGGTCTGCTGGAGGGCGACGCGCTCGCGTACAGCCTCAGCCGCAGGAGCGGCGAGGGCGTGGGCCAGTACGCCTACGAACTCAAACCGGGCGACAACCCGAACTATGTGCTCGACGCGCTGCTGGGCACGCTGACCATCACTTCGCGGGACATCGCGGACGCGGCGGTCTCAGTCTCCGGCGTGGGCGCGCAGGTTTACACCGGCGCGGAGCTTCGCCCGGCCCTGACGCTGCGCTTCGGCGGCGCGACGCTCGCGAAGGGAACGGACTACGAACTGAGCTATTCGAACAACATCAACCCGGGCCGCGCGACCATCACCGTCACCGGTAAGGGCAACTTCAGCGGCAGGCGCAGCGTGCACTTCACCATCAACGAGGCGCCCGCGGCGACGCCCGCGCCGTCGATCGCGCCCATCAGCGATGCGGAGCTGCAGGAATACCTGAACGACATGGTTTCTCTGGTATTCGACGCGGCGTACAACCCCGTCGATTACGAACAGATTCCGGTGCTGGTCAGCGGCGAGACGGAGGAAAACACTCTGTTGATCTGCGCGAGCCAGGAGGAGGACGGCGAAGTCGCGCAGCGCAGCCTGATTCTGAACGCCGCGCAGCTGGTCGAACTTCAGCAGGCGATGCCGGAGAATAAGATTGGCAAGCTGGCCTTTGAAAACGGCAGCGCAGCCGCAAGCATGGACGTCGCCGAGCTGACCGGCGGCAACGTCGCGAAGCTGATGGCGCTGGTCCTCTCCGGCGAGGAGATCACCGACGAAATCCTGCAGGGCGACTGGAGCGCGGTTGAAGAACCGGCGCTGAGCACCGCGGCCTATGAACGCTTCAATCTGGAGGTGCGCATCGCCCCCGTGGCGCTGGAGGACGGCGCACAGGGCTTTGAAATCTCCGTCTGGCTGCACTGCGATGCGCTGGACCTGAACGTCTCCGGCCTGATGGATACGCTGTGCGTCATGCTGGATGTGAATTCGCAGGTGACGGAGGAGAATATCGGCACATTCGATCAACTCTACGCCATCGCGCGGGAGACTGGGGAGGAAAGCGAGCTGCTCGACAGCAGCCTCGTTCTGACGCCGACGGTCTCCGGGGACGGCGGCGCAGAGGAAAGCGCGACGCCGACCGTTGCCGGACGCTATGCGCTGACGGCGCCCTATGCGGGCGAAGGCCTGTACCGGGTCGTGGCAACCGAACCCGAATGAGCGCCACATTTTCCGGGATCGCGCGCATGTGAATGGTACCGGCAGAAATGGTGAGGTTTCCGGTTTGAATCGGAAATCGCGCCCCTGACGGCTCCATCCGGCGCATGGGCAAAAACAGACCAGGTCGGATTTCAAACAATAACGCGTTTGAAATCCGACCTTTTCACAGCTGTGATTCTCATTCTGCAATCGGGAAAAATGCCAGACATTTCGCATGTTTTCAATCGCTCCACTGTGGGAGCGCTCTTACTGTTTTTGACGATTGAATAAACGTCCACAACCGTTTGTTGTCTCCGGACAGACAAAACGACGCCCCGCCTACCGACCGAATCGGTAAACGGGGCACTTTGTCATGCTTTCCTTCAGAGAGAATTACTGCTTCCCGGAGCCTCTGCACCAGGAACAGCGACCCGTGCTGGAGCAATCCCGGCAATTCTGATTCACATACTCGCGCGTGCCGGACAGCCAGTTGTACTCCCGTCCGCTGCCGCCGCAGTTTCTGCAATTGCCGCTGCCGCCGCACCAGCTGCAATCCTGATCCGAGGAGCTGCCCGACGACCCTGTGTTGCCGCTGTTCTTCGGCGCGACGGTGCGGTAGGCCATGTCGAGCCGGTCCCCCGTGTCCTCCAGCGCCACGTCCAGGCTCACGTTGATCTGGATCGCCGCACCATATTCGCTAAAGTTTGTCAGCTTGACGACATAGTTGCCTTTGCTCTTCAGATCCTCGATCTTCCGGATGCTGCCGGAGCAGTCCAGGAGCACGCGATCCCCGTCGTTCGTAACGACCCGGAAGCCAAAGCGGCCCTCCATCAGAAGATCCGCATACTCCCGGAACGCGCGGTTGCACTCCTCCTGCGTTTCAAACTTGATGGTCATCCACTGCTCGTCGGTTTTTACGCCGCTCTCATTCGCCTCCACGCCGAAGTAGATGCGCGGGTCGGGAATGCAGTACTCCTGCGCTGCCAGAGCCGTCGTGGCACACGCGCACAGCATCGCCAGCAGCACGCACAATGCAACAAATTTCTTCTCCATCATTTTGCTTCCCTTCGCCATTGGGCTTTCAATGTGCACAATCTCATTCCCTTCAGTATAGACGAATTGGGGCCCGGAATCAAGGGAAAGCTTTCGGTACGAGCCATATTTATACCTTGACCAGGGAATTTTGGCGAGCACAAGAAGAGCTTCGCATACGAGGCGCATACCGTCTGCGACAAGCGCGGTTACGTGTTGGAGACGGAGGTCACTCCCGGCAATGTCCACGAC
>SFTH01000036.1 GCA_004563405.1 bacterium
AATCGTGTGCGCCGCGCCGTCGTAGTAGCCGGAGTAGTCGCTGACCGTGTACTCGATCCTGCCCAGCTCCGTGATGGTCACGCTGGCGGAGCCGGTGACGGTCGCATAGTTCTCCTTCTCCAGCCGGAACCAGACGGTGTATTCGCCCGGCTCGGTAAAACTGGGCAGCGTAGCGGTGTATTCGCCGTCCTGGGAGGTGGCGTAGGTCGCGCTTGCGCCCTCAGTGGTCACATTCAGCAAAATCGAGTGCGGCTGGCCGTCATAGGTTCCGCTGTAGCCGCTGGCGCTGTACTGAATCGTCTCATCCACCTGTTCCTCCTGATCGATGGTGAATGAATGGAAGATCACAGCGGTATGGTTGGGGCCGCTGCCGACGATCTTGACGTTGTATCTGCCCGGCGCACTGGGAGCAGCGTCCAGATCGCCATCGTCATTCGAGTAGCTGAGCTCCCACGCCTCAATGCCTTCGTGGAAGGGTGCGAACTGCACGGGGTTGCCGTCATAGGTAAAGCTGCTCTTCAGACTGGATTCCACCACGTCGCTCACGTCCGCCCGCTCGATGACCACGGTCGCGATGCCGGTTTCGGTTTCGTAAAGCTCCTTTTCAATCTTGTAGGCGACTTTGTAATTCCCTGCATTGGTGAACGCGGGGTTCTGACGGCTGTACGTGCCATCTGTGGGATAGGCGTAGCTCACGCTTGCGCCCTCCGGCGAGGTGACGCTCACCGAAATCGAGTGCGCCTTGCCGTCGTATACGCCTGAGTAGTCGCTGGCGCTGTATTTGATTTCACCTGTGATTTCGGTTCCGTCTTCCAACGAACCGCCGCTTCTCAGCTTATTGCTATTTCCGGAAACATCGCTGTTATCCGACGCATCGCCGTTTCCGGTCGCACCGCTGTTATCCGACGCACCGCCGTTTCCGGACGCATCGCCGTTATCCGGCGCATCGCTGTTATCCGACGCACCGCCGTTTCCGGACGCATCGCCGTTATCCGGCGCACCGCTGTTATCCGACGCACCGCTGTTATCCGACGCACCGCCGTTTCCGATCGCATCGCCGTTATCCGGCGCACCGCCGTTTCCGGTCGCATCGCCGTTATCCGGCGCATCGCTGTTATCCGACGCACCGCCGTTTCCGGTCGCATCGCTGTTGTCCGACGCATCGCCGTTATCCGACGCATCGACATTATCCGACGCACCGCCGTTTCCGGTCGCATCGCCGTTATCTGACGCATCGACGTTATCCGACGCACCGCCGTTTCCGGACGCATCGCTGTTGTCCGACGCATCGCTGCTTTCCGGCGGATTGCCTCCCGGTGAATTGCCATCTTCGGCCAGTACAGCCGCGGACAGCATGGATATCAGCAGGCACAGAACCAGTATCACCGCGCCAATTCGCCTGAATACTCTTCTCATTCTTGTTTCCTCCTCTGTGTAGTCCTGTATCGGCCCGCGCAAGGCCGGAGACGCGCTCCGCCGGAATTTACGACTGCTATCGGCCGGACAGCGCGCATGTTTTTCATCAGAATTCAGAATGGAACAACAGCGACGGGATGCATCCGTCGCCCCGCAGAAGACACCTACGGAAGCTATAAAGAAAGGACTGAACCTCGTATTCAGGTTTCAGTCCTTGTGTGGTGCTGAAAACGGGACTTGAACCCGTACATTCTTTCGAATAGCGGATTTTAAGTCCGCTGCGTCTGCCGATTCCGCCATTTCAGCAGGGCGGCGAAACGCCGCGATCAGTGACGGGTCATGCGCTTGAGCATCGCGTTGTTCTTGAGGACGCGGTTGTAGATCAGGCCGTTCATCACCAGGGACAGGCAGATCAACAAACCGACGAAGGCACACAGGCCCACGACGACCAGATACACCGACGTCTTGTCGGTAATTGCCAGCAGAGACATGTACAGTTCATTGGACAGAACCAGATTGGAGGCGAAGAAACCGACCCCCGTGAACGCGATCAGGATGATCAACCCGAGCAAAATACAAATCGTACCCATCTCATTCTCCTTATCGTTTCTATAAAAATATTATAATGCGAAATGGCCGTCCTGTCAAGAATCCGGGCGCATTTGGGCGTCTGCACTCCGCCGGTTTCCGCCGTGCCGCGCAAAACCGCCCGTACAGCAGCCGGGGCAGGCGCAACTCTGCCCGCCCATGCGCATGCGCAGCCCCGCGGCAGGGCTTTCGTTCACCGCATTTTCCGCTCCTTACGCACCACGGCAATTTCCTTGAGACCGTATGCCCGGAGCGCGCGGATGTGCGCCCGCGTCACGCGTTCGCCGCTGACGGCAATGGGCACGGCGGGCGGACAGGACACCGTAGGCGCGGCACACACTCTCCCCTCCGCCTCCTCCACGCCGATCTGCTCCGCAGGGGCAAACATGGCACTTCGAATGGACATCACCTGCTCGGTGCGCCGCGGGAGCTCCGCCTCAATCGCCGGAACTGCCAGCGGACGCGAAAGCGCACGCGCCGCGCGGGCGTAGTCCTCCGCAGCGTTGTCCGGGGAGAACATGAGCACGAGGTGGTTTGCGTCCGCGTATTCGCACTCCGCGCCCGCCGCGCGCAGCAGCTCCGCCGCGCGCAGGCCGTCCGTGCGCAGCGTCAGCTTCGCGGGTTCCGTGGTCAGCACGTCAAAACCCCGCGTCCGAAGCGCCTCCTTCAGCGCCGCAACCCGCGCGCAGCAATCCGCCAGCCGCGCGGCAAAGTCCGCCGCCAGGGCGGCGTTCGCGCAGTCCAGGGATTGTAGAATCAGATAAGACGGACTGGTGGAGCCGAACAGCGCCAGCGCGCGCTTCGCGCCCTCCCCGTAACGGGAAAGCGCCTCGCCGGAGATGTGCAGATACGCGCCGCCGGTGAGCACCGGCAGGGTCTTGTGGGCGGAATCGCAGCACAGATCCGCCCCCAGCTCCATGGGATGCCGCCTCCCCGGCAGAAACTTCAGGTACGCGCCGTGGGCGTTGTCCACCAGCAGCGGAATTCCGCGCCCGTGGCAGACCTTCGCCAGCGCGCCCACATCCAGCTGCCCGCCCAGATAGTCCGGCGTGGTCACATAGACGCAGAAGGGGCGACGGTCGAGGGCGTCCATGGCGCGCTCCAGTCCCTCCGGCGAGATGGAACAGGCGCAGACGGAGCCGCCCTCCTCCTCCGGCCAGAGCCACTCCACGTCAAAATCGCACAGCGCGGCGGCAAAGAGGAAGGACTTGTGGGCGTTCCGCCCGGCCAGGCACAGCGGGCGCGCCTCCCCTGCCCCCGCGCCCGTCAGCGCCAGATACAGCATCGCGCGGATGCACTGGGAGGAGCCCTCGGTGGAATAGAGGGTGCGCCCGGTTTCAAACAGCACAGTCGCGTTCTGCTCGCTCTCCGCAATCACGCCCTCCGCCTCGTAGAGCGCGTCGGCGCCGGACACCTCGGTGATGTCCAGCGCCTCGCAGCCCAGAGGGCCGCGCCCCTTGTGGCCCGGCATGTGCAGCCGAGCGGCATTGGACGCGGCATATTTTTCGACAAAATCCCGGATGGGGGTGGTCATTGCTCCGCCTCCAGCTGCTCAGCCACCTGAATCATGATGGCGCACTCCATGCGCTTCTTGAACAGCTCGCAGCCGTAGGAATACACGCCGCGGATGCTGCTAGTGGCGTGATAGGCGTTGGCCGCGCAGCCGCCGGAGCAATACAGCTTCGCCCAGCAGTCCTTGCACTCGGGGCGGGCATAGGCGTTCACCAGCTTGAATTCATCCCGAACGGCCTCGTTGGTCACGCCGTCCCAGATGTTGCCCAGGCTGTACTTGGGATCGCCCACGAACTGATGGCAGGGAAAGAGCTCGCCCCAGGGCGTCACGGCCATGTATTCCGTGCCGGAGCCGCAGCCGGTAATGCGCTTGTAGATGCAGGGGCCGCCGGTCAGGTCGATCATGTAGTGGTAGAAGGTGAAGGGCCGGCCCTCCTTCTTCCGCTTGATCATCTCCCTGGCGAGAATCTCATACTGCTCAAAGAGCACCGGCAGGTCTTCCGCGCGCAGCGCCTCGGGATCGTCCGGCGCGCAGACCACCGGCTCCATGCTCAGCTCGGTGAAGCCCAGATCCGCCATGTGGAAGATATCGTTGGTGAAGTCCAGGTTGTGCCGGGTGAAGGTGCCGCGCATGTAGTAATTCTTGCCGCCCCGGGCCTCCACCAGCTTTTTGAACTTCGGCACGATGCGCTCGTAGCTGCCCTTCCCTGCGTAATCCACCCGCAGGCGGTCGTGCACCTCCCTGCGGCCGTCCAGGCTGAGCACCACGTTGCTCATCTCCCGGTTGCAGAAGTCGATCACGTCGTCGTCGATCAGCATGCCGTTGGTGGTCAGCGTAAAGCGGAAATTTTTGTTGTGGATGCCCTCCTGGGTGCGCGCGTAGGCCACCAGTCGCTTCACGACCTCCCAGTTCATCAGCGGTTCGCCGCCGAAGAAGTCCACCTCCAGATTCCGGCGGCTGCCGGAATTCGCAATCAGGAAGTCCAGCGCCTGCTTGCCCACCTCGTAGCTCATCAGCGCCCGCTCGCCGTGGTACTTGCCCTGGCTGGCGAAGCAGTAGGAGCAGTTGAGATTGCAGGTGTGCGCCACATGCAGGCACAGCGCCTTGACCACCGCGGGGCGCTTCTTGAAATCGAAGGCCATGCCCTCATAGGCGTCCTCAGAGAAGAGCTTGCCCTCCCGCTCCAGCGTCCGCACGTCCTCCAGGCACTCCCGCACCTCTGCTTCGCGCACGCCGTGGCGGGCGGCGACGGTGGAGACGAGGGCGGCCTCGTCCGCCTGCTTGTAGAGATCAATGACGTCGTAGGCCACCTCGTCCACTGCGTGCACCGAGCCCGAGGCCATGTCCAAAACAATGTTGTAGCCGTTGAGTTTGTACTGATGTACCATGCGTATCCTCCCGCACATCAAAAATGCCGCCGGTGAGGGCGGCATTTCCGAAAGCCTTTGTTTTACTTGTTCTTATTCTCGCACTTCTGGTTGGCGACGCCGCAGGAAGTCTTGCAGGCGGACTGGCAGGAGGTCTGGCACTCGCCGCAGCCACCGGTGACGGCGCTCTTGTTCAGGTCGCGGGTATTGATGGTCTGAATTCTCTTCATCACAATCTCTCCATTCTATTGGCGTCCGGTGGAAACTGCGCCGGACGAGCGATCAATTTCCATAAGTATAGCATGTTCTCGCGCCGCTTGTCAAGAGAAAGCGGCGCTTTCCGGCGCAAAGCCCGGGTTATTTTTCCCCGCGCGCAAAGACGCGCCTGCGCCAGAAATCCATTGCCGGGCCGAAGATCAGCGCAGCGATCACCGTGCCCTCCCGAAGCGTCCATTCCGTGTGGAAGATCAGCGTCAGGGCGACGCTGACGAACACCAGCGCCACGTCGATGCCCTGGCGCAGCCGCCCCTGGGTGGTGCCGATGCGCTCCGCAATCATCTGGATGCAACCCTCCATGGGCGTGCGCATCAGGTGCGTCTCCAGCACCATCGTGCAGCCAAAGGCGCTCACCAGAAAGGCAACCACACATACGATCAGCCGAAGCGGATAGAAGGAAAACGTCACGCCCCGCAGCACGGTGTAGAGGAAGAAGTTCAGCACCGAACCGTCCAGCGTGATGTAGAGGATCTGCATCAGCTCCGCCTTGCGCATGCTGCGCCCCTCCATCGCCACCTGTCCGAGGAAGAAGCTGCCGTGGAACAGCATCGAGAAGGTGCCCACCTTCATGCCGATCACATCCGCCACGGTGGCGATGGCCGCGTCCACCGGAAGCACGCCCACGCCCGCCTTGATGGCGAAGGCCACCGAGCCGTAGACCAGCAGTATGCCCAGCAGCGTGCGAACGATTCTCCACGCCAGCGGCAGCTGCGCGCCTCCGCCCGGGGCGCTCATTCCACCATCAGCGCGAGCATCTCCAGCGGCGCGTCGGAATTGTTCGCCAGGCCGTGGGACTGCCCCTTGAGAATCATGCACACATCGCCGTCCGACACCGCGTTCTCCACGCCGTTTTCATCGGTGAACACGCCCTCGCCCCGCAGGATGCAGTAGTATTCCACATCGTTGGGATGGGGATGATAGCCGATGGAGGTGTGGGGCGGCAGCACGATGCGGGAGCAGAGCGTCACCTTGCCCGCGCACTCCTCGGGGGTCAGCAGGGTATGGAATTCAATGGTGCCCACGCCGCCGCGCGCGTTGGTGCGGGGCGTAAATTCGTCGGTCTTGCGAATCATGATAGTCTCCTCCTTTGATGTTGGGCACGCCCGGAGGCGCTCCTCAAGAGTATTTATACGACGGCCGCGCCGCGATGTCAAAGCACGGCGCTTTGTTTTTGCGTTTCATCTGCGTAAAAGGCGAAATAAAGAGTGCAAGGACAGCGCCGTGCGCAGGCGGAACGGTTCCCCATTTCCCCGCGCACGCGCATCCAACGCACAACAACAGCGGCAACACATCCGATGCCGCCGTCTCTTTCCGCCTTCCACGCAAACCGGCGGGACGGCGCGCGCCCCGCCGGTTTGCATTTGCGTCAGTCGCCGAAGCAGATGCCCAGCGCCTTGGCCTCCTTGATGATGCTGGCCTTGGGATCCACCATCTTCAGCTTTCCGGCCACGTCTTCCAGGGGAACCTTCACGATCTCCCGGTTCTTGTAGCCCACCATGAAGCCGTACTCGCCGTTGAGAATCAGCTTGCCGGCCTCGCTGCCCAGGCGGCTGGCGAACACGCGGTCATAGGCGCAGGGACTGCCGCCGCGCTGGGTGTGGCCCGGCACGGTGACGCGCACGTCATAGCCGCTCTTTTTGAAAATCTGATCGGCGATTTCATAGGATACGGAGGGATGCTTGCGCTTTTCCAGCTTCTTTTTGTATTCCTTCTTGGAGAGCGCCGCGTCCTCCTTGCTGATTGCGCCCTCCGCCACGGCCAGAATGGTAAAGCGGCTGCCGCGCTCGTGGCGCTCCCGGATCTTGTCGCACACCTTGTCGATGTCATAGGGAATCTCGGGAATCAGGATGATGTCCGCGCCGCCGGCCATGCCCGCGTTCAGCGGCAGCCAGCCCACCTTGTGCCCCATGATTTCCACGATGAACACGCGGCCGTGGGATGCTGCGGTGGTGTGGATGCAGTCGATGGCGTCGGTGGCGATATCCACGGCGCTCTGGAAACCAAAGGTCATGTCCGTGCCCCAGAGATCGTTGTCAATGGTCTTGGGCAGGGTGACGATGTTCAGGCCCTGTTCACGCAGCAGGTTGGCGGTCTTGTGGGTGCCGTTGCCGCCCAGAATCACCAGGCAGTCCAGCTGCAGCTTGTAGTAGTTCTGCTTCATGGCCGCAACCTTGTCCAGGCCGTTGGCGTCGGGATCCTGAATGGTCTTGAAGGGCGTGCGGCTGGAGCCCAGGAAGGTGCCGCCCTTGGTGAGTATGCCGGAGAAATCATTGTAGGTGAGCAGGCGGAACTTTCCATAGATCAGGCCCTGATAGCCGTCCAGAAAACCGTAGATTTCCACATCCTGCTTGGAATTAAAGAGCGTCTTTGCCACGCCGCGCATGGCCGCGTTCAGGGCCTGGCAATCGCCGCCGCTGGTCAACATGCCGATTCGTATCATGGGGCGTCCTCCTTACCAGATGAAATGTATGCGGAATAAACCAAAATTTTTCCAACTGTTTACATTATACCGCATCGCAGCGAGATATACAAGTCCAAATTTTCGCCCAAATATTTGAATCAAACTTGCGCAAAGCCTGTTGATTTGCGGTTGAATTTGTCGAAATTTTTGGGTATAATGATTGCAAACCCCGGCGCGCCCCTGCGCGTCATCCACTCACAGCGCGGGCGGACGCCCGAGGAGGAGAACCAACGTGCACAACGCGCAACAATGGGATCTGAGCTATACGCAAAACCGGGAGCTGAGCTGGCTGAAGTTCAACGAGCGCGTGCTGGCCGAGGCCGCGGACAGGACCGTGCCGCTGATCGAGCGGCTGCGCTTCGCGTCCATCTTCACCAGCAATCTGGACGAGTTTTTCATGGTGCGCGTGGGAAGCCTGTTCGACCTGAACGTCATCGCCCCGGACGACGTGGAAAACAAGAGCGGCATGACCCCCGCCCAGCAGCTGGACAAGGTCTTTGATGCCGTGCGCCCGCTGATCGTCCGCCGGGACGAAATCTACCGGGAGCTCACCCGGGAGCTGGCCGCGAAGGGCGTCACCGAGCTGACCTACGACGGCCTGAGCGAGAGCCTGCGGGGCTATGTGAACGATTACTACAAGGAGTACATCCGCCCCATCCTCTCGCCCCAGATCATCGACCGGAACCATCCCTTCCCTCACCTGAAGAACAAGGGCCTCTACGCCGCGGCGCTGCTGAACGCCCACGGCAAGAGCCTGCTGGGCGTCGTGGGCGTGCCCGGGTCCGTCCCGCCCATACTGATGATGCCCGGCACCCCCCTGCGCTATGTGCGCACGGAGGAAGTGATCGCCGGCCACCTGAAGAAGATCTTTAAGATCTACGATGTGGAGGAATCTGCGGTCATCTCCGTCACCCGCAACGCGGACATCAGCCTCGACGAGGAGAAGTTTGACGAGGACAACCCGGACTTTCTGAACTACATGGCCAAGCTTCTGCACAAGCGGGAGCGGCTCGCCCCCGTGCGCCTGGAGCTGCAGGGCAACGCGCCCCGGCTGGCCAAGATGCTCGCCAGCTTCCTGAAGCTGGAGGGTAAGCAGGTGTACAGCTGCGCCTGCCCCCTCAAGCTCAGCTATGCCTACATGCTGGACAGCTGCGCGCCGGAGATGTACTACCCGCCCTATGCGCCGGTGTGGCCCGCGTATCTCGACCGGGAGACGCCCATGCGCACGCAGATTCAGCAGCGGGACGTGCTTTTGTTCTATCCCTATCAGTCCATGCAGCCCTTCCTGGATCTGCTCAAGCAGAGCGCGGCCGATCCGCAGGTGCTGTCCATCAAGATCACCATCTACCGCCTGGCTCACAATTCCGCCATCGCCAAGTACCTCTGCGAGGCGGCGGAAAACGGCAAGGAGGTCACGGTGATGATGGAACTGCGCGCCCGCTTCGACGAGCAGAACAACATCGAGTGGGCCCGCGAGATGGAGGAGGCCGGCTGCCGCATCATCTACGGCCCGGAGAACTGCAAGTGCCACGCCAAAATCTGCCTCATCACCCGCCGGGAGAAGAGCGGCTTCTCCTACATCACCCAGATCGGCACCGGCAACTACAACGAAAAGACCTCCACCCTCTACACGGACTTCTGCATGATGACCGCCGATCCCGCCATTGCGCAGGATGCGGTGACCTTCTTCCAGAACATCCTCATCGGTTCCCTGGACGGAGACTATGAAAAGCTCTTCGTGGCTCCCAACGCCATGAAAAACCGCCTCATGCGCCTGATTGACGACGAAATCGCCCGGGGCGAGGAGGGCCGCATCATCATCAAGGCCAACTCCATCACCGAGCGCGACCTCATCGACAAGCTCTCCGAGGCCTCCTGCGCCGGCGTGCGCATCGACCTGATCATCCGCGGCATCTGCTGCCTGATTCCCGGCGTTGCCGGAAAGACCGAGAACATCAAGGTCACCAGCATCGTGGGGCGCTTCCTGGAGCACTCCCGCATCTACCTCTTCGGCGAGGGCGAAAGCCGTCGCTGCTACCTCTCCTCCGCGGACATCATGACCCGCAACCAGACCCGGCGTGTGGAAATCGCCTGTCCCGTGACCAGCCCGGAACTCGTGGACGCGATTTCGGAGTATCTGAACCGCGTGCTCTCGGACAACCTCAAGGCCCGCAGACTGCACAGCGACGGCAGCTACCTCCCCGTGCAGGCGGGCGCGGAGGAGGCGCCGCTGGACGTGCAGGACTGGTACATGCGCCACCCGCTGGAGCTCCAGTCCACCGCCGTCGCCCGCCCCGGCCTGCGCAAGCGCATCGCCCGCGCCCTGCGCCGCGGATAGCGCGCCGGGCGGCACCGGATCGTGCGGATATTTTCCCGGGACATGCTTAAGCGCGCCCTCTGTCGAAACGCAGAGTGCGCGCTTGTCTGCATATTTATCCACTTTTGTATTTATACAGAACACCCACAGCAGCTTCAGGCGCTCCCCTCCCGAATGTAGCTTCGGGAAGGGAGCACACTTTTCCCGCGTTATTTTCCGCTGTCGCCGTAGTTCTTCAGAACGCGGGCGGAGGGATCGTCTACGTCGCAGCCGGGCCAGCTGCGGTTGGGCATCCAGAAGTCGGTCACCATCGCAGACTGTCCGGGATAGTACTTTTCAAAGATTTCCCTGTACAGCAGGCTCTCCTTGGTGAAGGGGCGTGCATGGTCGTACTTTTCGCAGCGGACACGGAACTCCTCATCCGTATAGCTGCGCTCCGCCAGCGCCTTCAGGTCGTCCACCATGGAGTGGCCCACCGCGTCGCTGAAGGCCGCCTTTTGCCGCCACAGAATCTCCTCCGGCAGCAGGTGGTCCTCCGCAAAGGCCTGACGGATCAGGAACTTGCCCATGTTGTGCCGGTTCATCTTCAGGCTGGGGTCGATGGACATGGCGTAATGCACGAAGGCCAGATCACCGAAGGGCACGCGGGCCTCCAGGGAGTTGACCGAAATGCAGCGGTCAGCGCGCAGCACGTCATACATGTGCAATTCGCGGATGCGCTTCTCCGCCTCCTCCTGGAACGCCGCCGCATCGGGCGCAAAATCTGTATATTTATAACCAAAGAGCTCGTCGGAGATTTCGCCGGTGAGCAGCACGCGCACGTCCGTGTTTTCGTGAATGTACTTGCACACCAGATACATGCCGATGCTCGCGCGGATGGTGGTGATGTCGTAGGTGCCCAGCAGTTCCACCACCGTCTCCAGCGCGTCCAGCACGTCCCGTTCGGAGATGATCACCTCGGTGTGGTCGCTGCCGATGAAGTCCGCCACCTTGCGGGCGTACTTCAGGTCGATGGCGTCCACGTCCATGCCGATGGAATAGGTGCGGATCCTGTGGGGCAGGCTCCGGGCTGCGATGGCACACACCAGGGAGCTGTCCAGACCGCCGCTGAGCAGGAAGCCCACCGGCGCGTCCGCGTCCAGGCGCTTCTCCACGCCTGCAATCAGCAGCCGCCGGAGCTCCCGGCACACCGTCTCCTCGTCCTCCATCACGAACTGATCCACATGCGCCGGATCGGCGTAGCGCACGAACTCCCCGTCCGCCCAGTAGCATCCCGGCGGGAAGGGCAAAATTTTATCGCACAGGCCCATCAGGTTTTTCGGCTCGCTGGCGAAGGCCATGGAGCCGTCGGAGAGCCTGCCGTAGTAGAGCGGGCGGATGCCGATGGGATCGCGGGCGGCCACAAAGCTGCCCCGCTGCGCATCGTAGAGGATCAGCGCAAATTCAGCGTCCAGCGCCTTGAACATCTCCAGTCCATATTCCCGATAGAGCGGCAGCAGAATTTCGCA
The DNA here is from genome assembly GCA_004563405.1 of bacterium. Lineage (GTDB taxonomy): Bacteria > Bacillota > Clostridia > Christensenellales > Aristaeellaceae > SFTH01. The sequence continues at coordinate 11,447 of SFTH01000036.1, forward strand.
GTCCGACTCGCCCCTGAAGCTGTATTTTTCCTTCAGGCGCTCGCGCACGGGGCGGAAGCCGTAGAGCTCGCCGTTGCACACCACATAGCTACCGTCCAGCTCAAAGGGCTGCATGCCGCGCTCGTCCAGGCCCATGATGGACAGGCGGTGGAAGCCCAGGTAGCCGCAGGGCAGCTCAACCATCGCGGACATGTCCGGCCCGCGGGAAATGGTGCGCTCGAAGCACGCCTTCAAAAGCTCCGGGGAAACGCTCTTGCTCTCAACGCCGAAAATGGAACACATAAATAAGCACCTCCGAATTGTATTGCGGCCCGTCCTCTGATTTCAGGACGAATGCCGCGCTCCGTGGTGCCACCTGATTTGCTTCTTAGCGGGCTCTGACAAGCCCCGGCTGCTGTAACGTGCCGCCACGCACGCCTCCCCTACTCGCGCTGCGCGCTTTGGGTTCGGGCTCGAAAGTGTTCTTTCGTCCGGCGCGCGGGCGGGGCTTCCAGCGCCCCCCGCTCTCTGTGCCGCGTGTCTCCGGCTTACTTTTCTTCCTCAACGCATCCCGTATGAAATTGGGTGTATGATAGCACAGCTTTTTTCTCCTGTCAATTGCAAATTTGCAATTTTTTATTCTCTTAACATCATTTTTGTGGCCTATATATCGGAAATAATCGAATTTAGCGGAGCATTGGGCTTTGGAACGAAAAATCAACAATTGAAAATTGCAAAAACCGCTTGACACGCCCTTTGGAATCTGCTAATATACCAGCAAACAGAGCAAAGGGGCTGTGTCGTAGTCCGTTGTGCTCTGTTTTTATTTCATTGAGCAAGGATGCTTACATTGAAGGAGGACGCAATCATGAGTAAG
>SFTH01000037.1 GCA_004563405.1 bacterium
CAACGCCTCCCGGATGTTCCAAGCGTTTACTCTCTCAGAAATCTGACTGTTCTTTCTTCTTGATCTACTCTTCGCTGTATCGTTTTCAAGGATCGTCGCGCTGTGCTCTCGCTCAACGCAGGATTTATTATATCAAAACCCCGTGCGTTTGTCAAGCGTTTTCGCCAATTTTTCTCTGTTTTTCTCTGCATACTGCATGTTGTGACAGTCATTTTCCGAGACCCCCAGATGTTGGGAAATCTGGCGGATTATGGCGCTTTTGTCGCGCGGCTTCGAATGTTAAGAAACAGATTCCGCGTCAGGAAAATCAGGCCGGGCAGGGCGAGCAATCCCGCGGCGAGCAGGGAGAACGCATAGGCGCTGTGGTCCCCGTTCACAAAGCCCTCTGCGCCGGAATCCACGCTCCGGAACAACAGCCCGCTCGCACAGGCGATGAGCGCCGCGGCCGCGCCGCGAACGGCGAAATACTCCCGGGCGCGCACGCCGAGGTCGCGCATGGCGTCCAGGTTTTGCGCCGCAATGCACAGTCCGCCAAACCCGAGCGCCGCGCCCTGGATCAGCAGCCGCCCCGGGCCCTGCCACTTCGCCAGCGCCGCGAGGCCGGAGGGCATGTCCGCCGCGAGCAGCAGCGCCATGCCCGCCCACTCTCCAGCGAAGCTCGCGAAGGCGCAGGCGGCGGCGCTGAAGAGCACCATGTAGCCGCTGATGGCCAGCACGCCCTCCACCGCCGCGCGCACGGGATTCTGTGCGCGCGCCTCCCCGGCCAGCGGCGGGATGCGCTCCTCTCCGCCGTGCGGCGCGAACCGCAGCGCCGCCAGCAGGATCAGCTGCGCGCAGGCCTGAATCAGCGCCAGGCGCAGCCCGAGCGCCGCAGAGCCGTACAGTCCCTGCCCCACGCCCAGAATCAGATACGCCGGGCTCAGGCCGCTGAGGGCGAGGGCGAGGCGGCGGGCGTCCATACTGCGCATGCCCGTCTCTCCGGCCACCCTGCGCACCGCAATCGCGCCGCCCGGCGAGCCGGAGATCATGCCGATGAACAGCGCCGGCGCCGCCGCGCCCGGAAGCGCGAACAGCGGCCCCATGATCCGGGAGAGCGCGGCGTCATAGGCGGCGCAGGCCTCCGGCCCGGTGAGCGTCGGAAGCAGCGCCAAGAAGGGAAACAGCGCCGGCGCGACGCTCTCGCACCAGAGCCGCATCGCCCGCTGCGCTCCCGCCACAGAGGCCTCCGGCCGGATCAGTATGCCCGCGAGCACCAGCGCCGCGCCCCAGAATTTCAGCTTTTTCACGCAACCACCCCCCGATGGAAGCTATGCGCGATGCCGGACAGGCATGCGCCGCGCATCCCTTACGCAAAGTCTTCGTGCACCGCGGCGAAGTAACTTTCCTAAACGCATTGACAATTTTCGATTTGAGGCCTATAATAGATCAAGAAAAGTTGATTTGAGGAGGACGCATGGAGAACAGGTACGACGCGCAGGCGCGCATCTTCAAGGCGCTCTGCGATCCACGGCGCTTGCAGATACTGGAGCTGCTGCGCGGCGGCGAGAAATGCGCCTGCATACTGACCGACGCGCTCGGAATGCCCCAGTCCTCCCTCTCCTATCACCTGAAGATCCTCTGCGATTCCGGCATCGTCGCGGGCCGGGAGGAGGGCAAGTGGACGCACTACCGGATCAGCGCGCAGGGCAGCGCACAGGTCATTGCGCTGCTGCGGGAGCTGACCCTGGTCTCCGGAGAAGACGCAGGCAAAAGCTGCTGCGAATGACGGCGAGCCATCCCCGTGGGTGGAGATGGCTTTTTACAGGCATATCAAATCGAATTTTCTCGATTTAATTGGAAGGCGAGGGGACGGCTATGCAGGCGATGCGGGCTGGTTGGGACTTTTTTCAGAGCGAGATACTCGGCATGAAGTGGCTGAGCCGCCTGATTGGCGGCGCGGTGGAGGCCTGCGGGCTGGATCCTGCGGGCCGGGTGGGCGGCAGCATCCAGTTCTTTATCTACGACACCATCAAAATCATGGTGCTGCTGGGCGTCCTGATTCTGGTCATTTCCTATATACAGAGCTACTTCCCGCCGGAGCGCACCAAGAAAATTCTGGGCCGCTTTCACGGCCTCGGCGCAAACTGCATCGCCGCGCTCCTCGGCACGGTGACGCCGTTCTGCTCCTGCTCATCCATTCCGCTGTTCATCGGCTTCACCAGCGCGGGACTGCCGCTGGGCGTCACCTTTTCGTTTCTGATCTCCTCGCCAATGGTGGATCTGGGCAGCTTGGTGCTGCTGATGAGCATCTTCGGCTGGAGGGTCGCCATCATCTATGTGGCGCTGGGCCTGGTGATCGCGGTGGCCGGCGGCACGCTGATCGAGAAGCTGCGCCTGGAGGCGCAGGTGGAGGAGTTCATCCGCAGGGGGCGCGCCATGGACGTACCGCAGGAGGAATTGCGCTTTGCGGACCGCATGAAGTATGCCTGGGAACAGGTCGTTGCCACCGCAAAGAAGGTCGCGCCCTACGTGCTGATCGGCGTGGGCATCGGTGCGGTGATTCACAACTGGATTCCCGAAGAATTCATCGTAAAAATCCTCGGCACCGGCAATCCCCTGGGCGTGGTCCTCGCCACCGTCGCCGGCGTTCCCATGTACGCCGACATCTTCGGCACCATCCCCATCGCGGAGGCGCTGCTGGCCAAGGGCGCGCAGCTGGGCGTGGTTCTGTCCTTCATGATGGGCGTCACGACCCTGTCGCTGCCCTCGATGATCATGCTCCGCAAGGCCGTGAAGCCGAAGCTGCTGGGCGTCTTCGTAGGGATCTGCACCGCGGGCATCATCCTCGTGGGCTACTTCTTCAACGCGATTCAATATCTGCTCATGTAAAGGCACACTTGTACGGCATCCATTTATGCAAAATTGACGATACGGGAGGAATGAATCATGGGTCTGTTCGGATTGGGAAAGAAAAAAGCGGAAGAAAAGCAGCCGTCCTGCTGCTGCGGCTCCGGGGATAAGGCGGCTTCCTGCTGCTGTGGCTCCGACGCTCCGGCGGAGGCCGCTTCCGGCTGCTGCTGCACGGTTGATCAGGCGGAAGGATCCACCTGCTGCTGTGACACTGCCGGCGGTGCGGGCTGCATCAAAATCCTCGGCGCGGGCTGCAAGTCCTGCCATGAGCAGTACGAAAATGCGAAAGCGGCCGTACAGGCGATGGGCCTGAACGTTGAGGTGGAGTACGTCACCGACATGGAAGTGGTCATGGCCTACGGCGTGATGCGCATGCCCGCGATTGTCGTCAATGAAAAGGTGGTCTGCATGGGCAAGGTGCTGAAGGCTGCGGAAGTTGAAAAGCTGCTTCGCAAGCTGGGATTGTGAGGAGGATGGCGCTTGAACAAGCCAAAGGTCGCATTCATCTGCGTGCACAATTCTTGCCGCAGCCAGATTGCGGAGGCGCTGGGGCGACGCCTGGCGGCAGATGTATTTGAAAGCTACTCCGCCGGTACGGAGCTGAAGGAGCGCATCAACCCGGACGCCGTGCGCCTGATGAAGGCGCTGTATCAGATCGACATGGAGGCCGAGGGCCAACGCAGCAAGCTGCTGCGCGCGCTTCCGCCGGTGGACGTCGTGGTGACGATGGGCTGCAACGTGCAGTGTCCGTCCCTTCCCTGCAAGCGGCGGGAGGACTGGGGGCTGGACGACCCCAGCGGAAAGCCGGACGCCGTTTTTCTGGAGACCATCCGGCGCATCGAGGAACAGATTCTGCGGCTCAGGTGCGAATTGCGCTGAGCATCGCGCCGCTGCCACAGGGCGCGCGGGATCGGGCATTGCGCCCGGCGCACCCGCGAACATCGCTGTCATAGGGCACGGAAATCCAGCGCTGAAGTCTGGCCCTCTGCTGCGGACGCACATCGCTAACCATTCGTTCAACTGTACAGAACCGGCCCGCCGGACGCATGATTTCAGCGCCCTGCGGGCCGGTTTCCTATAGATTCTGCGCGGTCATTCTCCGTCGGGCGCCAGCGTGAGCTCGCCGCCGTCGCCGGGCCGTGCGTCCTCCACGTAGAGGTAGAGCACGTCGCCGTCCATCCATTCGTACATCAGCTGCGCGTCGCTGGCGCAGCCGATCTCCAGCGCGCCCTCGGCCTGAACCTTCGCATTGTAGAAGAAGCGGGCCGTGCGCGGGTGCGCGGAATAGAGATAGCCGAGGTCATCCGCCGAGGCCGACTCGGGGGTCCAGCGCTCGCCCCGGGCGGCGCAGCGGGCCTCGATGCGCTCCCCGTCAGCGCTGAGCCTGCGAAGCACGACCACCGCGCGCCCCGAGGGCGAGGTGAGCGTGGTGTAGTGCTTGGACACGCCGGCGACGAGCATCAGCGAGAAAGCCGCCAGCATGGCCAGCGCAACCGCCGCGATCAGCAGCGCGCTGACCGCACCCGCTGCGATGCGCAGTCCCCGCGCGCGCACCTTCCGCACCAGAAAGATCGCCAGGGCGATGAGCGCGGAGTAGACCAGCAGGCCGAATAGCGCGTATACCATGCTCGCGTCCAGGGCAGGGTAGCCCAGCTGGCCCATGACGCCCACGAAGGTCAGCGCGAGGATCAGCAGCAGAAAATACCCCAGAAAGAAGCGTTTCACGCCGCGAAGGGGCGTCTTTTCCCTCTCCATGCGCCCTCCTCAGCGGCGGTCGGTGCTTCCGAAGCCGCCGGTGCGCGCCGCACACGCGTCGTCGTCCACGGTGATCCCGAAGGGGAGGAACACGCCCTGGGCGATGGCCGCGCCCGCCTCCACGGCGAACTCCCGGCCCTCCCGGTTGGCGTTGATGAGCTTGATCTGGATGTGTCCCTCGTTGTCGGCGTTGAAGTAGTCCGAATCAATGACCCCCACGGTGTTGTTGAGCTGGAGCCTGTACTTGAACCCCTGGCCGGAGCGGGGATAGAGGGTCAGCACCCAGCCCTCGTCGATGCGCGCGCGCACGCCGGTGGGGATGCAGACGCTCTCGCCGGGAGCGAGGCGGATGTCGACGGGCGTAAAGAAATCATAGCCCGCCGAACCGGCCGTGCCCCGCCGGGGCAACTTCAGCGCGTCGTAGGGACAGGGGGCGTCGAAGTGCCAGTCCGCCTCGAAGCGGGCGCGGCTGACCTTCATGAACTGGGCGATCTTCTGCATGTTTTCGACTCCGTATCGTTTTTTTCCCATTATAGCATGGGCCGCACCCGGGCACAAGGAGAATTTCTCTTGCGGACGCGGGCGCAGGGCGGTATAATAATGGAAGCAAAGGAGAGAAGACACCATGCGCGCAACCTACATTGACCACAGCGGCTTCTTCCTGGAGGGCGAGCGGAGCTGCCTGCTGTTCGACTACTATCGGGGAGAGCTGCCGGAGGTTCCGGCCGGAAAGCAGCTCGTGGCCTTCGCCAGCCACCACCACCCGGACCACTATGTGCCCGAGATGTTCGCCTACGGCGAGCGCGCGCGGGACACCCGCTATCTGCTGGGCTGCGACGTGACCCTGAACGCCGTCAACCGCCAGCGGATGGGCGTGAGCGACGACGCCTTCGCCCGCTGCACGCGCATGCACAAGGACGACGTGGTCGTGGCCAACGGCGCGACGGTGCGGGCGCTGCGCTCCACGGACATGGGCGTGGCCTTCTATGTGGAGTGCGAGGACAGGCACATCTACTTCGCCGGAGACCACAACCTGTGGATCTGGCACGAGGACGCGAACTTCGACCGGGCGCAGGTCGCGCGCTTCTACGAGGAGATTGAAAAGCTGCGCGGGCTGCGCATCGACGCGGCCTTTCTGCCCCTCGACCCCCGGCTGGGCGAGGAGTACTGGCGCGGCTTCGACGCCTTCGCGCGCCTGCTGGAGCCCGCGCACATCTTCCCCATGCACATGGTGGGCGACTACGACATCATCCGCCGGATGAAGGCGCGCGACTGCGCCCGGCCCTACCGGGCGCGCATCGCGGAGATCCGTCAGGGCGGCGACTGCTTTGAATTCTGAGAGACAGGGAGGCCGAAAATGTGAACAGGAGGACGATCCGAACCGGCGTGGTGGGCTGCGGCGCCATCAGCGACATCTATCTGACCAACATGATTCAGCGCTTCGACAACCTGGAGGTGGTGGCCTGCTGCGCAAAGCACCTCGAACGGGCGCAGGCCAAGGCGCAGAAGTACGGCATCCGCGCCTGCACCTACGCGGAGATGCTGGAGGACGACTCCATCGAGATGGTGGTCATCCTCACCCCCGCGCCCACCCACTACGAGCTGATTCGCGCGGCGCTGCTGCGGGGCAAGCATGTGTACACCGAAAAGACGATGACCGTGGACCCCGCCCAGGCGCGGGAGCTGGTGCAGCTGGCGGACGCGCGGGGTCTGTACCTCGGCTCCGCCCCGGACACCTTCCTGGGCGCGGCGCTGCAGACCGCGCGGCAGGCCGTGGACGAGGGCCGCATCGGGCGCGTGACCTCCTTCCTGGTCTCCGCCAACCGGGATCTGGACTACTTCGCGGGCAAGTACAACTTCCTGCTGATGCCCGGCGGCGGCATCTGCTTTGACTACGGCGTGTACTACCTCACCGCCCTGGTGAGCCTGCTGGGGCCGATGCAGCGCACGGCGGCCATCGTTCAGAACAACCGCCCCATCCGCGAAAACCGAGACTTCGGCGCCCCGGAGTGCGGCCAGCGCTTCAACTACGACAACGAGAGTCAGGTCTCCGCCATTCTGCAAACCGAGAGCGGCGTCTCCGGCGTGTTCTCCCTCAACGGCGACAGCATCCGGCGCGACCGCGCAGTGTTCCTGCTCTACGGCGAGGCCGGCATCCTGAAGCTGACCTGCCCCGACGATTTCGGTGGCGAGGTGACGCTGCTGCCCAACGTCTCGGCGGAACAGCCCCAGCCCGCGCCGGTGAAGCTCGCGTGCGGATTTGACTTCGACCGGGACAGCCGGGGCGTCGGCCCCGCGGAGATGGCCGCGGCCATACTGGAGGGACGGCCGAACCGCGCCTCCAAGGAGATGGCCTACCATGTGCTGGACACCATTCAGCAGATCATGGCCAGCAGCGACCGGCAGGCGTTTATGGAGATCCACTCCACCTGCGTCCGCCCCGAACCCATGGTCCCCGGCATGCTCTGAGCGTCCGGGCTCCAGCCATGCCAAACGACAGAGGGCCCCGTTTCGTCCATGCGAAGCGGGGCCCTCTGCAGGCCACGGCGAAAGTGCGAAAGGGCGCGGCCCTCTCGCACGCTCCGGGAATTTTTGAACATCAATGGAGGGCCACCGCAAGCCGCGGCGGCCCTCCCGTTTTTTATTTGCCAATCTCCAGGCGGGTGAAGATCCACGCGCCGTCCTCCATGCGGAAGCCGTAGCGCTCGTAGCGCACTTCGTCGCCCGTGCGCACCTCCAGCTCCAGCACGAAGAAGCTGTATTCCACGCCGTCGATCTCGATCGTCTCCTGGGGGAAGCTCTCCAGCAGCGCCGCCTCAAATTCCGCGTAGGCCGCTTCATCCATCGCTGCGATTCTGCTCTGGATCTGCTCCTTCAGCGCGACCGCCTCCGCGGACAGTCCGTCCGCATCCGCCGCCATCGCCGCGTTCACCTGCTCCTCGAAGCCGATCACCGACAGGAAGGTCAGCAGCTGCTCGCGCACCGGCAGCGCGTCCAGCGCCGCCTTCTCCTCGGGCAGGATCACCTTTTCGACGTTCACGATCCCGATGCTCGCGCTCTCGCCCTCGATCGCCTCGGCCACCGCCAGCACGGTCTCCACCATGGGCGTCTCGTCCTCCGCCTTCACGCCGTGCACGACCTCGGAGGCCGCGACCTCCTCGTACACCGGCTCCGCCGTGGGCACGGCGGTGGGCGCAACCGTCGCAATGGGTTCGTCCGTCACCGCGGGCATCGTCGGCGCGGACGTGGCCGTGGGCTTCGCCGTCGGCTTCTCATAGCCGCAATCCGGGCAGAAGTCCAGATCTTCGAAGAACCAGTGCGCCTCGGTAAACTTCACATCCACGGCAATGACCTTGAGGTCAATCACCTCGCCGCAGTCATCGCAGGTCGTTGCGCGGCACTTCGGGCCGGTCCAGCTGTGGGTACTTTCGTCCACGGGAGTGATCTTGATGTCGCCGACATAGTATGGCCGCTCTTCAACGCTGGTGTTCTCATGGGCGCAGCTGTTCCTGTAGCCGCACATCATGCACACGCCGTCCATAAAGTCGTGCTCTCTGCGAACCGTTTCCGGCTTGTCCGCACGGGACACCTGCCAGGACTCGCCGCAGCTGTGGCACTGGTAACCGGTCACCTTGTAGCCGGTCTCGTCGTGGCCATCCGCGTCTATGTTGGAGCATACCACGTCTTCATAGCCATACCAGAGGGTCTTTTTTGAATGATCGCAGCTGTTCTTGTAGCCGCACAGGACGCACACGCCGTTTTCAAACATGTGGCGCTCCGTGGTGCTGCTGATCTGCTTTTCACGCTCGTTCAGAATGGACTCATGGCATTCCAGGCAGTGCGTCCAGGTGCACTTATAGCCGCTCACGGTATGCTCCTGGGCGTTGAGCTGCGCGTATTGCACGTCCTCATAGTCGGTGTCCGTCCAGGTGAACGCATGGGTGCAGGTGTTTTTGTAGCCGCACTCTTGGCAGAAGCCCTTCCAGAAGTTATGCTCCCGCACGGCGACGGTCAGTTCCGCATCCGTGCCAAGTTCAACCGTTTCATCGCAGTCCGGGCAGTAGAGATAGTGGGTCGCGTAGCCCCGGACGGTATGGGTGCGCTCCGTGATATCGGAATACGCCGCATTGTTGTATTCGATGTATTCGTCACCATTTTCATGGGTGCAGGTGTTTTTGTAGCCGCAGGCCTCGCACACGCCGTTCTCAAAGTAATGCGGCTGCAGGACCTCCTCCTTCTCGGCGGACGGCTCGTCGCACCAGTCCTCATCGCAATCCGGGCAGTAGTAGCCCACGAACGGATAGCCGCTGACGATATGGCCCTCCTGGCCGTTGGCGGTGTGCTCCGCGTTCATGTGACCGATCCAGGAATCCAGATTCTCATGGGTGCAGGTGTTTTTGTGGCCGCAGTCCTCGCAAACTCCGTTGAAATAGTTGTGGCTGACCAGCACTTCCACCTTCTCAGCGGACGGCGCATCGCTCCAGTTCTGATCGCACTCCGGGCAGTAGTATTCCTCGAACGGATAGCCGCTGACGGTATGGCCCTCCTGGCCGTTGTCGGTGTACTCCGCGTTCGCGTATTCGGTCCTGGAATCCGCATTCGCATGCGCGCAGGCATTTTTGAAACCGCAGTCCTCGCAAACGCCGTCGATGAAGTGGTGGATGGTCATCTCCTCTAACTTCTCAGTGGACGTCTCCCCGAACCAGGTCTGCTCGCAATCCACGCAGTAGAAGACCTCGTAGGGATAGCCGCTGATGATATGGCCCTCCTGGCCGTTGGGCGTGTACGTTGCATCCTCATAATTGGTCCAGGTTTCAACGTGCTCATTCGCACAGACATTCTCATAACCACATTCGATGCAAACGCTGCTCTCCCGGACGCCGCCCACGTAGACGTGGGAATTCAGCGATTCAAACCTTACGCTGGAGATATCGCTGACCCATTCATGGCCGCAGTCCAGGCATTGGTGATTCACACAGGGATAGAAGGAATGGAGATGTCCATCCTTGCCTTTCGACTCCCATTTGAGATCGAGCCCCGCCTCCCAGCTTTCCGCATTTTCATGCGTGCACTCATAGCCGCATTTCTGGCAAACGCCGTTTACAAAGGCATGCGCACAGCTGTCCGGATCCACCGTCGTGCTCCGCACGAGGGCAAACCTCGCCATCGTGCCATCGGCCTCATCCGCGCCGTCGGTTCCGTCCGCTCCAGTGGTTTCGTTCGTACCGCTGGTCTCGTCCGTGCCGTCGGTTCCGTCCGCTCCGGTGGTTTCGTTCGTACCGCTGGTCTCGTCCGTGCCGTCGGTTCCGTCCGCTCCGGTGGTCTCGTTCACACCGGTGGCCTCGTCCGTTCCGGTGGTCTCGTCCGTTCCGGTGGTCGCGTTCACACCGGTGGCCTCGTCCGTTCCGGTGGTACCGTCCGTTCCGGTGGTCGCATCCGTTCCGGTGGTACCGTCCGTTCCGGCGGTACCGTCCGTTCCGGTGGTACTGTCCGTTCCGGTGGTACTGTCCGTTCCGGCAGTCTCGTCTGCTGCGGTGGTCGCGTCTACTCCGGCAGTCCCGCCCGCTGCGGCGGTTTCAACCGGGGCGCTTGCGACCGGCGTGAGTTCCTCGGCAAATACTGCACAGCCCGCAAGCACGCAGAGCGCCAGCAACATTGCCAGTATTCGTTTTCCCCATTCCATCTTCATTCCATTCCCAGCCCTTCATATATGTGTAGAATTCAGGACAATACATCATTATTATAGGCTGCGCGACAGCTTCCGTCAATAGGATATGTGTCATATTTCGGCCTTTCGGTTTACGTATGTGTTAATTCTGCGCCATATGTCCAATTTACCGTCCTTCATTCCCACAGATGCGCCCATGCGGTTTTCACATCCGAAACGTCCCCTCCCGGAGCAAAAGCGGAGCCGGATCCACTCGGGACCCGGCTCCGCCGTTTCACATTCGTTTATCTGCCAATCTCCAGGCGGGTGAAAATCCACGCGCCGTCCTCCATGCGGAAGCCGTAGCGCTCGTAGCGCACTTCGTCGCCCGTGCGCACCTCCAGCTCCAGCACGAAGAAGCTGTACTCCACGTCGTCAATTTCGATGGCCTCCTGGGGGAAGCTCTCCAGCAGCGCCGCCTTAAATTCCGCGTAGGCCGCTGCATCCATCGCTGCGATTCTGCTCTGGATCTGCTCCTTCAGCGCGACCGTCTCCGCGGACAGTCCGTCCGCATCCGCCGCAAGCGCCGCATTCACCTGCTCCTCGAAGCCGATCACCGACAGGAAGACCAGCAGCTGCTCGCGCACCGGCAGTACTTCCAGCGCCGCCATTTCCTCAGGTAGGATGATCTTGTCGATGTTCACGATCCTGGTAATGGTGGTCCCGCCCTGCGCTTCCAGCGCTTTCGCCACCGCCATCATGGTCTCCGCCATGGGCGTCTCGTCCTCCGCCTTCACGCCGTGCACGACCTCGGAAGCCGCGACCTCCGTGTACACGGGTGCGGACGCGGGAACTGCGGTGGGTTCGACGGTGGGTTCAAACGTAGGTTCGACGATGGAAACCGCCGTGGGAGCAGCATTGGGCTTCGCCGTGGCGATGGGTTCACAGATAGTTGTGCGCCTCGATAATCACCGTCTCATCCGAACGGGAGAGGATTACGCTCTCGCCGCAGTCGAGGCACGTGTAGCCGGTCAGCACGTGCGTGGTCACCTTGTGGCCCTGATCGCCGTCGTCGGAGTAGACGCATTCGTCATATTTCTCCCAGGTCGACTTCTTCGCGTGGGTGCATGTGTTCACATAGCCGCACTTCGTGCATTTGCCGTCCACAAACTCATGGGCCTCCGTCGCGCTGCTGCTCTCGGTCGTGTACACGCTTTGAATGGTTCGATTGCAGTTCAGGCACACCTTGTTATAGACCTTTAGGCCGGTCACGGTGTGGCCCTTGGCGTTGCCATTGGCGTAGGTCGCAGATTCATAGCTGATATCTGGTCTCGGTCGTCACATTCTGATGCTCGCAGCTGTCGGGGTCGCTGTTGTTCAATTACGTGGTGGAATAGGCAGCGAACGCAAGGGCGATTCCTGCTTCATCCGATCCATCGTCAGCGGAAGGGGCGTCGTCGTCAGAGCCGTTGTCGTCATTGTTGGAGCCGTCGCCGGTCGTGCCGTCCCCATCATTATTGGAGCCGTCGCCGGAGTCGGCAGGCGCGCTTTCATCCTTGGATGCACTGTCGGACGTGGTCTCATTGACCGTCTGATCCGTCGCGCCGTCGCCTCCGCTCTTATCATTTGGGAAGAATCTGTGGCTTCGCCGTACACAAAAGGACAGTCTTGCGACTGTCCAAAAAAAATTGAATCCGGCGACGACCTACTCTCCCGGGCCGTTGCCAGCCAAGTACCATCAGCGTGCTGAGGCTTAACTTCTGTGTTCGGTATGGGAACAGGTGG
>SFTH01000055.1 GCA_004563405.1 bacterium
CCTCCCGCTCCAGCTCGAACACCTTGCCGAAGCTCCCCTCTCCGAGCTGGTCCGCGATCTTCCACACCCCAAAGACCGGCTCATATTTCTGATAGTAGCCCTTGTCCATGCCTCTCCTCACGCTCCGTGTGCATTTTCATCCTTCGCAGGCGCCTCGGAGAACGCGCGCCGGTATGCGCGCAACGTCAGAACCAATCCGGCCGCGAGTACCAGAACCGTCAGAATTACCGAACACAGAAGATGGAAGCCATCGCCCGATGTCACGCTGCTGCCGAATCCGAATGCGAGGATCAGCGCCCCATTCAGAACCGCAAGCGCCGCGACGGCCGCGCCGCGTCCCATCGCCAGCAGGCAGGATGCAAAGGTCAGCGTTCCTGCGATGCTCAGCAGGGGTCCGAACACACAGATGGAGGCGAAAAGGTCGCTGAAATATTCGTAACAGTTTTTGATTGCGAACTTGAAATACAGTATGCTGAAACAGACGAGCAGGAGGGCTGCGCACAGCAGGCCCTTCTTCATCTCCTTTGCTGCGAGCTCTCTGCGCCCTGCGCCCGCGCCGCGGGCGGCGACGGTCATTGCCGCCACGTTCATGGCGATGACCGGCAGCAGAACGAGGGTCTGCAGGTAGGGGAGGGCTGAAGCTGCATAGATGCGGGGGAATACCTGGAAGCAGGCGAACACCATGAGGGAGGGCAGGAGATAGACAAGCAGCATCGGAAGCGCCGCCTTCAGGAGCGCCTTCAGCGCGGATGCGCTCGGACGAAGGCCCGATATGCGCAGGCGCAGCTCCCGATTCAGCCGCAGGTTCAGAATCAACCCCACGATCGCCGCGAGGGCAGCGGGGATGATGATGTTCATGAGGGCAGCGGGGATGATGATGTTCATAAAAGAATATACGAGGTTGTTGGGCCCGGGTAAGAGCGCATTGAGGAGTATGCTGAGGATTGCGTTGAGGATTGCGCCCACCAGCATGGAAACCATCGCCAGACCGGGCCTCCCACCGGCGATCAGCAGACATTCGAAGTAGACCTTGTGCAACAGGACAAAGGCAAAGATGGATATCAGCACAGCAGCGTTGCTTGATATCAGGTACCCGCCCATATCTTCCGCCGCCGGAATAAAAATGCGGAAAAAGCCCGCGACTGCGAAAAACACCGAAAGCACCCAGACCAGCAGAAGTCCGTTTCCGGCCACACGGGACGCGCCCGCCTCGTCTCCGCTGCCCAGCTTTCTGGACAGGACGCACAGAGCGCCTACGCCGATGCCGGCGCCCGCTGCCAGAATGACAAAGCGAACCACGGTGTCCGGAATGCTGTACCAGTATCCGTATATTTTGACCGAAAGGTTCCAGTGGCAAAACTCATAGGCGACCTGGGCGAGCACGCCCAGCAGCAGCGGCAGCGCCAGCCGGAAGAGCGACTTGCCTTCGGGGCGCGCCGCCTCTTTCTTGTTGTGCCCGCCAGCTTCGATGGGCGCGCCGGTCCCGTTCTGCGTCCCGACTTCGCGGGCGTCACCTGCAGGATTTACAGCTTTTGTATCCCCTGCGGGCCTTTCATCCCGCGCGTCATCTTTGCGCTCTGCGTCCGCGGGCTTTTCGTCCCGCGTTCCGTCTTTGCGCCTCGCGTCCGCGGGCCTTGCGGGCTTCATCCCGTCCGCAGCGTCTTCGTCTGCGAAACCCCGATCCCGCGCGCCGCCCTTTGCGGCCTCCCGGTTGGACGCCGGGCCCGCAGCTCGGCCCCACAGATCGTCCTCCGCGTGGCCGGATACCGCGTCCGATATGCCGTCGAACGTGCTGTGCGTCTTCTCCGCATTCGAAGGTGTTCCCTGTGCTTCGGCCCCGGACGGCAGCGCCGCTTCGGGCGCTTCCTGCTCCTCCGGGTTCGCCTGCAGCGCCTCCAGCGCCCGCCGCATCTGCGCCGGGCTTTCGTAGCGCGCCTCCTGCGCGTACGCGCACGCCTTCAGCACGATCTCCGCCAGCTTCCCGTCCGCATGGAGGGGAACCGGCAGCGCCTCTTTTCCCGACATCCGCCGCATGAACGCCTTTTCC